>NZ_JABSSM010000022.1 GCF_013214165.1 Shewanella sp. | reverse complement strand
CGTCCGCCGCTCGACAGCAAAGTAGCAAGCTACTTCCTGTTTCCGCTCGACTTGCATGTGTTAGGCCTGCCGCCAGCGTTCAATCTGAGCCATGATCAAACTCTTCAATTAAAGTTTTTTGATGCATCCTCTTTCGATGATGACATCGGCTCAACGAAACTATGTGTTCACTTTTTAAAAAGTGAAAACAAAAAACTGTTTTTCATTAATCACTCTCTATAAAGAGAATGCCAATGAAGCTTACATATTTTGCTTCTTTGAATTTACTTTGCTTGCTCGTGAGAGTAAGAAAGTAGAAACCAAAGTCGCTATGGTCACTCAGCTTCTCTATTCCTTATAAAGGAGTAAGAGATTCGTCGAGTTAAATTTTTGATTACCTCGTGAGAGGCAATTTCGAATAACTCAACACCTGTGAGTGCCCACACAGATTACTTGATAAATTGTTAAAGAGCGTTGCATCATTTTATGATGCCGCCGTGACGCTAGGTCGTTGGCTTGAGGAGGCGTATTCTACGCTTTCCTTGGTTGGCGTCAAGTGCTTTTTTAAAAAGATTTTTAAGCGTTAAAAACAACCTAAAAACTATTATAAAATTAAGCTAACTTGTTGCCCTGACTCGACAGTGTCTTACTCAACTTAATGCTTAGTAGGACTGTTTACCGTGTCAGTGGATGCGCATTATAGGCAGTATTAGAATGATCGCAAGCAGTTTTATGAATAAAAACGATCTTTTTTATAACTTTTCTGATAGTCACAACTAACCCACTGCTTACCCCCAGATTTATCCACAATTCGTGCATTATGGCTCATTAAATCGTCGATGGTCTTTTAAACCTGCTAGCAATTGAGAAGCAGTAAGATATAAAAAAGCCACTCAGATGAGTGACTTTCAGGTTTATTCTGCATTCCGGCCTAACTAACTTAGGTAAGCTTACCGTGACACTGCTTATACTTACGGCCCGAACCACATGGGCAAGGATCGTTACGACCCACTTTTGCCCCTTCGCGTACCGTCGGAATATGCCCAGCTAAATCTGGAGCCTGTTCTGCACCCACTAACGCTTCTGCGGCAGCATGCTGATAGTCTAGGCGGATCTTTGCTTCTTCTTGACGTCGACGTTCTTCCATCTCTTCAACATCTGACTGTGCCTGCACCTGGACCTTTGACATCACGCTGATCACATCATGCTTCAATGATTCCAACATCTGTTGGAACATTTCAAAAGATTCACGCTTATATTCCTGCTTAGGGTTTTTCTGCGCATAACCTCGCAGATGAATACCTTGACGCAGATGGTCCATAGCAGCTAGGTGCTCTTTCCAGAGTCCATCTAAGGTTTGCAGCATGACAGCTTTTTCGAACTGACGCAGAACCTGTGCACCGACCATTTCTTCTTTGGCTTGATATGCTTTGGCCCAAGTCTCTAGGATACGTTCACGAAGTGTCTCCTCATGAAGGTCGTCTTCCTTATCCAACCACTCCTGCAGTGGCATTTTAATCGCGTATTCCTGCTCCAGACGCTTTTCAAGGCCTGGCACATCCCACAACTCTTCTAATGATTGAGGCGGAACATATTGATCGACTAGGCCATTGACTACGTCGGCTTGAATGTTAACGATAGTATCTTGAATATCTTCGGCATCCATCAACTCATTTCGCTGAGCGTAAACGACCTGACGTTGATCATTGGCTACATCATCAAACTCCAGTAACTGCTTACGGATATCGAAGTTTCTAGCTTCTACTTTACGTTGGGCATTCTCAATAGCGCGTGATACCCAAGGGTGCTCAATGGCTTCACCTTCTTCCATGCCAAGTTTCTTCATCATTGATGAAACCCGCTCGGAGGCAAAAATACGCATTAAGCTATCTTCCATTGAAAGATAAAAACGTGAAGAGCCTGCATCACCTTGTCGACCCGAACGTCCACGCAGCTGATTATCGATACGACGTGACTCATGACGCTCGGTACCTAAAATATGTAACCCGCCGATTTCAACCACTTCGTCGTGACGAACTTGCCAATCGGCCTTAATCTTAGCTTTCTGTTCAGACGTTGGGTTCTCAAGAGCTTCGATCTCCATCGCCCAGTTACCGCCAAGGACGATATCGGTACCACGACCCGCCATATTGGTGGCGATGGTAACGGCTCCCTTCCTTCCTGCTTGTGCAACAATTTCGGCTTCACGCTCATGAAATTTAGCATTCAAGACTTCATGGGGAATCTTCTCTTTCTGCATCAGGCGAGCTAAGAGCTCAGACTGTTCGATTGAGACTGTACCCACAAGAACTGGCTGTCCACGTTCGCGGCAACCCTGAATATCTTCGACGATTGCAGTATATTTCTCATCGGGAGTCAGATAAACCAGATCGGCATTATCTTTTCTTACCATAGGTCGGTTGGTCGGGATAACAACCGTATCTAAACCATAGATATGCTGGAACTCGAACGCTTCGGTATCTGCGGTACCTGTCATACCCGCAAGCTTTTCATACTGACGGAAGAAGTTCTGGAACGTGATCGAAGCCAGCGTCTGGTTTTCATTCTGAATATTGACGCCTTCTTTGGCTTCAACAGCTTGATGAAGACCTTCCGACCAGCGACGACCCGGCATGGTACGCCCGGTGTGCTCATCGACAATGACCACTTCATTGTCCTGAACGATATAGTCGACATCTCTCTCGAAGAGTGTATGAGCACGAAGCGCTGCATTAACATGATGCACTAATGAAATATTCGCTGCCGAATAGAGGGAGTCACCTTCGGCTAACATGCCTCGCTCGGTCAGCAGAACTTCGACTTTCTCCTGACCACGTTCGGTCATGTGTACTTGTTTAGCTTTCTCGTCGATAGAATAATCTCCATCGCCGATCACCTCTTCCGTATCTTCTTTATCCTGACGGACAAGCTGCGGAATTAGCGTATTGATCTTAGTATAGAGAGCCGAACTATCTTCGGCAGCGCCAGAGATGATCAGTGGCGTTCTCGCTTCATCGATAAGAATCGAATCAACTTCATCGATCAGGGCATAATGAAGTGGGCGTTGAACACGTTCTTGAGGTGAAAACGCCATATTGTCACGCAGATAGTCGAAACCAAACTCATTATTGGTTCCGTAAGTAATGTCTGAGTGATATGCGTCTTTCTTCTCTTGCTGGCCTAAGCCTGCTACGTTGATGCCAACGGTTAAGCCTAGAAACTCAAAAAGTGGACGGTTATTTTCGGCATCGCGACGGGCAAGATAATCGTTAACAGTAATGACATGTACACCCTTACCGGTTAATCCATTCAAATAGGCAGGTAGTGTCGCCGTCAAAGTTTTACCTTCACCGGTACGCATCTCAGCAATACGATTACTATCTAGAACCATGCCGCCGAGCATCTGTACATCGAAGTGACGCATCTCGAATACACGCTTAGATGCCTCACGAACAACCGCGAACGCTTCTGGTAAAACATCATCTAATGTTTCCCCAGCATTTAAACGCTCACGAAAAGTCGAGGTTTTCCCCTTTAACTCATCATCAGTTAACTTTTCATAATCTTCTTCGAGCGCATTGATCTCAGTGACAACCTTACTAAGAGACTTAAGTGTACGATCGTTGCGACTACCAAATAATTTTGTCAGTATTTTACCAAACATCTGAACCACTTTTTATGTTGTTGGCCTAGTCCCTGTCGAGTCTGAATGCCAATTATTAAGTTAACTTGCTTTGCGGTAGACAAACTTCTGTGGATCTATCTGTTGCCCACCCCGCAACACTTCGTAATGCACATGAGGTCCAGTCGAACGACCAGTACTCCCCATAAGTGCAACACCTTCGCCTTTGGCGACGACATCACCCACAGTTACTGACAGAGATTTATTATGTCCATAGCGAGTTCGCAGACCATTACCATGGTCTATTTCTACCAACTCACCATAACCAAACATTTTTCCTGCCCAAGTGATCACTCCAGCTGCAGTCGCAACCACCTTGGTGCCCTCTTTACCGGCGAAATCGATACCTTTATGTATCGTTCTGCGCCCGCTAAAAGGATCATTACGTAAACCGTAGGGCGACGATAACCAACCTTTACGGATGGGACGCCCAGATATATAACGCTCTTCATCTATATGGAGATTAGATGAGACAGTTTCAAGTATTGAAAGTTGAGCATTATTATTATCTATTCGTGACACTAACTTATCCATATCCAGAATAAGTTGATCGAGTTCAATGTTGGCACCCAAATCACTCAGGCCTCCAACACCGACTTCGGAAGAGAAATCAAACTGATCTTCTAATTGATTGTTCTTAGCGATTTGCAGACCGAGCGCTTCGAGACGAGTCACTTTAGCTTGCATACGGGCAACATGAGTTACCAGCATGGCTAGTTGTGATTCAGTCGCGCCTTTAAGCTCAATAAGTTCTTGTTTCTGCTCTTCACGAGCAACACGTTCATTATCGGTATTAGTCTGCTGTTGCTGAATTTGTTTGGTGTTGTGCTGATACAAGCCAGTTCCGGCTGCGAGCAACAGAACGGGCAATAATAGCCAACGTTTACCAGGCTGCCATCTTGTGGCGCCATTTCGACCTTGAATAAAAACTGTTACACTCATAGCCTAATTAAGCCATTTTATTATCATATGAAAAAGCCCCCTCAAGATCTAAGCCAGTTACTGCATCAGCAAGGGAAATTCCCTGATATAGCTGAAAAGGCAGAACTTCTGTTGCACTTGGATCGTTACGTGAAACAAGTGCTGACCGGTCCAGTGTCACAGCAACTCAAGGTTGCCAATCTCCGTCAGGGTGTTCTAGTTATCGAAACGACGACTGCTGCATGGGCTGCAAGAATAAACTTCCAAAAAGCCAAAATTTTGCAACAGCTTCAAGCCGAAACGTTACCCATGCTGTCCGCTATCGAAGTTAAAGTCAACCCGAGTCTGTTTTTGTATGCAACAAAACCCAAAACAAATAACAACAAAATTACTAAAGTTGCTGCAGAACACATAGAGGCGCTAGCTGAACATACGGGAGGATCTTTAGGAATAAAACTAAAACGGCTGGCTGCTTTAGCCAGCCGTTCAAGGCAATCTTAGTTCACTATCAGGCAAATACTGCGCCGCTAGGAACCGAAAAACTCACTGGCGCTTCATCTTCTTTCTCGAAGCTGACTAGTTCCCAGGCATCCTGCTGGGCAAGTAAAGCACGTACCAATTGATTATTTAGCGCATGCCCAGTCTTATATGCGCAGAACTCACCGACTATGGCATAGCCTGCAACATACAAATCACCAAACGCATCTAAAATTTTGTGCTTAACGAACTCGTCCTCATAACGCAGACCATCGGGGTTGAGAACTTTATATTCATCAAGCACAACGGCATTCTCCATGCTACCGCCTAAGGCTAAATTATTAGCACGTAAATACTCAATATCACGCATAAACCCAAAGGTTCTCGCCCTACTGATATCACGAATAAAGGCTGAAGATGAGAAATCCATCACCATATGCTGATTACTACGCGCAATTTCCGGGTGATCGAAGTCGATAGTAAAATCGACTTTGAAGCCTTTATAAGGCTTTAACTCTACCCATTTATCACCGTCTTCGACACGTATGTTTTTCTTGATTCTTAAATATTTCTTGGGGGCGGCTTGCTCTTGAATTCCTACTGATTGTAATAAGAAAACAAATGGACTAGCACTGCCATCCATAATAGGTATCTCAGGCGCATCGACTTCAATGATGGCATTGTCGATACCGAGTCCCGCAAGCGCTGCAAATAGGTGCTCGATCGTTGATATACGAATGCCATCGTCATTTACCAGTGCCGTACACATGGTTGTTTCACGGACAAGTTCCGCCTTGGCAGGAATAGAAACTGCAGGCTCCAAGTCTGTGCGCACGAGTACGATACCCGAATTAACTGGTGCAGGCTTGATACTCAAAGTCACCTTATTGCCGGAATGTAATCCGACTCCGGTTGTTTTTACCATTTCTTTAACAGTTCTTTGAAAAATCATAGTCTTACCTGTATATATCAACAAAAAAAGCAATCAACCTATCCCCTGAATCACTAGATTCAGGCGTGGCTGGTCAAATATGTTAGCATATCTTTGCAGATTAACCAAAATTCGCCAACAGCAACATGCAGCGAAATTTAATTATTGCCCCTCCCACACTAACAGCTTAATCAGCTTGCTTACGTAAGAAAGCGGGAATATCTAAGTAATCAGTTTCATTCCTTGGTGCTGGTGTCACTACCGTCTGCGCCACAGAAACCACATTGCCGCTAGCCATAGGCTGAACAAGCTCTTCACCTTGTGGCTCGGTACGAACTTCTGGGGTCACTACAGTCTCTGGACGAGGAGCAGGCTTGGTCACCAATTGGATATCAGCCTTCTTCTCTGAGCCTATACCAGTAGCAACGACAGTAACACGTAGCTCATCACTCATTTCTGGATCGATAACCGCACCAACAACCACAGTGGCATTATCCGAAGCATAAGCTTTGACATGGTTACCCACGGTCTCAAACTCTTCTATGCTCATATCCATGCCAGCTGTGATATTGACCAACACACCACGGGCTCCAGCCAGATCGATATCTTCCAACAATGGACTGGCTACAGCAGCTTCGGCGGCCTCTTCGGCTCGGTCTTCACCACTGGCGACACCAGTGCCCATCATGGCGTTGCCCATCTCAGACATCACAGTCTTCACATCGGCGAAATCGACGTTAATCAAACCCGGACGCGTGATAAGCTCGGCAATACCTTGAACGGCACCAAGAAGTACATTGTTAGCCGCAGCAAATGCATCTAACAGCGATGTGCCACGCCCTAATACTTTAAGCAGCTTCTCATTAGGAATTGTGATCAGTGAATCCACATGCTTAGCCAGCTCTTCGATGCCTTGCTCCGCATAAGTCATGCGCTTCTTGCCTTCGAAAGGAAACGGCTTGGTCACGACCGCAACCGTTAAGATCCCTTCTTCTTTGGCTATTTCTGCGACTACTGGTGCGGCTCCGGTTCCGGTTCCGCCACCCATACCCGCAGCAATGAAGATCATGTCACAGCCCTTAAGAGCATTGCGGATATTTTCTCTGTCTTCTTCTGCGGCCAAACGGCCTATTTCTGGATTTGCTCCGGCGCCTAAACCCTTAGTGACATCGCGTCCTAATTGAATAGTTGTACCAGCAGATGACTTTCTCAGTGCTTGCGCATCTGTGTTAGTCGCAACAAACTCAACACCTTCGATGTTGTGTTTAACCATATGCTCTACTGCGTTTCCGCCACCGCCACCGACACCGATGACCTTGATCACCGCTTCATCTGTATGACTGTCCATGATCTCAAACATGGTCTTCTCTCCGTTTTGCCTGCGTTATATATGAAATACCAAATCAAACACTAAGTTAATGTACTAACTTGGTATTAAAACTCACCTTTAAACCAACTTTGAACCCGATTCCAAAGACTGGTTACCCCTTGTCGCTCAGGACGCTCAAACTGACGTTCAAACAATCTTCTTGCTCCGTAGTGTAACAAGCCAATACCGGTCGAATATATGGGCTGATCAACATATTCGAATAAGCCTTTCACAGGTAGTGGGTTTGCTACTCTTACCGGCATACCGAATGTGGCTTCAGCCACATCCACAGCCCCCTCGATGGAAGATGTTCCACCGGTGAGCACGATACCAGCAGCGACCTGATCCTCTAGACCAGAATCGCGTAATTCTTTCAATACCAGCTCAAATAATTCTTGATATCTTGGCTCAACCACTTCCGCCAAGGTATGCCTCGACATTGTTCGAGACGGACGCCCCCCTACAGATGGGACTTCTATACTGTCTTCACGACTCACCATAGCGCTTCGGGCGCTAGCGTACTGAACTTTTATCTGTTCTGCATGAGCCAGAGGAGTACGGAAAATCTTGGCGATATCATTAGTCACCTGATTCCCCGCGACCGGTATCACCGCACAATGCCTCAATGCACCATTGGTATATACCGAGATATCGGTTGTTCCACCGCCGATATCGACCAGACAGACCCCGAGATCTTTCTCATCATTGGTCAACACCGAGTCGGCTGAAGCAATCGCCGAGAACACGAGATCATCGACTTTAAGACCACAACGCTCGACACTCTTAGTTATATTTTTCGCCATATCATTGGCACATGTGACGATATGCACTTTGGCTTCCATGCGCATACCGGACATGCCAATAGGACTCTTGATCCCATCCTGAACATCGATGGCGTACTCTTGTGGTAACACATGTAAAATACGACGCTCTGTCGGTATCTTCACCGAACGAGCCGTATGGATAACATTATCGACATCGTCCTGGGTGACTTCTTCATCATTGATCGACACCATGCCATTCTCATTTTGACATGCGATATGCTTTCCGGAGATGCCTAAGTAGACAGACGAGACCTGACAGTCGGCCATCAATTCGGCCTGATCTAAGGCTCGCTGGACACTGCGTACAATAGAATCGAGGTCATTCACCCCCCCCTTATCCATGCCTCTGGATTGGTGGGTCCCCAAACCGATGACGCTTATTTCACCATCGGGCAGCACTTCACCTATAATCACAGCAACTTTTGACGTGCCTATGTCCAATCCAACGATCAGGTTTCTATCTTGATTCTTGGTCATTATTTATTGGTTCTCTTCTGTGCGTTAACCCAACTCACGGCTAATCCGGTGTCGTAGCGCAAATCTACCTTAGCAAGGTCTTTATCTTGCTTTATGAGCATCGGATACACGTTTATAAACCTTTGTATCCTCGCCATTTTATCTTCTCTACCCAGCTCTAGCATGACTCCACTACTTAAGACGCCATGCCACGCATGTCTGGGACTCAAACTTAATCCCTCTAAGTCAAAGCCATTAATGTTCAGTAACTCACTCACTTGCCGATACGTGGTCAACACTAGCTTAGACTGATCTTCAGGGCCGGCTAATCTTGGCAAGGGACCAATGTCCTCTTTTTGAGGGGCATCGAACACCTCCCCAAGATGGTTGAGCCAGGCATCGCCATTCCAATGGGCAACCACATCTTGCTCGACTAAGTAGACTCTCAATTTAGCAGGCCATTCACGTCTCACCGACGCTTGATAAACCCATGGCAATGCCTCTAACGCCTCCTGAACTTGATTGACATCGGCAGAAAAAAAGCTTCTCTGCATCAAGCCCTGCAGGGCCGTCTGTATCTCCTCGTCTGAGGTATGGGTTCGCTGGCCCTTGATGGCAACGGCTTCAATAGGCAGGGCGTCCGCATCGTTGAGTATCACATTCAACTTCCAGGCGGCCATGG
Organism: Shewanella sp.; assembly: GCF_013214165.1. Lineage (GTDB taxonomy): Bacteria > Pseudomonadota > Gammaproteobacteria > Enterobacterales > Shewanellaceae > Shewanella. The sequence goes on along the minus strand of NZ_JABSSM010000022.1, from coordinate 96,926 downwards.
ATAATCCCATGAGGACCAGCAGAAGAAATATCAGCCCAAAACAGAGGTACCAATCCATCTGCGACAGCTTAGCCTTGCAACGGCTACCTAGCTCACCCCAAGACACGAATATCCCACCTGTTCTCTTTCTTTCGGTGTGTATGCCTTGCATAGATACGCCTCGGAAAGCTGGTCATTATATAGACTCTAGGCTCTGGGTCAAAAGCTCGGCCGCCTTCAATGGCATACAGTACAAGATCACCCTTCACCCATCTCTAAACTTGCAGGCTCAAAACCTAAATTTGTTTGAGCAATTAACTTTGACAAGGCGCCGATATTGCCGGCTCCCTGAGTCAGCAACAAGTCTCCATCCTGTAGAATATCCGGCAATAAGCTAAGCAGCGGCTCTGATCCGGCAACAAAAATGGGATCCAGCTGGCCACGCTGCCGAATGGATCGACATAATGCCCGACTATCGGCTCCCGGTACAGGGGCTTCTCCCGCTGCATACACGTCGAGCAAGATTAAGCTATCGACTTGAGATAGCACCTCGACAAAATCATCATAAAGATCTCGAGTACGGCTATACCTATGTGGCTGGTAGATCATCACCAGACGCTTATCGGGCCAGCCCAATCTTGCCGCCTTAATGGTTGCAGCCACTTCACTAGGGTGGTGACCATAATCATCGACTAACATCACCTCCCCCTTGCTTGTGGCGAAGCTACCGAGTTGCTGAAAACGTCTTCCTATGCCCTGAAACTCAGCCAAGGCATGTACAATGGCCTCATCTTCTATCTCATCTTCGGTAGCCACAGCAATCGCCGCCAGTGCATTGAGTACATTGTGCTCACCAGGCAAATTCACCATCACTTCTATGTCTGCCACTCCTTCGCGTCTGAGGGTGAAGTGACTGCGATAACCATGCTGAACGAAGTTCAATGCTTGAATATCCGCAGCTTCACTAAAACCATAGGACACAATTTTACGACCTACTTTAGGCAGCAGTTCACGGATAACCGGATCATCGATACACATCACTGCGACACCATAAAATGGCAAGTTGTGCAGAAAATCGATGAAGGTTGATTTTAATTTCTCAAAGTCTCCACCATAGGTATCCATATGATCGGCTTCGATATTGGTCACTACACTGACCATGGGCTGCAGATGCAAGAAGCTAGCATCACTCTCATCAGCCTCGGCGATAAGGTAACGACTATGACCTAATCTCGCATTGGTTCCTGCACTATTTAGCAGACCACCGATAACGAAAGTAGGATCTCGATCGGCTTGAGCATAGACACTGGCAATCAAGCTAGTCGTGGTTGTCTTACCGTGGGTACCTGCAACCGCGACCCCGTGACGGTAGCGCATCAACTCAGCCAACATCTCTGCACGCTGCACAACCGGTATTCTCAGCTTTCTCGCCGCGACTAGCTCCGGGTTTTCGGCATCGATAGCGGTCGATACCACCACCACATCTGCATCATGAATTTGTTCTGCTTGATGCCCGATATAAATTTGAGCGCCTAAGGCTCTCAGCCTTTCAGTGACAGCATTCTCGGCAATATCGGAACCTGATAAGCGGTAGCCCTCATTGACCAAGACTTCGGCGATTCCACCCATGCCCGCACCACCGATACCGACGAAATAGATATGCTTAACTCGTCTCATCTCAGGAATGATGCTTCTTAACTGTGAAAATTTATCTTTGCTCTTACTCATCTCAATCCTTCTGCGCCAACTCGATGCAAACTTCAGCCACTTTTTCGGTGGCGTCAATGACAGCGACATCTTTAGCTCGTGCGCCCATTTGACAAAGCTCGGCTCTGTCGGAGGCTAATATCTGTAACTTATTAATTATTTTGTCGGCATCCAGAATGGTCTGAGGCAGTAAAAATGCGCCCCCGGCATTCACCAACACTTGAGCATTTTTTGTCTGATGATCGTCGACCGCGTGCGGGTAAGGCACTAAGATACTCGGTAAACCAACGGCCGCTAACTCAGATACCGTCAAGGCACCAGCCCGGCATAACACCACATCGGCCCAACGATAGGCAGCTTCCATGTCGTCAATAAACTCGGCGACTATGACGCTTCCGTCTTGACCTAGATGCTGGTACTCGCCTTGCACCGAAACCAGATTGCCTTTACCCACTTGATGCCAGACGGTAATGGAGTGAGTCTTACTCACGGCATCAGTCACTCCGGGCATAAGATCATTAAATACTTTCGCCCCTAAACTCCCGCCAACGACCAATACTTTTAGTGCCTCTTCGACACAGTCTTGCGGCGCAGACTGGCCTAACTCGACTAACTCTTTACGGATCGGATTACCGACGACCTGAGCCGATGCTTGCTCGAAGGTATCCTCGAAGGCACATAAAACCTTGCTTGCAAAACGAGACAGCAGCTTGTTAGTCATCCCTGGGATGGCATTCTGTTCATGTAAGACCAGAGGTATTCCCATCAGTCTGGCTGCAATTCCTCCTGGCCCACTGGCAAAGCCACCCATGCCTAAGACGACATCTGGCTTAAACTCTTGTATCACTTCCTTCGCTTGCATCACAGAGCGGATCACCTTAAATGGCGCGGCTAACTTACGCACGAGTCCATTGCCTCTGACACCCTTGATATCGATAAAATCAATATCGAAGCCATGCTGAGGCACTAGACGAGCCTCCATGCGCTCGGCCGTACCCAGCCATCTCACCTTCCAGCCTTTTTGGCTCAGAAATTTGGCGACGGCTAAAGCAGGAAACACATGGCCACCGGTACCACCGGCCATGATCAAGATACGTTTATCTGCGGAGACATTTGTCATTAATTAATTTTCCCTTGTACTGCCTGGATACAACTCAAACGCCGTTCATGATCGATGCGGAGCAATATCATGGCTGCGGCCGTCATAACCCAGAGGCTGCTGCCCCCATAACTGATAAATGGCAAGGTCAAGCCCTTGGTCGGTAACATGCCGATACTCGCTCCCACATTCACAACCGTCTGAAAACAGATCCAGATGCCGATGGAATAGGCGAGATAACCTTCGAAGGCCTTATCTATCGCGATACATAAATTACCTAGTCTGATCGCGCGTAACGCAACGAAAAACAATACAGATAAGACTAAGATAATACCCACAAAACCCAGTTCTTCACCTACCACAGCGAAAATAAAGTCCGTGTGCGCTTCCGGCAGGTACTCTAGCTTCTGAATACTATTACCCAGGCCCTGCCCAAACCAGTCCCCACGGCCATAGGCCATCAAGGACTGAGTTAACTGATAACCGCTGCCAAACGGGTCTTGCCATGGGTCTAAGAAAGATGTCACCCGGCGCATTCGATATGGCTCCAATAATACTAAGGCCACAAACGCCAACACCCCGGTCAAGATCAGGGCGAAGAAATCAAATAATCGAGCCCCCGCCAAAAAAAGTAAGCCTACTGTGCCCACAAATAAGACGACAACCGTACCCAGATCTGGCTGCAACAGAATAAGCACCGCATATACCGCAAACACGGCAATCGGCTTATAGAAGCCCTTGGCATTTTCTCTGACTTCTTCATGGCGCCTCACAAGGTAGCCAGACATATAGATAGCAAATGCAAACTTGGCCAGTTCTGCTACCTGTATTCTAATCGGCCCGATCGTTAACCAACGTTTAGCGCCGTTCACTGTGGTCCCTACCAACAAAACCGCAACTAACATGATGCCTACGATAAGCAATAACATGGGGCTAAATTTCTGCCAGTGACTCATCTCTATCTGCAGAACTACGGCGGAAATGACCACGCAGCCAATAAGATACACAATATGCCTGATAACGAAGTGAAAAGGATTTCCCGTCAGGCTCTGCGCCTCAGGCATAGAGGCCGACATCACCATCACAAAACCAAAGCTTATCAATGAGAGGATAGCTAACAGCAAGGCACGATCGTACAACTGCGTGCCTGGAGCCTCATTGCCTTTAAACATGTTGGGCCAGCGCCATGTAACAGACGAGCCAAATACGTTAACTTGCCTCTCTTGGCTAGACATCCGTGACAGCCTCAGGATCTACGTTTTTGCCTCTTAACGCCTGTACCAGTTGCCGAAAATCATCGCCCCTAGCCATAAAATTCTTATACATGTCCAGACTCGCACAAGCCGGAGACAATAAGACAATGTCGCCAGCCGTTGCCAAACCAGCGGCTTGCTTGACGGCATCAGCCATCGAGTCGACTCGCTTAGCGTTATCTTTTAGTGCCGCTATTTCATCGCCATCTTTACCTAAGGTAATGAGGTGAGTAACCTTATCTAACACGGCTTCCAATGGACTAAAGTCGGCCCCCTTGCCATCGCCACCGGCGATCAGAATGATGTCACCTAGATGCTCACCTAAGCCTTGCAACGCGGCAACCGTAGCACCGACATTCGTCGCCTTTGAATCATTGACGTAGGAGACTGCGTCTATATTTGCCACTAGCTCACATCGGTGAACCAAGCCAGTAAAATGCTTAGCCACCTCAATCATGGCTTGTTTTTCGATACCGGCATGCTCTGCCAGGGCCATGGCGGCGATTAAATTGGCATGATTATGACTGCCGACTATCGCAACATCTTGTAATGAAACAATCTCGCTTGTCCCATGGACTATCTTGCCGTCCTTGATGCCCCATTCATCGTTTACCGGTGACGTTAAACCGAAGCTATTTTGGTTCATCGGACCATTGGGTTGTGTCAGGCAGTCTTCACGATTAAACAAGGCTCGTTTACTCTGATCGTAAAGGGACAACTTAGCTTGCCTGTAAGCCTCTAGATCTCGATAACGATCCATATGATCTTCACTGATATTTAAGCAGGTCGCCGCAATGCAATTCAGGCTATGAGTGGTCTCTAGTTGAAAGCTGGACAGCTCGAGTATATAAAGATCGATTGGACGCTGTAATAGGTCCAGCGCCGGGATGCCTATGTTGCCACCCACCGCATAATTAAGGCCGGCGGCTTTGGCCATCTCGCCCACTAATGTGGTGACCGTTGACTTACCATTCGAGCCTGTGATGCCGATGACGCATGGGCTGCTATCTTTAACTGCTCTTGCGAACAACTCGACATCACCGATAACTTCGATATCCATGTCTATGGCGGCACGGATCTCAGGTGTATCTATGGCTATGCCTGGACTGATGACTATTTGACTGGCCTGCACCAGATAGCGACAATCGAAGCCACCGGTAATTAAGTTCACCTCAGGAAATTCGAGCGCGAGCTGCTTGGCCCCAGGAGGTTGCTCACGACTGTCCATGACCAGAGGTGTGATGCCCTGCTGGCACAAATAGCGCACAACCGAGAGCCCAGTGGCTCCCAACCCTAAAACTAGGTGCGAATTGTGCAGTTCCATAGTCAATTACCTTAACTTCAGCGTGGCAAGACCAAGCAGAACCAAGAAGAGTGAGATGATCCAGAATCGAACGATCACTCTAGGCTCGGGCCAGCCTTTCAATTCATAATGATGATGGATAGGTGCCATACGGAAGATCCGCTGACCACGAAGCTTGTATGATCCGACCTGTAAAATCACCGAAACTGTTTCCATCACGAACACGCCACCCATGATGACCAATAAGATTTCCTGACGAACCAATACTGCGATCGCTCCCAATGCGGCCCCAAGAGCAAGGGATCCAACATCTCCCATGAAGACCTGTGCTGGGTAAGTATTAAACCACAGAAAGCCCAGCCCCGCCCCCACGATCGCGGTGCAGACAATGACCAGCTCACCGGCCCCGGGCAGATAAGGAATATGTAAATAGTTAGCGAACTGTACATGACCAGACAGATAGGCAATCAAGGCAAATGCTGCCGCAACCATGACAGTAGGCATGATGGCCAAGCCGTCTAACCCATCGGTTAAATTCACCGCATTACTCGAGCCGACTATGGTGAAGTAGGCTAGCACAATGAAGAAAGCCCCCATCTGCGGCATAACATCTTTGAAAAATGGCACCACAAGTTGGGTTTCACCCGCAGTATCCGCAGAGGCATAAAGGTAAAACGCGATCACTAGCGCCGCTATTGACTGCAAGAGATATTTCCACCTTGCAATCAATCCCTTGGTATCTTTACGAACCACTTTGCGATAATCATCGATGAAACCGATAAGACCGAAGCTCGCCAATACGAACAGTACGACCCAAACATAGCGACTGCCCAGATCACCCCAAAGCAATACACTGATAAAAATACCAGCCAAGATCAGAATACCGCCCATGGTTGGCGTGCCACTCTTGCTAAAGTGTGATTCAGGTCCATCATTGCGCACCACCTGTCCAATCTGCAGCGTCTGTAGACGCTCGATCATTTTTGGTCCCCACCAAAGGCAGAAGATCAAAGCGGTCATCAGGCCCAAGATGGCTCTGAAAGTTACATATGAAAAAACGTTAAACCCAGAATAAAACTGAGTTAAATACTCCGCCAGATAGACCAGCATTAAACAAACTCCCCGCGCCCGTAGGCAAGTATTAAAGCTTCGACCACGCGCTCCATCCTGGCACTACGTGATCCTTTGACCAATACAGTTACATCACCTTGCAACTGCTTAATATTTTTTATCAAATCTTCGACCAAGCGTTCCAGGCTAATATGACCATAGCCTCCGAAGGCACGACTCGCATTAGCACTGAGTTCACCTAAGGTAAACAGCGAATCCAGCCCTCTTTGTTTTGTCAGTTCGCCTAGCTCAGTATGCAAAAGGGACGCATTGTCGCCCAATTCTCCCAAATCACCCAGCACTAAACAGCGATGACCTTCAATTTTTTGAAGCCAGTTGATTGCAGCAGTGACCGAAGCAGGGTTGGCGTTATAACTATCATCGATCACACGCACGCGCCCCAGTTGAGTGGGCAGCATTCTACCTTTGACAGGCAGCAGGAGTGATAAGCCTAATTTTATTTCATCTAGCGTTAATCCAAACGATAAACAGACCCCAGTAGCGGCTAGGGCATTGCTCACCTGATGTCGTCCAGATAATGGCAGAGCTATCAAGACCGAGTCTTGCGAGTAACTCAGCTTAAAGCGATAGCACCCCATAGGATCGGCTTCAAGATCAGATGCTTGAATATCGGCTGCGGACTCGATCCCAAACGTCAATTGGGTAAAATTCATCGATGCTGCCAGCATCACTGAGGCAAACTGATCGTCTGCATTGATAACGGCCGTCCCAGTCGCAGCTAGATGATTAAATATTTCAGACTTTGCACTGGCAACACCCTCGAGAGAACCAAAACCCTCCAGATGCGCCGAGGCCACATTGTTGACTAAGGCCACATCAGGCTTCACCAAGGAAGAGGTGTGATCTATCTCTCCCTTGTGATTCGCGCCTAACTCGAACACACCAAATTCATCATCGGCCTCTAAGCGCAGTAGCGTCAAAGGCACGCCAATTTCATTATTGAAATTTCCTGCGGTGTACAAGACCTTGTGCCTTTGAGATAAGATGGTCGCTACCATCTCCTTAACACTGGTCTTGCCATTTGAACCGGTTAACGCGACGGATTTTGGTTGAATAAGCTCTTTTAGATAAGCACCCAGCTCTCCCATCGCCCTCTGGGTATCTTTAACAATCAATTGAGCAATGTTCAGTGGCAATTCGTGGTCGACCAACAAGGCTATAGCGCCATTGTCCACTGCCGTGCTGGCAAATTGATGTCCATCGAATGTCTCGCCTTTCAATGCGACAAAAAGCGTTTGTGCTGGGATAACTCGGCTGTCACTGGAAACATGGCGACATTCACGGTCCTCACCCACTAATCTGGCATTCAAGCGTCGACATATAGCCGACAAATTCAATGGGATCATATCTGCTCTCCTGCCAATGATTGCGCTAATGCTCTCTCGTCATAATCCAAGCGTTCACCGGCTACTTCTTGATAGGTCTCATGCCCTTTTCCCGCCAGCAAGACGAGATCTCCAGGCTTAGCTATGGCGACAACTTGTCTGATGGCTTTCTCCCGGCTGACTTGAGTTAGCACCCGCTCTGGGGCATTCAACCCCGCTAATATATCTTCGATAATGACTTCAGGAGATTCACTCCTGGCATTATCGCTGGTGATCATCACCTTATCTGCATAGGCTTCGGCAGCTTGTGCCATCAGTGGCCGTTTACCCTTATCGCGATCGCCACCACAGCCAAACAAGCACCATAACTGACCCTCACAATGGCCTCTCAACGCCTTGAGCGCCTGCTCTATAGCATCCGGGGTATGAGCATAATCGACCACTAGGGTCACACCATTTTTTGTGGTAAACCGCTCCATCCTTCCCGCAACAGGCTTAAGTTGAGGTGCCATGGCCACCATGGCCCGCATATCGTACCCGACCAAATATAATGCACCCAGTGCGGCGACTAAATTGGAGAGATTGAAACCACCTAGCAGAGGTGACGCCAACTTTGCTTGCCCCTCGGGCCAGACTAGCGTCGCCGTGACGCCTTGATCGTGTTGATGGTTATCTTGGGTGTAGATACTCGCCGCATCGGCATATGCCGCACAGATACTGAAACCAATATGCTTAGTCGATTGCTCCTCGCGGAGCCACTGGCGTCCGACCTCATCATCTAGGTTTATCAGGCTGCTTTGCAATGATGGAAACGTGAATAACCTTTTCTTGGCGTCGCCATAAGCCTGCATAGTGCCATGGTAATCGAGGTGATCTCGGCTCAGATTAGTAAACACGGCGACATCGAAAGGAACCGCTTCAACCCGTCTCTGAATAAGGCCATGGCTGGATACTTCCATGGCACACAGGTCGGCACCCGCTAGATTGAAAGCCTGTAACTGGGCGGCAACCGTGATAGGATCGGCCGTGGTATTGCCACTGTCGACCAAGTCCCCCCATAAACCGTTGCCTAAGGTGCCCATTAAGGAAGCTTGCTTGCCTAAGAGAGCGACTAACTGAGCCATCAATTGAGTAATGGATGTCTTACCATTCGTTCCGGTGACACCTATGAGCTTGAGTCTCTGCGCGCCCAATGGATAAGCTTGTGCCCCGATTGCCGACAAGTGTTGGCTTAATTGGAAAAACAACACCTGAGGTGAACCAGCTTGTTCAAGCTGGAGCTGACCATGTTCACCAGGGTCTTCGGTGTGGACTAAGGCTGCTACCGCACCTTGCTCGAATGCTGCACCAATAAACTTTCTGCCATCCACAAGATGTCCGGGAACCGCAATAAAGAGATCCCCGCCAGTAATCGCTCTACTGTCCAATGATATGTTATTGAATGATTCCGGCCCTGAGTAATGCAACCAAGGCGCTAGAAGATCACTGAGTCGCATTATTCTGTTCTCCTGACATGACTCTCTAGACGGACTTTTTCTTGCGAGGAAATGGGCTCCACATTCAGCATCTGTAATGCGCCGGACATCACCTTAGCAAATGCAGGACCGGCCACATCGCCACCATAATACTTGTCTCCCTTGGGCTCATTCACCACGACTGCAATCGCGAGTCTTGGGTTATGCACCGGAGCGACACCGGCAAACAGGGCAACATAGTCTTCACCATAGCCGCCGGCAACGGCTTTTCGCGCCGTACCTGTCTTGCCCGCAACTGGGTAGCCTTCGATATGCGCTTTTCTGGCTGTGCCTCCAGGCTCAGTCACGCCTATCAGCATCTCCATCACATGCTGGGCAACTTCCGGAGAGATCACCTGCACGCCTTCCGGCTTCTGCTTGAGCTTCAAGATCGAAGATGGGTACAAGACACCTTTACCGCCCAACATGGCGTACATTCTTGCGATCTGTAACGGCGTCACAGTGAGAGCGTAACCAAAAGAAAGCGTCGCTCGTTCAAACTCAGACCAGCGGCGACGGTCATGCAGCAAGCCGGTACTCTCTCCCGCGAGGTTAATGCCTGAATAATTGCCTAAGCCCATGGCCTGGTAATAACCTAATAGCTCCTGCACCGGCATAGATAGGGCTATCTTGGTCATGCCTACGTTGCTGGAATGAACCAAGACTTCACCCAAGGAAAGATCGCCATAGTCCCTGCCATCACGCACTATCTTACCGCCGATCCGAATGCGTCCCGGTGAGGTCTTAAAGATCTGGTTCTTGTCTATGGTCCCCGCTTCTAATGCTGCAGCGACCACGAAAGGTTTAATTGTTGAGCCCGGCTCATAGGCATCGGTTAACGCACGATTACGCATGCGATAACTTTTTAAGTTGTCTCGGGAGTTAGGGTTATAGGATGGAGTATTCGCCATCGCCAATACTTCACCGGTATTGACATCTATGACGACTATCGAACCAGACGTAGCCTGATTTATCTCGGTGACACGCTTGAGCTCTCGATAGGCTAATTGCTGAATACGCTGATCTATACTCAGTACCAAGTCATTGGGGCTCTCACCCTCTTGCACCATATCTAGGCGCTCGACTACGTGTCCATCTCGGGATTTACGTACCTTTTGTTTCGAAGGAGTGCCCGTCAACCAGTCGTTATAGGTGTTTTCAATCCCCTCTATACCGACATCATCTATGTTAGTAATGCCGATCAATTGGGCGGTGATTTCGCTGGTAGGATAATAACGGCGCGATTCGGCTTTAAGATATATCCCGGGTAATTTTAGTTGCTTGATGTAGTCGGCAACCGCAGGGGTCACCTGACGCTTCAAGTAGGTGAACCTTCGTTTAGGATTGGCTTGGATCCGACTTAAAATCTTGTCTTTGGGCTCATGGAGCACATCGGCTAATGCCTGCCAAAGACGCATATCGGCAAAGCCATTTTTAGCAAAAACCACTTTTGGATCGGCATATACGGCTTTCACGGGGACACTGACAGCCAACATTTCACCGTTACGATCGGTAATGAGTCCTCGCTGGACCTCTCTGCTGGTCGTTCTTAAGCTGCGCATATCACTTTCATGGCGCAACTTTTCAGGTTCGATGACCTGAATATAGGCGGCACGACCAATCAAGCTGGTGAATAACAGGCAGACGAACCCCACCACTACGTATAAACGCCAGTGAATGAGTTGTGGTTTTTGCTTCCTTTTTGCCTGCTTGTTTTTCCTCATGATGCTCTTGTTATCACCTCTCCCTGATTGTTTGTAGCGGGTGAATATTTATAATTTTCAATATATAAACGAGATTATCATCACGGTATCCTTACCACGACCTCTTCCTTAGGCAAGGGTCGACTCATGTCTAACTCTTTACTCGCAATCCGGGTAATTCGACTATGTTCAGACTGAGATTGTTCTTCGAGCAATAGGTTGCGCCATTCGATATCTAACCTATCTCTTTCCTGCCACATCTGATCCCACTGGCTGATATATTTACGGCTCACATGGCTGGTATATACAATGGTGATCGCGTTAGCAACCACAGCAGCAGCAAGTAGCATCACCCACTTATGATGCCAAAGATCGAGTAAGATGATTCGAGTCAGGTTAAGCTGAGATTGCCCCATATCAGCACTCCCTACCACACACGCGTATAACCAATGAGTCAGGGTTTAGCATTCGCTTCCCCCCATCATCAATACTCTAATCTCTCTGCGACTCGCAAAACCGAACTGCGGGATCGCTTGTTTATCTCAACCTCTTCGGCAGAAGGCTTGGTCGCCTTACCTATGCCCTTCAACAAGCGCGTTTTATCGAGTTCGGCCTCTGTGATTGGTAAGCCATGAGGAACACTCTTGCCTTGGGTATGACGACGGATAAAGCGTTTCACCATTCTGTCTTCCAGCGAATGGAAACTGATCACCGATAAACGTCCCTGGGGTGCCAGCACAGTCAGTGCACCCTCTAATGCCTGATCGATCTGCTCTAATTCACTATTGATGTAGATGCGAATCGCCTGAAATACTCGTGTGGCTGGATGCTTATTACGCTCCTTACTCTTACAGATCCTAGCAATAAGATCCGCCAACTCCTTGGTTCTCAAGAAAGGCGTCTTCTGTCTATCTGCAGCGATACATCGTGCGATATGACGAGAATTCTTCTCTTCACCATAGGTTTTAAATACCCAAGCCATATCTTCAATTTCGGCGCGGGCGATCCACTCTGCAGCAGTTTCACCCTGAGAATTATCCATACGCATGTCTAGTGGACCATCTCTTAAGAAACTAAATCCACGCTCGGCATCGTCCAGTTGAGGTGATGAAACACCAAAATCGAGCAAGACACCATCTATCTTGCCCTTCAAACCAAGCGCTGCAACATAAGTAGCCAATTGACCAAAACCACCATGCACTATGCTAAATCTGCTATCGTCGGCAAACTGCTGAGCAGCCTCAATAGCTTGTGGGTCTCTGTCTATGGCAATTAAACGACCATTGTCACCTAGGTGCTTCAACACCTCACGAGAATGCCCACCTCGGCCAAAGGTGCCATCGATATAGATGCCATCTTGTTTTATGTTCAGGCCTGCAACCGTTTCAGAAAGCAGTACTGATAAATGTGAAAATTCTTGGCTCATTAGTATCTTCTATCTATTTTTGCGTCACTGATCACAGTGAGAAATCGGCAAGACGTTCATTGTTGGCGAAGTCTTCGCTACGAATCGTCTCTCGGCTTTGCTCTATCTGCTGCTGCCATGCAGCCTCATCCCAGAGCTCAAATTTGTTTAACTGCCCCACTAACATTGCGTGTTTATCTAAATTCGCATATTGACGTAACGGCAGAGGAAGTAATAACCTAGCGTTACCATCTAGCTCACACTCGTGTGCATAGCCTAATAGTAATCTTTTCATCGCTCGTTCAGAAGCTTGGGTATCGGAGAGCTGGAGCAGTTTTGCTTCAATCTTGTTCCATTCATCTAATGGATACAGCAGAAGACATGATGATTGAAAATCAACAGTAATCACTAACTGACCGTTATATTCGCCACGTAATGACTCACGGTAGCGTTTAGGAATAGCGATCCGGCCTTTTGTATCAAGGTTTATAGCACTCGCACCACGAAACACGTTAACTTGTCCTTGTTGTCAGTTAATGTCCCACATATATCCACAAATTCCCACAATGACTAATTTTAGAGACAGAACACAAGGCTTGTCAAGAGCACCCGCTATTTAAAAATCCAGTATTCAAGCGGGTTAGCAGCATGTTTAAAAAGTGATTGAGTTGATGAAACCAGATGGGGAAAAGTGGATCTAGAGCCTTAAATAGTTGAAAAAACAGGCAGAAGAGGAAGCTAATGTCGAATACTTGAGCTGGAAACGAGTAGGGAATCCCACAAATATTCGACTCAGTTGGCAATTTAACTCGATGCTAAAACATCCTTTAACACTTAAGCATGACTAAATATCGAGCAGGTACTGCCGATAGTACTAATAAGTAAGCGCACTTAACAGGAGATATTATGGTTGGTTTAGATAGCCTTTATGCCATGCTTGCACGCCCCATTCGGCTGAGCTTTGCACGTAAACGCTTGATGGTAGAAGAAACTGACAAGAGTGCGAGTATTGCTGATGACCATCGGACCCCAGAGTTCCAGCTGCCACCGAGTCTTGAGCGACGAAAATCACCGCAAGATAGGCGCCGCGGCGATCGCCGTGCTGCCCCAGCGAGTCAACAAGAAAGAGAAGACGCAAGCAAGAAGGAGCTTGCCGAACATGAAGCGACGAACTCGCCACTTCCTAGAATTGATATAGATATTTAATCTAAGCGCTAACTCGAAACCAATGACAACTAGGGATTAGTTGACGTCACTTGAGCAACAGCCTGTTTCCAGCCGAAGTAAAGACTCTCTCTAGCCTCGGCAGAAATACCGGGGCTAAAGGATTTATCTAAGTTAGCTTTATGTTTCAGCTCAGCGGTTGATTGCCAAAACCCCACAGCTAAACCAGCCAAAAAAGCGGCTCCCATTGCGGTAGTCTCGGTGACGACTGGACGATGCACCTCTACGTTGCTTATGTCAGCCTGAAACTGCATTAAAAAGTCGTTAGCAACGGCGCCACCATCGACGTTAAGCTGTTTTAACATGACTCCACTGTCCTTGGTCATTGCCTCGAGAAGATCGCGACTCTGATAGGCAATAGCCTCTAGTGCGGCTCTGATAATGTGATTACGATTGGAGCCTCTTGTTAAACCGACTAATGCACCACGAGCATTAGGCTCCCAATAAGGCGCACCTAAACCGACAAAGGCTGGGACGAGATAAACACCATTGGTATCTGCTACTTTGGAAGCGAAGTATTCGGTATCTTGGGCATCACGAATAAGACCAAGCTCATCTCTGAGCCATTGAATCGTCGCCCCCCCCATAAACACGGCTCCCTCCAGGGCATAATTAACTTCCCCTTCGGCACCTATGGCAATGGTGGTTAACAAGCCATGCTGAGATCGCACCGCCTGTTTGCCTGTATTCATCAACAAGAAGCAGCCAGTGCCATAGGTATTCTTGGCCATGCCCTCATCGATACAAAGCTGACCAAACAGGGCCGCCTGCTGATCCCCTGCAATACCGGCAATGTCTATCTCACCACCTTCCCCTGCAATTCTTGTCTGACCATAGATATAAGTAGAAGGCTTAACCTCGGGTAGCAGCGAGCTGGGTATATCGAGTGCCTTGAGTAGCTTTTTATCCCATTGCTGAGTATGAATATTAAACAGTAAGGTGCGACTCGCATTGGTCGGGTCTGTGACATGAACCTTGCCCTCGGTCAGCTTCCACACCAGCCAGGTATCGATAGTGCCAAACAGGAGTTCACCCTTTTCCGCCCGAGCTCTCACGCCGGCAACATTATCTAATATCCACTTTATTTTAGTGCCTGAAAAATAGGGGTCCAACAGAAGCCCGGTAGACTCGCGTACATATTCTTCTAGGCCTTGCGACTTGAGTTCATCGCAGATACTACTGCTGCGGCGGCACTGCCACACTATGGCGTTGTATACCGGCTTGCCCGTGTTTTTATCCCATATGACCGTAGTTTCACGCTGATTAGTTATGCCTATGGCAGCCACTTCATCACTGTGAATATCGGCTCTGGCGAGCACTTCGATCAGGGTCGAACTTTGAGATGCCCAAATTTCCATAGGATCATGCTCGACCCAGCCTGCTTGAGGGTATACTTGGGTGAATTCGCGCTGAGACATGGCAACAATATTGGCATCATGATCAAATACGATAGCTCTTGAGCTTGTAGTCCCCTGATCTAACGCGATCACATATTTCTTGGTCACAATCTTGTCCTATTATTGATTACTGTGTCTCAGTCACATACATTCAGATTATTGCTGAGTCTCCTGTAACACGCCTATTTCGGGTGGCACTATTGTTTCTGGTTCCACAATATCAGCTGGCTCGAACTCTTCAGCATTGGCTTCAACCGTGATTTCATCACAAGCATGGGCCGGCAGATACCAAAACTCGGCCAACTTACCATTTTTAATATGGAAATTACCTATGCTGCACTGACTCAGTTGCTCACCATCATTGTCCCAGGTCACCCTTTCCACAGTACTGACATAATTGCCCGAATCGATCATCTGCAGAATAGTGGCATTAGCATCAGTCAATGTCTCAAAATAATCCGCCATCGCCGCCGCAAACTCTTCCTGGCTAGAGGTTTCAATCGCAACCTTGGTCCCGGTAACATGCATCCAACGCACATCATCTGATGTGTATTGCAGCATAAGTTTGACATCATGGCTGTTATAAGCTGCGATAAATCCTTCGACGATCTCGGTAGGGGTCTGATTAGCCATTGCGGTAAAAGGAAGTAAAGACAGGGTCGCCGCAAGTAGATAGGGCTTCATATCACACCTCTTGTTTGGTAGTTGCCGATCTAAATTAGATCACAGATTAGGTTTATCGTATTAGATGAATATAATCTTATGAAGTTCATTTTACTAACAAAATATAGAAAATCCCTCAAGCCTATTCAATATGTAAGCAGTTGCAACAGGCAACACAGCATAAAATTAGATTTTAATAAGCTGATTTCGCTGATATATACGCCTCATATTTGTAACAGCAATAAAAATGCCCCACACATGTGAGGCACTCTTTTATGTTATACAAATTTACAGCTTATAGCTTATAGCTTATAGCTTAACTGCATGCCGACTAACCAGACATCGCCAACAGCTTCACCATCGAAGCTCACCTGAGCCAGCTCCATTAGATCCATCGACTCATTGATCGGTGCATCGCCGTAAGCTTTAATATAAGTGACAGCGAAATCCACAGTCAGATTTTCAGAGGCTTGATAACCGGCACCGGCACTGAGCCACAAACGATCAGAATCCGGAATAGTCATGGTGCGATACTCATCATCCACTGCGGTATTATCGTAGGCGATACCCGTGCGTAACAGCCATTGGTTATTTAACTGATAGGTAGAGCCCAATGCGAAGCGCCAATTATCTTTGAAGTTCTCTTCTTTAACCAGATCAGACTCCAATCCACCCACAGGCTTAACGTCACCCGGGAAATAAGCGACTAATTCATCGAAGACACTCCATTGAGTCCAATTCACACTGGCATGCATGGCCCAGTTATCACTGAGTTGATGATGAGAAGCCAGTTCGGCAAATGCCGGTAACTCCAACGGCAAGTTACCTTCAATATCGACATCTTGGCCACCGGTATAAAGCAGACCCGAAGCCGAGCCATCGAGTTCCAGTTCAACACCGCTGTGATAGGCGAAACCCAGACGATGTGCAGGATTTACCTGCCAGCTGGCACCAAGTTTCCATCCCATGGCGATATCGTCACCTTCCATGCTCTTAAGGTTAGTTCCACCAGCTGGTAGAGCCGCTGCGACGTCTGCTGGCAAGGAAGGATGAGCCTTCAAGCCATTGATCCAGCCAGGAGCCGACGCGCCAATACTGCCCTCGCCGTATACGACTCTCAAGCCTGCACCAACACTGAATGCTTGATTGATCTTATAGGCAATATTGGGATTAAATTCGACTGTCGTTACCGAAGTCTCGCTGCCGAAAATGGCCGCCGCGTGATCGCCCACTAGCTCAGTCGTCAAACCGTAATTAGAGTTAACCGCCACTCCCCAGGTCCAGCTATCATTGATCTGACTCGAAAAATAAAAATTAGGCACCAGAGCATTATTGGCGACATCTATGGCATCGGCATTCATCGTCATCGCCGGTGAACCAAACAAGGGAGAAGCGATAGAAATATCACCCATCACATCTACATTTGGCATCACATAGATGCCACCAGCAGAGAAATTCGTCCCTTGCAGATAGGTCAACATGGCAGGGTTACGTGCCTGAGTGGATGCATTATCGGCCATAGCCGCTTCACCGGCAAAAGCACGCCCCTGACCCGTGGCTGAGTACTCGGCTAATTGAAAACCTGCCGCCTGTACATGAGACACACTTCCCAGGAGCACCCCAGTCACGGCCAGAGATATTATGCGCTTGTTCATCATCTTAGTTTTTATTCCCATAATTATTATCTTTCTTAATCGATATCAGCTTTAGAGCATTAGCTCGATTTTTAGCATCTGGAGTGTACTTATGCAGAGTATCTTTGCAAGCAAGAGAGATGATTCAGAGTAATTAACTAGATATGCTGAGGTATGCAGTATTTGTTAAGATTAAATGGCTATTTAAAACGGTCTAGGAGTCAGCAATGACGAGACTGTGTCACCACAGGATTGGGAATAGATGATGAACACCACCACAATAGTGATATAAATCAACAAGTAACGGCGCAAGCAGTGACTTACACACGTTAGCTTAAATAGAAAAGTTCTGCCAGTTAAAACCACTGCCAAAAACAACAAAACCTTGCATTGGTTCCCACAAAAAAACAAAACGACAATATTTTCAATAACATAGAGAAAGTGAATTGGGATTTAATACAAAAGCCGGATAAACTCATGTTTATCCGGCTCTGGATTGGTAACACTTACAGTACAAATGTACGCTTAAAAAAACTTACAGCTTCCAGCTTGGAAGTTTTGCTTCATAAGCCGCGATCTGATCGACATAAGCTAACGTCAAACCAATGGCATCCAAGCCATTGAGCAGGTTGTGTCGAGCCGACGTCTCAATCTCAAAACTAAATGTAGCCCCCGACGGAGATGTGACCGTTAAGGCCTCAAGATCGACGGTGATCTCGGCGCCCTCTTGTGCCTCAACCTCATCCATCAACTGCTGCACTTCGACATCAGTCAAACGCACCGGCAGCAGGCCGTTATTGATAGAGTTACCGTAGAAAATATCGGCAAAGCTTGGTGCGATAATGGCGCGTAAACCAAAATCGGCTAATGCCCATGGCGCATGCTCACGGCTAGAACCACAGCCAAAATTTTCCTTAGTAAGGAGAACCGAGGCGCCCTTATATCTGGAAAAGTTGAGGCTAAACGCTGGATTTGGCTGATCGCCAGCCTCGTCCAAATAACGCCAATCATGGAACAGGTGCACACCAAAACCGTCGCGAGTCACTTTAGACAGAAACTGCTTAGGGATGATCTGATCGGTATCCACATTAGCGCTATCGATCATGACCGCAAGCCCAGTGTGTGAGGTAAATGGATTCATTAATCTGTGCTCCTAGTCAGCTCTGTGAATATCGACGACATCTCATCATAGACTATAAAAAATTCATACATCCCGGTGCTCCTAGTAAGGCTTGCGAATATCGACGAAGTGACCTGCTATCGCTGCCGCTGCGGCCATAGCTGGGCTAACAAGGTGAGTGCGACTGCCTCGTCCCTGACGTCCCTCGAAATTACGATTACTGGTTGAGGCGCAGCGATCGCCGGCCTCTAAACGATCATCGTTCATCGCTAAACACATAGAGCAACCCGGTAGACGCCACTCGAATCCCGCGTCGATAAAAATTTTATCCAGGCCTTCGGCCTCCGCCTGCTCCTTCACTAAGCCAGATCCTGGTACCACAATTGCGATCACACCATCAGCCACTTTACGGCCCTTAGCCTGTGCTGCCGCAGCGCGTAGATCTTCGATACGAGAATTAGTACATGAGCCGATAAAAGCCTTGTTGATACTCACATCAGTCATACGAGTCCCGGCAGTGAGCGCCACATACTTGAGTGCTTTTTCGATGCTGTGTCTAACCGTAGCGTTTGGTTCATCGGCAGGGTTGGGTACGACGCCGTCGATGGCAACGACTTGCCCTGGATTGGTTCCCCATGTGAGTTGAGGCGCGATATCACCGGCCTCGAGCACGACTGTCGCATCAAAAACGGCATCGTCATCGGTTTTTAGTTCGGCCCAATCCGCTACCGCCTGCTCCCAAGCTTGGCCCTTGGGTGAAAATTCACGCCCTTTCATGTATTCGACCGTGGTCGCATCCGGCGCAATCATCCCCGCCTTAGCCCCCATCTCAATGGCCATATTACACACAGTCATGCGACCCTCCATGGTTAAGGCTTCGATAGCCTCACCACAAAACTCGACCACATAACCCGTGCCGCCATCCATACCGATCTTGCCTATGATGGCAAGTACGATATCTTTGGCCGTGATCCCGGCAGCGACATGCCCACGTACCACAATCTTCATCGTCTTGGCTTTTAACTGACGCAAGGTTTGCGTCGCCATCACGTGCTCAACTTCAGACGTACCTATGCCGAACGCCAGTGCACCAAATGCACCATGAGTGGCGGTGTGCGAGTCACCACATACAATAACGGCGCCGGGTATGGTGATGCCGAGCTCAGGCCCCATCACATGCACTATGCCTTGGTTCTTATGATGTATGTCATACAGGCGCACACCAAACTCTTTACAGTTATCCTGCAGTGTTTCTACCTGGATTCGAGCCATAGGACTCAAAGCATCTAGACTTGCACTCTTAGTCGAAGTGTTATGATCCATGGTTGCGAAGGTTTTCTCTGGCGCGCGCATTTTACGACCCGCCGCCCTCAAACCACTGAATGCCTGGGGTGATGTCACCTCATGGACCAGATGTCTGTCGACATAGATCAGTGGCGCTTCATCCTCGTTCTCAATGACGATATGTGCATCCCATACCTTCTCGTATAACGTCTTAGCCATGAGTTAACTTCCCCCTAGCGTTAATGTAATAACCGAGATAGTAAAACCATCCCTCATGCCATGTTCATATAAAGTCTTAGCCACGAGTTAGCTCTCCCCTATAATGAATGT
Source organism: Shewanella sp. (assembly GCF_013214165.1). Taxonomy (GTDB): domain Bacteria; phylum Pseudomonadota; class Gammaproteobacteria; order Enterobacterales; family Shewanellaceae; genus Shewanella. The sequence continues at coordinate 76,855 of NZ_JABSSM010000022.1, read as the reverse complement.
AATAACCGAGACAGTAAAACCATCCCTCATGCCGTATTCGTATAACGTCTTAGTCATTAGCTTAAACCCCTTCGGCAACAGCTTGAGCGATATAATCACCCATCTGACTGGTAGACTTAGCATTACTACGCTCGCTTGCAGGCAGTAACTCAGCGGTTAAGTAACCGTCGCTGAGTGTCTTGCTCACGGCGGCTTCTATCGCCTGGGCGGCGTCTTCGAGTTTCAGGCTATGGCGCAGCAGCAGGGCGGCTGACAGAATTTGCGCCACGGGATTAGCGATCCCCTGACCGGCGATATCCGGCGCACTGCCACCAGCGGGCTCATACATGCCAAAACCTTCGCTGTTCATGCTAATCGATGACAGCAGACCCATAGAGCCGGTCAACATGGCTATCTCATCCGAGATGATATCGCCGAACAGGTTAGAGCAGAGCATGACATCGAATTCATTGGGACGACGTAGCAGCTGCATGGTGGCATTATCGATATAGATGTGTTCGAGTTCGACATCAGGGTAATCCTTAGCGACCTCTTCGACCACTTCACGCCAGAGTACGCTACAGGCCAAGACGTTAGCCTTATCGACCGAAGTGACCTTGTTACGACGACCTTGGGCGGATTCGAATGCTATCTTGGCTATGCGCCTGATCTCCTTGCGGCTGTATCTCATGGTATCGAAGGCTTCTTCATTCTCGCCTTCTCCCTGACGACCCTTAGGCTTGCCGAAATAGATGCCACCGGTTAATTCACGCACACAGAGGATATCGAAGCCCTTCTCTGAGATGTCGCTTCGCAGTGGCGACATATGTTCGAGACCCGTATGTAATTTGGCCGGACGCATATTACAGAACAGCTCGAAGTGTCCACGTAGAGGCAGCAGCGCGCCACGCTCAGGTTGATCGTTTGGCGGAAGGTGCTCCCACTTAGGACCGCCAACAGAACCAAACAGCACGGCATCGGCCGCCTCACAACCCTTTAGCGTAGCCTCAGGCAGAGGACAACCATGATTATCGATGGCCGCGCCCCCAACATCATATTCACTATATTCGATTGAGAGATCGAAACGCTTCTCGACCGCGGCCAACACCTTGCGTGCTTCGGCCATCACTTCGGGCCCAATTCCATCTCCGGCTAACACCGCTATTTGATAACTCATACGACACAAACTCCAACTCTTTAATTTTACTATTCGAATAATTATTAACGTTATTATACGCCGCCAAACTCGCTACGCTGCTGCTGAATCTTCTCTTTGCAATCGGCAACTTTATCTGCACGCCAAGTCAGGTTCATCACATGTATCAACGCCTGAACCGAAGCCTCGACCACATCGGTCGCCAGCCCGACCCCATGGAAGCTCTGCTGCTGGTAGCTCGCCTCGATATCGACCTGACCCAGGGCATCTTGTCCCTCGCCCTTGGCGCTTAGCTTATAGCTGGTAATATTCACTTCACGCTTGCTGGCACGGGCGATGGCATTATAGGCGGCATCCACAGGACCATTACCTGTGGCCGCCTCCGTGACAGTCTGGCCATCGATTTCCACGTTAACCGTCGCAGTCGCCTTACCTTGGGTGGAATCAGAATGGACCACCAGCTGCTGCAATTTATAATGCGCGTCCTCATCGGCCTGAGCCTCAATGAAGACCAGCGCCTCAAGATCATAATCGAACACTTGACCCTTCTTGTCCGCCAGTTCGACGAAGGCGGTATACAAGGTATCCATATCGTAATCGCTCTCAACATAACCCATCTCGGCCATGCGATGCTTGATCACGTGACGTCCAGAACGCGAGGTCATATTGAGATTATTACGGGGTAAACCTATGCTCTCTGGGGTCATGATCTCATAAGTATTCTGTGACTTAAGCATGCCATCTTGATGAATACCCGATGAATGAGTGAACGCATTGGCACCGACTATCGCCTTGTTAGCCTGTACTGGCATGTTACACAGCTGGCTGACTAAGTTAGAGGTGCGGTGGATCTCTTTGGCGTTGATGCCGGTTTCGAAGCCAAGTTTTGCCTTACGGGTAGACAAGATCATGGCGATCTCTTCCAGAGAACAGTTACCCGCCCGCTCACCGATACCATTGATCGTACATTCGATCTGACGTGCACCATGCTGTATCGCGGTGATCGAATTCGCCACAGATAGACCCAAGTCATCGTGACAATGAACCGAGATCACCGCCTGATCTATGTTAGGTACTCGGTTAAACAGGGTCTCTATGATGGAGCCAAATTCACTCGGTATAGTGTAACCTACGGTATCGGGAATATTAATCGTCCTGGCACCCGCTTTAATTGCCTCTTCGACCATGCGGCAAAGATTATCGATAGGCGTGCGACCGGCATCTTCACAGGAGAACTCGACATCGTCGGTGAATCGACGTGCATACTTGATGGCGCCAACTGCCATCTCTAATACCTGATCGAAAGAACGTTTCAACTTACTCTCAACATGTATGGTCGAGGTAGAGATGAACGTATGAATACGGAATTGTTCGGCAACCGACAGAGCCTGAGCCGCGGCATCGATATCTTTTTCCAAGGCACGGGACAGGGCACACACTCGGCTGTTTTTTATCGTACGGGCTATGGTCTGAACAGACTTAAAATCGCCCGGAGACGAAACAGGAAAACCCACTTCCATCACGTCAACACCCAGTCGTTCCAAAGACAGTGCTATCTGTAGCTTTTCCTTAACCGTTAAGCTTGCCGCCAAGGCCTGTTCGCCATCACGTAGGGTCGTATCAAAAATAATCACTCGGTTAGACATCTGGTTTCTCCGTGGAAGACCTAATTATTATTTGCGCTTAACAACAAAAAACCCCGCGTTTGTTAGCGCGGGGTTTGTGAATGCTGTTTCTCTATCGAGTGTGCAACACTACATCCTCCGCGCAGGACCTGCGAGAATGAGAATGAGGAGGTTGAGTAATGCACGTTTTATATTCATCTGTCTTATTTATTCAGTGTGCACAATTAATTATGCAGCTGGTTAATACTCGATTATGACGTTAGTTTAGTAAAGAACGGTTAATTTTTAACGTGTGGCGGCTCCGGTGTCAACCCCATTTTTTTCACTTCGGCCTGATTAGACCAGAGTAAACACCTTTAAAGCTTGGCTATCTTTTCATTAACCCTATAATCAGCAGCCATTTACCTAAGATATCTAGATAATAAGTCTGTTTTGCAACAAATAGTTCTAAATCATACTCTGTGGTTTTTTAATGCATCAAATTAGTTATAATGCCTGCCACATGGATTTAGAATAAGTAAACGGAGCTTCACCCAATGATCTTTCGTCTCTCAGTGCTTTGCCTCACGTTCTGGCTAGTGCCAGCATGGGCAAGTACACAAGACAGACTCGATACGGTCAATACGCTAGTATACCAATACCCCAGCCAAGCCCTAATTGAAATCAACAAACTAGACAGTATAACGTCACAGATCAAACTCTCTGAAGCTGAGAAGCTCAGGCTCACTCTACTCCGCTGTGAAACTCTGCTGCAATTAGGTGATAATGAGGCGGCAATTAACCTTGCCCGTATGAATGAAGCCAAGGCGAAGCTCCTCAAGCTAGATCAGGCGCGTCCCTATTTTCTCAACTGTATGGCTGCCGCATTCAGTCACTATGGTGATTACCGACAGGCGCTTCCCTTACTAGACAGCTCAATCATGCTGTCTAGGGAGCTGAAACAACCTCAGTCCCTAGTGAATGGATTAAGGCTTAGAGGCATAATAGACACCCAGATGGACAGCTACAGCAGCGCATTCGAAGATCTCGGTTTAGCCAGTGATATCTATGCCGATACCCAATCTCAAGCAGTCAATTGGGTACTCCCCCCCAGAATCAGCATCACATTCGCCATGAGCCAACTGCTGGCCAAGAACAGTCAATTTAATCCTGCCTACCAGATATTGGCAAAGGCCCTAGTTAGAGATGATCCCAAGGGGAAGGTGCTACTCACTGCCAGCATACTAGTGGCAAAAATGGCTCAATTTAACCGTTCCCAATCCAGTGACCAGCTGATTAAAGAGGCAAAAAATTTATTACCCGAACTCGAAACGGCTTTCGAGCTTGCCGTGAGTTACAAGGATATTGCTCAGCTGGAATATAGGAGAGAAAATTACAGTCGTGCGATTCAGCTATTGGAGATCAGTTTACATACCTTCATTAAACAAAAAAGCACCATAGAAACATTACGTACCCAACGTCTACTTGCCCAAGTGCTACTGACAAGCGACAACCAGGCTAGAGCCATGCCCCTGATGAACCAAGCCATAGCAAAGAGTCTACAAACCTCTAAATATCATGAGTTAGTACTTTGTTATCAGGTATTGAGTGACTATTACGTTCGTCTGGGAAATTTCGAACAGGCATATCATTACCAGCTGCTCAGATTCGATGCTGCAGAAAATACCTTTAACTTCATCAAGGATACGCGTTTACAGCAATTAAACACTCGCCTGAGTCGACAACAAATTGTACATTCCGCCCTAGGTGAACACAGTCACATGTTAGGCCATCACACTCAGTTTAAGAGTGAATATATACTACTTACGCTATTCATCCTCCTGGCTCTTATAGCAATAAGACAGAGACGAAAATCGACTAAGCTCGCACCAGCGCCCAAGATCACCAGCTCACTCGAACAGAAAATAGATAAACTGCTCGGCCACAGTAAACTTGTCGGTTTCAATTTGAGTCTTATTCTTATCGATTGCAAACATATTTTTCATGCCGATCTACCTCTCTTGCATACCAGACTGGAGAATCTCCTCAGAGAGCAAGACATCGTCACCACGACTATCGACGAGGAGCTGGTGATCTTGTTACCCCATACACAGGAGAAAGGGACCTTAAAGATAATCGAACAGATAAAAGCCGTGATGCTGCCACTTCAGCAAGGTCATCGAACTAATATTGGCTATGCAAAATTGCAACAACAGGACAGCCTCGAGTCTTTGATAAAACGAGCTAAGGTAAAACTGTTAATGTTGAAGAATAGGAAACAGGTAAGCCTTAGCACAGTAACGGCTTAGTTAGTGCCTCCCAGAATCAGGCCTAGCTATCGGCTAGCGAGTTAGCGACTTATTAAGCTAATTCACCGCCGCAACGGCCTACTGTTGCTAGCAGCTTCTAGCTATCGGCTAGCTAGTTAGCGACTTATTAAGCTAATTCACCGCCGCAACGGCCTACTGTTGCTAGCAGCTTCTAGCTATCGGCTAGGTAGTTAGCGATCTCATCGAGGAATTCACCGCCGAAACGGCCTAACTTACGCTCACCGACACCGTTAACCGCCAGCATTTCGCCTGGACTGGTGGGGGTCATGGCCGCCATTTCGGCCAGAGTCGCATCGTTGAATACCAGATAAGGCGGCACATCCAGCTCTTCAGCCAAGCGTCTGCGCAACAACTTCAATCTGGAAAATAACTTACGATCATAATTCAATGGCGCACGAGTGCTGCCGCTACGACGCTTAGTCGTGGTTTGCAGTATGATCCTCGGCTCTGCCAACAATAACTCGACTTCCCCTTTGAGCACAGCTCGCGCCGAGGGATTCAACTTGACCGACGACCCCCGGGTAATATCTTGACTGGCAAAGCCTAGGTGGATTATCTGCCTGATGATACTCAGCCAGTATTCATGACTCTTGTCTTTGCCTATTCCCCAGGTGGATAACTTATCATGGCCCCGGTCGAGCACATTGGCGGCCTTAGAGCCACGCAACACCTCGATGAGGTGATTGATGCCGAAGCCTTGCTTCAAACGATAGATGCTGGAGAGCACCTTCTGCGCATCTTGAATGCCGTTATATCGCTTAGGCGGATCCAAACAGATATCACAGTTACCACATGGCTGTTCGGCACGCTCGTCGAAATAGTGCAACAGCACCTGACGACGACAGGTCTGCGCCTCGGCAAAGGCGGCCATGGTATTGAGCTTATGTAGCTCGACCTGCTGCTGGGGACCCGGCTCATTTTGCTGTATAAGATGACGTACCCGGCCGATATCGGCGGGGTCGAACAGCATCAAGGCCTCAGCATCTAAACCATCACGTCCGGCACGTCCCGTCTCTTGATAATAGGACTCCACGCTCTTGGGAATATCGTAATGCACCACGTAACGCACGTTGGACTTGTTGATACCCATGCCAAATGCCACGGTTGCCACCACGATATCGAGTTGATCTTTCAAGAAGCGGTCTTGCACATCGGCCCTCTCCTCCTGAGTCCTGCCCGCATGATAGGCATCGGCATTATGACCCTGAAGTCTCAGCCGTTCCGCCACCTCATCGACTCGTCTACGGCTGCCACAATAGATGATGCCACTGGTGCCATTTTGGGCAGTGACAAACTGACGTAACTGATTGGCGGCATTGAGTTTCTCAGCCACTGTATAGCGAATGTTAGGACGATCGAAACTGGTGAGCAAGGAGAAGGGAGTAATGGTCAGACGCTGGCAGATATCCTGCCTGGTCGCCTGATCCGCCGTGGCCGTCAGCGCCATGATAGGCACATGGGGGAAATACTGTCTCAGCCTGCCTAGCGCCGCATACTCGGGCCTGAAATCATGACCCCATTGGGAGATACAATGAGCCTCATCTATGGCGAAAAGCGAGATATGCAGTTCATGTAAACGCTCGATAAAGCTGGCTTGCAGCAAACGCTCTGGAGAGACATAAAGCAGTTTTAGCTCGCCGCTGTGCATCTCCCTGAGGATCCTGGCGCGCTCTTCCCCAGCCTGAGATGAATTGAGGTATCCGGCATTGACTCCCATCTGCTGTAGGCTATCGACCTGATCTTTCATCAGGGAGATCAGCGGTGAGACCACTATGGTCAAACCGGCCATCTGCAATGCCGGCAGTTGATAACACAGGCTCTTCCCCCCCCCTGTAGGCATGATCACCAGGCAATCGATACCGGCGCAGATCTGCTCGATCACCTCCCGCTGGCCTTTTCTGAAGGTGCGGTAGCCGAATACCGACTGCAGGCTCGAAGAGAGTGGATCTGATTGAGGTTGCGGCGTCACTTGGTCCATGGGCATCGGGAGTCAGAAATAGGGCCGACCATTCTAATAAAGCTCGCGCCTCTTGTCTCTCATGATCGTCCTAAACTTTGAGAATAATCTTGCATACCAAGGTGAGTAAGCGATAGATTAATTGCTCTAATTATAAACAGCAATAGATACTTACCCTATAAAAGGATGCTTATGACCAATCCAGTGCAAGCCGAAATTCTTAAGAGAGTGGCCGAGGTGTTCGATAAACAAGTGCCGTTTCATAACCTCTTGGGCATGGACATCAAACGTTATGATATCGACGGCGTCGAAGTTAGCGTCAATATGAAACCTGAGCTTATCGGCAATATCCACCAGCAGATCCTCCATGGCGGCGTCACAGCCACTGTGCTCGACGTTGTCGGTGGACTAACGGCCTTCTCGGGTTTAGTCGCCAGTCGCGACGACTGGAGCGTAGAAGAACTACAGAGCCGCTTGCAAACCTTAGGCACCATAGATCTAAGAATAGATTACCTCAGGCCCGGCAGAGGTGAGATATTTACCGGCACCGGCACTGTGATCCGCGCCGGCAATCGCGTGTCAGTCTGCCGCATGGAACTGCATAATGAACGTGGCGATCACATCGCCTTCGGCACTGGCACTTATATGGTCGGTTAAGCCCCCTTCAAATTCATGCCTGTCGGCTTTATTTCCGCTGGTGTCATTATCATGAGACAGGCATGAAACTATTACTCACCGCTTTAACCTTGAGGCTATAAGGCTTGAGGAATACAATGAGCCACTTTCTCATTTTGTAGTCTAATCCATGCTCGATTCTGAACACCGCAAAGGCATAGTCTTTGCTATTTGTGCTTATACTCTCTGGGGCTTCGCCCCCCTGTATTTCAAGTTGTTGGGACAGGTGTCTGCTACCGAGATCTTGATCCATCGGGTGATCTGGTCATTCGTGTTTGTCACCATGCTCACGATGACATTCGGTGGCTTTGCTCGCCTCAGACAAGTGCTGAAGCGGCCCAAGCAGCTTATGGTATTAACCTTGACCTCAATCCTGATCGCGGCTAACTGGCTACTGTTTATCTGGGCTATCAATAATGATCATATGCTAGATGCCAGCTTAGGTTATTTTATCAATCCATTAGTGAATGTCATGTTAGGCATGGCCTTCCTGGGGGAGCGACTGCGGAAACTGCAATGGTTTGCCGTCGCTCTGGCCGCTAGCGGCGTGATGGTGCAGCTGATCTCGTTTGGCTCCATTCCCCTGGTATCTTTGGGTCTTGCCGGCTCATTCGCTCTCTATGGACTGCTACGCAAAAAGGTTAATGTCGATGCTAAGACTGGCTTGCTGGTCGAGACCGCCATCTTGTTCCCGGTTGCACTCATCTACCTGCTTGCCAATGTAGGCGGCTCATTAACCCACATGATGACCAACGAGATGTCACTCAATCTGCTGCTATTGGCGGCGGGCATAGTGACCACCATACCCTTGCTCTGTTTCGCCGCTGCGGCGGTGAGGATCCCGCTATCAGTACTGGGTTTTCTTCAGTATCTGGGCCCGACCATCATGTTTATCTTGGCTGTTACCCTCTATGGCGAGTCTTTCGACCTAGAGAAAGGGATCACCTTCTTGTTTATCTGGGGAGCCTTGGTGGTATTCACCATAGACATGTTCTACAAACGCAAGCAACAGCAAGCTACAAGCTAATCATCAAGAGGCCCCTATTTCTCATCATAGAAATAAGGGCCTTTTTTCTATAGCGACTCAGGACCTTATAGTTCTAAGGCGAGTATCTTGGATTTTCTTTGGTAGTTATACAGTTGCTTCTTCTTATCGGGCAAGGTTTCCACATCGACGATATCGAAACCATGTTCCAGGAACCAATGAATGCTGCGCGTGGTCAAGGCAAACAATTTTGAATAGCCCCTGACTCTGGCCTGACCGATAATATTCTTCAGCAGTATGCTGCCCCTGTCGGCATCCCGGTATTCTGGATGTACCACCAGACAGGCAAACTCACCGGCATTGTCTTCCTCAAATGGGTAGAAAGCCGCGCAGCCTATGACCAGATTATCGCGTTCGATAAGCATAAACTGCTCAATCTCCATCTCCAGCTGCTCACGGGAACGACGGACTAGAATGCCTTTGTGCTCTAACGGACGGATCAGATCTAAGATCCCGCCGATATCGCCAATGCTGGCACGACGCAGACGTTCGGCACTCTCGGTGACAATCTGGGTACCGATACCATCTCTGGAGAAGAGCTCCTGCAGCAAGGCACCATCATCCAGATAACTCACGAAGTGACAACGGGAGACACCATTGCGGCAGGCATCTATGCTGGCCTTGAGAAAGGCTTTAGTACCCTGACAGACACTCGAGCTTAAGTCTAAATCGTTCAAGATAGCTTGAGCATCATTTGGCATCAATTCGGCCAGCACCTGACCTGTACTATCCAGGATACCTTTCTGTGAGCTAAAACCTATCATCTTATCGGCTTTGAGTTTCACTGCGATCTGAGTGGCGACCTCTTCGGCGGTCAGATTAAAGCTCTCTCCCGTAACCGAAGCGGCAACGGGCCCGAGTAACACTATGCTATTACTTTCCAGCTGGCCCTTGAGGCCCTGAACATCGATACGCCTAACCTTGCCACTCAGGCAATAGTCGACACCATCATCGACACCAAGAGGTTGAGCGATGACGAAATTACCACTCACCACATTGATCTGTGCCCCCTGCATCGGAGTATTACTCAGACTCATGGAGAGTCTGGCGGTGATATCCAGTTGCAATCCGCCCACAACTTGCTTAATTACCTTAAAGGTATTTTCGTCGGTGATCCTTACGCCATTGTAGTACTCAGGCTGGATGGATTTATCTGCCAAAGCCTCATCAATCTGCGGCCTGGCACCATGCACCAGCACCATCTTGATCCCCAGACTATGCAAGAGCGCGATATCATTAATGATCGAGCGAAATTGTTTATTAGCTAACGCCTCTCCCCCAAGCATCACCACAAAGGTTTTACCCCTATGGGAATTGACGTAGGAAGCTGAGTGACGAAATCCATCAACGAGTTCAGTGGTACGCACGAATATATTCTCACCTTAATTCATTTATGCAAAACAGACGGCTACAGCCGTAGGCTACAACAAGCATGATATTGCATTTTAATGCAAAATAAAAGCATTTATATTTAATCGTCAGCATGTGAAAACTGTTTTAAAATAGGGTGTGGACTAATAAAACTGAAAAAATCACAAATGAATAACAATTTAGATTATTCATCTTAATTGATCTATATGGCAATGCGTTGAACACACTAAATTTTAAGCAAAAAAAAAGCCCCTGAATCAGGGGCTTTATTAGAAGTTAGCAACAAGTTATTACTTGATTTTAGCTTCTTTGTACATAACGTGCTTACGGATAACGGGATCAAATTTCATGATTTCCATCTTTTCAGGCATGTTACGTTTGTTCTTTTCAGTCGTGTAGAAATGACCAGTCTTAGCGCTAGAAACTAGCTTGATCTTCTCACGATTACTTTTAGATTTAGCCATGGTTTATTATACCTTCTCGCCGCGTGCACGAAGTTCTGCAACAACAACTTCAATACCTTTCTTATCGATAATACGCATACCTTTAGGGGTAAGACGTAGCTTAACGAAGCGCTTCTCGCCTTCTAACCAAAAACGATGGTTTTGTAGGTTAGGTAAAAAACGACGACGCGTAGAATTCTTCGCGTGCGAGCGGTTGTTACCAACCATTGGTTTCTTGCCAGTTACTTGGCATACTCTTGACATGTCAATCTTCTCCAAAACTAAATATTTTAACGCTCGAGCATTAATGCACCTCGAACACGGCCGTCGCCTGAGGCACACAACAGAGGGCGCATTTTATACAGGATCTAAAAGCAAAGAGCAAGGAATAGTTAGTCTATCCATCCCCGCTCTGCAAATGAAACTATCTCGCGATCGCCTACAACCATATGGTCTAACAAGGAAACATCTATGGTTGCCAAGGCACACTTTAATCGCTCTGTAATTCGCCTGTCGGCCAAGCTTGGCTCCGCAACTCCTGATGGATGGTTGTGGCAGACAATCACGGCCGCGGCTTTTTTCTCAAGCACCAGACACACCACATCTCGTGGATAGACTGACGCTGAATCTATGGTGCCACGGAATAATTCAACAAACTGAATGACTCGGTGCTGACTGTCCAACAATAAGATGGCGAACACCTCATAGGCACGATCCCGCAATTGTCTCATTAAATAGTCCCGAGTTAAATCAGGATCACTCAATATTTTGCCTCTTTTTAACTTTTCTGCCGAAATTCGGGTACTCAGCTCGGCCGCAGCCTGGATCTGAGCAAACTTTACCGGTCCCATACCCGATAATTTACAAACCTCCTGCTGAGACGCCTTCAATAGCTCCCTGAGCCCGCCAAACTCTGCAATTAGATCCCTGGCTAATTGAACGGCACTTAATCCCTTTACGCCATTTCTAAGCACCACAGCTAACAGCTCAGAATCTGATAACTGACCCGCTCCATGACTCAGTAGTTTATCTCGCGGTCCCTCGCCCGACGGCCAATCTTTGATCCCCATCCCCCCCTCCTTGCGTGAATTTTTATCTTCTGCAGAGTATGGTCGAGTTTTCTAAAACTTGTATCCTCCACGGCCTAAACTTTGTGATATCTTAGGCAGCAATTCAATTTAGCGACTGCATTGTTTCTCGTGAGTCATCCTTACGAGCCACAGTCTATGAGCAAGAGTATGAGCCAAAGTAAGATTTCAAATCAGTCTTCAAGCCAGACCCATCAAAATATCCTACTCGCTATAGGCGGCGGCATCGCGGCCTATAAATCTGCCGATCTTATCCGACGCTTAAAAGAGCGTGGCTTCGACGTACGTGTAGTGATGAGTCAGAGCGCCAAGGAATTTATCACTCCACTTACCTTGCAAGCCTTATCCGGACATCCGGTGGCATCAGACCTGCTCGATACCAGTGCAGAAGCGGCCATGGGTCATATAGAGCTGGCTCGATGGGCGGATCTGGTGATTGTCGCCCCAGCAACGGCCAATCTGATAGCCCGAATAAATGCGGGTATGGCCGATGAGCTTATTACCACCACTTGCTTAGCGACCGAGGCCCCCGTGATACTTTGCCCGGCGATGAACCAGCAGATGTATCGCAATCAGGCGACACAAGATAATCTGGCAAACCTAGCCAAACGCGGCCTGAAGGTTTGGGGACCCGCATCTGGCAGTCAAGCCTGTGGCGAAATTGGCCCGGGACGCATGCTCGAACCTTTGGATATCGTCGCCCTGACAGTGCAATTTTTCGCGCCTAAATTACTGGCAGGCCACTCACTACTACTGACAGCCGGACCGACACGTGAAGCCATAGACCCTGTGCGTTATATCTCCAACCATAGTTCGGGTAAGATGGGCTTCGCCATCGCCAAAGCGGCAGCCGACATGGGCGCCGAGGTCACCTTAGTCTCTGGACCTGTCAATCTGGCGACACCCGCTGGAGTCAAACGAGTCGATGTTATATCGACCCAAGACATGCTCGAGGCCGTGATGAGCCGAGTCGACAAGCACGATATCTTCATCGGCTGCGCCGCCGTGGCCGATTATCGAGTTGCAGATGTTGCAGTGGATAAGATTAAAAAAACGTCCACCGATATGCAGCTTGCCTTGGTAAGGAATCCTGATATCTTAGCCAGCGTAGCCAGCCATAACCCAAGACCTTTTACCTTAGGATTTGCCGCCGAGACCCAAGATGTCGAACGCTACGCTAAAGATAAACTGCTGCGCAAGAAACTCGATATGATAGCCGCCAATGATGTGTCTAATCCTGAGCTGGGCTTCAATGCCGACAATAATGCGCTCAAGGTCATTTGGGCCAAGGGTCAGATAGATCTTCCGGCAACCGATAAGCAAACCTTGGCTAGCCAGCTACTCGGCATCGTCGCCGAACGAATAGCCATGTTAAAAGATGACAAGAAATAACAAATGAAGACACCCATAGAAATAAAAATTCTCGATCCGCGTATCGGTTCACAGTATCCCCTTCCCGCCTACGCAACACCAGGCAGTGCGGGTATGGATCTTAGGGCCATGATCGAGACGACTATCATAGTCGAGCCGGGTGAAACCATCTTAATTCCAACCGGCATTTCGATTTATGTTGCCGATCCAGGACTTGCGGCCATAATTTTACCGCGCTCTGGCCTGGGTCATAAACATGGCATAGTGCTGGGAAACTTAGTCGGTCTTATCGACTCCGACTACCAAGGACCGCTTATGGTCTCTTGCTGGAACAGGGGCAGTGAACCTTTTACCTTAGAGATAGGTGACAGGTTAGCCCAACTGGTATTTGTACCTGTAGTACAGGCTGAATTTAAGCTTGTCGATGAATTTGATAATTCGAGTCGTGGCGAAGCAGGTTTTGGCCACTCAGGTACCCAATAAAAAAACACTCACTCAGATGAATATTAGCTAACTGAGTGTGATCAATAAGAGTGACATTCACTTGCCTAAGATCCATTTAAAGGCAAATGAACATATCACCTAGCTCCTGTCGTATTCGAGTGAAGGAAAACCAAATGGCTGCAAGCCCTAAAATTAATCGCCGCGAACATATTCTCCAATGTCTAGCCACCATGCTAGAAACCAATCCAGGACAAAGAATCACCACGGCCAAGCTCGCTGCCGAAGTCGGTGTATCCGAGGCGGCCCTGTATCGTCACTTTCCGAGTAAGGCTCGCATGTTTGAGGGCTTGATAGACTTTATCGAAGAGTCGCTGCTTTCGCGCATCAACCTCATCATGGATGAGGAGAAAGACACCATGAAACGCTGCCAGTTATTGCTGCAACTGCTGCTTATCTTCTCCGAGCGTAACCCGGGGATCTCGCGAATTCTCAATGGCGACGCCCTCTTGGGTGAACATGAACGCCTGCGCAGCCGGGTTAATTTGATATTTTGTAAGATAGAGACCCATCTGAAACAAATCCTCCGAGAGAAGACCTTACGTGAAGGCAAGGGCTTCAAACTGGACGAAGCGATTCTGGCAAATCTATTACTCGCCGTCGCCGAAGGGCGTATCGCTCAATTTGTTCGCAGCGAGTTCAAACAAAAACCGACTCAGCACTTCGACCAACAGTGGATATTTATTCAACAGCAGCTGCTACAAAGCTAACCCCACTTACCTTACAGCAGCCCGTATAAAGGCTGCTGTTTCTACACAAAAATAATTGCAGCCCCTAAAACTTTACATTACCATCACACCTTGACACATTAGTGAAAACATATAAAAACATATAACAAGGATGTCCCTATGAAACTAATTAAGTGGTTTAGTTTTACCTGCCTGCTGTTAAACAGCCTATTAGTCCAAGCTCAAACCAAAGATCTCATCGCCCAATTTAGCCGCTCAGCCCAGTACACTAATGTCAAAATATCTCCGAATGGTGAATACCTTAGCGTCTTAACCTCGAAAGAGGGCAAGAAAATGCTGATGATCTTAGACACTATCTCTAAAAAACCAATTAACGTTATTCATTTTCCAGGGAATGCTCAGGTCGGCAACTATGAATGGGTTAATCATGAGCGGATTGTATTACAAAAAGAATACCTAAAAGGTTGGAAAGATCATCCACAATACTATGGCGAGTTGATGGCCATTAATGCCGATGGTTCCAAAAGCCAATACCTGTTTGGCTATAAAGGTGGTGAAATTCAAACAGGGTCTAGACTGAAAAAAAACACCCCTATTCGCGCCACAGCTTACATCCTAGATCCACTGCCTAATGATGAACGCTACATGCTAGTCCAGGCATTACCTTGGGGCTCGGGGGGGAGCAATACGGCAGAAAACAGACAAAAGGTTTATAAAGTCGATGTTTACAAGGGCACCCGTAAAAAAATCACCACGGCGCCCGTCCCCTATGCCAGGTTCCTCAATGACGATGAGGGCAAGGTCCATTTTGTCAGCGGTACCAGAGATCACATTAGCTCCACACTCTTTTATCGACAAGACAGTCAATGGATAGATACAGATAAACTCAATCTAAACCTTAATCAGATGAGTCCCATCGCTTTTGGCGAAAATAATGACAGTGTTTATGTACTGGGAAGTGAGAATGGCAAGCCCAAAGGCATATACCTGGTCAACATTAAAACGGGGACTAAAAAACTCATAAGCCAAGATAAAGTCGTCGATCCGAGCAATATATGGCTCAATAAAATAACGAAAAAACTCTACGCGGTTGAGTATGAGAATGGCTATCCAACCTACGAGTTTGTCGATAAAAACGATACACACGCCAAATATGTCAAGCAGCTACTGGCTTCATTGCCGGGACATCAGATTCACTTAGTAAGTGAAACCACAGATGGCAGCCAATTTATTATCAAGGCGTTTAACGATAGAAACCCGGGTGATTACTACCTGTTCAACAGTAAAACGGTAAAACTTGAGTATCTTGTTTCTCAGAAAAAATGGATCGACCCAGAGCTGATGGCCGAAGTTAAGCCCATCACGTTCACCAGCCGAGATGGACAGTTGATCCATGGTTACCTGACCTTGCCCAACGGTAAGCTAGCTAAAAACTTACCTCTGGTCGTTAACCCTCACGGCGGTCCCCACGGCCCCAGAGACTGGTGGAAATTCGATAATCAAAATCAGCTCATAGCCAGTCAAGGTGCAGCCGTGCTGCAGGTTAATTTTAGAGGTTCGGGTGGCTATGGCGACCGTTTTGAACATGCTGGTCATCGAGAATGGGGCGAAGAGATTCAATATGACATCATAGATGCTACTCGCTATGTCATCGAACAGGGATACGTCGACAAAGAACGCATCTGCATCGTCGGTGGCAGCTTCGGTGGATACTCGGCGCTGCAGAGCTCAATATTAGCCCCCGATCTGTTTCAATGTGCTATCGGTTTTGCGGGGATATATGATCTTGAGCTGATGTTTAACGAGGGAGATATTCAGGGACTAAGAGCCGGTAGAGCCTACCTTAAGCAGGTTCTCGGTACCGACGCAGCCATGCTGACCAAGATGTCTCCGAGTCATAATGTCGACAAACTTAAGGCTAAATTGTTATTGGTACACGGAGGGGAAGACGAACGAGCCCCCATAGAACAGCTTGAATCTCTTGAAGATGCACTGCAAGAGATTAACTACCCCTATGAAAAATTGGTGATGGATGATGAGGGACACGGGTTCTATAATGATGAACACCAAGAGAAATATTACCAACTTATGCTGGCGTTCCTTGGGAAAAATCTCAATCTATAATCACTAACAGATATTTCAAGCCGATTGTCTCAATCGGCTTTTTGTTATTCCCCCACAGTTTCTGGGTATAATTTATCATCGATTCAAGGTATCCTCCCCGTCCGATTGTTATTCTACGACCATACTAACTAGCCCATGGCTTTTAGCTAAATCGAATTAACACTCGACATTTACAGCCATAAAAATGCACCGGAAATAACCACTATCTGAATAGTGGAGGACACTATGACATCGAAAGAAGCACAGCTCAGTGAGTCAGCAGTACAAGTTCAGACGGCATTACTAGCCAGAGGACTCGAGACACCTATGCTACCTTCAGCATTCAGCCCAGAGGAACGTAAAGAAAGGATCGAGCATCATATGCGCGAGATCTTGACCTTGATGTCTCTGGATCTGACCGATGACAGCCTGATCGATACCCCACGTCGAATCGCCAAGATGTATGTGGATGAGATATTTTCCGGCTTAGATTACGCCAACTTTCCTAAGATCACCGTCATAGAAAATAAGATGGGCTTCGATGAGATGGTTAAGGTCAAAGATATCAGCCTAACCAGTACCTGTGAGCATCACCTGGTCACCATAGATGGTTTCGCGACCGTGGCTTACTTACCACGCAAGAACATCATAGGCCTGTCCAAGATTAACCGTATCGTACGTTTCTTTGCCCAGAGACCTCAGGTACAAGAACGCCTCACTCAACAGGTGTTAGTGGCCTTACAGACTCTGCTTGAGACCAAAGATGTGGCGGTGAAGATGGATGCGGTACATTACTGCGTTAAGTCTCGTGGCATCATGGACTCCACCAGCTCGACGACCACCACCGCACTGGGTGGAATTTTCAAATCAAACCCCGCGACCCGCGCAGAATTCTTAAGTAATTAAAAGTGAGTAATTAAAACGGCTGAAATCGCGCGAAAATGGAACACTCGCAAGCTCGTTTACGGATACCGCAACGGCCAGCGAACTCATAGAAAATCAAAGCAGGTCAAAATGTTGTCCCTGCTTTTTTTGTGATCGAAGTGTTCTGTTATCTGTAAGCAAAGCGTTCAGTAGCCGGAGGCGTTCTAACTTTTATATGCCGTACTGATCGCGATAAGCACTCACCGAAGCCAACTGCGCTTCCATGCCCGGTTTTTCAGACAAGTAGTTGATCAGATCACCTAGCTTGATGATTGAGATTATCTCACAACCAAAATCACGTTCCACTTCCTGAATAGCAGATAGTTCGCCCTTGCCTTTCTCTTGACGATCCAGAGCAATGAGCACCCCAGCTAACGAAGCATCATGGGCCTGAATGATCTCCATCGACTCACGAATCGCAGTACCTGCGGTGATCACGTCATCGACTAGCATGACGCGGCCTTTTAGCTCGCTACCGACTAAGCTGCCACCTTCACCGTGCTGTTTCTTCTCTTTACGGTTGAAGCAATATGGCATATCGATATCATGATGCTCACACAGGGCAACCGCCGTCGTGGTCGCAATCGGAATGCCCTTATAAGCGGGACCGAAAAGCAGGTCATGCTCTATGCCAGAGTCGACCAAAGCGGTCGCGTAAAAACGCCCCAGACGGGCGAGATCGCGTCCGGTATTAAACAGACCAGCATTGAAGAAATAGGGACTGATACGGCCGGATTTAAGCGTAAACTCGCCAAATCTCAATACCTGACGTTCTAGGGCAAACTCGATAAACTCACGCTGATAAGCTTTCACAATCTCTCCTCAATTTAACTTGTTCAATGTTACTTTTTATAAGTATCGTTATTCAAAAAAGGACCCGATTGGGTCCTGGTTATCTTTAATTCAATGACGCTTTCTGTACATCGACTATTTCACGAATACCGTGCTTAGCCAGTTCCAACATACTTAGCAGCTCTTCATGGCTGAATGGGTCACCTTCGGCGGTGCCCTGAATTTCGATCATCTGACCGGTTTCGGTCATGACCACATTCATATCCGTTTCCGCCGCACTGTCTTCGATATATTCAAGATCGCATATTGGCTCACCTTTATAGATACCAACACTTACCGCGGCGATAAGGAACTTAAGTGGATTAGTTTTCAAGATCCCCTTACCACGAGCCCAGTTAAGCGCATCGACCAAGGCCACACAGGCGCCGGTGATAGCCGCTGTACGTGTACCGCCATCGGCCTGAATCACGTCACAATCGATAACAATCGTGTTTTCGCCTAGGGCTTTCATATCCACGGCTGCACGCAGTGAGCGACCGATGAGACGTTGGATCTCTTGAGTACGACCAGATTGCTTACCACGGGCTGCCTCACGGTTCATACGAGTATGAGTCGAGCGAGGCAACATGCCATATTCAGCCGTAACCCAACCTTGACCTTTGCCCTTAAGAAAACGAGGCACACCCACTTCGAAGCTAGCCGTACAGAGTACTTTTGTCTCGCCGAACTCGACTAAAACAGAACCTTCAGCATGAGCGGTAAATTGACGGGTGATCGTCACTGGGCGAGATTGAGCCGGCGTTCTGTCACTAGGGCGCATAGGAATTTCCTGTATTGATGAATCGATTGGCGATTTTTACTGGATGATTTTGGGGGGATAGTATAGAGATTTGTGTCCTCGGATGCCATGTTATTTGCCGATATATGGCTAAAGCCAAGATGCATTACTTTGAACCTAGCTGGCTTAGGTCTATAATCCTAGATCCCTTTCACGGTTAAACAATTGGAAAAACCATGATCCAAAGCATGACAGCCTACGCACGTATCGAGCACAAAGCAGACTGGGGCAATGCCTCCTGGGAGATCCGCTCGGTCAATCAACGCTATCTAGAAACTTATCTGCGTCTGCCTGAACATTTCCGTAGCCTAGAGCCCATCCTACGAGACAAATTGCGTAAGCGTTTAAACCGTGGAAAAATCGAAGTAAACCTCAGATACGATCTTGCCGACAACAAGAGCAACGAACTGCAGCTCAACCAAGAGCTTGCCAAGCAGCTGGTAAACGCCGCCAACTGGGTCAAACAAGAAGCGGGTCAAGGTGAACTCAATCTGGTCGATATCTTAAAATGGCCAGGGGTGATGTCGGGCTCAGAGCAAGATATGGACGCATTAAGCAAAGAATTATTGCTGGCCTTCGACAGCGCCATCGATCAGTTTATCGAAGCGCGAGGCCGCGAAGGTGCAGCCATCAATGTCATGCTGCAAACCCGCCTAGACGCCATAGTCGCGCAAGTTGCCATCGTCCGTGACCACATGCCGACGGTAATGCAATGGCAGCGTGATAAGTTGACTAACCGTCTGGCCGAGATCACCGGCGAACTGGATCCAGCCCGTCTGGAACAAGAGATGGTCATTCTCGCCCAGAAGATGGACGTGGCAGAAGAGATGGACCGACTCGACGCCCACGTCGCAGAAACCCAGCGCATCCTCCAAAAAGGTGGCGCCCAGGGCCGTCGTCTCGACTTTATGATGCAGGAATTCAATCGTGAGTCGAACACACTGGCCTCCAAATCTATCAGCAGCGAAATCACCGCCGCCGCAGTAGAACTCAAAGTGCTGATCGAGCAGATGCGCGAACAAATTCAAAACGTGGAATAACGTTTTTATCGATTTGAATGAGTGCATCTAAGCCCAGTTTCTCGCTGGGCTTTTGTTTGCCTATGAGCAAGCTCCTTGTTCGATAACAAGCTGCAAGCATCTTGTGCAAGTTCATTTTCCATCAAGTTAATTAAGATTATTGCGCGGCAAGGCTTCTACTTTAATCAATAGCCTGCGGCTCGCTTATGTGCAAACACTTCTGCGAGACGCCGTAAACACATCCTTGTGGGCTCTACCAAAACATCCCTGTTTTAGAAGCTCACAGCCGCGTTTACACTTGTCTAATTATCTCTTCGATTTAGCACAGTGTTGAGCTTAAATACGGCTAGAAACTTATTAACCTCTCTAAATATGTACAACAAATGGCACCAGATTAATGAAGGTGAACGCCATAACTTATGGCTCATAAATGGTATGTATGATCTCTAATTTTGGTAAACCAATAACCGCCTACACATCAGCATTTATGGGTGATACAACCTCTTTAGACACTTAGTTTTTACTCATATCAAATTAGGAGAACAACAGTCATGACACTGGGGGGAACACTGAATTATAATCCTGACTAAATCTTACTCTGACTCCGATTAACTTTACTGACCCCGATTAACTCACGCAATGCAACGTATTTGCAGCGAACATGATTGGAACCCAAATCAGCGTAAATGGCTAGAACGTCTTGCCAAGCAGTTGGTTCATGAAGCGGTTATCGACAAGTCCTTCGTTAATCAACGCTTCGCCGACCAAGGTGGGGCTAAGCGCCTTAACAGTGTGCTCGATGACCAACTCGACACCGTACTCATTGAGCTTAATGAGTACCTTTGGCAAGCCGGCTAGTACCTTGTCTCAGAGATATGGTCGCAGGGACATGTATAGAAAATCGCATTTTCTATACATATAAATTTAACTTGTATAGATATCGGCACTTTCTATACATATTGATACTGATGTTGACATAAAGGGACGACATAAACACCAATAAGCTACAGTACATGTCGATTAAATAGGCTTTTATAAACATGACGTCTTTACATGTCGATTGAATCGACATAAGCTCAGTGCAATATCTATTTATGTCGATAAAAGAAGGTTTTTTTAACATGAAATGGCAAGCTGAACAAGCATACAAGCATTTGCCTCTCCTGCCGCTAGCAGCAGATCTCGGGGAGTTAGCCGAAACCTTACCCATACTCAAAGCCTGTATTCCTGCCCGCGCCGCCCTAGCGGAGTTAAAGCAAGCGGGTGAGCTTCTGCCTAACCAAGGGTTGCTTATCAACCTACTGCCACTGCTCGAAGCACAAGGCAGTAGTGAGATTGAAAACATTGTCACCACTACCGACAAGCTGTTTCAGTACGCTCAAGAAGACAGCCAAGCCGATCCAATGACCAAAGAGGCGCTTCGCTATCGTACCGCCCTGTATCAAGGCTTTACCCAGCTAACCAGCAGGCCGCTGTGTGTCACTACCGCATTAGAGATCTGCAGTACCATAAAATCGGTGCAGATGGATGTACGTAAAGTACCAGGCACCAGCTTAACCAATCAGGCCACGGGTGAAGTTATCTATACCCCACCAGCAGGCGAGACAGTCATTCGCGATCTGCTCAGCAACTGGGAAGCCTTTTTACATAACCAGGATGATGTCGACCCACTGATCAAGATGGCCATGGCCCACTATCAGTTTGAAGCCATTCATCCTTTCACCGATGGCAATGGTCGTACGGGGCGCGTGCTCAATATCCTCTACTTAATAGACCAACAACTGCTTAGCGCACCGATCTTGTATCTCAGCCGTTATATCGTCGCGAATAAGCAAGACTACTATCGCTTGCTACTCAACGTGACTACTAAACAGGAATGGCAGCCTTGGATCATCTTTATCTTAAACGCCGTAGAGCAAACCGCTAAGTGGACTACCCACAAGATAGCCGCTGCCCGTGAGCTCATAGAGCACACCACCGAACATGTACGCCAGCAGTTACCTAAAATCTACAGCTATGAGCTAGTGCAGGTGATTTTTGAGCAACCTTATTGCCGCATTCAAAACCTGGTCGAAAACGGCTTAGCAAAACGCCAAACCGCCTCGGTGTATTTAAAGCAGCTGTGCGATATTGGCGTTCTTCAAGAGGTGCAATCGGGCAAAGAGAAGCTATTTGTACACCCTAAATTGGTTGAACTGATGACCCAAGACAGTAATCAGTTCAGCCGTTATTTTTCTTGAATAAATAGGCTCTGAAGCCAACTAATTTGAAAATGAGCAGGCTATTGAGTTTGCATCAAAAAATTGAGAGTAAAATGAGCAACAACGATATCGTACAAAAACTGTGGAACCTCTGTGATGTGCTGCGCGACGACGGCATTAACTACTCCGATTATGTCACCGAGCTAGTACTACTGCTATTTATCAAAATGGTGCACGAGAACACCGAGGCAGGGCTACTCAACAAGCACACATTGCCAACGGGCTGCCGTTGGAGTGACTTGAGTGATAAAGACGGCATCAACTTATTGAATGACTATAAAAACATCTTGATGGCACTATCTACAGGTAAACGTCGTGAAATAGATCCTGAAAACCCAGAAAATACCATCGAGAAAATAGTCGTAACAGATCCATTAATTCTGGCTATCTATGCCGATGCCCAAACCCGTTTGCGTGAGCCTCGCCACCTAAAGCAATTAATCAAATCACTCGATTCTATCGACTGGTTCAGTGCGCAAAAGGATGGCCTAGGTGATCTCTATGAAGGTTTACTCGAGAAAAATGCTAACGAGACCAAATCCGGTGCTGGTCAATACTTTACCCCACGAGCGCTGATCGACTCCATGGTGCGCGTCATCAACCCATTGCATGGCGAAGTCATTCAAGATCCCGCCGCCGGTACCGCAGGCTTCTTGATTGCTGCTGACCGTTATATAAAAGACCAAAGTGACGATTTATATGATCTAAAAGATAATGCAAAAGCATTTCAAAAACACAATGCCTTTGTCGGTGTTGAGCTAGTACCATCGACTCGCCGCCTAGCCTTAATGAACTGTCTACTACACGGCATGGAAGGTGACGACGAAGGTGTGGTGCATCTAGGTAATAGTCTTGGCCAAGTGGGTATGAATCTACCTAAAGCCGATATAATCTTAGCTAACCCACCTTTCGGTACCAGCAAGGGCGGCGATGCTTCCATTACTCGCGATGACTTAACCTACCCCACCAACAACAAGCAGCTGGCGTTCTTGCAGCATATCTATCGCAACTTAAAGCCGGGTGGACGTGCCGCCGTCGTGCTACCAGATAACGTCTTGTTTGAAGCGGGCGTGGGTACCGATATTCGTCGTGACCTGATGAACAAGTGCAACCTGCACACGATTCTTCGTCTGCCAACAGGCATCTTCTACGCTGCGGGGGTCAAGACTAACGTTCTATTCTTTACTAAAGGCTCTGTTACGAATCGGCAGCAAGAGGAAAACTGCACCACCAACACTTGGGTGTATGACCTGCGTACCAACATGCCTAAGTTTGGCAAGCGCACCCCCTTCGGTGAACAGCACCTTAAGCCATTTGAAGCAGTTTATGACCCTTCAGGTCATTCCCGCGAAGGCGGGAATCCAGATCTTGCTTCTAGAGCCGAAGGGGATTGGAGCTTTACTGATCTTGAAGATAAAGCAAAGCAAGCAATGCACAGCCCTGAGCTTCTCTTAGAAAAGAGTCGCTGGAAATGCTTTAGCCGTGAATACATCCGCGACACCAAGGGTGACTCACTGGATATCTCCTGGCTCAAAGATGCTAACAGCATCGATACTGCAGATCTAGGAACACCTGAAGAGCTGGCAGGCGAAGCGATGACAGAGCTTAAAGGCGCATTGGCTGATCTTGAGGCTTTGGTTAAGTCGCTAGCTGGTGGAGGAAGGGATGAGTGATTTAGATACCAACTTTGAACTTGGGGGGACACTGCCTGAAGGCTGGTGCTCCACAGAGATAGATAATATTTTAAAACCTCAATCTGATGGAAAGTTAATACATCAGGGCTGGAGCCCTCAATGTGACAAAGAACCTGCAAAAATTAATGAGTGGGGAGTGTTAAAAACAACCGCGATTCAAGACGGTTTTTTCTTAGATTACGAAAATAAAAAGCTACCGCTATCTAAAGAACCGAAACCAAGAATTGAAGTACATTCTGGTGACTTACTCGTGACAAATGCAGGGCCTAGATCTAGGTGTGGTGTTATTTGTTTTGTAAAGCAGTGCAGAGATAAGTTACTTCTATCAGGCAAGATGTATCGACTTAGATTCCCAGAGGACTATATTACTCCTAGTTATATTGAATCTTGGTTAAGAACATCTATAGCTCAAAAAGAGTTAAATGATAGAAAAACAGGTATCAGTGAAAGTGGCTTGAATATGACACAGGCCAGATTTAAAACATTACCAGTTATAGTTGCCCCTATCGCAGAACAAAAAATCATTGCCGACAAACTGGAAGAGCTGCTGGAACAGGTGAAAAGCACGAAAGCCCACCTCGATGCCATCCCAGCTATCCTGAAGTCATTCCGCCAATCCGTCCTCGCTGCTGCAGTGAGTGGCGAATTGACGGAAGAGTGGCGTAGTGAAGCTTCCGATGAGTGGAGTGAAGTTAAACTAATTGATGTTGTAGAAAAAAAGCCACGTAATGGAAGGTCCCCACAAGGCGTAAATTATGTAACTCAATATAGAAATTTGACTCTGTCTGCGACTACACCAGGTAAGTTCGTAGATAATAAATTTAAGTATGTTGAGCTTAATATAGACGATAGTTCCCATTTATGGGTTAAGAATGGAGATATCTTGATTCAAAGGGGGAATACTATTGACTACGTGGGAGTGAGTGCACTTTACCTTGGTGAAGATAATCAATATGTTTATCCCGACTTAATGATGAAATGTAAGCCAAGCAAGAAGGTCATTGGAAAGTACCTGCATTTGGCATTACTGTCTGAGGGAGTGAGAAAGTACTTTAGAGATAATGCGACTGGTACCGCAGGTAATATGCCTAAAATTAATCAGAAAACGGTTTCTGAAGCTCCCTTTTCTTTACCACCGCTAGAAGAACAAACCGAAATCGTCCGCCGTGTCGAAGGGCTATTCGCCTTCGCTGACAAAGTTGAAGCCCAGGTTAATAAAGCACAGCTACGCGTCAATAACCTCACCCAGTCGATACTCGCTAAAGCCTTCAGAGGCGAACTTACCGCCGACTGGCGCGCTGCTAACCCAGAGCTTATATCAGGTGACAACAGCGCTGAATCCCTGCTTGAACGCATTAAAACCGAGCGAGAAGCTCTTGCAAAAGCCACCAAAGCATCTAAGGAAAAGCCTGTGAAGAAGGTGAGTGCCAAGAAGGTTACAGCTAAAAAAACTCAAGATACTGCTATTGATAATAACCTTAGCCCTGTTGAATCTGTCATTGCTGATGGTGTTGCACATAAGCCTCAGGATATTTTTGATAAGCTAACTCCTGACTTATCGATGGCTGAAATTTTTAATGAAATAAGTAAATTGCTTAGTGATAATAAGATTGAAGAAAAAACAGTTGATGGAATAACAGGATTTTTCGTTAAATAATGAAACTACAATACTTAAAGATTAATTCAGATTTTAAGAACCTGAAAGGTGTAGAAATACGGTTTTCAGATGATGAGAATCGTACTGTCATCATCGGTCAAAATGGCACTGGGAAGTCAAATATCATTGAGGCTATCGTACAAATTTTTAAGTATTTAGATACAGATACCCCACCACCATTTTCCTATGAGGTGAAGTATAAAATTGGTGACGCTAGTTTAGAAACTTGGATGCATATCAATGCAGATGTATCGAGAGAAACTGTTTATGAGATAAAGGTTCAAGAACATTCGAATGAGACTATCTCAGAATGGCAGCATATCAATATAAGCAAGATAAAACGAGATAGAGATGGCCTATCACATTATCTTCCTCGTAATATCTTTGCCTATTATTCAGGACCAAGCGATCGGTTAGAGTCATTATTTTTTGATTCAAGAAGAGACTTCTACCTTCAAGTAATCAAAGAGGGGGCTAATATTCGAGACAATATTAGACCTTTCTTTTACGCCAAGCCCTTCCACAGTCAATTTTCATTGTTATCATTTTTTGTAGCGCGTGGCGTACCACATGCTACAAAGTTTTTGAAACAAGAGCTTTCTATAAAGAGTTTTGAGTCAGCCACATTCTATTTTACAAAACCCGTAAATTGGGGAAGTAATGATGCTAGTGACTTCTGGGGAGCGACAGGAGCTATACGAGATTTTTTAGAGCTAGTAAAAAAGTACTCTATAGGCCCAATTGAAACGCAGGAGCCTCAACTGGATTTACTGTCCAAAAGGGTCAAGAAAAAACAAGTAATGAGCTTTTTCCTACCTAACAAATCCAAGCTAGATGAATTATCCAAAAACATGCGCCCCGAGGATCTGTTTAAAATCCTTGAAGCGACCTATCTCTCTGGCATTCTGGCCAGAGTAGAAATACAAGTGAAGCAAACCAAATCTAACCAAAATGTAATTTTTAGCGAGCTAAGCGAAGGCGAACAGCAACTACTCACTATCTTTGGGCTACTTCAGTTTACCGCAAAACGAGATGCGCTATTTTTACTCGATGAACCAGATACTCACTTGAACCCATACTGGGCAGCAAAATACCATAGGTTTTTAGAGTTATTTGTCCCTGAGGGATTTGGTAGTCATATTATTATGACTACTCACCATCCCCTCTCTATTGCAGAGTTGAATAAGGAACAAATACAAGTTGTATCAAGAAATGAGGCGAGCCAAAAAATTTCAGTCAATACACCGAAAAAAAGCCCTAAAGGCATGAGTGTAAACGGTATTTTAACCAGTGATATGTTCGGTCTTTTAACAACATTGGATGACGGTACTCAAGACCTCATTCGAGAAAGAAGGCGCTTAGTTGCAGAAGATACCAATCCTGAGCGGTTAGAAGAGCTCAATACTCAACTTGAGCAACTTGGTTATGGTTACATTCATCCCGATGAAGATTATCGCCAGTTTTTAATAGCGCGAAGTAAATATCTTAAATACGGTAAAGAAGTTGCCTCAGTTGAAGCTAGAAAACAGATGATTGAGAATATTCTCAAAGATATGAGGATCTCTTCGAATGAGGTACATTGATAAGTCTAAATTCGCAAACTGTAAGACTAAGACCTGGGATAAAAAATCAAAGCAGTGGTCCGATAGAGTGAAGGTTGCTGCTGATCCGAGCGCAGAAATAAAGGCTATCGGTAATAAGTGGAGTTCCTTAAAAAGGACCTTTATAGCAGAGTTTGGAGCAAAATGCTGGTATACCGAATCACCTCAGATTGGTACTGATTTCGATGTGGATCACTATTGGCCAAAAGGTAGGGTTAAAGATGCTGGTGGCGTTATTGTAAAACAAGGTGATCAGCAGCACCCTGGATATTGGTGGAAAGCTTACGACATAAATAATTATCGCTATTCATGTATTTTTGCAAACCGAGCAAGGGATGAGGGAGGTAAAGTTGATTACTTTCCTATCGTCGATGAGTCAATGCGTTGCTGGGGTATAGGTGCACCTTGTGATTATGCTCACCACTTAATTTTAGACCCTTGCTCTATAGATGATGTAAAACTTTTATCGTTTGAGGTTGAAACAGGTCAAACTTCATCAGCTGTAACCTATGATGCAAACCCTATTGGTTTTGAAAAGGTTAGGCTCTCTAAGACCTTATTGAACCTTGATCATGAAACAATCACACCTCACCGATTACAAGCCATTAAAGATGTTCGATCCAGTATTATGCTTCTTAAATTAACATCCGGTCTTAATGATGCTGATTTAAATGATCAGTACCGTCGTGGCATAACTGAGGCCAAGGAAAGGTTAAAGAAGCTCTGTAACCGTAAAAGCTCTTTTAGTGCAGCAGCCGTTCAACACATTTTGCCTAATAAAAATGCACCATATTTAGCAGATTTAATCGGTGAGTTAGACCTTACTCCATAGATATACTACCAGCCGCAACTTGCTCGAAATTAAAAGGACTTTAATGATGAACAAAGAGATCACATCAGCTCAACTACAACAGGTCTATGATCTGGGTTCCTTGTTTGCATTACAAAATATCTCGCTAGAAGAAACACTAGAACAGCTAGTTGGCTAGTTGGATATGAACCAAACATCTGCAACTAATTACATGCGCAACTTCGTAGCATTCAGTGAAGGCAGAGTATACAAGCGTGCTATGAGTGCCTTGTCTTATGAGATTTTCTTTGCTCGCTTTTATGAAGACCTTTCTTACTCTGAGTTTGAGCGGGTAATCAAGTCTGTTGAGCTGCATCTTGAGTATCGATGGTCTAAATCAAAAGCAAAACACCTAGAAGTAAGGACGCTTGTGGACTCATATCGAGCCAAACTAGCTTCACAAGTAGTTAGCTCCGTTTATCCTGATGAAGTCCCTAAGCCGCCAGCAGAGTTTACTGAAGGGGCTGTAAAGCAAGTGACTATCAATGCCTATGAGCGTGACCCTAAAGCTAGGGCTGCTTGTATTGATG
The DNA here is from genome assembly GCF_013214165.1 of Shewanella sp. Taxonomy (GTDB): domain Bacteria; phylum Pseudomonadota; class Gammaproteobacteria; order Enterobacterales; family Shewanellaceae; genus Shewanella. The sequence continues at coordinate 48,377 of NZ_JABSSM010000022.1, read as the reverse complement.
AGTACGGAGCAATCTGCCAAGTCTGTAACTTTAACTTTGAAGCCAAGTATGGCGCGATGGCCAAAGGCTTTATCCATGTTCATCATAAGATCGATATAGCGACAGTCGGTGAAAGCTACCAAGTCGACCCAATTAACGACCTAGTCCCCGTTTGTCCCAACAGCCACGCAATGCTTCACGCAGAAAAGCCAGCGATGAGTATTGAGAAGTTAAGAAAAATCATGGAAATAAAAGCTTAAATAAGGGATGAATCATGAGTGTTATGTTGAAAATATCTAGCCTTGCAATCATCACGTTTGCAGGGGTTTTAACTATGTTTACCCAGACATACGTATGGCCTGATGCAGGCAAGGTTAAGGTGGATAAATCTGAAATATACATTTTTCAAATCGATTACTGGGGAGAGCAGATCTACGAAAAATTTGATCGAATACGGAGTTCAAAAAACTACTCAAATCTATTAAGATGGAAAGACGCTACTACCATCGGCCCAGAGTTCTTTAAAAATATCGATGAATATCACTATCAAATAAAAGCCCTACTCAGAGTATTAAAACTACATAGCGCTGTCGCAGCCAGAATGATCCATGAATCAGTCCCGATGCTCCCAGAAATACGGTTAACCGGAAATAAGCTCATTACAGAGTCGATTCTAAGTGATTACCAAAGGTTCATAGAGTTAACCAAAGACTTCGAAGCACGAAAGGAGGCAATTGAAAAATTTCTTCCTTCTTTAAGAAATGCATTGAATGTCGATACAACTCTCCTTACCGATAATAAAAAAGCTAATTTGATGGTAAGGCATGATAACTTACTTAAAGAGTTCTATTCTAGTGAGCTACTATTTATGCAACATAATAGCGACCACTTTGTTTTTGTTAGAGAGTTTGCAACTGAATCAGCCAAGATGCTGGAACACTATGAGCTCTTAAACCAGCAGCATAATAAAAGGGTAATACAACAAGCACACCTAAAGAATTTACTGCTAATTCTGATTGCTGTGTTAGCAGCAGTATTAACATTTAAAAATGAACTTCGAGCAATCAAGCCAACTCCTCCAGCTAATAAAAAAGCGTTGCCGATAGAAGATAAGAACGTAGCTTACAATAATACCTAAGAAAATTTAGCAACCTACACACCTTACAAAATGGTACTAAATTGGTGACTAAAACCATATCCAGCTTTCCTACCTGTAGATAAGATGCTGATTTAAATGCACATGAACAATTCAACCTACATTCAAATTCAAAACGTGGAATAACGTTTTTATCGATTTGAATGAGTGCATCTAAGCCCAGTTTCTCGCTGGGCTTTTGTTTGCCTATTAGGTTAGCTTCTCATGCGAGAACACATCTCTCTTGTGGGTTCCATCAGGATTTTCGAGTTGATTTAGTGTTGATGCTATCGACATCAACACTAAAAACATGGATCACATGTCGATTAAACGCAGTTTTATCAACATGTTTTCCAACCATATTAGGCTGTGAGCGTGGGTTTAGTGATTTCCTTGTGTATGTGGATGAAAGTGGCGACCATAACTTAGCATCCATTAGGCAACCCTAATCCATACCCAATAGCGCATAAACACTATTTAGAGACCGCTCTGACCGAAAAGAGCTAGCTGCTTGAGACACGTTATCAACCCGTAGCAGAGTAACCAAGCTTGTAATCTTTTAGCTAATAAGTTTTACTGCAAAGATGGATGCTGTCGTGTTGGTAAAGAATATGACCAGTGGGTATTCCATAAGCTGAAAGGGCTGACTTACCAAACCCCAGATAGCGAAAAAACCCGATGTACTCACCGAGGTTTAGACGCCGACCAAGTACTCCCAATCCACTGACGGCAGGTTATAGTGGAGTGCTAGCCATAATTTCACGCAGTAGGTTTACATATTGTCATCAAAGCAGTCTGAACAAAATATCAAGCACAGTTGGTTTGGCCATTTTTATATGGGCAAGCCTGATGCTGTAAAACTTACCGACAGTGGTATTACTTTTCATCGCGGCAAAGGTTTGCTTACGGCTGGGTATCGAGCAACAAGCAGATCTAGTGACGAAGTTAGTTTCAAGTGGCAACAGCTAGATTCACCACCAGCATTTAACTTTAGCCCTTTAGGTTATCTACTTGGCTTTACCGTATCCGGTAAGGCTTACCAACTGCCCTACTTAACCTATTTAGCGCGTTATCAGTTTGGCAAAACGGCAGTGCTGCTGTGGGCTGGTAGCAATGGGCAGCGTATCTGTGAGCTGGTGGATAGAGTTGAGCGCACCCTTGCCACAGAATACCTGCGTCAATCCCGTTTAGAGATGATACAGGCCAGAATTAAGCGCGAATATAAACGCTGGTTTCCTTGGTGTGAAGATATGACATTGGCTAGCGATATAAAATCCGCGCTGGGCAAGCTAAAGAAGATGCATAACTGGAACCAGGCCGATATCGAGAGGCTGCGTGAAAACTATGTCCAATCTCAGCTACTCAAGTTTGCCGATTTCTTTGAGCATGTTGAGTCTAACCCTCTGACCGATAAGCAACGACGAGCTTGTATCATTGATGACAACAATAACCTGCTATTAGCTGGTGCAGGAACGGGCAAGACCAGCGTGATGGTGGGGCGTGCCGGCTATTTAGTCAACAGTGGTCAGGCACAAGCCGATGATATTCTACTGCTCGCTTATGGTCGAAAAGCTGCTGATGAGATGGACGAGCGGATTAAAGACAAGCTGGGTACCGATGAGATCAAGGCAAGCACCTTCCACAGCCTAGGGTTAAGAGTCATTGCCAAAGTTGAAGGTGCGTCACCTAGCTTATCTCCTTGGGCTGAGGATGAAAAAGCCAAAGATAGATGGGTACAAGATACACTTGAAACTTTGATTGAAGATGAGGCCTATCGCAAGCCGCTGCTCGAGTACTTTAGCCAATACTATTATGTGGAGAAAAGTCCTTTCGACTTTGATTCCCAAGGTGAGTACTTTCAGTATTTAAATGACAACGATATTCGCACCCTTAAAGGGGAGCGGGTAAAGAGCTTTGGCGAGCTATACATTGCCAATTGGTTGTTCAGCAATGGCATTGAATACCAGTATGAAGCTAAATATGAGCACGATGTAAGCAGTATTGATTTCCGCCAATATCAACCCGACTTCTACCTACCTGAGTATGGTGTTTATATTGAGTATTTCGGCATCAATGAAGATGGTAGCACTGCCCCCTATATCGATAACCAGCAATATTTAGCGTCGATGCAGTGGAAGCGCCAATTACATAAAAATCGCGAAACAGTCTGCCTTGAGTTGTTTTACTATCAGCATAAAAAAGGGCTGCTCATTGCAAAACTTGAACATGCCTTGCAAGCATTTGAAGTTCAATACTCCCCTCTTCCCGATGCAGCGATTCTGGCCACTCTCAATGAACTTGGTCGTGTTACTGAGTTAGCCAAGTTGTTCAGTAAACTAATTGGCTTGTATAAAGCAGCATGCATAGACGAGAACGGATTAGAGAAGGTATTTAATAATGCTGCAGACGCAAAGCAGACCCGTAAGGTATTTGAGCTACTAGCGCCCATACTAAGCCGCTACCAGCAACATCTGTCAGCCAGTGGTGATATAGATTTTGAAGATATGATAGGTAAAGCGCTAAGCTATCTTCAAGCTGGGCAGTTCATCAGCCCGTGGCGCTTTATCATGGTCGATGAATTTCAAGATATCTCCGAGCCCAGATCGCGATTAGTTCGAGCACTGAGAGACTCCTGCTTACCGGGTTCAAAACCGAAGGCGTCACTGTTTTGTGTGGGCGATGACTGGCAGGCAATCTATCGCTTTAGTGGTGCTGACGTCAGTTTAACCACGCAGTTTACCCAGTACTTCGGCCCAACAGCTAAATCATACTTAGATCAGACATTCAGATTTAACAGCGGCATTGGCGATGTGGCAACACAGTTTGTGACTAAGAACCCTGTGCAGCTAAAGAAAGATATCCGCTCTCTCTCTCAGGTCACTTACCCCACGGTTTCATTGATACGCCGCGGCGAACATGAGCCAGCGACTCAGGATGAGCCAAGTCCTAATGCACTGGATCAGGCCTTAAATGCTATTAGCATGCGGGTTAATAAGGGAGCAGATAAACTCAAGCATCAGCCTAGCGTTTATTTACTTGGGCGCTTCTGGTTTCAACTACCCGATAAGAGTGAGCTAAGACAGCTGAATGTGAGGTATCCACACCTGACCATTGCGTGTCAGTCCTTTCATGCCTCAAAAGGCAAAGAAGCAGACTATGTGGTGATCATGGGGATGACAACGGGAAAGCATGGTTTTCCTTCAATGAAAGTCACGCCCGCTATACTTGATGCCTTTCTGCCTAAGACTGAGGCATTTGAGTTTGCAGAAGAACGCCGCCTATTTTATGTCGCACTCACCCGCGCAAAACACCGCGCATACGTGCTTGCCGATATGACAGACGCGAGTCCATTTGTGATCGAACTACTTAAGGAGAAGTATGCCATTGAGCAAGAGGAGTTCAGCACCTCTATAGTGCAAAAAATCTTTGAAGAGATTAACTGTGTACGCTGCACGACTGGCACACTAAAACCAAGAGTTGGCAACTTCAAATCATTCTACTCATGTTCTCACTTTCCGCTGTGCAATCACAAAGAGGAGGGCTGTGAGCTTTGTGGTAGCCCGATGACGCGTAAACGCTTTACAGGATTTAAGGTATGTGTAAATGAAGCCTGTAGCCACACAGCACCACTATGCAGCGTTTGTGGGGGCGATATGGTTGCAAGAGAAAGTAAGCGAGGTGCTTTTTGGGGGTGCAACAACTATCGCGGTAACAGCTCGCCCAGTTGTCGCAATGCGGTGGACAAGTCGAAAATTGCCTTACCCCGTTAATTGAGGATAGTTACTTATCAAAAATAGCGTAGATCAGTTTCCAGCAGGCTTTTCGAGTTGATTTCGATTTTGGTCTGACATGACTTACAATTGAATAATACGGCTATATCTAACATAGCCTCGCCTATTGATTGTCAATATTGAATTGAAAAGCTTGCTTTAGCACTGGCAGTATATCTACCTTTCTCGGTACGTGTGTTTCGGAAACATACCGTTTTCGCTCTATCGTCACAAAGCCCCAAAACTGTAGAAACCGATCAATAAAGCGCGATTCAATCAAGGTACCCAACAACTGGCTTGGCGATAGGTATTCCTCCGATGAACATTCGAGTAATACATTAGGAAATGCTGTAGCCACTTCTTCAATCAACTGATCAACACTGCCATGACTTTGCAAGCGCCACAGCATAAATAACCAGAATTTCCTTAGATCCATAGCGTGCTCCCATCCATCTAGGTAGCCCCAATTGTACTTAACGGTTGCCGCTTCAAGCATGGGAATAAAAAAAGCATTAATACCTTGTTTTTGATACTGCTTTTGCGCGGTCTTTTTTACATGGTAACGACCACTGCGACGATAAATAATGCCCGCAATTTCCGCCAACACACGACTGTAGTGCAGCGCATTAAATTTATCTTCGTTAGTGCCGCAGTATTCATTGATGCTGATATGCGTTGGATACCGAGAGACAGCAAATTGAGGTAATTCATCACTGGCTTGCCTAACCAGTTTTGTGGGCAAGTTGCCCTTAGTGGTCGCTTTAAATGAACCACCATGCTGCATGGCCTCATCTAAAATCAGCGCTAAATAGCGCATCACAGGACTCCTAGATAAATCCTCTGGCGTGCTTATTGTGACCCATTCCAATTCATTGAAAGGCGAATATAACCAATTGGCCATTTGTGTTGGCGAGAGGCCACAGAAGTCAGGAACAGGGAGATTATTCGCTGCCTGCATTTTGTGCTCTGCAACGATATTGAGTTCATCAAGGGACAAGTTGGGATTCATAGCGGCAACTTGCTCAATGTCATCCAACATTGAGGCGTGCTGCTTTGAAGCACTATTCATGCAACAATCTTGGTACTTTTTGCCACTGCCACACGGGCAAGGGTCGTTGCGGACTGATTTCATATTTGGCTACTCTTTTATATTTGTTAACTCAGCAATACCGCGTTTTCCTGTCTTCGTTGGACAAGTGCTTTCTCTATCGCTGACAAGCTTGTTTGCTGATAAGGACACGGGCAATCACCAGCTTTTCATACATCAAAGCCTTCCTCAAGTCGGCCCCAATCTACGGTTATCCGTTCCGCTCTATTAGCTAGTCCATCAAGTATTGAATCCCTTATGTGCGCAGGAAAGTCTTTTGGCAGCTGCCTCTTAACTTCCATCACCACAAAATCGACTGTATCAGCAATCTCAATCAAGATGGCAGACATAGCATAGATGTCAAAACCTATAGCCTGAGCAGTTTGCATAAAGTGTCTTGGAAAGATCTGTGCAATTTGATACTTCTTACCTTTCGTTGCCTTAAGCCCCATAGCCAACTTGGCATCGCGAATATTTAATCCCTTACCCCCAATGACTGGATACATAGATAAAATATCGTAACAGGGGGTTAGTCGATATCCGCCATCGGCCTCAATGAAAAGTGAGAAGTTTTTGGCATGACCATAGGTTGCTGCTAACAGCCAGAACAGCACCTGAGACTTCATAAAGTTATATCTATCTCGCTCAGAATTCATCGAGCCGAGTAGATACCGCATGATCTGCTCAATACCTGGGCCACGCTTGCTTTCGCAGCGGCATAGATAATGAGATAGGACGACTACTAGGCGTGTCTAACCATTGGGCTACATACTTAAACAGATGGGAACCCGTCGTCGATTTAGTAAACTCACCCACCAGATAACCATTCATATAAACATCGAGGACTGCCATTACCACTCCTCCTTCCACGCCTTGTTAGACTCACTGCTTGCGGCTGTGTTTGGTGGATTTGCTAGCTGTGAGTTATTAAGCCGGGCATCTTTGAGATACGCACTCAGCTGTTTTGAGTTAGTCACCTTCATGATAGTGTTACCTTTAGCGCCGATCTTCACATCTATTTTACCCGCTAAAACAGGTAAACCAAGCTTTATACGCTTTAACCGTTAAAACCATATTTACACGCTATAGGCGTTAAAGCACTTTCTACACGCTAGAGGCGTTAAAACCTAGCGTGTTCTGGGTAGCCGTGTAAATGGCTGGTCTCAAAAATACGATGATCAGCAGGCACTATTATCCAATTTACTCAATCAGACTCTGGCCCCAATTACTCGATTATTCAATTACTTCAACAGTCTTAACACGGGTTGTTGCGGATACGGACACGGAAAATCCCCCGGTTCGATATTGGGATAACTGGTGACGCTGATGCCACTAGAAAAGCGGTATAGAACATCATCGATAAAGCGGTCCACTGGGGTAAATTGGTGCTTTTTACTGCGCTGGCCATTAATTTTACGCGGTTGCTGATTGATAAATATGCTCAGCTCCCACGCCTCATCGCTGTTAAAATTACGCGGTTTTTGATCATCAAAAAGTGAATGTAAATAGTACTGTATCTCAGTAATATGAGCACCTATGCTGCGGTCTAAATTGCGAAAACGGTGAACCTTAGTGCGTTCAAAGTAATCTTCGATATTATCGAGCACCTGCATGCCATGATCATCGTTTTGAATAAAACCCTCCGCTCGCAACCAAGCAATGGCGTGTAATTTCCAGTGATTATAAAAATCTTGCTGTACCTGATCCCATTCAGGCTTAGCAGGGTAATGGAGCATCATGTTGTACCGGCTATGGGACTCCATAAACACCACCAACCAACTGCCATCATCATAGGGCTGCCACTGACGGCCTGATAAGTGAATAACCTGCCCCTGCCAACTCACACGATTAGCATTGGTGCTAATCGACTGCACACCAGGATTATTGCCATCGGCGTCAGTCATTCGCTCAAGGGGCTGCTTAAGCATTTTACACATGGGATTGGACAGGCTTAAAAATAGCGCCATCAAGGTCTCTCAGATTAACTCTTTAGATGACCAGCATGTTATCACCTTTCCAAACCATTGATGACCTTGCTACAGAATTTGACATAAAACAGAACATGCTTGAATTTAAGCTAGACTCAGTAACAGTCGAAGTTTTGATTGAGTATTCAGGATGAATAACCCCCTCATTGAGATAGCCTATGACGACAGGGAACACGCAGACTTATTGCTGGCGCAATTGTCCCTCCATGACAACGTTTATCTAGTGAAAAAACGGCTCACACTCGGCGATTATCAGATAGGTAACTGGCTTATCGAAAGGAAGACCCTGCCCGATCTGGTGGTTTCTCTCTGTGACGGTAGGCTATTTTCTCAGGTCGAGAGATTATCCGCATGCGACCACAATACAGCACTGCTTATAGAAGGCTCATCTCGCGATATTGCATCTTATGATATAACTCGAGAAGCATTGATAGGGGCGCTGTGCTCTATTTCAATCAACTTCAACATGCCTATCTTACGTAGCTTGTCTCAGGCTGAATCAGCTAAAATACTCTACTTTTGTGCCAAACAATTACACGGCAGAGAAACAGACTTAATACACAATGGCAGAAAACCCAAACGTAAAAAAAACCGCCAACTTTTCATACTACAAAGCCTTCCTCAAGTCGGCCCCAAATTAGCAAAACGCCTGTTGAACCACTTTGATAACATAGAGGCCATATTCACGGCATCAGCAGAAGAGCTCTGTAAAATAGAGGGCATAGGACAGCAGAAGTCTCGAAAAATACGTGACATATTAACCTCATGATCAACAAGCTTCCCAAACACTGTCAATTAAGATGGCGGACTCAATTTAAATAAGTTTTTAGCCTGACTTGCTGATCAAGCAGGCTCTGGTATAAGGTGAATTGATTCGCCCCGCGCTCTAAATTATGATTCTCATGCTGTATATGAAAATAAATATCACCGTTAAGGTGATCGGTCAGGAAGCGCACCCCAATCATCAGGCACATGACTCGGGCACCTAGCCACAAGCTGGCTTTCTCATCTTGGGTCAGCACAGTACCGAGTTCACTCAAATAACCACGGCAGATGGCGGCAAAAATAGCTTCGCGAACATGAACATTCTCCAGAGATGTCGAGTCTTCCTCTTCCGGCGAGGTGAAGGTTCTCACCATGTCACCGAAGTCATACATGAGATGTCCCTTCATGCAGGTATCGAGATCTATGATAGCCAAGCTGCTCATATTCCGTTCATCATAAAGCATGTTATTGATCTTAGTGTCGTTATGACATGTTCTAAATGGCAAAGTTGACGAAACCTCACCAAGTTCTTGTAGGATGTCTTGCTGAGAAAAGACGAAATCAACCCAGTCCTGACAGCTAGCCAACCTATTATGTTGGTCATTCTTCACTGCAACCATGAGCTGTTCTATACGTCCGGGAAGGTGATGAAACTGTGGGATAACATCCTCAAGCTGAGTCGCATCAAAATCGCTCAGGCAAGATGAGAAATGCCCAAATGCCTTGGCCGCGGAGTAGGCTTCATCTTCAGAGCTGACCACGTCTATGCTCCGGCTATGGGGAAGGTAAGTGATGGCACGCCAAAAACCTTGCTCACCGAGATCGACAGCCAGCAGGCCTTTATCGGTACGCACAGGCTTAACGACCTTAAGCGAATAGTCATTGGTCTTACGCTTTCTTGCTAAGTGTTCAGATATTTTATGAGCATTTTCAACCAAGGCGTTCGGCGTCTTGAATACCTGAGTATTGAGTCCTTGAAGAACGAATTCACCATCACTCCAACGGACCAAGAAAGTATCATTTATATGACCATTTCCCAGAGATGAGACTTTGGCATCGCTGCTCCCAATACCAAAATAAGGCAACACAGACTGCCTGATAAAATCAATCACTCAACAACTCCATTTCACTTATTAGTTAAAGCTCCTGAGAGCTTTTCTGCCGAGCAGTCTAAAGTCTAAGTGACATTTATTCCAGCTATTATGTCAGCTATAAATAAGGGATAAAAGCGGCATTTTTAGCCAATGCGGACTGGCTTCCCTTGAGGCTGAAACCATAGCCACATAGCTTGATGCTGCCACGCATTGCGATGTCTGAGATTATCCCTCGCGTATCGAGAGGTGAGAAACGCGCCTCGATGGACGTATCAGGCATATATTCCACTCGCATGGGCCGATAATGACTGCCATCGTTGAAACTCAGCTTGGCACAGCTGCGGTCTCCCTTTGCCGATGCGAGGGACCAGATCTCGCCCGCGATTCCCTTCTCTCCTAACCAGCGAATGATCAGCACATCGTTTTCCAACAACACGCTAAATCCGTCCGGTATTTTAGCTTCTTCTCTAATGGGTGCAATTACCTGCTCTGATAGCGCTTGAATCCGTTCGTTTGCAGGCTCATCAGCAGAAGATAATGCCTCATACAAGCCGCCTATAAGCACTAAAACACCCAGACCGGCTACGACACCGAATAATAGTTTTTTATTCTGTTTAGCCCAATAAATCCACTGCCTCAGTGCCATCGAGTCAGAAAATCTCTGCTGAGAGGAGGATGTCTGCCATTGCTCCTCCTCACTCACGTCTTCATATGCATCAGGCTCTTGTACGTCATACTCATCGCTATCTGCAACGCCCCCATGACCACCTAATCTAGGCTCTACTCGTCTAACCTTGGCTCTAGATACAGATGTGACTGCTGGGCCCGCATAACCTTGATGATAGGACTTAACCTTGCCAACCGGGGAGAGCCTGGCAAAAAACAGGCTGAGTAAAGCAGCGATGATAAGAATAACGACTGTTAGCGTCAGGCTAGCGGCATAGACGAGTGAGATTGAAAATAGGCATAGGGGGATTAACACCAGGCTGGCATACCAGGTTGGCCCTGCCACATCACGCATCCTTCTATAAGCGCTCAAGCCAAGTACCGGGGCGAGTAAACAGCCTAGCACCAAGAGGGCTGCACTTTGACCCAAGATCACAAAACTAAGCAGTAAAATAAGATACACGGAGGCACTAATTACCGCAAATCTGACCCCATTATCTAGGCCCTTGAAGCAAAAAAGTGATTGATATTGCATGGAAAAAATACCTAATAAAATTGAATGCTCTTACTCCTAGGAGTTAAGAGTAAAAATGAAGCGACCCATAGGTCTCATATTTCTTAAGCGTCATACACCTAAAATGGTCGAATTAACCGTATACAGACTAACCAATTTATAGCTCAAAGTCAGTGCCAGCTTGAATAAAGCGTGTGGATCAGGCATTAAACTTGTTTCACTTATCCCGTTCCCTCAAAAAACATTAATAGGATTCAGATTAAACTGCCACTAGCGCCGCAGCGGCTGTCGGGCGTATAATATGCGACTTCCCGATGCTCGGGAGCCATATTTCGTTTTACATTTTGGATGCTTAGCTCATGACCGCACGCGGAAATCTCTTTATCGTATCGGCGCCCAGCGGCGCGGGTAAATCCTCTCTCATTTCGGCATTGCTACAAGATAAGCCCGCCGATAAACAAGTTTCCGTGTCACATACGACTCGTAAACCTCGTCCGGGTGAGGTCAATGGCCAGCACTATCATTTCGTGACAACCGAAGAGTTTAAAGCCTTGATCGCCGAAAATGCGTTTTTCGAGTGGGCCGAGGTGTTTGGCAACTACTACGGCACATCGCGAAAAGTGATCGAGCAAACCTTGACCGATGGCATAGATGTCTTTCTCGATATCGACTGGCAAGGGGCGCAACAGGTCAAGAAAGTGATGTCCGAGGCCATTGGAATATTTATTCTCCCCCCCTCAAGAGCCGAATTAGAAAAACGCCTCACGGGTCGTGGCCAAGATAGCAGCGAAGTCATCGCCGGGCGTATGGCTCAAGCAGCATCAGAGATCTCCCATTATGACGAGTATGATTTCATCATCATAAATGACGATTTCGACACAGCTTTAGCCGACTTAGTCGCAATTATTCGCAGCCAACGCCTAACAGGTGCTAGCCAAATTCATGCACTAAATGATATGATTAAAGATCTGTTGGCAGACTAGCCGCCATCATATACAATTTTGCGTCATTTTTTCATCCTAACACTGGAGTTTCACACATGGCTCGCGTAACTGTAGAAGACGCCGTAAACAAAATCGGTAACCGTTTTGATATGATCCTGGTTGCAGCGCGTCGTGCTCGCCAAATCGCTGTGCAGGGCAAAGAGCCTATGGTAGATCCGGAGAACGACAAGCCTACCGTTATCGCATTGCGCGAAATCGAATTAGGTCTAGTTACCGCCGAGACTTTGGATGCCGATGAGCGCCAAACGGTTCGTGAACGTGAAGCAGCAGAAATTGCTGCCGTTGCAGCGATTGCCGAAGGTCGCAACAACGTAATATAAGGAGTACAACCACTTGTATCTGTTTGAAGGTCTCAAAGAGTCTGCATCAAGTTATTTAGAACCTGATCAGGTAGCGTTACTCAAGCAGGCCTATCAGGTGGCGCGTGATGCCCATGAAGGTCAAATGCGCACAAGTGGTGAACCCTATATCACCCACCCGGTTGCGGTCGCCCGCATCCTGGCCGATATGCGTCTCGATCATGAGACGCTTATGGCCGCCCTCCTGCATGACACTATCGAAGATACCCCGGTCACTAAAGATGAGTTGGCTGATATTTTCAGTGAATCCATCGCCGAACTGGTCGAAGGCGTCTCCAAACTCGATAAGCTAAAATTTCGCGACAAGAAAGAGGCACAAGCCGAAAACTTCCGCAAGATGATGATGGCCATGACTCAAGATATCCGAGTTATCCTCATCAAATTAGCCGACCGCACTCACAATATGCGCACCCTAGGAGCCTTAAGGCCCGATAAGCGTCGCCGTATTGCGCGGGAGACTCTGGAAATTTATGCTCCCATAGCCAATCGTCTCGGTATCCATAATATCAAGATAGAGCTAGAAGACTTAGGCTTTCAGGCTTATTACCCAATGCGCTATCGCGTATTGAAAGAGGTGGTAAAAGCCGCTCGAGGTAACCGCAAGGAACTGATCCAGAGCATAGAAGCCGCGGTACATACTCGCCTCGAAGATACCAAGATCGAGGGTACAGTCCAAGGTCGCGAGAAAAACCTCTACTCCATCTACAACAAGATGCGCAATAAAGAACTTCAATTCCAGGAAGTCATGGACATCTATGCCTTTCGTATCGTCGTCGATTCCATAGATACCTGTTATCGAGTCATGGGCGCCATGCATGGCCTATACAAGCCTCGCCCGGGCCGTTTCAAAGATTATATCGCCATTCCAAAGGCCAACGGCTATCAGTCGTTGCATACCTCGTTATTTGGCCCCCATGGAGTACCGGTCGAAATACAGATCCGTACCGAAGACATGGATCAGATGGCGGATAAAGGCGTTGCTGCTCACTGGATCTATAAGAAAGGCAACTCGGCGCAGCAAGGCACCACCAGTCAAGTTCGTGCTCGCAAGTGGATGCAGAGCCTGCTCGAACTGCAGCAGAGCGCCAGCACCTCATTCGAATTTGTGGAAAACTTCAAGACCGAACTCTTCCCGGAAGAGATCTACGTATTTACCCCAGAGGGGCGTATTCTCGAACTTCCGGTTGGGGCAACTCCGGTCGATTTTGCCTATGAAGTTCATACCGACGTGGGTAACACCTGTGTCGGCGCTCGCGTTAACCGTCAAGCCTACCCCTTGAGTCAGCCGCTGATCTCGGGGCAGACGATAGAGATCATCACTGCCAAAGGTGCCAGACCCAATGCGGCCTGGCTAAACTTCGTGGTGACTGGCAAGGCACGCGCTAAGATCCGTCAGCTACTCAAGAGTCTCACCGAAGACGACGCGGTTATCTTAGGTAAACGTCTACTCAATCATGCCTTAGGCCAAACCAAATTAGATTCTATCGATCCACAGCAGATCGATAAAGTCGTCAACGATACCAAGCATAATACCTTAGATGAATTGCTGGCTGATATCGGCCTGGGCAATGCGATGAGCATAGTAATAGCGCAGAGGTTAGTGGGCGATAAGGTCGTACCTCTGGAACATAATGATTCCCACATGATGCCTATTCGTGGCGCCGAGGGCATGCTTGTCACCTTCGCCAACTGTTGTCGCCCCATTCCGGGTGATGCGGTTATTGCCCACGTGAGTCCGGGTAAGGGCCTAGTCGTCCATATGGAAAGCTGTGCCAATATCCGGGGCTATCAAGGTGAACCAGACAAATATATCCCGGTTCAATGGGATAATGCCGAAGGCGTCGAGTTCCAGGCTAATCTGCGGGTAGAGATAGTGAATCACCAAGGTGCCCTGGCTAAGATCACCTCAATTGTCGCCGGAGAGGGTGCCAATATTCACAGCCTAAGTACCGAAGAGCGTGACGGAAGAGTCTTCTTAGTCAACCTGAGGATCTCAGTAAGAGACCGAATTCATCTAGCAAACGTGATGCGACGTATCAGGGTACTGCCCGAAGTACTCAGAACATCCCGTAATCGATAAATAATTCATTAAGACTAACTAGAGAGAGCGTTATGGCAGAAAAAATCATCATAGCAACCGATAAGGCACCACAGGCAATCGGCACCTATTCTCAGGCTGTTAAAGTGGGTAGCACAGTCTATCTGTCTGGTCAGATCCCATTAGACCCAGCGACTATGCAGATGGTTAGCGATGAATTTTCTGCACAAGTGGTGCAAGTCTTCGACAACTTGACCGCGGTCTGTGAAGCCGCCGGCGGCTCTCTGAGTGATATAGTCAAACTTAATATTTTCATGACAGATCTGAGCAACTTCGCCACGGTCAACGAGATCATGGAAACTTACTTCTCACAGCCTTACCCGGCTCGTGCGGCTATCGGAGTTAAACAGCTACCGAAAGACTCACTAGTGGAGATGGATGGAGTGATGGAGATTTAATCCCTACTCAATCTCGATCAGGGCGCTTCGGCGCCCTTTTGCTTTCCTTGCATAAATGCATATACAGCTACAGATTTAAGAAGTAAGTCTATGAGCCCAGAACGCTTAGCACGTATCAATGAAATGTTGGATAACCGTCAGCCAGATCTCACCCTCTGTTTAGATAAGGTGCATAAGACCAACAACATAGCAGCCGTGATCCGCACCGCCGATGCCGTGGGTATTCATCAAATTCATGCGGTATGGCCAGATATAGAGATGCGCGTCTCGGGCAACACAGCTTCCGGTAGCCAGCAATGGGTAAAAACGATTAAGCACTATCATATGCATGATGCCACAGCCGCGTTTCGCGCTCAGGGCATGCAGATATTAGCCACCAACTTCTCGAAACAGGCCGTCGATTTTCGTGACATAGACTATACCCGCCCCACCGCCATCATCTTAGGTAATGAACATGATGGCGTGAGCGCCGAAGGCATAGCGGCAGCCGATCAACATATTATTATTCCCATGATAGGCATGGTGCAATCACTCAATGTCTCGGTAGCCTCTGCACTCATCATGTATGAGGCCCAGCGCCAACGACAAGCCGCCGGCATGTATGGCCGTCGCAAGCTAGATGATGACTACTGTCAGATAAAGCTATTTGAACAAGGCCACCCCATCTACGCCAAAGCCTGTCTACGCAAGAATGTTCCCTACCCTAAGGTCGATGACCTAGGCCAGATCGTCGCCGATGACATCTGGTGGGCAAAAATGCGCTCTCCCGAATTTCACCCCGCCTAGTGACGCGAGCTAGTTCACCCAGCATAGCTATTCGCGCTAGTTCATCCCGCTCTCTGGGCTGCTCTAGACTAAAAACCTTATCAACTTGTCGGATAACAAGTTAGTTAAATATCTTTAGGGGTTAGGTTCATTTGACAGGTTTTGTTGTTTGGCTGGTTTTATGAATGCCATAGCTTAGCTGTTATCTAACGCCTGCCCGGCGAAGAATGTGCAAACACTTCTATGACACGCTGTAAATACGTCCATGTAAGCTCTACGAAAACATCCCTGTTTTCGAAGGTCACAGCCGCGTTCACACCTGAGTATTTATTTCTTCGATTTTAGTTTTCAGGGAGTCTGAAACTCATTTGTGGACAAAAATGTGTTTACTTGTCGGATAACAAGTTGCTGAAATATCTAATGTCGGTTCATTTGGCTGGTTTGGTATTTGGTTGTTATCTGGTAAGCATGGCTTCATTGGTATTTATTGCTTGCAGCAGGTGCTGTACAGGATGTATGAATGTCGTGATCACATGGTCAGAGATGTTCCCTACATCTCAAGACATTTCCCATATCCCTATGGGTCAGATGTGAATGAACGACCTTAAGTGCAAACACTTCAGTGACACGGCACAATATAGCCTCTGCGACAGCAAACAACGTCCGTGTTTAGCTGCCAGTTCGATATCCCTATCTCTCGCTCGGATAGTTTCACGTAGTGAAACCTCGCCATGCTGTCGAAGGTCACAGCCGCGTTCACACCTGAGTATTTATTTCTTCGATTTTAGTTCTACTGGCTTGTGACAACTAAACACGTTTATGGACAGAAATGGTTTAGTGCAACCACTCTAGTGATCCTGACATTGATTAGAAAAAGTATCTTAGATCCCTAATCCGCTCCGCCCTCTGTATTGTATAAAATTTAAGTCAGCATACCATGTTATAACAGTTTGTTTTACTGGAGTTAATAACAAGCTCACTCATGAATAGACACAATACGTTAGAGTTACCTACGATTTGCATTACGATCAGTATGGGGAAGATTGAAGCATCTAAGAGAACACCGATTGTGTTCAACTTCCAATCAAGTAGCTAAATTTTGTGTGTAACTATACTAGCAAAGTAGATAAATTAACTATGCTGCTTTATAAGAATATTAGATAAAGATGGTATTAAAAGGGATACCTGAGGTTAACAAGGGAAATCAGTAAGGCATCTAATTTCCCCAGAACCATAGGATCAATTGTTTGTCTACATCGTAGACTTAGATCTTAGGCATAAAAAAAGCTGCTATTATATAGCAGCTTCTTGAATGATTTGGTCGGAGCGCCGCCCGCAGTCTCATAAATGAGTCACTGAACAAATTAATTTGTTAGTTAAATATAACTTTCAAAATAATTTATACCTCGCTCTGCACGTCAAGGGTAACTGTGCTTTTACTATTCTGTCTAGCCATCTTAGGTTACCTCAGGCTGACAAATCGTCTTTAAACGACCTAAGCTCATCTTAGTTAAGATTGACGATGGTGTCAATAGTTCAAAGCTGATAGTATCCTAGCCCTTTTAGACAGATACGTTTTTCCATGGCATCAGATATTTTTACTTACACTGGCACAGGTACACATAAATTTGATTTCTGGGAAATTAATGGCAACAGAGACTGGGCCGTAATTCCAGCTGGCACCATGGTAAATTTTGATGAAGATCTTCCCATTAGACTCCAAGTAGGACATAGGGGATTTGGCCAAATTCACATTGAACACAGACATGGACACTGGTTAAAAAAGATAAAGAAGAGTTTGCAAGAGGCCCTATCCTTTAAGCTATCTCAACCTGGCACTATATACACCACTGAAGAAAACAATAAGATAAAAATAATGATGAGAGTTAACCCTGACTCTCTGTTAGTACTTCGCTACACCGAAAATAAAGCAGGCAATTTTCTAACTGTAGTCTCTCTTTACTTCAAAAATGAAAGAGTAGACGGGGAGAATATTGGACGCTACATATCCAGTTTCAAGAGTTAAACACACTTTTTAGCCTCAAAAAATAGCTGTACCATTAGTTTAGCCATACAACATCTAATTCAAGGTATTCAGTCTTGAAACTCATATTGGGGCATTTCCGTGTTACCGACTCAACCAATGAAACCCAAATCGAAGAAGTAAATAACTGAGTGTAGATGCGGCTGCGAGCTTCCAAAACAGGGCCGAAAATGTTCCCTACATTTTTCGGCATTTCCTCCTTGACCTACAAGGATGTAGGGAATGCCATAATGATACCGGGAGTATCATTGGCCCGTGGCGGTCAGATGTTTTGGCTGAGCCCACATGGATGACTCTTATGAAATCAAGAGCCGGCGACTCGCAGAACCGTCTCAAAATAAAGAGTGCACATGCCTCGCCGGACAGGCGATAGATCACCATGAAAGGACGACCTTAAAACACACTCCCCAATACCCATTCAGCCAGAAGCTAAACCAAAAAATGTCATCAGCCTTCATTCCAAGGCTAGCCCAATTTTGTATCGATTTATCTCACAGTTATCCAAACTAATTGTCATCGTTCACAATTTTCGCCATACTCAAATTAATCCCAACAGCAAACACAAGCCTTATAAAAACAAAAGTTTGCCGATTGGAAAGGAATTAACAATCACAAGTATGGAGTTGCCGATGGAATCACAGATCAAAACACCTGTAGAGATGCTCAACCACTGGGTTGACACACTAGGTGACTCGACTTACTTGCGACAACCGATCAATGGCCAGTACCTAGATTTTAGCTGGCGCGAAGTACAGCAGAAGATGCAGCAGCTCGCCGGTGCACTGAGACACTTAGGCCTCAAACCGGGTGATAAAATCGCCCTGCTCTCTAAAAACTGTGCCGAATGGTTTATTACCGATCTCGCCCTGATGCATGGCGGCTATATCAGTGTGCCCATCTACCCAACTGCCAACGCCGATACCATACGTTACGTGTTGGAGCACAGCGAAGCCAAGGCCATAATTATTGGTAAGCTAGATTACTGGGCCGATCAAGAAGCTGGAGTTGGCGGCGATATCTTGCGAATGGCCATGCCCTACGACACCATGCCGGCTCAATATAAGTGGGAGAACCTACTGCAACTTGGTGAGCCCCTGCTAGATGCCCCATTTGCGACTCCTGAGCAGACCATGACGCTCATTTATACGTCTGGCTCCACCGGCAAGCCTAAGGGGGCGATGCAGACCTTCGCCAGCTACGCCTGGACCTGTAAGGCGGTGGTAAGAGATCTAAACACAGGTGTCGACGACAGATTAATCTCTTACCTGCCTCTGGCCCACATCACAGAGCGCGTGGCGATGGAAGGCTCCTCATTCTACTCCGGCAGCAGCGTCGCCTTCGTCGAGAGTCTGGATAGTTTCGTTGCCGATGTGCAACGTGCCAGACCCACGGTATTTTTCTCGGTCCCTAGGCTCTGGAGCCTATTTCAGCAAAATATTATCGCCAAGATAGGTAACGCTAAGCTGAACTTGCTGCTTAAGGTCCCTATTATCAACGGCATCATCAAGAAGAAGATCCATGCAGGCCTAGGCCTGGAGCATTGTCGCTTGTTAGGATCTGGGTCTGCACCCATTCCACCATCGTTGATCAACTGGTATCACAGCATAGGCCTCAATATCAGTGAGGCCTGGGGGATGACAGAAAACAGCGCCTACTCCATCATCAACTATCCCTTCGATGCCAGTAAAATCGGCACAGTCGGCCGCGCCGTCGAAGGTTGCCTAATCAAGCAAACGGACAAGGGCGAGCTTTTGGTAAAAAGCCCGGGCTTGATGACAGGTTACTATAAACAAGATGAGCTGACCGCCGCCTCATTCGATGAAGACGGCTATTTCCGCACCGGAGATCTCTGCTCCATCGACAGCGATGGTTGTGTATCAATTACCGGTAGGGTTAAAGATAACTTCAAGACCTCTAAGGGGAAATATGTCGCCCCCGTGCCCATAGAGCGCAAGATGGCACAAGATCCCCATATTGAATTACTGTGTGTCATAGGTTCTGGTCTGCCTCACCCTATCGCCTTAGTGCAACTCTCCGAAGGGGCATATCTGCAGCCGAGGGAAGAGGTTCGTCGCTCACTTAAGGCGACACTGGACAGTATCAACCCCAATCTTGAATCCCATGAGACTGTGGATGCCATCATAGTCGTCAAGGACGCCTGGGATGTCGATAACGATGTGCTGACTCCAACACTTAAAATTAAGCGTCATGTACTGGAAAAAAGATTCACTGACAGAGTCGACGGCATACGTGGCGGCAAGATACGCTGGGAAGATGAAATAGACTAGTTGTGACTCTTTAATACAAAATAATAGCAAGCACGCGCCGAGCGTGCTTTTTTGTGTGGTGGTCCCAGCCTGAAACCTATAGCAACATTAATGACATAATATGGCGTTAATGTTTGCCTTATGATGAAAAAACTTTAAGCTAGATAATCAAAAAATTTACCACAGGATAATTGGAACTAAGATGTTAATCGCTCTCTATATCATAGGTGGTTTCGTGATCCTCACCTTAGGCGCCGAAGCTTTAGTGCGAGGCGCCAGCGCAATCGCCCTTAGACTCGGTATTACCCCGCTAATTATCGGCCTCACCATAGTCGCCTTCGGTACCAGCGCCCCCGAGCTAGCCGTCAGTTTAAAATCGGCCCTGGCTGGCAATAGTGGCATCGCCTTAGGTAATGTCATCGGCTCTAACATCGCCAACATAGGACTCATCTTGGCTATCACAGCCCTCATACGTCCAATCCAGGTGAAGTCACAGATGGTCAAACGTGATATTCCCATCATGATCGCCGCCTCTATGCTCTTCTGGGGCTTGCTACTCGATGGCGAGCTCAGCTTCTGGGATGGCGCCCTGCTCTTCAGCTTATTAGTCGGCTATCTCAGCTTCAGCTTTATCAGTTCGCGCAATAGTGGTGACAGCGAAGAGATAGATGATACCCCACAAAAAACTGGGCTTTCTGTGTTGTTTATTATCGTAGGCATCGCCATGCTCGTGGGTGGCGGGATACTGTTCGTTGATGGCGCCGTGGATCTGGCCAAGACATTTGGGATCAGCGAAGTCATCATAGGCTTGACCGTAGTCGCCATAGGCACCAGCATGCCCGAGCTAGTCACTTCTCTGGTGGCCGCACGTAAGGGAGAGAGTGACCTAGCCATAGGTAACATAGTCGGCTCTAACCTGTTCAATATTTTGGGCATTTTAGGTGTAACCGCCCTGGTTCATCCTATTGCCGCCGCCGGTATTCAGAATTTCGATTTTATCGTCATGCTGGCCCTATCCCTGCTTTTATTGCCCTTCGCTTGGACAGGATTCAGGATCGGCCGCCGCGAAGGCGCCATACTGCTAACCGGTTATCTCAGCTATATGGGCTATCTGGTCGTGCAGGCCTCAGCCTAATATCCAGCCCCTTACATTCTGAAAATAAGATCATGATGACAATTGTCATCATGATCTTATGACCTTTGTGTCTGCAAGTTTCTTCCAATCTCTTTGATACTAGTCCTGACCCCATAAAGGGACTTAATCCACCCGAGCACTCGGGACTACAAGGAGAAATATATGCAGACGTTCTTATTGGTCGGCACTCTCATCAGCACAGCGGCAATCTTTACCCTGCCCGTTAGCGCAAATCAGATCACCGCCATAGATGCAGCAGCCAACACCATGAACCTAGCACAGCTAGAAACTCTCGGAGAGCAAAGCCAAGATTATGATAAGGCTTATGCAAATTATCGTTTAGCCATAGGTGCCAACATACTCGGTCAGCCCACACTGGCAAACTTAACGCAAGCAATAGAATCGATGCAGCCCGAATTGCAAGACAAAAAGGCTGGCTATAAAGGGTTAAATTGGCCCTAACATTGCCATCATGGGTTTATCTGATAGTATATGTATATAAATACAGTGTTTGAGTATTTTACTCAGATAACATTCAATCGATAAAATGGGTACCGGGCGTGAAGAGACTCGATCTTGTTCCTGTCACAGATCTTAAGGGCGTTGCCAAGAAGATGGCCGAACGTCTGGCTAAGCTCGGCATTCATACGATACAAGATCTACTATTCCACCTGCCATTAAGATATGAAGACCGCACTCAAATATATCCCATAGCCTCACTCTATCCTGGCAGTTACGGCACCATAGAAGCCGTGATCCAGTCCAGTCAGATCATCCAGGGCCGCAAGCGCATGATGACCTGTACCGTGAGAGATGACACAGGCTACTTAACCCTCAGGTTTTTTAATTTTTCTGTGGCGCAGAAGAATGGCCTAGTCAATGGCGCAAGCATCAGGGCCTATGGAGAGATACGTCGCGGCAAACATCAGGCCGAGATAGTCCATCCAGAATATAAGCTGATCCACGCAGATGACGACCAGGTCATGAGTGATACCTTGACGCCTGTTTATCCGACAACCGAAGGCTTAAAGCAGGCGAGTTGGATAAAGCTGACAGATCAAGCCTTGGCCATGCTCGACGGCGGCGGCTTGCAGGAACTCCTCCCACCTCAGCTGCAACCCAACAACCTGAGTCTCAACGCGGCCTTACAGCTATTACATCGACCCAATAACCAGGTTTCCCAGTTCGATCTTGAGCAAGGTCACCACCCGGCGCAGCAACGCTTGATCCAGGAGGAACTCTTAGCCCATAACCTGAGCATGCTCAAGTTGCGTCAACGCAGCAATCGCGATCACGCCGTGAGTCTGACCGCAACAGGTAAACTACTCAACCCCTTCCTCAAGGCACTGCCTTTTAAGCCTACCGGGGCGCAACAGAGAGTCGGCGTTGACATCGGCAGCGATCTCGAAAAAAGTTCGCCTATGATGCGTCTGGTTCAAGGAGATGTGGGCTCGGGGAAGACATTAGTGGCAGCTTTGGCGGCATTGCAGGCCATAGAAAATGGCTATCAGGTGGCCATGATGGCCCCGACAGAATTACTCGCCGAACAGCACGCCGAGAACTTCGCCCTCTGGTTTGAGCCTCTGGGGCTCAAAGTCGGCTGGCTAGCCGGTAAGGTCAAGGGCAAGGCCAGAGCGCAAGCTTTGCAAGATATTGAGTCCGGCGCGGCTAATATCGTTATCGGCACCCATGCGATTTTTCAGGAGCAGGTTGTGTTCAACAATCTTGCTCTCATCATCATAGATGAACAACATAGATTCGGCGTTCATCAGAGGCTTGGCCTGCGAGAGAAAGGCATCAGCCAGGGCTTCCATCCCCACCAGCTGATCATGACAGCGACGCCAATTCCGCGCACCTTGGCCATGACAGCCTATGCCGATCTCGATACCTCTGTGATAGACGAGTTGCCACCAGGGCGAACTCCGGTGACAACCGTAGCCGTGGCCGACATGAGACGCAATGAGGTCATAGAGAGAGTTCGCCATGCTGCCACCTATGATGGTAGACAGACCTATTGGGTATGCACCTTGATCGAAGAGTCGGAAGCTCTGGAATGTCAGGCGGCAGAAGATACCGCCGCAGAGCTGACCTTGGCACTGCCCGAACTCAAAATAGGCTTGATCCATGGACGCATGAAGTCTGCCGAGAAAAAGGCCATCATGGCCGAGTTCAAATCTGGTGAACTGCAGCTCCTGGTGGCCACCACAGTCATAGAAGTGGGGGTAGATGTTCCCAATGCCAGCCTGATGATCATAGAGAACCCGGAACGTTTAGGTCTGGCTCAATTGCATCAACTCAGGGGACGAGTCGGTCGAGGCGCCGTCGCCAGTCACTGCGTACTCATGTATAAGGCGCCCTTGTCACCGACGGCGACCAAGCGATTGGGGGTACTCAGAGCGAGCAACGATGGCTTCATCATAGCGCAGAAAGATCTGGAGATCAGGGGCCCGGGCGAGGTCTTAGGCACCAAGCAGACCGGCATTGCCGACATGAAGATTGCCGATCTGGTTCGAGATCAGGCACTGATCCCCAACATTCAGAAGCTGGCCGTACATATCATGGAACAGGTCCCGGATAATGTCGATGGCATAGTGCAACGTTGGCTAGGCGATCGAGACCAGTACGTCCAAGCTTAGAGGGCAAGCATAAATCCGTTAATTGTTATTCGATTAATTATTCTTTAATTCGGCTAATACCTATAGACAAGGCCGCTAAATTTTGCAAAATGGACTAGCCCTCTTTTGGGTATTAGAGCTGTCACCTCCTGTAACCGAGTCGTATTTACAAAGGGTATTACATGCAAGTCAATCAAGAAGATAGAATCGCGCCACAAGAGAAGTCAGCTAATTCCAGTACTTTAGCCATTGTTACCCTTGCGGTGGCAGCGATCATTGCAGGAGGTGCCTATTATTACTTCCAAGCCGATGAACCTGAGCCTGTGCCGCAGCCCGTTGAAGTGCAGAATGTTATACCGCAAGAGCCCCTGATAACGATTGCGGATATTGCGGAATCTGTGATTGAAGACGTCATAGAGCCTGAAATAATTGAAATTGAAGTGGAACCACAAATACAGGTAGAACCACTGCCGAGCTTGAGTAACAGCGACGGCTATGTACATCAGAAAACGGTCGAAATTGCCGATGGCATGAAGATCGAGCCAATGTTAGTGGAAAAAGATCTGGTCAGGCATTTCGTGGTCTTCATCGATAACATAGCCCAGGGTGAACTGGCACGAAAAGTGAGCCCTCTCAAGGCCCCCGACAGAAGCTTCACGGTGTCAGACATCACCAACAAGACATATCTTAATCCCGATAGCTATCACAGATATGATCTGTACGCCAATTTTGTCGCTAACTTAGATGAACAACAACTCGCAGCGACCTACAAGGAGCTAACGCCCTTGCTTGAAGAGGCATTCGAGGAGCTAGGCTACGGTGACATGAGCTTCAATCAGAGGTTACTGCAAGCGATCGACATCATGCTGGCGGCTCCTGTCATAGAGCAGCCCATTGAACTCGATGGCATCAGTGTAAACTATCAGTTTGTCGATCCTCAGCTAGAAGCACTGCCCAACGCACAGAAACTTATGGTGCGCATGGGTCCCGAAAACACCAAGAAGGTGAAAGCGGCGCTGCGTAAGCTGAAAAAATATTTAGCAGGCTAATAGACAAGCTCCCGCCACAAACCAACCCGTTGCATAGGCTGCGGGTTTTATCACTCCAAACGTCACAAGCATATACATTTCAACAACACCTGTGTCTCAAAACACTTCATCATCCCAGTTAATCTAGTGTAGAATAACGCAAAAATGGCAACTTGCTTGCCAGCTCGGGATTTGACAAGATAATCCCTTGATTTAATAAATATATCCTCAATTTTTAATCTAGTGTCAGAGGCATTCCGTTGCAGTTAAGGTTTAACATTTGTTCTTGGGGAGCCTGGTCCCCCCGACATCAGCAACCCCAAGATTGGCAGCATTGGCAAAGTTCCGATGATAACCAAAGCCCCTCTGTGCCTGATGCGCCTAAATTAGCACGAGTCCCTGCAATGCAGCGACGACGCTATAGCGCCTTGACCAAGATGCAACTCGAGGCCGCATTTCAGGCCGATGCACCTAATTCATGCCGCACAATTTTTGCCTCCAGGCACGGAGAGTTACATCGCACCTTAGGCTTACTCGATAACCTAGTCGCACAAGAACCTCTTTCTCCAACGGCCTTTAGCCAATCGGTGCACAACACAGCAAGCGGAATTTACAGTATTCTTACGGATAATCGAGCCCCGTCGACGTCTATTGCCGCGGGTGAAGAAAGCTTGCCACAGGCACTTATCGAAGCCTATGCCCTGCTCCATGAAGATCCGGCCCCGGTATTACTCGTCTTCGGCGATCAGCCTGTGCCCGACATATACACACATTTTGTTGATGACATTAGCCTCCCCATCTCTCTTGCCTTAGTTCTCCAGCGATACGATGAGACATGTACAAAACCACAATTAACGCTCAGTCAGCCCCGGGGAAATAGAAAGATTAGTTATGCTGAGCTGATACACAGTTTGTCTGTTGTCAGGACTCTAGCCGGTAACTTGGGTCACTATCATTGGCAACTCAGCTTTGACTGATACCCCCGCAGTCAGATTAACAGGACTAGCCTATGTTCCCAGATGGATAGGCGGCGTTACTTGTTATATCACCTTCGGTATCGGTGGCTTGCTGAGCTCGTTAACCCTGTTACCCCTGTTGAGGTTCTGGCCAGGCACAGAATTAGAGCGGATCCGCCGCGTACAGCAGGCGGTACACATCATGTTTCGCGGCTTCGTTTATATGCTAACCTGGGCGGGGGTCATCAAGGTGAGTCCTGAAAATATAGCGCGTCTCACCTCGGCTAAAGGCAGAGTGGTGATCGTTAATCATCCGACTCTGGTCGATGTGGTGGTATTGATCAGCTTGATGCCCAACGCGGGCTGTATCGTTAAACAAGGGATCTGGCGCAACCCTTTCATGCGTGGAGTGGTCGCCTGTGCCGGTTATATCCCCAATCGAGGCGCCGAATTGCTACTGGAAGATTGCAGACATGTGCTAAAAAACGGCACCAATTTAATCATTTTCCCCGAAGGCACACGCACAGTCTTAGGCACTAGCATCAACAGCTTTGCCAGAGGCGCCGCCAATATTGCACTGAGAACCAAGACAGATTTGTTGCCTGTGGTTCTTCGTACCAATGCACCAGGCTTGAGTAAACAAGAAGCCTGGTATCAAATACCCCGTCGCACCATAGGCATGCGAGTCGAAGTAGGCGAAACCATCGACCATATCAGGTATGATGCGATTGCCGGAGGCGATGCGAAAATGGCACGTCAACTTACACGGGATCTGGAAGATTACTTTAAGACGAACTTAGAACATGATGAAACTAGATAACGAAATAAAACAATTAATCATAGATAGCCTAGATCTCGAAGATGTCACTGTCGATGATATCGACACCGAGGCGGCGCTATTCGGTGAAGGTCTAGGACTAGATTCAATCGATGCCCTGGAGCTTGGACTGGCAATTAAGAAGCAGTTCGATGTCAAAATCGAAGCCAATTCAGATGCCACCAAGGCACATTTTTACAGCGTGTCGAGTCTGGCCAGCTTTATCGAATCGCAGCGAGTTTAGGAGAGATTATGCAAAGCCGTGAACAAATACTGCACACCTTAACTCGCATTTTAGTCGAAGAATTCGAGATCGATGAGGCCGATATCTCACCATCAGCGTCCCTATACGAAGAACTCGATCTGGACAGTATCGATGCTGTCGATCTCGTCATCAAGCTACAACAGATGACAGGCAAGAAGATCAAACCTGAAGAATTTAAAGCCGTGCGCACCGTAGACGATGTGGTTTCTGCCATCGAAGGACTCGTTCAAGAGTAATGCGGCTATTTTTGCAAATAGTCACCGGTATTCTGCTGCTGGGATACCCTTTAGCAGTCTATTTCGGACTCAACTATTTGCCTGCTGGCACCATAGCTATGGTGCTTTGTTTCATCTTAATCCTACGATTATTGATTCAGAAGCAACAAGTCAAAGCCATGATCTTGCCGATTTTAGTAGGCATAGGATTAACGGCGGCAAGTTTTATCGCCAAACGGCATGACTGGTTACTCTATTATCCTGTAGTCATAAATCTCAGTATGCTGATGCTGTTTGTTTACTCTCTAAAGTTAGGCCCTAGCATGATAGAGAGACTAGCAAGATTAAAGGAGCCCGAACTGCCGCACGAGGCGACTCCTTACCTGAAAAAAGTCACCCTGATATGGTGTGGCTTATTTGTTTTTAATGGGTCAATGGCGTTATACACGGCGCTCTACGCCTCGTTAGAGATCTGGACCCTGTATAATGGGCTCATCGCCTATCTACTTATCGGTTCGCTACTGGGTGGCGAGTGGTTGTATAGAACTATTTGGTTGAATAAATCATGACAGCGTTACTCAAATCTTGGTTATCCAAGGGGCCTTCGCGCCAACAGCTTATCAGTTTTAACCATCATGATATTATCACTGGCGGTGCATTCACCAACCAGGTTGCGAGTGTGCATCGGCAACTGAGTCAATCACCTTGCCGACGTTGGTTATTAGCCTGTGATTGCAGTGATCTGTTTGCTGTCGGTTTATGTGCCGCACTACTCGCCGGAAAAGAGATCATCTTACCGACTAATACCCAGACGGGTAGCTTGAGTGACTTGACCCATAAATTCGATGGCGTGATTTCCGATGAAGCTTTATGTGAAGGTAAGGCATTAGTCATGCTTAAGAAAGAGCTCTCATCGGCTACAAGCCAATGGCCGACCAGCGAGAAATGGGGCGAGCTGGTGCTGTATACCTCGGGCAGTAGTGGCCAGCCTAAAGCCGTCCGTAAGTCACTCGCTCAATTAGACGCCGAAGTGACCGTGTTGGAGCACACATTCGCCAAGCACTTGCCCCAATGTAGCGTGGTATCGACGGTTTCACATCAACATATTTATGGCTTATTGTTCAAGATCCTTTGGCCATTAGCCGCAGGGCGTCCCTTCTTGAGTGATATCATCGAATATCCAGAGACCCTGACCTACTACACCAGCCTGTTTCCTAATCTGTGCCTCATCAGCAGTCCGGCTCAGTTGTCCCGCTTACCTGAGTCTCTAAACAATGAGAAACAACTTAGATCACCCAGCCTAGTCTTCAGTTCCGGCGGTCCATTGAGCTTCGACGCCGCGCAAGGCATAGCTCATTGTTATGGACGCCTGCCCATCGAAGTGTTCGGTAGCACGGAAACCGGTGGTATCGGCTATCGTCGCCAGATGAGGCAAGATCAACCATGGCAAGCCTTTGCCAATGTTGAAATATCACCCGATCCCAAAGATGGTGCCCTCACCGTCAAGTCTCCCTATTTAGAAGATCAGCATTGGCTTAGATGTGAAGACAAGATAACCCTCATCGAGCCTGGGCTGTTTCGACTGCAAGGACGCCTGGATCGCATCATCAAGATCGAAGAGAAACGTGTCAGCCTGGTGCAGATGGAGACACTACTCGAGAGCCACCCCCTAGTCAGTCATGCCGCCCTGGTGATGTTAAATCAGCCACGCATGCAACTGGGCGCCGTCATCGAACTATCTGAACATGGTAAGGCCCACCTCGAGAGTGAAGGCAAGCTGAGCCTAAACAATTTACTCAAGGCCCAGCTGTTGAGCCAGTTTGAACGGGTGACCTTACCCAGACGTTGGCGCTACCCAGATCGGCTGCCCGTCAACAAACAAGGCAAACGCATTCAGGCACAGCTAACCGAGTTATTCAACCATGATTAAATCCAGTTTGCCTCAAATTCTATCCAAGAGCTGTGATGGCGATGCCATCGTATTTCGCCTCTTCATCGCCGCAAATTTACCCTTTTTTAAGGGGCACTTTCCCGAACAGGCCGTGCTTCCCGGCGTGACCCAACTGGATTGGGCCATTCGCTTAGGTTGCCAGCATTTCGGCTACCCGCGAAATATTGCCACCTTAGAAGTGCTCAAGTTTCAGCAGTTGATGTTACCTGACTCTGAAGTGACCCTGGAGATCAGCGAGAACAAGGCCAAGACCAAGTTGATTTTCCGTTACTTCGATGGCGACAAACGTTTCGCATCGGGTCGGGTCGCACTCGCGACCGAATCAACACTTATTCGTGAGGCCAGCTGATGCGAGTCGCATTAGTCATCCCTAATTACAACCATGTTGTCGCCATCGAGGCAACCCTCGAGAGGCTGGCACATCTTGAGCTGCCTTGCTATTTGGTTAACGATGGCAGCGATGATGCCACTCGCTACCTGCTGACATCTCTGGCCCAGCGTTATTCCTGGGTCACCCTGTTGCACCACCCCTTTAATCGCGGCAAAGGCGCCGCGGTGACCACAGGATTGCGCGCCGCTTACAGGGAGGGTTACAGCCATGCATTACAGGTCGATGCCGATGGCCAGCATAATTTAGACGACATTCCGGCCATGCTCGCTCGGGCCGAAGAAAAACCAGAGGCACTCATCTCCGGCTTGCCTCAATACGATGAGTCAGTGCCTAAAATCCGTTTATACGCTCGCTACCTCACTCACTTTTGGGTATGGGTTGAGACTCTAAGTCTCGATATTCAGGACGCCATGTGCGGTTTTCGTGTCTATCCCCTGGCAGCAACCGAGCAGCTTTTCCTCACCAATGCCCTCGGCGAGCGCATGGATTTCGATATAGAAGTCATGGTTCGCTTGCACTGGCAAGGCGTACAAGTCATTCATCTGCCGACCCGAGTCATCTATCCCGAAGACGGCATCAGCCATTTTCAGGGCTTATGGGATAACTTGCGTATTTCAGGTATGCATACTCGTCTCTTCTTCGGCATGCTGAAACGTTTGCCCCGCAAGATAATAGGCGGCAGTAATCGTGATCAATCAAACTCCCACTGGTCCAGCATAGGCGAGCGAGGCAGTTACTGGGGCATCAAGCTGCTGGCATCAAGCTATAAACTCGGTGGCCACTGGCTTTGTCGCGCCATCATGTATCCGGTGATCTTGTATTTTTTCCTCACCGGGCGCAACGCGAGAAAGGCCTCCCTCGAGTTTCTCAACCGAGTAAAAGCATGCGATCCCCAGCACCCTCAACTGCAGGGAGACTTAGGATGGCAGCACGGCCTCAAACATTTCTTTGCCTTTGGTAATGCGGCCCTTGACCGCATCGATGCCTGGTGCGACCGCATCCAGCTCAGCCAGATAGACTTTCCCAATAGAGTCCTACTGGCGGATCGGCTCGAAGCCGGCCAAGGTGCCGTATTATTGGTGTCTCACCTAGGTAATTTAGAGCTATGCCGCGCGATATCGGTTCACCAAAAAAAGGTGAAAGTGAACGTCATGGTGCTCACCGATAATGCCGAGAACTTTAACCGGGTACTGAAACAGCTCAATCCGGACAGTTCGGTCAACCTTATCCAGGTCAGCGAGCTCGGCCCCAGCACCTCTATGCTATTGCAGCAGAAGATAGAAGACGGTGAACTGGTCGTCATCGCAGGAGACAGGACCTCGTCCAACAGCCAAGGGCGGGTCATATATGCCCCCTTTATGGGAGAACCGGCCCCCTTCCCTCAGGGACCCTTTATCCTTGCCGGCCTGCTCGATTGTCCTGTCTACCTCATGTTCTGCCTGCGAGAACAGGGCCGCTATGTGGTCCACCTGGAAACGTTTTCAAATACACTCAAGGGCCCCAGAAAAGGACGCATGCAGAGGCTCGAACAAGCCGTCAATCATTACAGTGCACGACTCGAATATTTTGCACGGCGAGAACCCTTGCAATGGTTTAATTTTTTTGATTTTTGGCGTAAAGATGACGATATCCAACGCGCCAACTCTCAGGATAAAGACAGGACAGATAACTAGATGACTCAGAATAGCCAAGCAAACCCAGCGGACATGATTGTTCAATTTGGTCTCAGGGCGTTAACCCTAGAAGATGTGGTGGCTGTGGCCAAGGGCGCTAAGGCAAAATTAACAGATACCGGTGATTTTCAGACCTATATCCAGAAGGGGGCCCTCTTCATCGACAGCTTGCTCAATGAAGAAGGCGTCGTCTATGGTGTCACCACAGGTTACGGTGACTCTTGCACTGTCACCGTCGGACTCGATCTGGTTCACGAACTGCCCTTGCATCTTTTGCGTTTCCACGGTTGTGGACTCGGTGAGATCCTAAGCACAGTACAGGCCAGAGCCGTGATGGCCTGTCGCCTCAGCTCTCTGGCCATTGGCAAGTCTGGGGTGAGCTATGAGCTGCTGCAGCGCATAGAGATGCTACTCAACTTAAATATTATTCCCGTGATCCCCGAAGAGGGCTCAGTCGGTGCCAGTGGCGATCTTACCCCCTTATCTTATCTTGCCGCCGTGCTGGTGGGTGAGCGCGACGTGATCTACCAAGGCGTACGTCAGCCTACTGCCGATGTCTATGCCAAGCTTAACATCACGCCATTGAAGCTACGCCCCAAAGAAGGCTTAGCCTTGATGAACGGCACAGCCGTCATGACGGCACTCGCCTGCCTCGCCTTCGACAGGGGCCAGTATCTGTGTCGTCTGGCCAGTCGACTCACGGCCATGGCTTCCCTCACACTGAAGGGGAATTCGAACCATTTCGACGCTATTTTATTTGCCGCCAAGCCTCATCCTGGACAGAACCAGATAGCCGCCTGGATCCGTACCGATCTCAATCACCATGAGCATCCACGTAATTCTGATCGGCTCCAGGACAGATATTCGATTCGCTGCGCCCCCCATATCATAGGCGTGATGCAAGATGCACTGCCCTTCATGCGTCAGTTTATCGAGACCGAGCTTAACAGTGCCAACGACAACCCGATAGTCGATGCCGAAGGTGAGCACATACTGCATGGGGGTCACTTCTACGGCGGTCATATCGCCTTCGTGATGGACTCGATGAAGAACACAGTCGCCAACATCGCCGATCTCATCGATCGTCAGCTGGCTCTGGTCATGGACCCTAAGTTCAACAATGGTCTTCCCGCTAATTTATCGGCGGCGACCGGAGCCAGACGCTCCATCAACCATGGCTTCAAGGCCGTACAAATAGGCGCATCCGCCTGGACCGCCGAAGCGCTGAAAAATACCATGCCAGCCAGTGTATTTTCCCGCTCCACCGAATGTCACAATCAGGACAAGGTGAGCATGGGCACCATAGCCGCGCGAGATTGCATGCGGGTATTGCAGCTGACCGAACAAGTTGCCGCTGCCGCTTTGCTGGCCATGACTCAAGGGATCAATTTACGTATCTCACAAGATGAGCTGTGCCCGTCTTCACTCACCCCTTCGTTGGCGAAAACATTAGATCAGGTCAGGGCAGATTTTGAGCTGTTAACCGAAGATAGGCCACTAGAGTCTGTGCTTAGACAAACGGTAGATAAGATCCAGGCCGGTGAGTGGGAAGTCTGTTGATGATCTCAAGCTCCAACAAATCTATCTTAACCACAGAGCTGGAGATCTTGATCCCCTTTCATGATGTCGATTCCATGGGGATCACCTGGCATGGTAACTATCTGCGTTATTTCGAGATGGCCAGATGTCAGCTGTTGGATATGTTTGGCTATGGTTATCGTGAAATGTTGGCCTCGGGCTATTCCTGGCCTATCGTGGATCTACAGATAAAGTATGTGCAACCTAGTACCTTCGATCAAAGAGTGAAGGTGACAGCCTCCCTGGTCGAATGGGAAAACCGCATGAAGATCAACTACCAAATCAGAGATCTAGCCACTAATAAACGTCTCACTAAAGGTTATACCATCCAAGCTGCCGTAGATAGTAACAATGAGCTGTGCTTCGTGACTCCGACCATATTCAGGCAGAAGCTAGCTCAGTTCATTCCCGGCATCGAAATCGACGGCGCTGCAATCGATAGCGCTCAAACTCAAGGCATTGAAACTCAAGGTACTAAAACAAGAAGTACTGAGGAGAATGGGCGATGATTAACATCCAGTTCGGCTCACGTGGCGAATTTTCCTCGACGCTATTATTGCTATCGGCCTTATTACTCACACTCGTGGGTAGCCCTGCCCTGGCTAACACCAGTGAATCATCTGTTATCAGTTCACAAGCGGCCAAGTTTGAGGCTCTGTTTCAATCCGAAGTAAACAATCAAGAGATAGAGAAGCTCAGCAAGAGACTCGAATTAAACCAACATGCTAGGGGAAAGTTTACCCAATACCGAAGCCTAAAGGTGCTTAAGAAACCCCTAATTAGCAAGGGGAGTTTTATATTCGATGCCCAACTGGGTCTGGTCTGGAATCAAGAGACGCCCTTCAAATCCACCTTGATACTCAAGGACGATGCATTAATTCAGATCGATAGTTCGGGCAAGCAACAGGTCTCTCAAACCCGCGGTAATCAAGGAGCCGGCGCCCTGGCGCAGACCTTACCCATCTTACTCAAGGCCCTACTCGGTGGCGAGCTGCAGACCCTAGATGAGCACTTTAGCTTTTACTTGCTGGCACCTGACTCACAGGCACCTTGGACACTGGGCTTGATCCCCAAAGATCCCTTGCTGCTAAAAGCCATCCCACAGATGATATTAGAAGGTAGCAGCCAGATCTCGGCGCTCACACTAGTCAGCGCTAATGGGGACACCAGCAGAATCGAATTCGAAGCGATCAACAATGGTCCCCTGACAGAAGCCGAGTTAGAGCTAGTTTCACCTGATTTCATTCAGCAACAAGGCAAGCCTTCTCAAGCCACCACAGAGCCAGAACGTAAACCTAAGCAGGCATCATGATCGATAAGCTCGCCGCTCTGCTGGGCCAATATTCGGCAAAATTTAAATTCTCCATCTGGCTCATCATGATGTCCCTCATCGTGATTATCGGCTGCTCACTCTGGCAAGGCGGCACTAGAATTCAGAGTGATATCTTGGCCATGTTGCCAAATGTTCAGCAAGACCCCCTCACAGATATCGCCCTGTCGCGGGTAGAAGAACAACTCTCAAACTCAATCTATCTTGGTTTTGTTGCCGATAACCAGGCACAAGCGATCCAGGCTGCGCAAGGGGTGATGACACAGCTAAATGAACAAGGTAAAGGCATCTTTGTCGATATAAAGAGCGCCGACATCAATCAGGCCGAGTCTCTGAATAACTATTATTTTCCCTATAGGTTTAGCCTGTTAACACCAGATCAGGCTCACACACTAGAGAGCGGCAAGCTAGACAGCCTCATAGACCAAGCTCAGCAGCAAATCTATAACGCATTTAGCTACGCAAGCAGCGGCCTGTTAGCCAATGACCCCCTGCTGCTCTACCCGCAAAACTTGCAAGCACTGGCTCCCCAACAAGCATTGGAAGTCCATCAAGGCATTTTGATTGCCAGGTTGCCGGGAGTAGATTCAAGGGAAAGAGTGGCAGCCATAGTCATGGCAAAAGGGGTCGGCAGCGCCTTCAACCCTAAGGTGCAAGATCGGCAGATAGCGGTACTCACTCAGGCATTCGAGCACTTAGCGCGACAAGATACAGAGATAGAGATACTCAGAGCCGGCGCACTTTTTCATGCGGCGGCCGCGACCCAGCTCGCTAAGAGTGAAGTCACCAGCCTTGGGCTGGCCTCACTCTTAGGCGCGTGTCTATTAGTTTGGCTGGCATTTCGTTCCCTGATGCCACTGACCATAGCCTTACTGACCATAACGACTAGCATGTTAGTCGCCGTCGTCATGACTAGCTGGGTATTTGCCGAATTGCACCTGCTGACGCTCGTCTTCGGCACCAGCTTGATAGGCATAGCCATCGATTATAGTTTTCACTTCTATTGTGAACGCCTAAATAAGCCTGACGCCAGTGCCACCCAAGTTATCCAACACATATTTCCCGCGATCACTCTGGCCCTTATCACCAGCGTCTTAGCTTACTCCAGCATAGGTTTTGCACCGTTTCCCGGCATGCAACAGGTCGCCGTGTTCTGTGCCTCCGGGCTAATGTCGGCTTATATCACCTTAGTACTCGCCTATCCACTATTGGCATCTGGCAGCTTGCCTAAGGGTGAGCAGCGACTCAAATTAGCAGACCGATACCTACAAATCATCGACTCTCTGCTGATTAAACTCACGCCTAAAGGCTTGATCCTAATCATTATCCTCTGCTTATCGGTATCAAGTTTTGGCATACTGAGACTGACAAGCGATGATGATATCCGCAACCTGCAGCAGAGCCCACCTGAGGTACAAGTACCAGAGAACACCTTGAGAGCGCTGCTCAGTGGCGGCACGGATAATCAATTTCTGTTAGTCAGGGGCGACAGCGAGCAAGCTTTGCTACAGCATTTAGAAGATCTGGCCCCAAGATTAAACCATGCGGTGAATCAACAGCTAATTGGTAACTCATTTAGCCTGAGCAAGTATCTACCAAGTCATGACAGGCAAGCGAGAAATTATCGCCTTCAGGGTGAGATTTATCAGCAGAATCTGATCCAGGTTATTGACACTCTAGGCCTGGATGATGCGCTAGCCCCTAAGCTCAAACACGCGTATCTGGCAGCCAAGGGCCATTATATCGATGCCAGCTCCTTCTTGGCTTCGCCAGCAGGCAAACTCTTCGCTCCCTTATGGATACTACCTTCAAGTGGTCAAGAAGAATTCGGTGCCCTAGTGTTACTCGGCGGGATCGCAGATATAGATACACTCAGTCATTTCTTCGCAGATTTCCCCCATGTGCAGCTGGTCGATAAGGTCGGCGATATCTCTAAGGTCATGGGCAAGTATCGTCAGTTGACCTTGATCTTGCTGGCTGTGGCCATGCTGGCTGCAACCTTGATTTTCTGCAGCCGTTTCAGCATAAAATTAGCCTGTCTGGTCGTTGCAGTACCGGCACTTTCGGCGATTTTTACCTTAGCCACACTGGGAATAATGGGGGCCTCACTCACCCTATTTCATTCCCTGGCGCTGATCCTCGTTTTCGGTATCGGCGTCGATCACAGCGTGTTCTTCGCCGAATCGAAACAAGAGAGTAGAGGCGTCATGATGGCCGTGTTTATGTCGGCTAGCTCGACGATACTCGCATTTGGCTTACTGGCATTTAGCAGTACGCCGGCAATACACTTTTTTGGATTAACCCTACTGATAGGGATAAGTTTCACCTTTATGCTCTCCCCCTTTATTCAAACTTTTACAAGGACTGTTAAGTGATGCAAGCACCCCATTCAAACCCAGGCATACAAGCAGATTATGACGTTGCTATTATCGGTGCCGGTCCATCGGGTAGCATTGCCGCCAGCCTACTCCACCAGCAAGGAAAGCGAGTCATAGTCATAGAGAAACAAGATTTCCCTCGCTTCTCCATCGGTGAGAGTCTATTACCTGCCTGTATGAGAGTCATCGAAGAGGCCAACATGCTCGAGGCCGTTAACCAGGCTGGCTTTCAGTTTAAAAATGGTGCTGCCTTCAGCTCTAGAGGAAAATATACTCACTTCGATTTCACCGATAAATTTTCCAGCGGCCCTGGCACTACGTTTCAGGTAGAGCGTGCCAGTTTCGACAAACTACTGGCAGATACGGCCGAGTCCCAAGGGGTTGAGATACGTTTTGGTGAATCGGTTCAAGCCATAGATCTGACTCAAGACCCGATACTCACCATCAGCAACCGCCAAGGGGAAGTCTATTGTATTCAGGCTAAATACCTGCTCGATGCCAGTGGATTTGGCCGAGTGCTACCTAGATTACTGGAGCTGGAGAAACCCTCTTGCCTACCGAGTCGCACCGCAGTGTTTACCCATATTGAGGATAATATCGATCCCAGTGCTGAGGAAAATGTCCATTTCGATCGGCAGAAAATTCTAATCAGCGTTCATCCTGAAAATAAAGATATCTGGTACTGGTTGATCCCCTTGAGTGACAGCAGGTGTTCATTAGGCGTTGTGGCCGAGCCACATCTCTTGGGGGATGTTGAAGCCGATCTGCAGAATGTGCTGATGGAGATGATAAAACAGGAACCCGACTTACACAGACTCTTAGCCAATGCCGAGCTAGTAAGGGAATGCTCACTGCTCAAGGGCTACTCCGCTAATGTCACCACCCTAGCCAGCGACAAGTTTGCCTTACTGGGCAATGCTGGCGAGTTTCTCGACCCGGTTTTTTCTTCTGGGGTCACTATCGCTATGCAATCGGCCTCAATGGCGGCTAAATGTGTCATCAGGCAACTCGATGGTGAAGAGGTGGACTGGGATGCCGAATATGCTAAGCCCCTTATGCGCGGCGTCGATACCTTTAGAACCTATGTCGAGGCTTGGTACGATGGTCGCTTCCAGGAGATCATATTTTTCGACGCGCCCGATAATAACATCAAGCAGATGATCTGCTCTATCTTAGCCGGATACGCCTGGGATGAGAGCAATCCCTTCGTGAGTGACTCCGAGCGCCGCTTAAACATGATTGTCGAATTATGCAGATAAGGGGTTCATTCTGATGTCACTGAGCTTGCTTACCGGCCTTAAACACAAACTAAAAACTGTGATAGCCCTGAGTGCCACGATTATGTTGGCATTCATGCTGTCGGCCTGCAGCCAGACGTTGCAGAGGCAAACGTGTGTCGCGCTGGCCAAAGAGGTGAATTATTGCCTCGCGCCTATTCCCTTAGACGAAACGAATCAGATCTGGGTACGCTCGGCAACACAAAAAGCCGCTATTAGGGTCGATTCATCTCAACATGAACTGATGACACAAGTCGAGATCGATGCCAACGGGCTCACCTTAGTCGGCCTTGCCCCCTTGGGTCAGGCACTGTTTACCTTGATCTATGACGGCAGCACGCTCACCAGTGAGCAGAGTGTATTATTGGGCAGCGAATTCAAGGCCGAGTACCTACTGGCACTGATTCAGTTGATTTATTGGCCCGAAGAGACGGTAAATGCCCATTTACAAGGGGCTATACTGATCTCTGGGGATTGTGGCGGATCTCGGTGCCGAAAAATATATGCCGACCCAAGCAATCCGACAACGAATATAAACACAGGC
This sequence comes from Shewanella sp., assembly GCF_013214165.1. GTDB lineage: Bacteria > Pseudomonadota > Gammaproteobacteria > Enterobacterales > Shewanellaceae > Shewanella. The sequence goes on along the minus strand of NZ_JABSSM010000022.1, from coordinate 10,291 downwards.
ACCCAGAATGACAGTATTGTGAATATCGAGTACAGTCATGATGACCCTTGGCAGGCAGAAATAGCGCTGAAGATACCGCAAGCTAAATTTGAGTTAACGCTAACGCCAATTTAGCCCATGGGGTTTTCCTTGACCACATTATCAAAGAGTTAACATAAAAAGACACCATGACTAAAATAGCCATCTCACACTTAGGCCTGTGTACGCCTCTGGGCAAGACTGCTGCAATCGTACTATCCCGACTCTCGAGGGGGGATGTCGGCGCGATGAAGAATCGAACCGATATCATCCCCGATGCCGAGACCTTAGTGGGACAAGTCAGCTTCGACTTGCCGGTGATACCCGAGTCCCTGGCCAAATATGACTGCCGCAACAATCGGCTGCTCCTGTGCGCTGCAGAGCAGATTGCCGACAGGGTCGCCCGGGCAAAAGTAGACTGGGGGCCTCAAAGGATAGGTATTGTCATAGGCACCAGCACATCTGGGATCCAAGCCGGTGAAGATGCCCTAAAGATAAGATCGCAAACCGGGGCCTTCCCTGAACAATATCGCTATTCCCAGCAAGAGCTAGGTAACGCCAGTGACTTTTTACGTCACTATTTCGACATTTCCGGCCCCTGTTACACGGTATCCACCGCCTGTTCATCCAGCGCCAAGGTCTTCGCCAGTGCCAGACGCCTATTGCAAGCCGATCTGTGCGATCTGGTGATCGTCGGCGGCGGCGACAGTCTTTGCAAGCTCACCCTTAACGGTTTTAGCTCGCTTGAATCTGTCTCCAAGGGTCATTGCCAACCCTTCAGTGCGAACCGAAATGGCATCAACATAGGTGAAGGCGCAGCCCTTTTTATCCTGCAAAAGCTCACTGCTGACGACACCAGCAGCGTGATCTTAGCCGGTATCGGCGAGTCCAGTGATGCCCACCACATCTCGGCGCCACATCCACAAGGACGCGGCGCCATCGCGGCCATTCAGTCGGCGCTGGCAGATGCCAATCTGGCTGCAGCTGATATCGACTACATCAACCTACATGGCACGGCGACCCAAAAAAATGATGCCATGGAGAGCAGAGCCATCGAGCAGGTATTCGGCGCTACGCCTCCCCCCTGTAGCTCCACCAAGCCCATCACCGGCCACACCTTAGGCGCAGCAGGCGCCATAGAGGCCGCATTTTGTTACCTGTTATTGAGCCAGGAGAACAGCCGACAAATCTTGCCACCGCAGATATGGGACGGCGTTCAAGATCCACAAGATCCATCACTTCCCTTAGTCAGCCAAGGCCAGAGTGCTGAACTACACTATTTGATGAGTAACTCCTTCGCCTTCGGCGGCAGTAATGCCAGCCTCATTTTCGCCAGGAACCCGCGAGGGAAAGATAAATAATGAGTCCACAACAGATGTCAGCCCATGTACTATCGCAGATGGCGATTGCAGATGTGATCCCCCATAGAGATCCTATGATCTTGATCGACCGCCTCATCAGCTATGAAACTGACAGCCTGTTGACCCAGGTAGATATCGGCGAACTCAGCCCCTATTTCGATGCAGAGCTTAACGGCGTGCCCAATTACGTGGGTATCGAGTATATGGCTCAGAGCATTGCCGCCCTCGCGGGTGTGGAAGCCAGATCCCGTGGCGATATTATCCGCGTCGGTTTCTTGCTTGGCACACGTAAGCTGCAGATGCACATACCCGACTATCGGCTGGGGGAAAGTTATCAGACTCGGGTCACCAGGCTCTACCAGGAAGAGTCAGGGCTGGCGGTATTCGATTGCCAGATATTTCATCAACAAACCTTAGTCGCAGCGGCGAACGTGAATGTATTTCAGCCTCAGGATATCGAAACCTATATCTCTGACAGCAAGCAGGAAGAGCAAAAATGAACACCGAAAAGAGAAGAGTACTGATCACAGGTTCTAGCCGCGGCATAGGGAAAGCCATCGCCTTACAGCTGGCGGAGGCTGGATTCGATATCGCCCTGCATTTTCACAGCAATGTCGACGCGGCCGAACAGACTAAGCGCGAGCTTATTGCCCTGGGTGTCTCGGTGTCTTGCCTGCAGTTTGATATCGCCCATCGAGAGCGAGTCAAGGCCGCCATCACAGCCGATATCGAGCAGCATGGCGCCTATTATGGCGTGATACTCAATGCGGGGATCAATTGCGATACCGCATTTCCCGCCATGACAGAAAATGAATGGGACAAGGTGGTACATACCAACCTAGATGGTTTCTACAATGTGATCCATCCCACCATAATGCCGATGATCCAGACCCGCAAAGGCGGCCGCATCATCACCATGGCATCAGTATCGGGTATCGCAGGTAACAGAGGTCAGGTCAATTACAGCGCCTCAAAAGCGGGCATCATAGGCGCGACTAAGGCCCTGTCTCTTGAGCTGGCAAAACGTAAGATCACCGTAAACTGCATCGCTCCAGGGCTTATAGAGACAGATATGGTGGCAGATTTCCCCAAAGATATGATCAAGGATATCGTGCCTATGCGGCGCATGGGTAAACCCGCTGAAATTGCGGGACTCGCTAAGTTTTTGATGTCTGAAGATGCAGCTTACATCACCAGGCAAGTTATCTCGGTCAACGGAGGCATGATCTAATGTCCAGACGTGTAGTGATCACCGGCATCGGGGGCATATCCAGCCTAGGCCAAGACTGGCCGACTATCGCCAGAAATTTAAAAGCGCAGAAAAACTGCGTGGTTCGCTTCGATGAATGGGACAGATATGCAGGTCTCAACACCCGCCTAGCAGCCCCGGTAACCGATTTCGACAAGCCAGCACACTACTCGCGTAAAAAGGTACGCTCCATGGGACGAGTCTCTTTAATGGCGACCAGAGCCAGTGAACTCGCCCTTATAGATGCAAACTTACTCGATGATCCGGTTGTCAGTTCCGGTGCCATGGGCATAGCCTATGGCTCATCTACAGGCAGTACCGATCCCCTCATAGCCTTCGGCGACATGCTCAAGAATGGCGACATGTCAGGCATCACCGCCACCAGCTATATTCGCATGATGGCCCACACCACAGCTGTCAACGTGGGTGTCTTCTTCGGTCTCAAGGGCCGGGTGCACACCACCAGCAGCGCCTGCACCTCGGGGAGTCAGGGGATAGGTTACGCCTATGAAGCGATAAAATATGGTCAGCAAGACCTGATGCTTGCCGGCGGCGGCGAGGAGCTATGCCCCACCGAAGCCGTGGTCTTCGATACTCTATTTGCCACCAGCACCAAAAATGACACCCCTAAACTGACTCCCAGCCCCTTCGATAAGAATCGGGACGGTCTGGTGATCGGTGAAGGTGCCTGCACCTTAGTGCTCGAGGAGCTGGAACATGCTCGCTCTAGAGGTGCTAAGATATATGCCGAGATCGTCGGCTTTGGCACTAACTCTGATGGCGTGCATGTGACTCAGCCCAATGCGACCACCATGGCAATCGCCATCAGACATGCATTGAAAGATGCCCAATTAGCGCCCGATGCCATCGGCTATGTCAACGCCCATGGCACCGCGACAGACAGAGGCGATATCGCCGAGACTCAAGCCACCAGCTCAGTATTTGGCCCTAACATGCCAATCTCTTCTCTTAAGAGCTACACGGGTCACACCTTAGGTGCCTGTGGTGCACTAGAAGCTTGGGTCAGCATAGAGATGATGAATGAAGGCTGGTTCGCGCCCACACTCAACCTGACCGAGATCGATCCCGCCTGCGGCGAGTTAGATTATATCCGCGATGACATTCGCCATATCGACACAGATCATGTGATGAGTAACAACTTCGCCTTCGGTGGGATCAACACCTCACTGATATTTAAACGATGGAATGACAACTAGGTAAGCGATCTAATCAGCAGATTATTATCGAACATTATTTTAAAAGAGAAAATATGACTCCAGTTGCAACTTACGAGCACATCATAGATGAACTAGCTAATAGGGACTATGTGGTGGTCGATGGCCTGATCGAATCTGAGATATTATTCGACTTGAGAGCTGAACTCATCAAGAAGCACGCTGGAGAAGCGTTGCAACGAGCCGAGATCGGCAATGGTGCCAACAGAACAATCAATGATCTTATCCGCTCGGATAAAATTTCCTGGATCGACAAGGATTCCAGAGTCCCCTGCGAACAAGCCTACTATCGAGCCGTACTGGCCTTCTCTACCTACCTGAATCGAGCCTGCTTCACCGGGATCTCAGACTTTGAGTTTCATTATGCCTGTTATGAACGAGGCACCTTTTACCAGAAGCATGTCGATCGTTTCAAGAATGACGCCAAGCGTAAGTTTTCTTTTATCACCTACTTAAATGACACCTGGCAATACGGAGATGGTGGCGAGCTAAAGCTGCATCTCGAGGATAAGGTCATCGAGGTGCAGCCTATTTTTGGTAACACAGTTATCTTTAAAAGCCATCTCATAGAACATGAAGTGGTAGAGAATAATATGGTCAGATATAGCGTCACAGGTTGGCTGAAATAAACAACTGAGATATCTGAGTTAGCCTGATTTACCCGGCTCAGACAAGAAGCTGTCTATGTTTTCCAGCTTATCTGAGTATTGCTGATCAGCACCTCAGCACATGGCTCCGAATTAGCCATCAAGGCCTAGCCTATACGGTGAGGTTAAAGGTAACAGGACCATCATTGACCAGGCTCACCTGCATGTCGGCAGCAAACTCACCAGTCTGAGTTGTCACCCCTTTAGACTGACAGAATGCAATAAACTCTTCATACAACACTCTTGCCTGCTCCGGCGTACCCGCCCCGGAGAAACTCGGCCTGTTTAACACGCTGAGGGCTATCACGTTGCAATTTACTCTTATTTAGAAGGGCCTAGGAACTAAAATCTAGCTCCTAGGAACTTTTGGTCACAAAGACTGCGACTGCTGCATTACCGGAATAGGCTTGATTAGCTGCTCCGAGCCTTTGGGCATTGAATTAGCGACCTGACGCAGACCTTCGTCGGTCCACAACATGAAGCGTCTGATCTCTTCCAGCTCTATGGTGTTAACGAACGTTGCGGCCCCTTGCACCTGGATAACTGCGCCATTTTCTCTGAGGGTAAATTTAGCGAAATTAAGCTTATGGTTGAGGGTACCGACTAAGATGAGCAAGTCTTTACTGCCACGCAGTTTTGGATGAACCGCGTAGAATCGATTCATCATGATGCGATCTATGCCATCTGGATTAATACTTGGCTGCAACAAGAACTGAGTATCATCGAACTGCAGGGCAATCCTGTTGGGGCCCGCCATAGTCGCCAAATAATTTTTATGGATCAATGCCTCGAATAAGATTTTAGTCGCCTCATCATTCGTCATGCCACCTAGTGTGACTCTCTCCGGTGCCAGCACGGCACTCGTTGGAGCCCCATCGCTAGATTCCGTCGCCGCACAGGCACCCAATGTGATGGCCAAGCCAGCGATAATCAATTTTTTCATTTATCTATACTTCCTTCATATTGTTTGCCATTTCCCGTATGGCATAGACGACTTCCCGAAACATCTTATCATCGGCTAATCCATGATACCCACTTTTAATCACAGAGTAACTTATGCTGTCACAGCCAAATTGAGCTAAGAATTTTTCGACTATTTGAGTGGGGCAGACCCAATCCATCTCCCCCTGTAGTATGAGGCTTGGCGCCTGAATTTGTGCCGATATTGCTCGCATTAATGCATAAGCTCCAAAATATTGATGACTCGCATAATGGAGCTCTATTGCGGCTAAACTTTTACTCATAAAGGCATCCAAGCTTGACTGTTCATTAGCAGGCATAGCAAGCGCCGACTCCCAGGCTAGCCAAGAACGGATATATTGATGACGCGTATCGGTATCAATATGCTTGAGTCCAAGCCGATATGTTGCAAATAACTGCTCTACATTGGAACAAAGAGGCGCAAGAGCTGTAAATGCCGAGTACTCATCAGCGAACAAGTTGGCTGCGCCCTTATTCGAATACAGCCAATTTATGCCATTTTCACTGGGAATAAACAGCCCCCAATATACCTGAGACAGCACTTTTTCAGGATATAAACCACTATAGAGCATGCCTAAGGTGGCACCGAAGGAGCCCCCGACTAAACACCAGGCCGGAATGCCTAGCCATAGGCGTACTTTTTCCAGATCGTTAAGCAAGGCTAATAGATTATTTTTATCTATCTCACCCAGAGGCTGAGAACGACCGGCTCCCCGCTGATCTAACATCAACACATGACAGTTTTCAGCGTCAAACAGGGCTAATTCCTCACTCATACAACCCGCCCCAGGCCCACCATGAAGATATAGCACGGGGACCCCCGTTGGATCGCCGTATTGCGCCAAGTGAAGCTGATGACCATCACCCACATCTAGCCAGTCTCGGCGAATAAATGTGGGCAATGACGTCATAGTTTGGTCACTTTCTCTGTTGATATCTCTGCTGCTTTATCTGCAATTTTTTGTTTGTTCTTCTTCTCAGGCCTAACTTCTAAGATATGGTTGGTATAGGAGATGCTGGTCTTTATCGTATCTTTAGCTGATGCAGTATCCGATGACGACTCAGAAGACGCAGGCAATTTATGATCAAGATATTCCGGCAAGGCCGCCGTTATTTCAGCGCCAATCAAGACGATAATCCAGGAGAGATACACCCAAACAAACAAGATGGGGATCACGGCCAGGGCACCATATATCGCCTCGTAGCTTGGAAATTCAGTCAGATAGAAGGCGAAACCTTTCTTGCCAAACTCAAACAATAGTGCCGCCGCAATCGCCCCTAACAGGGCGTGAAAAAATTTAACCTTAATATTGGGCACAACCATATAGATGAGCAGGAAGGTGGCGACCGAGAAAAACAGCGGTAAACGCTCAACTAATAAGGGCACAAATCCCGAGATATCTGCACCACTGAATAGCTTGAGTGACACCACATAGGAGGTTGCCACCAGGCTTGCCCCCATCAATACAGGGCCAAGGGTCAACACCATCCAATACATGGAAAATGACACCACTATGGAGCGTTTCTCCGTGGTGCGCCAAATACTGTTGAGGGACTTATCTATGTTAGATATCAGCATGATAGCTACGACCATCAAGGCCGCAATACCCACTGCGGTCCCCTTGGAAGCATTGTCGACAAATTCATTGATATAGACCTGAACACTGTCTCCGGCAGCAGGCAGGAAGTTATCATAGACAAAGCTTTCTATCAGGCCCCTAATCTCGCTAAACACGGGAAAGGCTGACAACATAGACATGGTCACGGCCACCATAGGTACCAAGGACAATAAGGTGACATAGGCTAGGTGCCCCGCACGTATATTGATCTGATCTTCCGCTAATCTCTGCTTTAGATGTACCATGAAATGCCAAATGCTTAGCCCCAAGGTACGAAAATGTGTTGCATCTATCTTATTTATCACTGCGTTCTCTTGATTGTGTTGATTTGAAGACTTGGTATTAAATACGTATATTCGTACAATAAAGCTTATAACCTAATATTTACAAGTGTAAGGAATAAATAGATGTCACAACAAGGATCGGCAGGCAACGTAATTGCCGCTATCGCTAGCTTCTTCTTTCCAGGATTGGGGCAATTAGTACAAGGAAGAATCATAGCAGCATTGCTGTTTTGCATCATTACCCTAGTCGGTTATGCCATGTGGTGGCTGATCTTTCCTGCAATCATAGGCGCAATAGCCCACCTTTGGTGCATCATAGATGCCGCAAAATATAGAGCTAACTAAGCGTTCAAGCAAAGCCATTTCGGTTGGCGCCCACAGATAAGGACAATCTCAAATGAAACAATACCTAGCAATTGCCATCGTGGCCACCAGCTTACTCCTGACAGGCTGCCAGAGCGCCTATTATGGTGCAATGGAAAAAGTAGGTTATCACAAGCGTGACATCATGGTCGACCGAGTTGAGGATGCCAGAGAGTCTCAAGAGGAGGCGCAGAAGCAATTTAGCTCGGCACTCGAAGAGATGCAGGCCCTGATTAACCACGATGGTGGCGATCTGGAGACAGCCTACAACAAGGCCAAGGATGAATATGAATCATCTCAAGATGCAGCCGATGACGTCAGCAACCGCATCGAAAAAGTGGAAGATGTGGCCGATGCCCTGTTCGATGAATGGCAAACCGAAATAGGCGAAATAAGCAAGGCCAGCCTACGCCGTAGCAGTGAGAGTAAGTTACGTGAGACTCAGCGTTCCTACGAGCAGCTAATTCGTACCATGAAGCGCGCCGAAAGTAAGATGGCACCTGTGTTAACCGCAATGAAAGACAATATGCTTTATCTGAAGCATAACTTGAATGCCCAAGCGATCGGAGCCATCAAGGGTGAGTTTTCCAGCCTGAAGACCGATATTTCAGGGCTGATCAAGGAGATGAATAAATCTATCGAGGCATCGAATAAATTTATTGCCGCCATGGAAGGCCATTAATAATACCCGGCTATCGTGATCCGAGTCTTATGGAACAAGACTCGGTTAGTTCCCGGAAAGCTTCCTACACTTCCCTAGCGCACTCATAGTTTTAAACAAGTAAAACAAACTCCCCGCATACACCTTTGTGATATACCTCCCCAAAAGAAGTCCTAGTAAACCTTGAAGTATGAGCCGCTCCACAAACCCATGATCACTAAAGAACTAATCCTCTACACTAGCCTCTGATTGATACACCTTGTCACTCATATCAGATCATTATGACCTTTGTAGAATCATTAACCTTAATGCTTGCACTCGCCTATAGCGCCAGCTTACTTTATTGGAGTGGGAAAAAATCGGGAGCCTTGACCACTATCATTCTGGGTGTTGGTGCCTGCATAAGCTCACTGTATTGGCCCTTGATGCTCGCGAGTGCTATCGCAGCATCTTCAATCTTACTGCTCACTAAATTTAAACCTGAGCTAGCCAGAGGTGAACAGAGGATAAATACCCTGCGAGATGCCACTCAACATCTACTGGCACTGTCTATGCTGTTAGTCGGGGTTCAATTTGCGATAAACACGGCATTATTAAAAGCTGGCATCACGCCTTGGTTAATGAGGCCAGATGTTGGCGATGCCTTCTTACCCATCGCCGGTGGCATAGAACTCAAGGCCATACTGACTCTAGGCCTATGGGATCAGACTCATCCAGCGGCGGCCGTGATGTTAGCCGTGGTCTTGCTGACCGGACTGCTATGCAAACGCGCCTTCTGTGGTTGGGCTTGCCCCCTGGGACTCGCAGGGGAATACCTGTATAAACTGAGAAAACGCTTCATTAAGAATGAGATGCTACCACCAGCCTGGCTAGACTGGCCCCTTCGAATGCTCAAATATCTGCTGTTAGCCGCATTGCTCTACATCATCATAGGCATGCCGGCTCAGACTATTCCGCACTATCTGGAGGGTAACTACCACAAGATAGCCGATCTCAAGATGGGCCTGTTCTTCATCACCCCGGGGCTGGTCACTCTCGCATGCTTTGCCTTCATCTTAGCGCTCGCAGCATGGCGACGTCAGGGCTTCTGCCGCTACATCTGCCCTTATGGTGCCTTATTAGGTTTAATCAGCTTCCTGAGCCCGTTTAAGATACGCAGAAGCACACAACACTGCCTGATCGAGTCTAAGGGAATGAACTGTGACAAATGTACCCGCGCCTGTCCGGCCAATATTTCAGTCCACACTCAGAAGAATATTCGTTCCGACGAATGTCAGGCCTGTATGCGCTGCGTATCGGCCTGCCCCAAGAAGGAAGCGCTCCACTTCAGCACCCGCAATGGGATTAAGTTATCCGCAAGGGGATTAACCGTGATCCTGCTACTCATTATGTTCCTCATTCCATTAGGCGCTTATATGGGCGGCTTCTGGCCTAGCCAAACCTTGGATGCAGATCGCATCTACTTGATACAGCACTTAGGTTCAATTGGGCATTGATTCACTAGCCTTCAAATGAAGGCTTAATGCATTTTTGGGGTTCATTTGGCTATTTCGTTCTTGAGTAGTAGCTTGAAGGTCGCCCCCTTCATTGTAACCTAACGCCTGTCCGGCGAGGATTGTGCAGATACTTCTGCGAGACGCCGTGAACACGTCCCTGTGGGCTCTGCCAAAAAGTCCTTTTTTTGGAAGCTCGCAGCCGCATCTACACCTGCTGATTTACAAGATAAGTGGTCTCTTAGATTGAGGTTTCGGTGTTTTTCAAGGTAGTTGGCACTCTTTACTTAATTTTACGCTACATTTCTTACATCCGTTTCAGGCTCTTTATCTGGATTCAACATTACTGGGCCCACGGGCTCACAGTTCCTGATGCCGTT
>NZ_JABSSM010000021.1 GCF_013214165.1 Shewanella sp. | reverse complement strand
GAGTGAGCTGATGGTACTGTTTGTTCATGACAGACTCTGAATTTGTGTGTGAGAACTAAAATTCTGCCTTCAGCTCTCTCACTTTTCAACCTTAATCTGTTGCACTTATTGTATTACTCCAGCGTTAGTACAACTACTCAGTCATTTTTAGCCATCACAATTAGGCATAAGAAATCTATTGATAAAAGCATAAAATAATACGTAATTATTGTTACGTATTATTGTTCGGTTTAAGGATCGCTTCTAGAATGGATTGCTAGATATCAGCAATAAGTGCCGATTAAGTTAAAGTGCCAAAATCTTATGGGTGTCCACTTATCCTAGTTGCATAAACATCAGCGTGTTGATATTTTATGTTACGAACAAACAGTCACCTACTGCTAATTTAACTTTCATAACGTCAGAATAGGCATGTTGTGAAATAGCCTCTTTTATGATGGGTGGCTTGATAAATTGGCCTCTTTTATGATGGGTGGCTTGATAAATTGGCTGGCCTTTCTACTTAGATTGGCCCATTCATCTGCCTCAATCCCTTGGTACCACTGAGCTGAATGAAACCTAGTTTCACCCCATTCATCGACGGTAGAACTAACTCCATCTAATCCAGTTGACTATTAGCCTGAACTATCTCTCAGAACCATCCCACTAGGCCATCACGCCCTCTATAACCTTAGAGTCTCAGCATTGAGTGTAATTACATTGCGGCTCGCTATCGCTCGTTACGGGCTTGAACAACACCGAAGTGACATAGTTCATTGCGTTCTACTATTGAGGACCTGAGTATTCACTGAACCTATCGACTTAATGGCTTGGATTCTGAGTGTAATTTAAAAATTGCAGTAGTTCGACGACGCCGTCGGTAGTAGTCAGCATTTATGGGTGAATGACATTGGTTTTAATGAGTAAGGTTTTGATGCGGTAATCGACTAGCCATTACATCAATCTTGGGTGTTTTGAATATCTGAACGGGATTAAGTATCGGGGTCATCGAGATGAATTTTGGCAAGTGGTTTTACTGATGATTTTGAAGTGGATTGATATTGGTGAATACCGGAGATAGACAGGAGGAATCTTATAGACATGAAAAAGCCGCTTGAATTTCTTCAAGCGGCTTATCAAAATTGGTGGCCCCTCACAGACTTGAACTGTGGACCTGACGATTATGAGTCGTATGCTCTAACCAGCTGAGCTAAGGGGCCTACTAAAGGAAGTCGTCACTACCTGAAGCGACGAGAAGTATACGAGGTTTAAATGCGCTTGTCACCCGTGTTTTGCACAGAAATGCTAACTTTAAATTCAACTGCTTATCTGTTAATCAATCCTAGGGCTACAAAGCGCTAACTGGCATTTTTATGAGCAGAAAAAGAGCTGGGAATGGCTAAAAACATGGGGTGACGAATTATTCATCAGTTTGTTTTTGGTAAGTGTCAGCCTGATTTATAATAATAGCACTGCTATAAACCTTAATTTATCTTAGATCTTAGCCGTTAACCTATTCCCGGCTCTGAATTTATCCCATAACCATAACTAAGAGCTGAACTTAGCTGTTAATCTTAGGACATTATTTAAACAGAGAATGGAAAGAGAATGACATGAGTGGCAAAACAAAAAGCCCCACCAAAAATGGCAGGGCTTTCGAGTCTCAACGAGCTAATGCTTAGCGACTAGACTTAGTCGTCAAGGAAAGACTTGAGGATCTCAGAGCGAGAAGGGTGACGTAGCTTGCGCAGCGCCTTAGCTTCAATCTGACGAATACGCTCACGGGTCACGTCGAACTGCTTACCCACCTCTTCTAGGGTATGGTCAGTGTTCATGTCGATACCGAAACGCATACGCAACACCTTGGCTTCACGGGCCGTTAGACCGGCTAATACTTCGTGAGTCGCGTTTCTCAGGCTCTCGCCTGTGGCAGAGTCTAAAGGTAGCTCGAGAGTGGTATCCTCGATGAAATCACCTAAGTGCGAATCTTCGTCATCACCGATAGGTGTTTCCATTGAGATAGGCTCTTTGGCAATCTTAAGTACCTTACGGATCTTATCTTCAGGCATCAGCATACGCTCAGCCAGTTCTTCAGGAGTCGGCTCGCGGCCCATTTCCTGTAGCATCTGACGAGAAATACGATTCAGCTTGTTGATTGTCTCAATCATATGCACCGGGATACGGATCGTTCTTGCCTGATCGGCAATAGAGCGAGTGATCGCCTGACGGATCCACCAAGTTGCGTAGGTTGAGAACTTATAACCACGACGATATTCGAACTTATCAACCGCCTTCATCAGGCCTATGTTACCTTCCTGAATAAGATCCAGGAACTGCAGGCCACGGTTGGTGTACTTTTTCGCGATAGAGATAACCAGACGCAAGTTAGCTTCTACCATCTCTTTCTTAGCGCGGCGAGCCTTAGCTTCACCGATCGACATACGACGGTTGATATCCTTGATAGACGCAATCGCGAGTCCGGTTTCTTTCTCGATAATATCGAGCTTGAAGCGACAACGACGAACGTCAGGCTCGATCATCTTTAAACCTTCAACATAAGGTTTCTTAGAGGCGAGTTCGGTATCAAACCAGGCTATGCTGCTTTCGTCGGCGGTATAACCCTTAACGAAGTTTTTCTTAGGCATCTTAGCTTGTTCGACACAGAGCTTCATGATCAAACGTTCTTGAACACGGACCTTATCCATGGTGGCACGCATGTTCTTGACTAAGCGGTCGAACTGCTTAGGCATGAGACGGAATTCTTTAAATAATTCACCAATCTCAAACAGGGCAACGGTTGCTTCAGGATGGCCACGACCCTTGTCTGCGATGATCCTCAGCGTATTCTCATGTACTTCTCTTAGCTGAGTGAAGCGTTCTTTAGATTCTTCAGGATCCGGTCCTTTTGGACCTTCCTCTTCCTCATCTTCATCATCCTTTGAGTCATCTTTGTCGAGCTCATTTTGTGACAAGTCTGAACCAATGTGAGTAGCCGTTGGGGCGATATCATCGGCATTAGGGTCGATAAAACCTGAGATGATATCGGATAGACGAACTTCTTCGGCTTCATAGCGATCGAATTGATCGAGGATCGCCGCAATCGCTGGAGGGTACTCGGCGACCGATGCTTGAACGGTATAAATTCCTTCTTCGATACGTTTAGCGATAACGATCTCGCCTTCACGGGTAAGAAGTTCAACAGTCCCCATTTCACGCATATACATGCGGACGGGATCTGTTGTACGACCAAGCTCGGCCTCTACCGTTGCAAGTGCAGCGGCAGCTTCTTCTGCAGCATCATCATCTGTGCTGTCTTCTGTCATCATGATTTCATCAGCATCCGGCGCCTGTTCATAGACGCGAATACCCATGTCATTAATCATCTGGACAATATCTTCGATCTGGTCTGCATCGACCATATCAGCAGGCAAGTGATCATTCACTTCTGCATAGGTTAAGTAGCCTTGCTCTTTACCTTTAGCTAGCAACAGTTTAAGTTGCGACTGAGGAGTGTGCTCCATAGATATCATCCAAGTTGGGTAACGGTTAAAACGACGGGCAATAACTTATCGCCACGCAAATCGTCCATTATAGCCTTGTGCGCTTCCATGTACTAGTCCAAGTATTTAGTTTTAAGACATAAAGTGTCTTAATTTTGCCCTTGTATGACTGCAATCAGCTTGCTGAGCTGAATCCTTTCTTCTTTAGTATGGTTCTGTTTTAGACTCAATTCCTGATATCGCTGCTCAATATATTGATTATTGAGCCAGATCAGGGTTTTTTTAAACTCTTGTTGCAAGTTTTCATCCGCCACTTGATGGTCCCATTGGGTCAGTTTTTTGAGGGTGCGTAATTGCGGAGCATCCCTGTACTGTTCAAGTAGTTGTGCGCTGTTTTTAACTTGTTTACGAGTAACGTCTAGCAAGTGGATCAGCAAATCTACGCCGGCCATCTTGATGTGTTTCAGTGCCGGCTGCACCGGCAGTCCCTCACCTAACATAGGATGTTGTACTAGCAGTGCGATGGCTAGTCGCAATGGGGTTCCTCGTCCTTTTAACGCTTTATTCTGTAGAGTTTGGCCCTGATGTTTAGAGCTGAAACCTAACTTTCTTCTTAACTCATCGGCACCGTTCATTCCGAGTTTATAGGCTAGATTTTCCAGCAGTAAACTCTGTAGAACGGTGTCTTGTACTCTCTCAATCAAACTAATGGCTTGCTTAGCTAATGTCCCTTTATCGGCGCCATGGCGTTGGGCTAACGTCTCAAAAAGAAACTCGGGGAGTGCTTTAGCATCATCAATCTGACTTTCGAATGCTTGTTTTCCTATCTGGCGCACCATGGTATCTGGATCTTCACCTTGAGGCAGGAACATAAATCTAACTTGGTTACCGGGTTTGAGCAGTGGCAATGCAGTTTCTAATGCACGCCATGCGGCTTCTACCCCGGCTCTGTCACCGTCATAACAACAGATGACCTCCTTGGCACTACGCAACAGGAGTTGAAACTGCTCTGCGGTGGTTGCTGTACCGAGAGAGGCGACGGCATAGTCGACATCAAACTGTGCCAGTGCCACCACGTCCATATAGCCTTCGACTATCAGTACTCGCTGTGGTTCTCTGTGACGCTGCTTAAGCTCATAGAGTCCGTACAGCTCATTGCCCTTATGAAATATGGGCGTTTCCGGAGAATTCAAGTATTTGGGCGTGCCATCGCCTAAAACTCTTCCGCCGAAGCCAATAACCCGGCCTCGTCTGTCACGAATAGGGAACATTAACCGGTCGCGAAATCGGTCGTAACGTCTGCCATTATCGTTTTCTATCACCATTCCTGCGGTGAGTAGTTTATCTTGGGAATCCTGATTCTGGCGGTAGCGACTGAGTAAACCATCCCAGCCCTCTGGTGCAAATCCGATATTGAAGTGTTCTATTACTTTCTCGGACAGGCCTCGATGATCCAGATAATCGAGCACTTTTTGTTTGTCTTTATCTTGTCTAAGCTGGCTCTGAAAGTGTCGGCTAGCTTCTTCCATCAATTGATACAGGTCGCGGCTCAATCCTTCATCGCGTCTCTTACCTGTACCTTGCTCCCTGGGCACTTCGAGACCCAGTTGGCCAGCGAGCTCTTCTATGGCGTCGATAAAATCGAGACGGTCGTATTCCATGACAAAATCGATGACATTGCCATGGGCACCACAGCCGAAACAATGGTAGAACTGTTTATCTCTACTGACGGTAAAAGAAGGTGATTTCTCACTATGAAACGGACAGCAGGCAGAGTGGTTTTTACCCGCCTTCTTAAGGGGCACCTTAACGTCGATCAAGTCGACAATATCGATGCGAGCTACTAGCTCATTGATAAAATCACGAGGTATCGCCATTAGTTTAGTAAATGCCGCCTTTCGCTATTAGCGCAAAATGAAAAACTGAAACTGTACAAACAAACAAGCCGCGCAAGAGCACGGCTTATTTACGCATTATTCTTAAGTTACTTAAGTTTAGCTCTGATCATAGCGCCTATTGCCGCCATATCAGCTCTGCCTAAGACTTTAGGTTTTAATGCGCCCATTACTTTGCCCATATCCGCCATGGAGGATGCGCCCATCTCTTCGATGCTTGCATCAACTAGCACGGCAATTTCCTCTTCAGTAAGAGGCTGAGGCAGGAATACTTCAAGAACCTTGATCTCTTCCGCTTCAATTGCTGCTAGTTCGTCACGTCCGGCTGCACTATATTGTGTAATCGAATCGCGACGCTGTTTAACCATCTTGGTTAAGACAGCTATAGCTTGGTCGTCAGTCAGACTCTCGCGGGTATCCACTTCAATCTGTTTGACGGCGGCTAGCGCCATACGGATAGTCCCCAAACGTACCTTAGCTTTGGCACGCATGGCGTCTTTCATTTGGCTTTTTAGCTGATCTACTAGGCTCATAATAGATTAGTATAAACGTACGCGACGAGCGTTTTCGCGAGAAAGCTTCTTAGCAAGACGCTTAACTGCAGCGGCTTTAGCACGCTTACGTGCAGTAGTTGGCTTCTCGTAGAACTCACGAGCGCGAACATCAGCTAAGATACCGGCTTTTTCACAAGAGCGCTTAAAACGACGTAGAGCTACGTCAAATGGTTCATTTTCGCGTACTTTAATTATTGGCATACGCCATCACCCCTTAGGTGTAGTTTGTAGAGAGTCAATTTCTCGACTCAAGTTTATTTAAAAATGGTGCGGAATTCTATACCGAATTAAGCGTGTTTGTAAAGCATATTTCGCGATCATATTCTAGATCCTTTCACCATCGCGATCTTAGTCGAGACCTCGGCTAAGTCATGCTCGAAATATTTCGTGTATACCCGCTAATGATCACTGTAATTGGTGCAATTATCAGGAGGACCAAAATCAACAACAAGTCTATTGGTATAATTAAAGCACAGCAGGTAGAATTAGCAGCCTTTTATGACACTTTGACGGGATACGATGCGGGTTTTAGGTATTGAAACATCTTGCGATGAAACAGGAATAGCCGTTTATGACGACGAGCTAGGCTTGTTATCTCACACATTATATAGCCAGGTAAAGCTACATGCCGATTACGGTGGGGTTGTCCCCGAGCTGGCATCTCGCGATCACGTGAGAAAGGTTGTGCCCTTGATCAAGAAGGCACTCGCCGATGCTAACAGCACCATGGATGACATAGATGGTGTGGCTTATACCACAGGCCCAGGTCTGGTCGGTGCCTTATTAGTCGGTGCCTGTGTGGGACGCTCATTAGCCTATTCATGGGATAAGCCTGCCGTTGGCGTGCACCATATGGAAGGTCATCTCTTAGCCCCTATGCTAGAGGATAATGTGCCTGAGTTTCCTTTTCTTGCGCTGTTAGTATCCGGCGGGCACTCTATGATGGTGGCCGTCGAAGGTATAGGACAATATGAAGTGCTCGGCGAGTCTGTTGACGATGCCGCAGGTGAAGCATTCGATAAAACCGCGAAACTCATGGGGCTAGATTACCCAGGTGGGCCAAGGTTAGCTAAGCTGGCAGAGAAAGGCGAGACTGGTCACTACCGTTTTCCGCGTCCTATGACGGATAAACCTGGGCTAAATTTCAGCTTTTCTGGTTTGAAGACCTTCGCCGCCAATACGATTGCCAAAGAGCCAGACGATGAGCAGACCCGTGCCAATATCGCCCTGGCGTTCGAAGAAGCGGTTGTCGATACACTCTCTATCAAGTGTCGCCGTGCATTGAAACAAACCGGTTATACTCGCTTAGTCATTGCCGGAGGGGTGAGTGCAAATTCACGCCTGCGCAGCTCGCTAGCCGAGATGATGAAAAATTTAGGCGGAGAAGTCTTCTATCCCAGAGGCGAGTTTTGTACCGATAATGGTGCCATGATCGCCTATGCCGGTTTGCAGAGACTCAAGGCGGGTCATACCGAAGATTTAGGCGTCAAAGGTATGCCACGCTGGTCGTTAGACTCGCTGCCTCCGCTATAGACGCTAAATAAGCTGCAAGTGTTAAGCGATAAGTGGCAAGTAATAAAAACACCTGGTTTGCAGATGCAAACAGGTGTTTTTTTATGTTTGGTGTCTAGGCTCGCTACGGCTTAAATTTTATCTTTCTTCTTGCGTGACACCTTAGATTCTTCACCCTTTATCAGCCTGCTAATATTGTCCTTGTGTCTGATGACTATCAAGGCCGAGAGCATGGAGACCGGGATGATGAATCTGTCGTCTAGGTACCAGGTATACGCGGGGGCGAGTATGGCTGCGATAATGGCGGCGAGTGAGGAGTAGCGGCAGATCAGTACCATGAGGATCCATGTGCCTATCAGAGAAAGTGCTAAGTCATGACCAATTGGGGCCATGGCGCCGAATGCGGTCGCGACGCCTTTGCCACCTTTAAATTTAAAGAAGATAGGGAAAATATGGCCGAGGCAGGCGGCGATAGCAATCAGGCCAAGGGAGACAGGGTCGACCCCTATGCGGAAGGCTAAGTAAGCGGGCAGGGCACCTTTTAACATGTCAAAGAATAGCACCATGGCAGCTGAGCTGGCTCCGCCTATGCGCAGGACATTGGTCGCCCCAGGATTGCCTGAGCCTGCTGTTCTTGGGTCGGGAAGCCCACGCATTTGACAAACGAGCACGGCGCTGGAAATTGAGCCAGCCAGATAGGCGGTCAATATCATTACCAGAGTGAGTACTGTTATGGTCAAATTGGTTTCCTTATCCGTCTTAAGGTATCATCGCGCCACAATATTTTTCAGTGCTAAGCCATAATCACAACTTTCTATTTTATCTGCTTTGCCTGAGAGGTAAAATCCTTCTACAGGGCCTTATCCTACTTGGGATTTGTACCGTTAGAAAGAGGCATTTAGCAAATTAATAGATAAGATTGGCATTATATCTTTTTTATCCGTAAACGCTTATCAGACCTCTTGAGCCGAAGGGCGCAAATGAGCCCTCATCGATGAGGAACGAGTCTGGTTTTGGAGAGATCATGGACAGAGTATTAATAAGACAGTTAAAAATAGAAACTGTTATCGGGATCTATGAGTGGGAGAAGAAGATCCATCAGAACTTGTTGATCGATCTGGATATGGCTTGGGATAACAAGCCTGCCGCGGATAGCGATGATTATCAGTATGCCTTGTGTTATGAGACGGTATCGAATCGATTAACGGCCTTGATAACCGAAAAGCCAATTGAACTCATCGAAACCGTAGCCGAGATGATCGCTAGCTGTTTAATGGATGAGTTTGATGTGCCTTGGGTCAAGGTGACTGTGATGAAACCAGGAGCCGTGCCTGGTGTTGCGGCCGTCGGTGTCGAGATTGAGCGGGGTTATTGTTAGATGTTATCTCGTGTTTATATCAGCCTAGGCAGTAATATTGAGCCTGAGCGCTTCCTTAAGTCGGGATTAAGTGACCTAAGCTATCACTTTGGTGAGCTCTTGCTCTCCTCTGTGTATGAAAGTGAAGCGGTTGGCTTTAAAGGCAGTAACTTTTTAAATATGGTCGTTGGCGTCGATACCGATTTGAGCATAGGTGAACTAGTATCGCTGTTTAAGCAGATCGAGCAAGACAATGGCCGTCTGGTGGGGGCTAAAAAGTTTGCTCCCAGAACATTGGATCTGGATCTGCTGCTCTATGGTGACAAGGTAACGCTCGATCCTGTCGAGTTGCCGAGGGCTGAAATCTTAACTAATGCCTTCGTTCTCTGGCCCATGGCTGAGCTTGCTCCCGATTTGGCCCATCCTTCGGTGAACACGCGTTATCAAACCTTGTGGCATGAATACGATAAAACTCAGCAAAAACTTTGGCCTATACCCTTTGTCTGGACTCAGACTTTGGCGGATGAAGCCTCGACTCTTAACTCACTCTAAGTACAAATCTTGGCTCTCACCTAAGTACACATTTAACCACTAGGTGTAGATTCATTAAACAGGAAATATGCATGGACACATTTCAGGTCATAGTATTAGCCTTAATTCAGGGCTTGACCGAATTTTTACCCATCTCAAGCTCGGCGCATCTCATCTTGCCTGCGCAACTCCTTGACTGGGAAGATCAAGGCCTGTCCTTCGATGTCGCCGTTAATACTGGTTCTTTGTGCGCCGTTATCATCTATTTCAGGCGTGAGCTGTGGTCGATGTTTATTGCCTGGGGTGGCAGCATGTTCAAGGGCGAGCACAATGATGAGAGTAAACTCGCCTGGTGGATCATACTGGCGACTATACCGGCGGTCATAGTCGGCTTCGCCGCTAAAGATTTTATTTCTACTCATCTGCGAAATATCGAGGTGGTAGCGACGACCACTATCGTGTTTGGACTCTTGCTGTGGTGGGCCGATAGAATGACCAACAAGGGGCTGACTGAGTTTCAAGTGGGTTGGAAGAAGGCGTTGATCATAGGTGTGGCTCAGGCCATGGCGCTGATCCCTGGCACATCCCGCTCCGGTGCGACCATTACGGCGGCCTTGATGCTGGGCCTAGGACGTGAGGCCGCGGCGCGCTTTTCATTCCTGATGTCGGTACCTATTAGTTTAGGGGCGGCAATTCTGGTGACTAAGGATCTGATATCCAGTGGTGAGGCGATAGATTATCAGGCCATGTCACTGGGTATTATGGTCTCTTTCCTCGCCGCTTACGCCTGTATTCATGTATTTTTAAAGCTGGTCAGCCGCATTGGAATGACTCCCTTTGTCGTTTATCGACTGGCACTGGGCGCACTCTTGTGTGTGTTTATATTCGCTTAATTATCACAAACTGTGACTTCCTGGGCTACAGGAAGCCACAGCTTCATCGTTAAAGAGACATTATGAAAAGTATTTATCTATGCCCTGTGTGTAACCAGCCTCTGATGATCCATGAGGAATCTCAAGGATTACACTGTAGTAATAAGCATCATTTCGACAAGAATGATAAGGGTTACTGGGTATTTAGTCTGGCTAAAAAGCCCAAATTTGACTCTAGGCAGGTGATGCGGGGTAAGCGTTTCTTACTCGAGTCTGGCGTATTCTCACCGCTGGTCGACACCTTAGCCGAGATGCTCAAGCCTGAGCTGGCGCATATGGCGTCAGAAGAGGTCATTGCGCATCTGGAATATGATTGTGGCGAAGGCTACTATCTGAGAGCGATAAAGTCGGCCCTCAGTGGATCCTTGCAACAAGCCGGATTAAATCTGCTGCAGCATGGGATCAATGAAGCCGAGAATGCACTCTTCTCGGCGGCTAAGATCGACGCTGAAGCTGAAGCTGAGGCTGAATCTGAATCTGAATCTGAAACTAGCAGTGATGCTACTAACGACTCAAATAGTGATTCAACTAGTACCAGTGAGCAGGCAGAAAAAAGCACCTTAATTGTCAGTAGCCTAAGAGCACTTCCTTTCGCAGATGCTAGCTTCGATCTGATCACACTGATCGATAAGCAGCTCAAGGGCAAAGAGCCGCTACGTGTCCTCAAGCAAGCGGGTTATCTATTGCAGGTCTCTCCCGCCCCACGGCACCTTTGGCAGTTGAAAGGCTATATCTATCCAGATATGAAAGAGAAGGCGATACAATCGGGTCAAGTAAGTGGACTCGAATTATTAGCGAGTCAGAGAGTGACATTTAAGCTCAATGCTGACGGTGAGCAAGCCCTGATACTGCTGGAAATGACGCCGTATGCGTGGCGGGCCAATGATAAAATACGTAAGAAGATCGCCTCGGCTAACTTCGAAGGGTTAGAGATCGACTTTATTGTTACCCTGTCGAAGAAAATATAAGGCTAGCGTGGCAAATTAACCTCGGCTGAACGGTTTGGTTTTATCCCTCGATAGGGCTAGGATATCGTGGCAGTAGGGGTTAACATTTAAGCTGAATATGAGTATTTGAGTTATCTGCTGGTCCTTATATTAATTGGTGTTAGCAGTCGTCACATTCGATTTGATAGTAGAGAAGAAGGAAATAGAGATACCTATGATGAGAATATTGCTGTTGTTCATCTTAAGTGTGATCCCAGGCATTAGTATGGCCAACGTGTATGATCTGCCAGAAAAGGGCAGTCGTCTCATCGGTGAACTTCAGGAGCATCTGGTACAGAAGGGGGATTTTTTTCAGACGATTTCCAAACAGTACAATGTCGGCATTCTGGAACTGATGGAGTCAAATCCAGGCGTGGACCCATTTTTACCGACGCCGGGGACTGTACTCATCATACCGACCCAGATGTTGCTACCGGATGTGCCAAGAGAGGGGATAGTACTCAACTTACCGGAATTGAGACTCTATTATTTTCCTAAAAATGGTAAGCAAGTCCATGTATTTCCTGTGGGGATAGGTCGTATAGGCCGTGAAACGCCCGAGATGGTCACTAAGATAAAGGCGAGGATCCCTAACCCGAGTTGGACGGTACCTGCCAGCATACGTAAGGAACATCTGGAGCGCGGCGAAGTCTTGCCCGCCATAGTACCGGCCGGACCGGACAATCCCTTGGGTGACTACGCCATGCAGCTGTCTTACGGTGATGGCAGTTATTTGATCCACGGGACTAATCAAGACTTTGGCATCGGCATGCGTGTCAGCTCAGGTTGCGTGCGTCTTAATCCCGATGATATCGAGTGGCTGTTTTACCAGACAAAGTATGGCGATCCTGTGCGGGTGATCAATCAGACAGTCAAGATCTCTACCGAGCCCGATGGCCGTCACATCATAGAGGTGCATTCTGCCCTGTCTAAATCTGAGCTAGAGATGCAGCAAGAGAAAGTGGTGACCATGAGCGCTAACATAGTCAAGTTCATCAGCCAGGACAATGTAGACAGCTTCAAGGCTAACGATGCCTTGCTGACTCAAAACGGCCTGCCGGTGAATATAGCGCTGTAGATAAGGTGTGTCGTTCGGAGCTAGTAGCTAGGCGAGGGAGTGACTAGTGGCTAGTGGCTAGGAAAGAAAATTAGCTGAACAGTGTGAAGATGCGTCCCCAGAGGGCGCTTTTTTGTGGGCGGAATTTGTTGAAGTTTGAAGAATGATATTTTTAAGCGATAAGTGATAAGCGTGACTGCAATGAGCTTAATCTTACTGATGCTTACAGCTACTTGAACTTGTGTGGGGGGATTTAGCTTAGAAGGAGGCGAACATATCGGCAACACATATGTGTTGCCGATACAGACAAATTACTTCTTGTAAGAAGAAGCAACGTTGTCGATGCGATCGTTAGCACGCTTAGCTTCAGCTTGTGCGTCCATAGCTGCCGCTTTTGCATCTTTAACGTCTGCAGAAAGAGCACCTTGCTCAGACTTTAGAGAGCTAACTTCAGAAGACAGTTGATCAACCTTGTTACCTAGGTTTGAAATGCTTTCTTCTAGAGCAGTAGTGTTTGCACAGCCACCTAGTAGGGCAGTCATTGCTACACCAGCAATCATCAGTACTTTTTTGTTCATTGGGAAATCCCTTTAGATAGGTTGGATAGATATGGAACAGCTGTACCATACAGCTGCAACGACTAGATTATGTCATAGCTGATGCATATTGCTACGAATTTTCACCCTAAGGCCTGAATAGCTTAGCTAATGCATTATTTAATGCAAGTTTAGTGCCTGAATAGTAAGCTGTTCGCGTAGAATTTTACCAAGTCAGAGACAAAGCCGTGTTCACTAAAGGCTAGAGTGCAGCATTTTTATTAACGTTATTTTTCACTTCTGAGACAATCTCGATACGCTTTATGTGTAGTTGCTGCTTTATCTCAGCCCCTCTAAAACCGGCGTCAATAATAGGTTTTACCGCAACGGCATTCGCAGCTTCGAAGGTGAGGGTAAAGTAGTTGGCCTGGGGATACGCTTGACCTTCTAACCCGAGTCGGCCTCTGGCATCGGCTTCACAGGCTAGGGCTATCTGTTGCAGGCGTTGGGGCTTACGCCAGAGATCGGCCTTATCGAAGAGCTTAATCAGAGTCTCGGGGCGTAACTGGTCAATATTGTGAATGTTTTGGTGCAGCTCGCTGACGAGCATTGCTAAATCCCGGTAGTCGTTGGGGACCTTTATTCGCGCGCATAGGGCCTTAATTGGCGCTAAGCCTTTCTGTCCGTGGCCATGGTGCTTAGGCAAGTGTTCCTTGGGGCTCAGGGCTTTACCGAGATCGTGTACCAGGGCTGCAAATCGCACCGAGTTATCTTTGGTGAGCTTAGCAGCTTGCTCGAGTACCATGAGTGTATGTATGCCTGTATCTATCTCAGGGTGCCATTTTGCAGGTTGAGGTACACCGAACAGGGCGTGTATCTCGGGAAAGAGGACCCTAAGAGCGCCACATTGGTGGAGTACGTCGATAAAGATGTGTGGATTGTCGGTACTCAGGGCCTTGTCTAGTTCTTGAAATACTCTTTCTGCAGTTAGGGCTTCTAATTCACCGCTTTGACTTATGTTGGCCATCATGGTGAGGGTTTCATCGGCGATGGTGAAACCTTGGGCATGGAACCTAGCGGCGAATCTGGCGACTCTGAGTACTCTTAAAGGGTCTTCGATGAAGGCATCGGAGACATGTCTCAGCACCTTGTTGTTTAGGTCGTCTACACCGCCATAGGGATCATAGAGTTTACCATCATCATCTTGAGCTATGGCGTTGACGGTGAGATCCCGACGGAGCAGATCTTGCTCTAGGGTCACATCCGGGCTGGCGTGACAGGTGAAGCCGCCATAGCCTGAACCTGTTTTTCTCTCCGTTCTGGCTAAGGCATATTCTTGCTGAGTCTTGGGGTGTAAAAACACCGGGAAATCTTTGCCGACACGATGAAAGCCCTTGGCTAACATCTGCTCTTGTGTTGCACCTACTACCAGGTAATCTCTATCTTTGACCGGTAGCTTGAGTAAGCTATCGCGGACAGCGCCGCCAACGAGGTAAATTTTCACAATTTAAATCACAGTTTTCATGTATGGACCAGATGGGTCAGATCTTAACATGTATTCGCCTATTTGATTCAGTGTCGCTCGGACGCTTAATTTACAGTCTTTTATCGCTTTTTGTTCAGCATCTTTTGACAAGGCGAACGGTTAGCTTTAGTTTTAACTGATTTTTGTATTTAATAACCGATAAGTACAGGTTAAGGATTGATTTCAGTATGTACAAGGCGTTTTTTGGCTTAAGCGATAACCCTTTCTCTATCGCACCTAATCCCCATTATCTATTCCTTAGTGACCGGCACCGTGAGGCCTTGGCTCATTTGACCTATGGGTTGGGTGAAACCGGTGGCTTTGTATTATTAACCGGTGAAGTGGGCACGGGTAAGACGACAGTATCCCGTTGTCTGCTTAATCAACTCCCTGAAAATACTGACACCGCATTCATTCTAAACCCATCACTGACAGAGCAGGAGCTATTGGCCACCCTCTGTGATGAGCTTAGTATTGTGTATGACAAAGACCCTAGCCTGAAGCAGCTAACGGATCTTCTGAGTCAGTTCCTGCTGGGAAATCATGACAAAGGCAGAAATACTGTGCTGATCATAGATGAAGCCCAGCATCTCAGGGCCGAAGTACTAGAGCAGTTACGTTTATTGACCAACCTGGAAACAGACACCAAGAAACTCTTGCAGGTTATCTTGATCGGTCAACCTGAGTTGCAGCAGTTACTGAGAAGACAAGAGCTTCGCCAGCTCGCGCAAAGAATTACCGCTCGCTATCATCTACTTCCGCTTACGCTCGAAGAGGTGGGCCTTTATGTGCAACATAGACTCAAGGTGGCAGGGCGTCATGAACCCTTGTTTAATCCAAGGTCGATCAAGGCGCTACATAAATACAGTGGCGGCATCCCAAGATTGATTAACTTGCTCTGTGAGCGTGCATTAATGGCGAGCTATGCTCAGTCTAAGGTGCCTATCGATCAGGAAATGGTGAGCTCGGCTGCAGCTGAAGTGTTCGGCGAGGATATCAAACAGCGAAGTTATTTTTTGCCTATCGCTGTCGGGTCCGTGCTGGCGCTTAGTTGTGTTTTAGGGGTTATGTTATGGGGCAAGCTTTTACCTGATAACTCAGCAGCAAGTTCTGCGGGCAGCAGTCTAGCTTCACCATCTTTGGTGCAGGAAAATAAGGCCCAGGTTTCCAGTTCCAATCAAAGGGTACTCAATGGCGCGATAGCACAAAGTAGAGACATAGATACCGCCTATGCCAGCATCTTAGGTCTCTGGGACCGAGTGCCCTATATCGGCTTATCTGCCTGTCAATCGGCAGAGCAACAGGGCCTCTCCTGTTTTCAGCAGCAGGGGAATTGGAACTCGTTAACTCGCCTTAACTTCCCCGCAGTCGTTTATCTTATCGATAGTCAACAAGAGGCTTTCTATGGCACTGTGGTTTCACGTCATGGCGAACAGCTGTTACTACAACTCAATGAACAGCAACTTTGGGTCGACAGAGACTGGTTTACGCGTCACTTTAGCGGTACGTTCGAGATCTTGTGGCAAGCACCAATTAGCCTGCCAAGAGAGATAGGACAAGGCTCTAACTCAGAGCAAATCCAATGGCTTGAAAACAGTTTAGCCAAAATTGATCATACTGCACCAAGATTAGTCGATGGTTTCGATGCGCAATTAGAAGATAACTTGATGCGTTTCCAACGTGAGCATGGCCTTAGAGCCGATGCCATTGCCGGGAGTCAGACATTAGTGCAGCTTAACCTCTACCTTAGCGCCGAAGGTCCCAGGTTAGTCGAAGCGAGAAGGAGCTACTAATGTCCATTCTACTCGATGCGGTGACACGTGCTAAAAGCCAGGAGCTGGATGCTGGTATCGATCCCGTATTAACGCCTAGGGCTCAGTATGATAATTTCTCTGGTAACAGGCAGAGATATTTACCCGTCCTCTTGGTGGGATTCATTCTCATACTCCTGGCCATCATAGCTTGGTTGGGCCAGGGCTATCTTGTCGGTGATTCCAGTCAAGTATCTGAGCCTAAATTAGCACTGGCACTTCAGCAAGAGCCTAATGAAATACCTGCCACATCTCCGCAACTTGGTTCATTAGAAAATGAGCAGAGTATTAGACTCGCGGGAAAGGTGGCCTTGCCTGTAGCGACCGAGCGCCCCAGGGCCGAACGTTATCTTGATAATAGGCCGCAGCAAATGCAATATGTTGAGCCCGCCACGACTTCAACTAAAGCGGCAACGACTGGTTTAACTCATCGTTCGGTCAGTGAGCCGATCATACTTGGGGCCAATGCCAATCAGCAGGGTCAAGATATGCTTGCGACTCTGAAGTTCAAAGTCAATCGAGCCGCATCTGAGGTCGGATTGGAACTGGCTTCTGCTACGCCGAACAAGTATCAAGATGAAAATAACTTATTGGCCGCCTTTGAGGCTGCGTTAACAGCGGTTGAGGTAAGAAACTCACTCGCGGCTCCCATGACTGCGCGTGAACTCGATCTTATGCCAGCTGAAAAATCAGATACCCTGCCCAAGTATGGTCAGTTACCTGGCGGACTCCAGTTGCAGGTGCCTGAATTTAATATCAATGCCCATGTGTATTCCACCAATCCTGACAATCGTTGGCTCAATGTTGATGGGGCTGAGCTACAGGAAGGCGATAAGATTGGGGGGAAGCTAGACATAGTTGAAATTAGATCCAGAGATGTGGTGTTATCGATACAAGGCACTAAATTTAAGGTACCGGCGATATAGAGAAAAAAAATAGAGACAGCCATAAAAAAAATAGAGACAGAAAAAAAATAGAGACAGCCATAAAAAAAATAGAGACAGGGATTGTTAATCAAGAAATAGAGACAGGCATAAAAAAAATAGAGACAGCCATTAAAAAATAGAGACAGGCATTATTAATTGGCAAAACTTGAGAGAGGGATTGTTAATTGATGAATCAAGGGCCACCTACTAAGCTTTAAACATTGGTTGATGTAGGAGGTGGCTATGCCCCGTCCACGAAATACTCAAATTAGTATTGAAGACACTTTATTCTACCATTGCTGCAGCCGAACAGTCCGACAAACCTTCATTGCGGGAGTGGATGATTTTACAGGGAAATCTTATGAGCATCGGCGTGGATGGATTGAAAATCAGATATTAAATTTAGCGGGCGTGTTTGCTATTGATGTGGCGGCTTATGCGGTAATGAGTAATCATCTTCACTTGGTGCTGCGTATTGATATCGAACTTGCCAATAGGTGGAGTGACAGAGAGGTGGTAGAGCAGTGGCATCAACTGTTTAAAGGGACTGAAATCACTCAGAAATTTGTAAAATGTGAGATAATTGAAAGCCATGAAATCATCGCCCTCAAACATTCAATAGCCGTATATCGAGGCAGATTAAGTGACATAAGTTGGTTTATGCGCTGTCTCAATGAGCCAATCGCGAGGATGGCGAATAAAGAGGATAACTGCACGGGGCATTTCTGGGAAGGGCGGTTCAAGAGCCAAGCTTTACTCGATGAAACCGCAGTGCTGGCTTGTATGGCATATGTAGAGCTCAATCCTATTAGGGCAAAAATGGCTAAAACCCCGGAAGACTCTGACCATACGAGTCTCCAATTGCGAGTTAACGCCGCTTTAAAAGGTAAACAACCAGAAAAACTCCTGCCTTTTATTGGAAATGAACAACTGAACCAAGCTAAAGGCATAAACTTCTCACTCAAAGAGTATCTAGAGCTGGTCGATGAAACTGGCAGGATAATCCGTGATGACAAGCGTGGGGCTATATCTTCAAGTGCATCTAAGATATTAACTAGAATCAATATCTCAGCAGATAACTGGATAAAACTGACTTCTGAATTTGGTAAATTATTTCATGGCCCAGTAGGAACCTTGCAAGAGCTCACCAGCTATTGTGAACATTTAGATAAGCGACGACGGCACTTTGCTAAGTGCTGTCAATATCTAGAAACTAGCAGATAACTAGACTGCATCAACAGACTCTATCTCCCTTTTCCCTCCTCAATAACTTGAGGCCACAAGTCCTGCCTGAAAATCGCTATTTTGTTTGAAATCCTCCTATCGCTAGAGTTTCACTGAAAAATATGTGACGCTATCGGGAATACCCAACGTTTAATCAAGTCGAGTTTAAAGTTGATGCCAATTTCTGTTGAGTTTGGATTATGTTATTGATTTATAATGGCTGGCTCTGATTTTATGGATTATGTTATTGATTTATAATGGCTGGCTCTGATTTTAGGCTCTGATTTTACAGATAAAAGAGGGCGCCGATTGGCGCCCTCTTTTGGTCTGCTCGGTTGAGCTGGCTTAACCGAAAAATTTATATGATAGGAATAGGGTTAGCCCGTAACCCACGCTATAGCACAATAGCAGCGCAGGTACATATTTAAGGTAACTGACAAAGGTGAGTTCCTTTACCTTGCTCATGGCAATGATGCCTGCCGCCGATCCTATGACGAGCAGTGAACCTCCCACACCAACCGAGTATGTTAATCCTAGCCACTCTGGGGTGCTGAGTACTGGCTGGGCTTTTAACAGCGCCGCAGTTAGCGGCACATTATCGAGTAATGCCGAGCCTATACCCGCTACAAAATTAGAGATATTTGGATCAAATTGAGCGTAGACCTGAGTGAGTAGATCTAAGGCACCAATCTCCTTTAGCATGCCTACTAACAGCAAGATACCGAGGAAAAATAACAAGGTATCATATTCAACTTGCCTGATATATTCGAGGATCTGTAGCTCTTCTTTATTGGTGCGCGAGGTGGTGCCCACTAGGAACATGATAGATAAACCGGTTAAGAAGGTCAGCACCGGCGGGATGCCAAACAAGACATTCAGTGCCATGGTCGCCACTATGGTAGAGAAGAATATGATGGCAATTATCACATCGACCCTTTGAAAACTCCGCGTGATCGGCGTGGTGCTGACATGTCCTTCAGCCTTGAGAGAGAAGAGCACGGCTAGCAACATCACACTGACGGTTGCAGGTATGAAGAGCACTATGAGTTCGGACATCTGCACATGGCCACCGAGAAAGATCATCAAGGTAGTGACATCACCCGTGATCAAGGCAACCCCGCCTGAGTTTACGGCAAAAATGATTAACACCGCCATGCGGCGACGCATCTGGCTATCGAGCTTAAAGGTGGTTAACAAGCCCAGTGAGACCAGAGTCGCGGTGACGTTGTCACAGATAGCGGACAGTACCAGCGAGAAGAAAGCGACTTGTATCATGAGTAAACGTACGGATACTCGTTGGGGGAAAAGCTTCTGTACCAGTATTTGGATCATGCCTTTCGCGTTGAGATAGGCCACAAATGTCATGGTCGACATGAGGAACAGCCAGAGGCTTGCTATCTCGAGTAGGTTTTCGTTGAGTTCAGCTTCGACGAGTTTCTCATGGCTAGCATCTCCGGCCGAGATAAATAGTACGATCCATGAGATACACCCGAAGAATAGGGTTGTCTTGGTTTTATTGAGGTGCGTGACCTCTTCGAAAATGATACTTAATAGGGCTAAAACAGCGAGGGATATCAGGAATATGTTGAGCATACATCAGTTCCTACAGAAGATTTTTATTGCCTGGTGCGGGCAAGCAATATCCAGAATTAAGGTTTATTTAAGCTTGGTGTGTCGAGCGGGCGGATTAGGCCACACAGATGTTAATAACACAAGTGTTAACTGGCTCTGTTTTCCGGTGTTTTTGTGCAGCGGAGCATCTTGCATTAGGCTAGTTAAGCCGAAATTTGAGCCTGATTTTTAATTTATTAAATCCTGTTCATTTGATATGAACATTTGAGTAACGTGAGTAAGTTTAGAAAAGTGTGAAATGATTTCTTATCATTAGATGGTATTTGTAATCCAATAAAAGACTTGGGTTCAATGGCTTATCGATATTGGTTTGATATCCAATGCAGTTAACTGAAAAATCAGTATGCCCGTCATTTTTTGTGACAGAGTCAAATAATTGACCGCTCAATAAATAATCAGTATCTTGTACTTATTATAGCCACTAGGTCTAGCATTTTAGGCTCTAATTCCTGAGTGCAGATAAAACCTAGAGCAGAAGTGTTTTGTTGGGGGCGTATGAAGTTTATATTTCGAGCCGTGTTGCTGTTAGGCTCCTTAGTTTGGCTGGTGATTTGTGCTATACAGCTCGTTAATTTAGGCATTGTGAACAAGCCTTCTATTGCCATGGATAATAGCCCACTGCTTATTCAAGGCGTTATCGCTTTGTTTATCCTACGCTCGACTTGGGGCTCAAAGAGAAACCGAGATGGTTTCTAGTCTTAAATATTCACTATTGCCTTGGTATTCCTTGGGAATTTGACCTCGCTATTGAGTTAACGAGTTACTTAGTCATCTTAGCGAATACGCGATCGGCAGCTGCCAATATCGCCACTATCTCTTTCTCGCTGTGAGTTGTAGATAGGTAAGCTGGCTTCTGCCAATATGAATCTGGCAATAAAAAAGGACGCTTGAAGCGTCCTTTTCTGTACTAGTAAATTTAGTTAACTTATTTAGCCATCTTAGCAAAGACACGATCGGCAGCTGCCAGTGTCGCTTCGATCTCTTTCTCACCGTGAGCCATCGACAGGAAACCTGCTTCATAAGCACTCGGTGCTAAGTAAACACCTTCATCTAACATGCCGTGATAGAAGATGGGGAACTTGTCGGCATCACATTTAGTGACTTGAGCGAATGTTGTTACCTTCTCTTCTTCGGTGAAGAATAAACCGAACATGCCACCCACATAGTTGATGGACATAGGGATGCCGTGCTTGTTCGCCGCAGCCTTGAAGCCCTCTGCGATACGCTTAGTCTTAGCGGCAAGCTCTTCGTAGACGCCGTCTTCACAGAGTGCATCCAGTTGAGCAAGGCCAGCAGACATGGCAATTGGGTTACCCGATAGTGTGCCCGCCTGATATACCGGCCCCGTAGGTGCGATAAACTGCATCACGTCCTTACGCCCGCCGAATGCGCCAACAGGCATGCCGCCACCGATCACTTTACCAAGAGTCGTTAGATCAGGTGTGATGCCGTAGTGGCCTTGAGCGCCGCCCTTAGATACACGGAAACCTGTCATTACCTCATCGATAACAAGCAAGGCACCGTACTGATCACAGAGAGTACGCAGGCCTTCTAAGAAACCTTTTACTGGTGGGATACAGTTCATGTTGCCGGCAACAGGCTCGAGTATGATGCAAGAGATCTCTTCTGGATATTGCTCGAACAGTGCCTTGACTGAATCAAGCTCATTATAGCTGGCTGTCAGTGTGTGCTTAGCGAAATCTTCAGGGATCCCAGGAGAGCTTGGCTGACCCAGAGTCAGAGCACCGGATCCAGCTTTAACCAATAAGCAGTCGGCGTGGCCGTGGTAACAGCCTTCAAATTTCAAGATCTTGTCACGGTTAGTGAAGCCTCGTGCCAAACGAATCGCACTCATGGTGGCTTCGGTACCTGAACTCACCATACGCACCTGTTCCATGGAAGGCACCATCTCGATGACCTTCTCCGCCATTTTGACTTCAAGCTCAGTCGGGGCACCGAAAGATAGACCATTTTCAACCGCGTCTAAAACGGCTTGACGGATCTTAGGGTGGTTATGACCTAAGATCATCGGTCCCCAAGAACCGACATAATCGATATATGCCTTACCGTCGGCATCATAGATATAGGCGCCATCGGCTTTCTCGATGAAGAGTGGCGAGCCACCTACGCCATTGAAAGCACGTACTGGCGAGTTAACGCCACCGGGGATCGTTTTTTTAGCCTGTGCAAATAGCGTTTCGGAGCGGGTCATAATCAATCCTTAAAGTCAGTCATCTGATTAAAATTAGGCTTTCGTGAATACCAATTCATAGGTTGCTTCGCGTGAAGGAAAAGGCTCTGCCTGAATGCGTGTTCGCTAGAGTATATCAGCCCAGCCTAAATTGCCTTCAAGTTGATCAGTTATTGTGATCTTATGCCCAGCATTTCTATGCACCCGATCATAAAATCAGGCATAGGCAAGCGCTTGGGGGAGACGAGCGTGAAACTGACATTTTAATACATGCAGAGTCGGCACAACAGGGAGCGAACCGTGTCTAAAGCCTCTCATCTAGAATGGCTGGCACTATAGCAAAAACAGTGTGGCTGTGGAATATCCGCAGGGCTATTGATGGAGCCTATATTGACAACCCTATACCCGACAGAATTTATAAATCGTCTTTATGAGCTTACTGTTTATTGTTGCTGTTTGTTTCTCAAATTTATTTAAACATTTAATTTTAAAACATCTTTGTGATGAAGGTTTGATTTCTGTTTGTTCGATCTAAATATTAGATTTAATTTATAAGTGGTAATTGTTTCCCGCCACCTAATAAACTTTTATATATCTGTCATGAAAATGACTTCGGGATATAAATAATAAGCGGTAACGATTATTTTTTGACATGTTAGCCGATTAATAAATATACATTCGAGCACTTAAAATTAATGATGTATTACTTTAATACGAGGTTTTGCTGGTATTTTAAACGCTATGAGGTCAGGTTAAATCATTATAAGCAAGTTAATAGTTACTGATTATTAAAAATTCTGTTTAATTTACTGCGTCTTTGTGATGCTTATCACAATTTGTATCAATGATACATGTGTTACGTGGTTATATAAATAAGTTGGCATCATTTTGGCATTATCTTGATGAGTGGTGAAGCTTGTTTTGAGAAGGTTAAGTTTTAATGGTGGCTTTTCTGTTTGAATATTGAACTATTTTTATTTGTTGATTTTAGAGGGCGCAGAGATGGCTAACATGAGCCAGAACATTAAGCGAATATTATTTAAGCAGTTTGATCTTCACTGCTTGCGTTTATCAGCGTTTATGCTGGCCAGCTTCTGTTTTTCCAACTGTTTTGCTGATGATGTATCGCTTCAAAGATATGATAATCAAAGGTTTGAAGCGCTTTCTTTGAAGTTTGAGCAACACTTGAAAGAGTGGGAAGAGTGGAAAGAGTTGCGCCCTGCCATTAAACGGTTAGTGAGTAGTGAGGCTGATTTAGAGTTTTTGATCACTGAGTTAAGCAAGATGTCTAAGCTCAAGGCTAACCCGACAGCCGAACAGTTGAATAATGAAAAAGATATATTCGTGGTCAATAAAGAAACAGTTAATGGCCAATCTAAACTATCTGTAAAAAAGTCAGTTTCACAAAATGAAGCAGCAGAAAATAATTTAGTTGTTACTAATGTTAAATCATTTATTGACTCACGAATGACAAATGTAGAGCAGGGCGAACAATTTTCGATTCATTTAGCATCATTTGTTAGGCTGAAAAATGTACAGTCTAGTTGGTTGAGTTATCAAGCTAGATATCCGGGACTATTGAAAGACCTATTGCCATATTCAACAGATATTATAAAGGGTGAAACTCGATATCGCAGGCTGTTAGCCGGAGTCTTTAAGTCAAAAAAACATGCTCAAGAAGTCTGTGCTGGTCTGAAAAAATCTAATCAATATTGTCGAGCAGTTAAATATAATGGAGAGTCAATGATAAAATATTACTAATAAGAGAAATAAATATTAAAGTTGTGTATTATCGTGTCGATAACAAAGTAAGTCTCATTAGAGATGGATTTTAACGTAAAGAAAATTGTCGACAGAATATAAATTCATATACGGAATAAAATTATGACTAACGTAAAAACATTATCTAAAGTTATTGCCATTGCTTTGTTAGCGGCGGGTTCAACTCAAGCTACAGCTGAAGAAACTGCGCCCTCTACGGCGACTGTAAAAGTCCAAAATGCTTTTGATCTGGCGCAAGTAACTGGAATTGACTTCGGTACTATTCGTGTCACTTCAGATATCGGCACTGCTACTGCTACTGCTGAAGTTGCTACGGTTACAATCTATGCGAATGGCGATAGCCCTTCAGCTGACAGTAAAGTAAAGGCTTCGGCACAGGTTATTGTTGATGGTGCTGCAGCGACTTATACCATAGCTAAAGTCGCACCATTCTCAAAACTGGAGCTTACGCTTCCAGCTGATGATGCCGTCACACTTAAGGCTGCTTCAG
Organism: Shewanella sp.; assembly: GCF_013214165.1. Taxonomy (GTDB): domain Bacteria; phylum Pseudomonadota; class Gammaproteobacteria; order Enterobacterales; family Shewanellaceae; genus Shewanella. Next base: position 108,033 of record NZ_JABSSM010000021.1, on the reverse strand, counting down.
CGCCAAGTGAAACATCTAATTTTCTTTTAAGTGGTTTTGAGGCTTATATCACATCTGGTGCAAACAAAGGAAAAGCCTATGCAGCTAAGAATCTAGCCGCTGATTCAGAAGGTAATGTTACCTTTTCGGTTGGTGCAACCTTGAAAACCGACAAACGTGGTACTGAGGGGGCTATTACTGCTTATGTTGATGGTGATTATACTGGTACTTTTGATGTCGTCGTATCGTACTAACCTGTAATGAACTTCGTATGTAGAAGGCAGGTTTGTATACCGACGCCTTCTACGTACCATAAGAGAGCTGAATGCATTTTATACGAATCACTAATATAAAGTTATTGTTTGGAATCTGTTTATTTGTATCTTCGGCTCAAGCAGCCGTGGAGCTCGAACAGGCTCTTGACTTCGGTACCATAGTGATAATAGATAATTCTTCAGTGGGCACTATCAGTGTTACACCAAGTGGCAAAATCGATTTTAGCCGACATTTTCGGGTGTTAACACTAGGGCATGCCGCTGAGTTCACATTAAGCCAGTATCCAAGCTATAAGATGTTATCCATTGGTGCTGCTGTTATGCAGGCCCAGACTCAGGTTGCATCGGGGCTCGGTACACAGCAGTTCACTTTGGTCAGTGTCAAAACCGACACGTCGGTTGTTACCGATAGTAATGGTATGGCAAGTGTGTTTATTGGTGGCACATTGCAGTCCTCGGGAGATCCCCGTGGCCATTATATTGATACTGAATATCAGGCACGTTTGCTAATGACCATCGATTATTAACCATGATTATAATGTAATTACTCCTACATTAATTACCATATGATTATTTTAAATGTCGACATTAATCTGTTGATATTAATATATTTTAAGTCATGTTTGCGGTAGCTACTTTGCCAATTTAAGAGGAAGAGATGAATAGTCTGTTATTTCGAGTAATAAAGTGTTCGCTAATATTGATATGTTGCCATTCGGGCTACTTGCAGGCGAGCCTGCTTATTTCCCCAACACAGGTTACTCTTAACGACCGCGAGCGTTCCACGTCGTTAGTCTTAATTAATACCGGCCAAGAAACCCGTACTTATCGATTGAGCTGGCAGCAAAAATCAGTACTAGAAAATGGTAGTTATCATAACCTAACCGAGGAAGAAGCTAAGACTTTTCCGACGGCCAGCGGCATGATTCGTTTTAGCCCTAAGCAGGTGACTCTCAAACCCGATGAGCGCCAAACCATTAGACTTGCGGTGCGTCGTCCAAAGGGCTTAGCAGATGGCGAGTATCGCTCCCATTTATTACTAAAAGCATTACCGCCCAAATCACCAGAGTCTAGTAATGTCAATGGAATCAGAATCAAACTCAATGTCGTCATGAGTTACTCGCTCCCCATTATAGTGCGCCAAGGCGAAATTGATGCGAGCGTGGCTTTAACTAGTGTAACGCTGGCAAAAGAGAAAACATTCCCCCGTGCAACCATTACGGCGCTGCTTAACCATAGCGGCCGTAATTCCGTGACCGGTAATATTATTGCATACTGGCAGCCGTCTCAAGATGCTCCTGAACAAATCGTTGCAAGAGTTCACGGCTATACAGTTTACCCTGAGCTTACACAGCATAAAATACAGTTAACTTGGCCTGATTATACTCCAGCGAGAGGGAACTTACGCTTGGCCTTTGAGGGCGTAAAAGAGTTTAATGGTGTGCTGCTGGCTGAAAAATCGATACTGGTGACTCTGGATTCTATAAAGACAGTGCCATAATGAATAAATTTTCGAGTTAGATTTTTTATGCGAATCGGCGCTTTACCTCTTCGGTTTTATGTCTTGACCCAGCCTTGGGTCAAGACCTTGGTCACCCATGCCTTCCGGGCTAGGTCCAAAGCGTTTATTGCTATTTCAGCTTCCAGCGTTTTGATGTTTAAAATGTTGGCTTTTGGGATTTTGTTCTTGGCAACAGTAACCCATGGGCCACTGCAGGCCGCAGTCGATAGTTCAGTTGCTAATAAACTCACCAACCCTAAGGTTCAGTTACTGCTAAAACGTATCGGTTTGCAATATCAGCGTACTGATGAAATCATCCTATCGGAAGTTGCTGTTGCCTCTGAGTCGGTGGTGCGTATTCCCGTTGGTGAAGAACTATTACTGTCTTTATCTGTGGACAAGATTGCACTATCTGAAGTCTTTGCCTTTAAGAGTGCTGAAGATGCTCAACTGGGGCTTATGGGGCTACTTGAGTTACTTGATTTTCCTATTGAGGTAGACCTTGAGCAACGCAGAGCTGAGGGGTGGTTTATCAGTGAGGATCGACATTTCCTGCTTACCTGGCCCGAAGAGCTGAGTTCTGAGACTGCACCTGCACAGGTCATAATCAATGGTCAATCTAGTGTGATCAGTAGCCAGAGTTTACGTTCTGAAAGCGATGACTTATATATAGACGCCGATATACTCTCAGACTGGTTTGGCATTGGCATGGAATTCGATTTTGTTGACCTTACCTTAAAATTACATCCGGAAACACCTTTACCCGTACAGCGGCGCTGGGCAAGAAAAAATAGAAAAAGCTCTACACGCTCAACGTATAGCAACATAGCCGTACTCCCCTGGCGTGAGTCTACCTATCAGGCATACTCCCATCCCTTGGTTGATGTTCAACTCTATGGCAGTACCTCTAATAATGGCCTGGTCGGAGGTTATTCTGTACTGGGAAGTCAGGATTTAGCTTACCTAAATGCCGAATACTATATGGGGGGTAATGATGCGGATATTATATCCGATCTTCGCTTGAAATTGACAAAAGAATCTACTAAAGCAGATTTATTAGGGCCATTGCGTGCAACACAATATCAATTAGGCGATATCACGCCGGTAAACGCTGGCATTGGCAATACCGGCGGCTTAAGTCGTGGAGGACGTTTTTCTAATTATGATATCGGCCGTGTTGTTGATCATGACAAAATAAATCTAAACGGTGATATTCAGCCTGGATGGGACATAGAGTTATACCGAAATGGACTATTTATAGCGAGTCAGCTCAGTTTGAAAAATGGCCGTTATGAATTTAACGACATCGAGTTATTATTTGGTGATAACCAGTTTGAGATGATTTTTTACGGCCCCCAGGGGCAGGTGGAGACCAAGAGCAAACAGGTATTTGTGAATAGCAATGCTTTAACGTCCAAAGAGAGTAATTATGGTGTGTCTGTCACTGAGGTGGGGAAGAGCCTATTTGGTATTTCAGGGCTCGGCAAAGTAGGACATCAAGGCTGGTTGGTATCCGGATTATACCAACAGGGGGTCACTGATTGGCTTTCTTTTAGCTTGGGTCATGCCAGTATGCTCGCTAAAGATGGGGATGATAAGCAGAGTTATTCATTAGGTAGTAATATGAGTCTGTTTGATAATTTGCTATTACAAGCCAGTTATGAAATTGAACCAGATGCTGTTCAGCAGGGATTGTTCTCGGCACGAACTCGTATTGGCGATCATTCTTTAGGTTTACGTTATAACTGGCGACAAACAAATTTACCCGATAATATTTTGCAGGATTCAGAAACCAATCAATATGATTTAAATTTGTCAGGACGATTATTTGCTGACTCAGCTCTGCCTCTCAGCTACCAAACTAATTGGAATCACTTTCTGTCGAACACTGGCACACGTCGAGATTCGGTAACTCAGCAAGTGACGTTTAACTCTTATGGCATGTTGGTTAATAATAAGCTGTCTTGGTATCAGAGTGTGAGTCAATTAGATGAAAATGAAAGGATTACAGGCAACTTACGCTTGCAAAGAAGCTTTGGACGCGTATCAACCCGTTTCAGTGCCGGTTACCGATTAAGCCCTGAGAGTGAGCTCACTATACTAAGTTTGGATTCTTACATCCCGATAACATCACAGTTGCAATCAGAGTTAAGCCTAGACTTTTTCCCCATTACGGACAAGTACAACACCGAGCTTGGGCTTACTTGGCACGAAGAAAAATACAGCCTTAATAGTAATATTAACTATGACGATGATGGTGACTGGTCAATAGCCGTTAATTATCGATTCAGCTTTGGCTATGAACCTATCACAAGTCAATTCTTTACTAGCCGTCACTCACTTGCCAATCAGGGATCCATGATGGTAAGGGTATTCGAAGATGAAAATGCTAATGGTGTGTTTGATGAGGGTGAGCCAATTGTAGAAGGTGCTAAGGTTAAAGGGTTGCAGAGCCATCGGCAGGCCTTGAGTAATGAAAATGGGGTAGCCATGCTCCAAGGTATGCAGAATAACTTGACTACCGATATTGTTCTCGATCGAGATAGCTTTGATGATCCCTTCTTACTGCCGGCGATTCCAGGGATTTCTATTACCCCGCGCAAAGGATCCATTGAGGTGATGGATTTCCCGGTAGTAACCGCCAGTGAACTGGAAGGGACCGTATATGTTAAGAATGCTATGGGTACCGAGAAGCCTGCCGCCTACGTGACAGTCAATCTTGTAGATGACAATGATAAACTTATTGCTACGGCAGAAACTGAATTTGATGGTTACTATCTGTTTACCGATCTCTTGCCGGGACACTATCGTGCGTCCATCGATTCCAGCTATATCAGTCGTAAAAAGCTACATGGGGCTGATGAGCTTGAGCTGAGTTTTAAGGCGAGCGGTGATATTATTAATGGCGCCGATTTTACCCTAGATCAGATACAGTTTGCCAAAGGCTATGTGGTTAATCTTGGTGATTTTCACTCGTTAGATATTCTTAAAACCTACTGGGGAATTGTACGCCGAAACCCTGATAACGTACTTACATATGAGGCTTTTTATGTTTTCAATGAAGCTAACGAAAAATATATGCTAAATGTGGCATTTTATAAAGAGTCTGTTCAAGCTCAAAATAGTTGCCAAAGCCTAGCCGCTGCCGGACTTTATTGTAATGTTGAGGCCTTCGAATTTGAGCTCTAGGGGTGAGTGGCGATTTCCACTGACAGAGCATTAATGCCAGCCGTATCACTATAATAGCTTGTCCATTTCATTTATGATGTAGCGTGCTTTAACCCTATGTTGTTACTAGGGACTATTTTTACAGGCTTAATGGATATTAGTTTCTGGTCCTGATGTTGTATCAGGTAACGGAAGCTTTGCTTAACATGATGAGTTTTGGGTGATTCTATTTAACATGAATATTGCGAGTACAAATTTCATATTGCTTTTGAGCTTGTTCATCACTTTGACGGGGTGTGTCAGCTCAACTAAGCAGGCCGACGACACCCAAAGGCTAGATACTCAGCAACAAGAGATAGTGACTAGGGTCGATAGCCTTGAGAAAGGCATGGCCGAATGGCAATTGATGCAGCCCAGCGTGGCTCGTTTGGTGGTGATCGAGAGCGACTTGAAAGAGTTGATCGTTCAACTTGGTGCCATGGTCGAAGACCCTGAATTAGCTCCTGCATTAGAGCCTGAATTAGAGCCTGCAGTCGAGATGATGCAGGCCGTTGAAAAACCTGTGTTGATTGATGTTAAGCAGGCCCAAGAACCTACTCCAGATGTCATCGCCGTGAGTGAGCCCGCCTCGCAGCAGCCTAAGGTGCAAACGGCAGCGGCATACCCTTCGGCGCCCGAGCAACCCATTGAGGTAAGCTTGGCATCCAAGAATGGCTTTCTTGCCAACGGCCATCTAGGTGGTAAATATGCGCTGCAATTATCTTCGGTTACCAATCCATGGGTGATTGAATCATTTTGGCTTAAGTTACAAAAAAAGTATGCGTCAGCGCTAGAAGGGGTAACGCCTACCTATGAACGGGCTAGTGTAAAGGGCAAAACTTACTTTAGAATAAAAGTCGGTCAGTTCAGCAAGAAAAAGCAGGCCACGCAGGCGTGTGCTCAGCTTAAAAACATTGGCGGTTCTTGTGTGGTTACCCTGAATAATGGCGTGACCTATCAGCAGCTCAACATAAAGGATCTCTAATTTTTCAAACTCTGCCTTGTTCAGCTATCCTACGCTAGCTCTGAAACGAGCATTTTGAAGTGGCTTAGATATAATCAGTCACTTCAGATTTTATTATCTGGTCACATCCGGGTCATAACCCGTTCCTGATCCGTTAATCAATCGCTGCATTTTTAAGTTAGCGAGTGCTTAACGCCCATCGTGGTGGGCCATCTACCCGCGACGCTTAGACTGCTTGTTTCTACTTTCGTGTTGCCAAAATTGACAGGATCAGCTATTAATCGTTTGTGATATGTTCGCCTTAACTCTATCTGCGAGTTCGACGACAAGGCGGTTGACGGTATACGATACTGCCGCCTTCATTGATGTCTGAGTTCATGTTAAAGCTTACTATGCTATCGATTATGTTTGCTTGGGCTGCTTGAGTGGGTGAAGTGCCGATTCCAGATAGTCGTCCAGAGGCATAAAGTTAAAATCTCCTTCGCTATAAGACTCTGCCGTTGCGCTAGCCGTGATTGACAGTATCACTTTCTTGTTCTTTAACTTATCTCCCTATGGACCGAAGGCGAAGTTATAGGTGAATACATCATCGAACCATTTTTCATTATGGCCGGATAAGTCGACCAGTAGAGAGGGAATTGAAAATCACCAGATTGGCGTCTATCAGCGCGGCCTGCTCCGTTGCAATATCAATCTTGTAATCTGATATAACTCATCGAGTCAATGTACATGAGTTTTATTTAATGAGCCGAGTATATGGATGATTTTTGAATTTGCCATCGACTAATTAAGATTAGGATGACCTGAAATTACGACGATTTTACTCATGAACGTCCTCTGTATTGAATGGTTGCTGGCTTAGCTGGGATGATAACCGAAATGGTCAGCTTTATAAGCCGAAGATATTGCGTTCGTTCACACTCTGAGCAATCGAGCCATGTCTGTGGAGGTAAAAAACCAGCGAAGACTCCCTCTAGTTTTCCGTTAACATCACTGTGAAGCGAGTTCTGAGCCCAATCCTCCTTAGATATATTCTAGTCAAGTGCAACGGTACGGATAACTTGCGTATGAATAGAAGTGGAGTTAAGGCTTGTGTAACAGCGTCGAGAGCTTAGTTTATCGACGCCAGCGACTGGCGAGCATGTTTATCGTTTGTGATGCCTATGTCCTACATTTATCGGTGTTTAACAAAAGGCAGGTGTTATTCTGCCTTTGGCATTATTCACTTAATCTTCGTAGCTAATTCGCAGACCGTAGAACCGGGTTTCATTTCCGAACCATGTTGTGCTGCAGTTCAGATATCCTGCTCGTAAATGGCCTGTACCTGCATGTTGTACTCTTGGATTTTCAAGTGTGAGATGCCTGTAATCTCCATACAACAATGTCGTTCTGGTCGGTATTAATTTAAAATAATCGATTCTTCCTCCAGGCGAGTAGTTAAGTGTAAGCTCACAATGTGGCAGGTGGGACGGAATGTCAGGATGGTCAACGGGCTTGTCTCTGACAGCGATAGCAGAATCAGTATCGAAATCGATTTGAACCTTAGTGATCGCTTTATCACTACGCAGGTCAAGCAAGCAAGTGAAAGATGCGCCCTTGTATAGGTCATCTTTGACTGTGATCATATTGCGTAATTTGTCGGATTCGACAATGGTGCTGCGGTTCGCTTGCGTTATGCAATTTCCTAAACTGTGTGTCCAAGTTTCTGCAAAGCTAGCAGGAGAAAAGCAGACGCTAAGTGATAATGCAATTCCGACTGAGATGAATTTTTTCACAGTAATATTCCTTTATGTTTGATTGAAGTCGATAACTTTCCGTGAGTCAGTATTATAAGTTGAGATGTTTAAACTAACTTGCTGACCAAGTGGTAGCTTAAGTTGTTGTTATATAGATTTTTTGTTGCGCTTTCAAACATTTAATTTCTAAAGGGAGTGGGGAGTCGCAATTTATATTAAAGGGGTGACAGAATGCTCATTTTGTTTGAAAAATGTAAGCGCTGTCTACTTGGCTTATTGCGGTTTTAAATTTGTTATATTGTTTAAGTTATACCTGTCCAGACTGTATCTCTTGTTGCAATGATGCCCAGCTGATCACGCCGACGATGTTTTCACTGTTGTCTTGATAGACATAGACCTCACCGCGGCGTTCTCGGCAAAGTATTTGGTAGACTTCATTCAGCGTCGCCGTATCGGGTAAGCCCTCGATAGGATGCCTAGTCAGGGCGCTATCACAGTCATAGCGCTGCATTTCTAGTTGTAGCATCTCCATCTGCCCCAGTGCATTGCGGACAAGCACAGAGCGCCCTGCTGCTCGTTTTAATACTTCTAGCAATAATTTCTCGTCATCTTTGACGATAACCAAGCGTCTATTCATCAAGGCGCGCACGCCAGTTTTCATCAGCCCTTGCCTGACAGGTGAAACTTTATAATCGAGGCCCATGATCTCAAGTTGCTTATAAAATAATGATTTCGAATTAAATCCTTGGTGAGCGACCAGGAATGCCGGGATACTGACAAACATGGCGGGTAAGATCATCGAGGCATTGTTGGTTAATTCGAGCAGCGCAATGAGTGCGGCCAAAGGTGCGCCCAGGCAGACGCCCATCATGGCCGTCATGCCAATTATGGTATAGAGGCCGATATAGGGCGCCATGGAAGGGAACGCCGCGGCACCTATGAGCGCCAGTATGGCACCGAGCAGAGCGCCTATACCAAATAGCGGGCCTATGATCCCACCGGGAATACCCAGGCCGAGAGCGGCTATGGTGGCAATGATTTTTCCGATGAGCAGAGCCGTGAGAAAGAGTAAGCTTGGGTGTTCACTGATTGCCCGCTCGATGGCTAGATCGCCACTGCCTAAGGCTTCCGGTAAGAATACACCGACCAGGGTGGTGACCACACCAGCCAAGAGCAGACGGTAAATCAAGGGCCAGTCTTGTCCCTTGGCGGTGACTCTCAACAGTGAGGTGTTAAACAGGGCGGCGACACACCCTATGATCACTCCCGTGATAGCCAGGATCGGGTATTGGGACAGTGGAATGCGAATGAAACCAATTTGTTCATACTCATGAATATTACCGAAAACCAGCTGGCTCGATACCGCGCCGCAGGTGGCCGATATCATGATTGGAAAGAAGTAATGCAGCTTATATTCCCGTAATATGACCTCGAATACGAAAAACACACCGGCCAGCGGCGCGTTGAAGGTTGCGGCTATGCCTGCGGCAATCCCTCCGGAACACATGATACGGACGCTGTTGTCGGGCAGATTAAATTTTTCAGCCAAGACGCTGGCACTGACAGCCCCCAGATGTATGGCTGGACCTTCCCGACCGACGGAGAAGTTAGTGGCGAGCGCGAATAGTGCCTGAAAAAATTGACCCGGGGCCGATTGCAGGGGGACCTTGCCATAGTGAAGCTTCACTCTGTGGAGTACATAGGCGATGCCCATACGCTTATAGCGTTTCGAGCCCATTTGAGCCACTAGCCAGATTAAAAGTGCGCCCAATATGGGTAAAAGCACTCGCCAGTCGCCAAGTATCTCAGTAAACTCGATCTCGCTGGTTTGGGTGTAATTGTTTAGCCAGAGGAGTAACAGCCTAAATAGAATGATGACACCAGAGGCGATGAGGGCAAAGAACAGGGCTAACATACACAGTTGCAGACTGAGCTTAGCCTGAGATAGCTTGTCTTGCAGATCTGTTCTCAGGTACATCTGGCATCGCGTGTAGGTTTTTTTTATTCTGTTTTGCACCTGAGCCTTCCTGGATTTACATTGCCTGCCATCATGTTGGCGGTGAAATTATTTACACATAAGTTATATTAAGAGGTTGTTAGTTAATGGCAAATTACCATCGTTGGCTCGATCGTATTCAAGTGTTAGAGCGAAAAGTTCGACCATCGAGTGTTTACTTACTGCTACTGGTATCGGTCGCCTTTGTCTTGGGGGGACTGAGTTATAATTTATGGTCTGACCATAATCGCCCCGCGCTGGAGAGTAACACAGAACAGTTAGGTAAATTGACTAAGCAGCTGAATATTCAGGCTCAAACTTTAGCGGCCAGAAATCTGGAACTGGCTTTATCCAGAGAAACTAACGTTAAGATGCAGGACTTGTTCGCCGAGCAACACGCTAAAGAGAAAGACTTGCTCAGGGAGCTGGCATTCTATCGCAGTATCATGGCGCCAGAGAGTATTGCCGATGGCGTGGCCATTCACGGATTAGAGTTTACCCCTAATCTGTTGCCGAACCAGTATCGACTCAAGCTCATCCTAACTCAGTTGCAGAAGCGTAAGCAGCCTCTGAAGGGCAGAGCCGAATTTACATTTGTGGGGGTTCAGGATGGCAAAATTGCCGAACTTAGCCTAGCGACACTCACGGGTGACCAGAGTTTGAATTTTAGGTTTCGATATTTTCAGGTGTTGGAGACTGAGGTCACTTTACCGGAGCGCTTTAAACTGTCCAGAATCATAGCTAAGGTCATAGTCCAGTCGAGTCGTTGGGCCAAAGGCTCACAGACTGAAATGGAGTTTTCTGCCCTCGATCTACTTTCTGGAACGAAGCGGGTAGCGACAGACAAAATCGAGAAACCAGTTCAACACTCGACTGAGCCGGTGTTATGATTAATTCATAGAAACGAAATACGGCGGGGTATTACTTGAACAAATTGGTCAGGTATTAGATAATCTCGCATTGTAATTAGATCCAGAGGTACTCATGACTGAACAAACTGCTGAACAAGTGACAGAAACGGACGATGCTTTGCCTATCCGATTTACCGATGCGGCTGCCTCAAAGGTAAAAACGCTTCTGGATGAAGAAGAAAATGATGCATTAAAGCTACGAGTCTACGTCACGGGTGGCGGATGTTCTGGTTTTCAGTATGGCTTCACCTTCGATGAGAAGGTTAATGAGGGTGATTTCACCGTCGAGAAGCAGGGAGTCCAGTTAGTTGTCGACCCTATGAGCCTACAGTACCTGGTAGGTGGTGAAGTCGATTACACTTCGGGTCTTGAAGGTTCACGCTTCTTCGTGAAGAACCCCAATGCCACGACAACCTGCGGTTGTGGAGCGAGCTTCTCAGTATAATCCTGAGACTAACAAAGATTTAAAAAAAGCCAGTTGCATTGCAACTGGCTTTTTTGTGTCCTAGAACCTAAGAACCTAAGAACCTAAGAACCTAGAACCTAAGAACCTAGAACCTAAGAACTTAACTCATGATGTTCATGTTTATCTTGGTATTGAAATAGGCTTTAACCTTAGGGGTAAACGCGACCCAGACTTGAACCATAGCCAGCACAATTATGATGCCGAAGATAACGAAGTCGGGTACCTTTGTTTGTAGTTCACCTAGCTTAAATGTCGAAGGATTGCCGACGAGTAAATTATCTGGATCATACAGGTAGACAGGCAACATACTGACGAGAGCAAGTTGGAGTACCGTATAACCTTGCAGGAAGTACATAGCCGTTCGCTGACGCCCAAGTATGGCAATCACCATGATTATGGTCAGTATGCAAAACAGTTCGCCTTGTTTTGCTATGAGACCGCTAATTGAGGCGATGGCAAAGAAAGCGCATAGGGCGGCAAGCCTTTTAGGCAGAGCGTGTTTTAATACCGGTATAGCAGCCGATTTAGCTTGTGTTTGGAGAGCTTCATCCTTGTCAATTTCACCATTTGTGACTGCATCTAAGTCGTCGCCATTATCGATTGAAGGATCTGAGGTGTCATTTTTCAAGCTGGATCTCCTGTTAGCGAGGGCTAAATTAGTGACGCTGCTTCGGTGTTAGACGCTGCTCTAACTCATAGGGAGGAATAACGACACCTAGGTCATCTTGCACTGGGTATACAGCAACAAATAGATCATCATCCTGCATGCCCGGAACCCAACGTTCCAACCATTCAGATACCGGGATTGCGAGCGGGATGCAGTTTTCCCAATCATCGACAGCCCAAGATTTAGCCGCCTCTTCGCTAGGCCACATAGGAATACAATCTTCCTCTTCTGTCGTTAGCATTACGCAGCCGTCATCATCCTGAAGGGTCCATAGTGTCTCTTCAGACTTTACTTGCTCAACAAAGTAGTCGTAGCGAGCTTCTGGAGTCATCTGGCTTGCATCTTTGGCACTTTTACTCATGGTATCTCTCATTTATTGGGTTTACGTAATCTGGTAGCACGCATTTATCGGGCGATCATATCATTTCGCAGGGAGGATATAGAGTAGATTTTTATCTGTGGGGGAAAAGAATGATAAATGAAAAAGTGCACCGACTCGAACGAGTCGAGTACGGCGCGGCCATTAGGCTTAGTTATACCATTCCATATAAGTATCTGGTCAGTTCAGAGACTCTCAGTTTTTTCAATTCAAGGCACATTGATGAGGAAATGGTTATTCTCTTTTAAGTCAATGTAACACAGAAGTGGAAACACTGAGAGCCTCACGCAGTGCGGGTTTCAAAGCCCTTTATGCTACGTTGAATGTTCTCGATATAGAATAACTATTAGCTTCAAACATTCGCCTTGCCTACAGGGCTTTGAACTCCCGCTGAATGTTCAGATACTTACTCGGAATGGTATTAGTCTTTTGTGTTGAAAAACTTATGAGCTAGGCTGCTGGAAATAACGCGCCTAACACCGCCGTTCGACTGGCTCCTGTGACAGCAGGGAGATTCCCTGGCAGCCTGTTGTGGAAGCGCATGGCAAGCCAGGCGAAAGCGATGCCTTCGACCCATTGTGGGTCAATCCCCAGCTCAGATGTGGTACTCATGGTGTAATTAGGCAAGAGTTTAGCCAGACGTGCCATCATCTCACCGTTGAATGCGCCGCCGCCGCAGACAAACAGCTCTCCACTCTGGGATAAGGCTAAGGTATCTTTGGCTATGCTATGGCAGGTTACATCGAGCAGAGTCGACTGGATATCGGCTTCGTTTAGATAACCAAACGCCGCAGTCTGCTGCTCGAGCCAGGCTTGATTGAACAGCTCTCGTCCTGTGCTTTTGGGGAAGTGTTGAGAGAAGTATGAGTGAGATAGCAGATGCTTGAGCAGCTTCTCATCCGTGGTTCCAGTTGCAGCCCATGCGCCGTTCTCGTCGTAGGCTTGTTGTAACGCCTGTTGGCACCAGGCATCTATCAAGGTATTTCCCGGGCCGGTATCGAAGCCTATGACCTGACGGTCATCAGCAGGTTTGTTTGACGGGAAGAAGGTGATGTTGGAGATGCCGCCTATGTTGAGAATGATCCTTGGCGTGTCTGTGGTGGCAAAGATCTCTTGATGAAAGGCTGGCACTAAGGGAGCCCCTTGCCCTCCTAAGGCGATGTCTTTGCGTCTGAAATCGGCGATGACATCGATACCGGTAGATACTGCTATGGTGTTGGGATCGCCGATTTGCAGGGTGAATCCCATATCTAGATTGGGCATATGTCTGACGGTCTGACCATGGCTGCCAATGGCGATCACTTGCTCTTTGGTAATACCGGCCTTGGCCAGTAGGGCGTTGACGGCCACAGCGAATAACTGTCCAACGCTACGATCGAGTTGTCCTAGTAGATTTATTTCGTCATTGCCCGGGAGGCAGAGGCGCTGTAAACCATTTAAGGTATGTTTTGGAATAGCCTCACTATGCTTGGCTACGAGTCTGGGTTGTTGCTTGCCAAAGTCGACTAAGACGGCATCGACACCATCCATGCTGGTACCCGACATCAAGCCAATATACAAGTCTCTGCTCATTGTAATATTTCCATTTTTGTAGCGAACAAGAAGCCGGGAATATCAGTCATTGCCGGGGCTAGGCTAGGGGGTGTGTCAATGCTGTACGCTTATTGTATTGAGGCTAGCCGGATCTGCTTGTCCTGTTGAAGTTTAGCCATGATCTGCTTACTTAGAGCCAAAAATTTAGATTTTTCTGACTTGGCGATGGGCAATGATTTTGGCAGCTTGACCGTTCTCGGGTTTCTGTGGCTGCCATTGACGATAAATTCATAGTGCAGATGCGCACCTGTGACACGTCCCGTAGAACCTAGGGTGCCGATTATCTGTCCCTGTTTAACTGTGGCTCCTTGCCTTACCTTACGCTTCTTCAGGTGCAAGTATTTAGTGGTATAGGTGTCGTTATGTTTGATAAAGACATAGTTACCATTGTATTGGTTGTAGGCTGACTTTATCACTCGGCCCTTACCCGCGGCTTTAATGGGGGTTCCTACCGCGGCCACATAATCGACCCCTCTATGGGCTCTGACTTGACCTGTGACCGGGTGTAAGCGCTTAGGGTTGAAGCTTGAGCTAACATATTTGAAATCGACGGGGGAGCGCAGGAAGGCCTTGCGCATGCTACGTCCATCTTCCGAGTAATAGTTGCCATCCGTGTAGCGAACTGCTGTGTAGCGATCACCCTGGTTACTAAATTCTGCGGCTAAGATATTACCATTTCTGAGAAATTCACCATCGGCATATTCCTCTTCGAAGATGATGGAGAAATTATCTCCGCGTCTGATGTCCAGGGCAAAATCGATATCCCAACCGAAGATAGTCGCTAGCTGCATGATCTGGTTTGGGGTTAACCCTGCGCTCACGCCTGCATTCCAGAAGTTATTGTTAATGGTCGCGCTGGAAAATTTATTGCGGCTGTCAACTTTCTTCTGTGAAATATGTTCAAAATAGCCCTTGGGGTCTCTGTCTATGACTAGGGTAGAGATGGGGTCGATATGATAACTGAGCTGCAAGAGTTCGCCGGCGTCATCTTTCACTATGATGATCTCTTCACCTGGTAGGATCTTCAGCAGGTTTTTCTTGGCTTTTGGCAGTTGGGTTATCTCATAGACATCCCGAGAGCTTAATCCGGCGCGATTAAACAGCGCCGCTAAGGTATCACCACTCTTTACCTTGAAATGCTTAACGTGCTTCTTCTGGGCTGGTTGACGCGTTAATTCGTCGATGGAGCTCTCGGCTTGAGGCTCTATCTGGGGAGTCGGGTCGCTACTCTTTCGCTCGACTCGCAAAAGATCCGCGGGCGGCGTCGGTGTGCGAAAAGAGAGAGGCGCCTTAAGCTGGGCTAACTTATCGGCACTCATATTTGAGCTGTCACTTTGGTCGCCATTGCCTAGCTTAATGGTGCCGGAAAGCTTGGAGTTAGCATCCTTAGATGCATGGGGATCACCGGAAGGTAAAATAACTATGATTAAGGTCACTAACACTAAGAAACACAAGAGTATTTGGTGCATTTTCGGCAGTAATTTTAACAGCGTTATAACCTTTCCCATCGAACATTTTCCTGTTGAGCGCAGTCGCAATTTTTTTGCTTATGGTGATCCCCTTAGTGTACACACTTTCAATTGTGCTGGCTAACAAGTAACATGACTCTTTATTTTTGAATGAGCTCCTAGGAGTAGTTGGCGAGATGGCTGATTTAGACCAAGCATTTGCAGAGATTAAACGCGGTACCGATGAGATATTACTCGAGGCGGATCTGCTGGAAAAATTGAAAGAGGGACGTCCCTTACGTATTAAGCTTGGAGCCGATCCAACCGCGCCGGATATTCATCTTGGTCACACAGTGATCTTAAATAAGATGCGCACTTTTCAGGAGCTAGGTCACGAAGTGATCTTCCTGATCGGCGATTTCACCGGCATGGTGGGCGATCCCAGTGGTAAGAATAGCACTCGTCCTCCACTGACTCGCGAGCAAGTACTCGCTAACGCTGAAACCTATAAGGAGCAGGTCTATAAGATTTTGGATCCTGCCAAGACGCGCATAGTGTTTAACTCGACCTGGCTAGAACCATTGGGCGCGGCGGGCATGATCCGTCTCGCGTCTAAGCAAACGGTTGCGCGTATGATGGAACGTGATGACTTTAAGAAGCGTTATGCTTCGGGTCAGTCGATAGCCATTCATGAGTTTATGTATCCCTTGCTACAGGGTTATGACTCGGTAGCCTTGGAAGCTGACGTCGAACTGGGTGGTACCGATCAGAAGTTTAACTTGCTGATGGGACGCGAGTTACAGAAATCTGAGGGACAAAAGCCTCAGACCGTTATCATGATGCCACTGCTTGAAGGCCTGGACGGCGTAAAGAAGATGTCCAAGTCTGCAAACAACTATATTGGTGTGAGTGAGCCTGCCGGTGAGATGTTTGGTAAGATCATGTCTATCTCAGATGTGCTCATGTGGCGTTACTTCGAGCTGTTGTCATTCCGCCCTCTCGGTGAAATTGAGCAGTTTAAGGCCGATATCGAAGCCGGAGCCAATCCCCGTGATATCAAGATAGCCTTGGCGAAAGAGATCATCGCTCGTTTCCATGATGAAGCCGCTGCCGAAGCTGCCCATCAGGAGTTCATCAATCGTTTTCAGAAGGGCGCCATCCCGGATGATATTGAAGAGGTTGAACTGAGTGTGGGTGAAGGTATCGCCATCGCCAACTTGCTCAAGGAGCTAGGTTTCGTCAAGTCGACCTCGGACGCCATGCGTATGATCAAGCAGGGCGCGGCCAAGATAGACGGCGTGAAGATTGAAGACACACGCCTGCAGTTAACTGCCGGTACGAGCGGTGTCTTCCAGGTCGGTAAACGTAAGTTTGCCAAGGTGACCTTGGTTTAACCTTATTAGCCTCTAGGACTCAGGTGCTAGAGGCTTTTGCTAATGCCATTTAGAACCCTGTCCGCCCCTAGCCTAGCCTAGGCTGCTGCATTAGCGCTCGTCTTTCTCGATCCATCCCTCGCCTCTTGCTTAACGCACCCCGTGCATGTATTTCTTCAAGATAGGAGAGATGAGCAGCATCAAGATACCGCAACCTATACCCGTCCACATCAAGAATTCGAACAGTTGAGTGTAAGTGCTGACGGCCTGACTTATGTCCATATTTTGAGGCTCGGATGTGTCTATGGCGGCCAGTTTCCCCAAGCGCATGGCGACGGTTTCAGACAGGGCCGTGGCCAGAAACCAGACTCCCATGGACAGGCCCACGACTCGGTGAATGGCCAGTTTAGTCACGGCAGACAGGCCGACCGGTGACAGGCAGAGCTCGCCTGTGGTGTGGAGCAGGTATGCCAGCACCAACCACCAGAGACTGATTTGCCCAGCCTCGTTAGGGTACCAGGCTCCTATGACCAGAGCGCCGAAACCTAGACCCGCCTGAATGATCCCCAGGCCGAACTTGACCGGGATATTGGGGTTTAACTGGTGTTTATCCAACCAGACCCATAATGCGGCGAAGGGCAGGGCCAGCAGCATGATAAAGCCGGCATTGAGGGAGCCAAATTGCCCCGCGGCTATCTCTATGCCCCCCAGATTTCTGTCGACCACGCGATCGGCGTACAGGGTCATGGAGCCTGCAGCCTGTTCGAATAAGGCCCAAAATACTATGGTGGAGCCGATGAGGACCATCAATACAATCATCTGGTGCATTTCCTCCTTGGTGCCTCTTAAGACGGCGTAGCCAATCAGGCCGGCGCCTGAAACTAGTAATAATACCTGCTGGGCGGCGAATACAACGGGCTCATGTTGGATGATAAACCAGAACATGGATAAGCTGAGCAGGGCGGTCAGATAGATGAGGTGTTCCCGGCTCAAGCGCCATATCACCTTCTCCCTAAGCAGGCTAGGATCGTTCGGCTCTGCCAGGCCTCTGAGGTGTTTCTGTCCCTTGAGGAAGGTAAACAGGCCTAGCAACATGCCGACCCCGGCTGCGCCGAAGCCGTAACCCCAGCCGAAGTTTTCCCCCAGGTAGACGCAGATGATCGTTGCGGCGAAGGCGCCGATATTGATCCCCATGTAGAAGATGGTGAAGCCGGACTCTCGACGGGGATCATCCTTATCATAGAGCTGACCGACGATAGTGGAGATGTTGGGCTTGAGGAAGCCGACGCCGACGACGATCAATGCCAGCGCCAGATAAAAAACATTGAGTGCGGCCAGATCGCGGATCTGGACGGTTTCGGACAGCACAGTACCTGCGAGTAAGACGCTACCGTCATTGAGGGTGATATCGGCGCTAAGTTGACTCCCTGCGGCGTACTGTACCGCTTGGTGTCCTTCTACTGCCATCAAGAAGTGTCCCATGCACAGGAGAATACCACCGAATATGACCGCCTTGCGCATGCCTAGGTACCTGTCGGCCAACAGTCCACCTATGACAGGAAGTGAATAGACCAGGCCTGCGTAAGAACCTAATACTTCCAGCCCCGCACCGTCGGCGAACAGATGATATTTAGTCAGGTAAAGAAGTAGCAGGTATTTCATGCCATAGAAGGAGAATCGCTCCCACATCTCGGTGGCGAAGCAGACATATAATCCTTTAGGGTGGCCTAAAAAATCATCGTTGATTAACGGTACCTTGCTTGGCGAATCTTGAGTTGGCTCCATAAATCGACCCCACAACTTTTGCGCATTGTTTGGTATCAATACTAGTACATGGAGGGGATTTTCATTGTCGATCCCATATTTTGCTGTCATACGAAAACCCAGCAGAAGCTAGGCTTGAGTGAAAGTCCAGAGCCTGCCCCCTTGTGTTGCTGAGAATCGGGCAAGGGGGACTGCTCATCTGACTCCTGTATGCCTGGAACATACAAGACCCTGCACTCACTGCAGGCTATAGATAACAATGAAGGTACGACCTTCAAAACACTGGCCAATACCCACTCAGCCAGAAGCTAAAACAGAAAATGTAATCTGTCTTCATTCGAAGACTCGCCCAAGCAACTGGACAAGTATTGAATTGCGGCAATGCCGAACCTTAGGTCTCGACAATTAGCAAAGCTAAATCGAACAGATAATTTTCTCGAAGTCACAGCGGGTGTAGATGCGGCTGCGAGCTTGCAAAAAAGGGCGAGGTTTCACTCAATGAAACTCTCCGATCGAGAGGCTGGGTGAATATGACCAGTTAACTTTCCTGGTGGGTTTGAACACGTGAATTGGGATGAAAAGCGAGCTTAGAAGCATGCTGAGCATAGGGGCTAGTCTAGGCTCGGCAGGATTAAACTGGGTTAATCGCCGAGCCTTATGATAATCGGATCTACTGCACTGCGAGCTGATCGGCCATGGTTTGATAATCCATCAGGTCTTCATGTTCCTCGACCCTGTGATTATCCATATCGAGTTTGACCGTGGTGACACCCGGGATTGCCAACTCGATAATCTTACCGGGTTTACCAAATTGATCTCCGGGTCCCTTGTAGTGATAGCTGCCTATCATCACGACCAGAGAGCCAGAGTTAAACATATGTTCGATATTAAAGCCGTATTCGAGCACGCCCTGATGGGCGCGTCTCAGAAAGTTAATGATATACCTGCGGCCTGTATAGGTCTTGCTTGCGGTTCTGTCTTTGAAGACGCTATCTCTGTCATAGAAGGCGTATAATGCCTTGTAATCGTGATCTGTGACGGCTCGAATATACTTTACCGCCAATTGTTGTTCGAGTGGCATCTCTCCAGTGTTGGCTACCGAAGGTAAGCAGATAAAAGCAAGAACAAGGCAAAGGTAGCGTAAGATCGTCATAGTTAATTCTTTCAGTTTTTCTTCAAATCGAATGCAGGCAGAGACAGGTGCCATCTAATGGCGGCGAGTCTGATGCAAAGCGCCACCGTCATGGCGACTAGCACCGCATGCATATTATCGACACCTAAATAGATGCCGACGCTGTAACAGATCCCACCTAAGATAGATGCGGTAGCATAGATCTCGGTTCTCAATATCATGGGGACCTGACGGCATAGCAAGTCTCGAATAATGCCTCCTCCCACGCCAGTTATCAAGCCCATTACTACGGCAATCATGCCACCTAACTCCAGGTTTAGCGCTTTCTCTGCGCCAATGACAGTAAATAGAGCCAAGCCCAGAGCATCGGCTATGGGCAGCGTTTGCTGTGGAACCTTCTTAGGCCTTCGCACCAGAAGCAAGGTCAATATCACTGTGATCAAGATGACGATGATATAGTTGGGATCGCGGATCCAAAATACCGGCGTCGCCCCCAAGAGGGCATCGCGTATGCTACCGCCACCGACGGCGGTGACTGAGGCCAGTACTATGACTCCGAAAGGGTCCATGCGGTGTCGCCCCGCGGCTAGCGCACCCGAGAGGGCAAAAACGGCGGTGCCGCACAAATCGAAGACGTAGAGCCACTCAATCATGTGTCCATCTCTTTCAGGTGTAAGTTAAGCGCATCGACCGAGATGCGGATCTCAATCACTGACAGCAGCAGTGAATAGAGCAGTAAGAGTAAGCTAGAACCGAAGACAAAAGACCCGGTTTTATTGAGTCCGACATAGATGAAGATCATGCAGAGTACACACAGGGCGAAACTCATGACACCGGCCTCTTGCATGCGTCTGATGATACTGATGCGCCGACGTAAGTTTCTTAACTGCTCACTATGAACTGGCTTGCCGTCACTGCTCAAGCTTCTTATCAGGGCCGCTAGGGCAAAGAATCGGTTGGTGTAGGCCAGCAACAGCAAGGAAATTGCCGGGAATAGCAAAGCGGGAGTCGTTAAAGATACATGAATATTGTCGAACAAATCTTATGGCCTATGTCGGAGTGTGTTGAGTCTATGCTAGGAATGATACCTATGGATAAATATATGTCTAGACTGCAGGGCACTTAAGTCTGCAAATAGCGCAGTGTAGCCCAAATCAGTGGGATGAGGATCAAAAAACTGAGCCAGAGCGTATACCCAGTGCTGGCTAATTTTATGGCTGCAGAGATAGTCTGGCTGTCGGGTTTCGGGCCATAAACCAGCTTGGTGACTTCGATACGCTGCTTGTTAAACTTCATCGGCCCTCCCAGCTCGACCTTAAGCACGGATGCGGCTATCGTACAGGTGTTAGTGCAGTTATAGAGTGAGCCCTTATTAGATAAGGGTTTAAACAGCAAAAGTATGCTGTTAGGACCACCTTGAATCGCCAGGGTGAAATTCCACAGCCAGCTAGGGACGATAAACAAGGCGGTGCTAAGCAGGTAAATCGGTTGACCGAAATGCTTAAATTTAGGGTTAATCGCCGGCCAACATAGCTCAAGCTTCTTTATCATTCGTGTGGCGAGTACCAGAGGCGCACCGCCGATGCTAAAAAACATTATCGTTGAAACTGTGCCGTAAACCGGTGTTGTGACCAATTTTTCTATGGTCGCCTTGCTTATGCCAACACTGCTTAATTGTTGAGTATCCCGATTTAACCACACAGTGAGTAACTGTCTGGCGCCAGTTTTATCTTCTCTGCTCAATGCCTGCCTCACCTCAGCGGCGACCTGTTTAAAATTGTCATCATTTAAGCAGATATAGAGAATGATAAATTCGAAAAACCAGGGGAAGGCGGCAAGTTGTAACAAGAAGTAGATGATGGCCCAGAAAGGCAATATCAAGAGAATTGTCGCCATGGTGCCGGCAATAACTTGTTGAGAGGGCGACCGGTTACTGTGGGCCACTTTTTTTGCTAATTCCTTAGCAAGCAAGCCGAACCAGGCTATGGGCTGAAATTCTCTGGGCAGTGAGGCTAGGCGAGACAGTAATAAACTGACAAGAAGGATCATGGCTCCTTGATAAAACACACTGTCGTTGAGCAGCAGTTGGGCAAACTCTGGAACCATGATAATGACCTTGCTGGATTTTTAGTAATGACTAAACTCTAAAAACATTAGTCATAAACACTCGTATTTATAATTGTTTCAGTAAAGCCATCACCATCAAGGCTGACTGGCGGCCCGCCTTGACTAGATAAGCGTCAAAATCGACCGGAGAGTCATTATTGGCATTATCTGACAGTGAGCGAATGACCACAAAAGGCACCTTAAACTGGTGGCAGACTTGAGCTATGGCGGCAGCTTCCATTTCACAAGCTGCCATGGTCGGAAAATGGCTGAGCATGGTCTTAGTACGCTCAGGATCACAGATGAAGCTGTCACCGGTACAGATCAAACCTTGGATGGCTTTCACATCGTCAAGACTGGCAACCGCCTTGTTAGCTGCGTGTATTAATTTCTCATCGGCAACGAAAGCGGCGGGTTGGCTGGCCATCTGGCCTATCTCATAGCCAAATGCGGTGACATCAACATCATGGTGCCTGACCTCCGTGGAGATAACGATATCACCGATAGCCAGTTCATCGACGAAACCACCGGCTGAGCCGGTATTGATCACGGCATCGGGAGCATATTTCTCGATGAGTAAGGTGGTGGCGATGCTGGCGGCGACTTTTCCTATGCCGGAGCGGGTGACGATCACCTCGGTGCCATCTAGCGTACCTTGGATAAACTCGATGCCCGCAATCGTCTGTGACTGTGCAGACGACATAGCAGCGATAAGATGAACAACCTCTGGCTCCATTGCGCCGATAATACCGATTTTCATTGAGTAACCTTAAATTCGTTAAGCCAAATTCGATGTAGGCTAGTATAAATACCAAATTTCATTGAATGACCTTAATTTATGTTGACGTTGGGAAGTTAATGGGCGCCAATATAACATGGGGTAATGAAATTGAGTGAACAAACATTAATACATTCCTAGGTTAGGCCTTAATTTTAGCCAGACTCGGTTAAGTTTGAAAACTTAAGATCAATATTAACAAATGAATTGGAGAAATTATATGGTATTAGGCTAGGTGAATCGGTTGGAGGTAGGTCTCAATTCAGTCAACCCCCAGACTAGGTGAGAGGGAATTGACTGATACTTAAATAATAATTATCAATCAGAACTAATCAATGACACAAGTCACTTCTCTGAGATCTGATGGCGCCGTTTTCATACCTCCACCCAGCTGTAAACCCACTGTCATAAAATCACCATCATCTAGTGGCGATGGCGTACTTGACCAATAAAATTCATCTACCGACCAACCATAATTCACAGTGGGACCCAAGGTAGATTCGGCTTCGTAAACGCTACTAGTAACATTGAAGTAGCCTGGGGTCGTCATCTCATCTGCGAGTGTGGTAAGCTCGGTTCTTGTCGGCAGACGATAACCCTGTGCAGCGCAGTACTCGTTGGCCGTGGTTAAGTCCATGCGCTTGGTTGTCATCAGATAGATGCTGGTGTATTTATTGATCGATTCATTTCTGTAGTATTTGTAACCATCTCCTTGGCCTGAAGTTCCAAATTCAAAAGTCTCAGGACAAGCAAACGTCGTGATAACTCCTTCAATATCGGTTTGTACTTGCAAAGTGGCGCATTCGGCACCTAGATTAACAGGTAATATTTCAAGGAAATACCTCTGAGATTTATTCCCCCATTTTGCTTCAACCCATGCATCGGCATCTGGACGAACAGCACGCATAGTACTGATATGAGTCATATATAGGTCTTTCCCTGTTAAAGGGGCATCCACTATTAAAATACTATCCGATGATGTCCATGTTACTGCTTTAGAAATATCCCTCTTAGAACGGTCCATGAAGGTGCCTTCTACATACAGGCGTCTGTGGCTGCCTACAGCAAGGTTAGGGGATGTCTGTTCATCTTTTTGATATATCTCCAATCCTTTAATGGTATATCTTAAAATATCGAGAGAGCCTCCGCTGGAGTTTTCTCCATCGGCCATCAAGTCATCTATCACATCGCACATGATTGCTTCAGAATCAGTGCCTCGGGCACCATCACAAGCTTGTAAACATTTTTTTTCCAGTGGCACATTAGCACAGAATTGAAGCCTCTTTTGAAGCTGTTCAATCGGATCTAGGTTTGGTTTATCATGATTATGTGAAAAAGCGTTAGTCGATATGAAGAGTAGAATTGCTGCACTCGTTGCTGTTTTTGTAGTCATAAACTTTATTGATACCTTAATTGTTCTCTGATTAAAATCCCTCTTCTATAAGCCGATCAAACCCTAATCGATAATGACTTCAAACTTGAGTCATCATATGCAGTATGCGATTTTTACCCGGGAAAAAGATTATAAAATAGTGAATTTTAAATTAATTCGCTCTACATTGTTATCGAGTCATCTGGTACACGCTACATATAATGGTAGCTGAGGGAGTTACTGTTTTGATTTTGTTTTCTTATCAGGCTAGATGTAACCATCCTGATGAACGGGTTACTCAAATACTGCTTGAGTGTTATTTAGATGGCGATCTATAGATATTACTCATAAAGCCAGTATTTGAAAATAACGATTAAATTAGCGGATGATAATTACGCGTAAGCTGTTGCTTTAGTTTTATACCTGCTAGGTAGTGAGGAGCCATAGCTAGTTGCTTGTTGATAGCCACCGCATTAATAATGTAAAACACTCACTTTTTGAAAGGCAAAAAAAAGCACATCAATCGATGTGCAAATCACAAGCAAAGCTTTGTTAATACCCATCGGTATTACATTAGGTTATGTTGCTATATTTTACTTCATTCAAAGGTATTGAGGATCCCCAGTGCCGCATCTCGCCCCTCGGCGATAGCGGTCACGACTAAGTCTGATCCGCGCACCATATCACCGCCGGCAAACACCTTAGGGTTCGTCGTTTGGAATGGATTATCGGCAGCTTTGGGTGCCAGCACACGTCCCCATTGGTCGAGGTCAACATTATGATCTTTGAGCCAGCTAGCTGGACTGGGCTGGAAACCAAAGGCGATGATGATGGCGTCGGCTTCGAGTAAGGCTTCACTGCCAGCTACTGCCTCGGCGCGGCGGCGTCCACTGGCATCGGCTGCGCCCATCTGGGTTTTGACGCAGGTGATACCGGTCACTTTTCCATCTTGGGTCTCGATAGATACAGGCTGTCTGTTGAAGAGGAAATTGACGCCTTCCTCTTTTGCATTTTGCACCTCGCGGCGAGAACCCGGCATGTTGGCTTCATCACGGCGATAGGCACAAGTGACCTCCTTGGCCCCCTGACGAATCGCGGTGCGGACACAATCCATGGCAGTGTCACCACCACCGAGTACCACGACCCGCTTGCCTTCAAGGCTCAAGTAAGGTGATTGAGCATCTTGGGTACCCATGATGTGATGGGTATTGCCTATCAGGTAAGGCAGCGCTTGATGGACACCTTGGGCGTCTTCTCCAGGCAGGCCTGCCTTCATGGCTGTGTAGGTTCCCATGCCGATGAACACGGCGTCATAATCATTGATTAAGTCGTCGAATGGCAGGTCTTTACCTATGGTCACCCCCAGCTTGAATTCGATGCCCATGCCTTGCATTATCGTGCGGCGAGTCGCCATCACGGCCTTGTCTAGTTTAAAAGCCGGGATACCGTAGGTGAGCAGGCCGCCAATCTCAGGATTCTTGTCGAATACCACGGCCTGGACACCGTTGCGGGCGAGGATGTCGGCGCAGCCCAGTCCTGCCGGTCCGGCTCCGACTATGGCGACGCGCTCTTTTCTGGCCACGACTTTACTCAAGTCTGGACGCCAGCCCTGTTCGATGGCGGTATCTGTGATGTACTTTTCTACGTTGCCGATAGTCACGGCGCCAAACTCTTCGTTGAGCGTACAGGCGCCCTCACATAATCTGTCCTGTGGGCAGACTCGGCCACAAATCTCAGGCAAGGTGTTAGTCTCATGTACCAGATCTGCTGCTTCTAATATACGTCCCTCTTTAGCCAGTTTCAGCCAGTTAGGGATATAGTTGTGCAGTGGGCATTTCCATTCACAATAAGGGTTACCACAATCGAGACAGCGATCCGATTGCTCTTTTACCTGGCTTTGAGCGAACGGCTGATAAATCTCAATAAATTGAGTGGCGCGCTGCTTTACCGGGTGCTTCACCGGATCGATACGATCGACTTCGATAAATTGAAAATCATTGCTCATCGCGTTATTTCCCCAGCAGTAACGTGTAATTCTGTTTGCTTATGCCTGATCACGATAAATTCAACCTCATTTTTCATCATATTATTTACCCCGCGATCACTTTTAGTTCAGGTTGTTGCTGCTCGAGTCTCAATAGATCCGAGACCGGGATATTCTTAGGCTTGACTAACACGAAGCAGTCGAGCCAATTTTCGAAATCATTCAACAGCATTTTTGCGTGTTCACTGCCCGTTTCTGCCAGGTGTTCCTCTATGAGACCCTTCAGGTGCTGTTGATGTATGGGGGAGTCGAGTTTTTGAGTATCGACCAGTTCGGTGTTGACTCTGCGGTTAAAGCGGCCAAAACGGTCGAAGACATAGGCAAAACCTCCTGTCATACCCGCGCCAAAGTTAACTCCTGTCTTACCCAGCACCAGGACAATTCCGCCAGTCATATATTCACAACCGTTATCGCCTAGGCCTTCAACGACTGCAAGTGCTCCTGAGTTTCTTACCGCGAAGCGTTCACCGGCGATACCGGCCGCAAATAACTTGCCGCCAGAAGCGCCATAGAGACAAGTGTTACCTATGATCGATGAGCGCTCACTCTGGAAGTTGCTACCCAGAGGAGGGTGTATGGTGATCTTACCGCCAGACATGCCCTTACCGACATAATCGTTGGCATCGCCACAGACAGTTAGCTCTATGCCAGGACTGTTCCAAACACCGAAGCTCTGGCCCGCGCTGCCATTAAATTGCAGGCGAATGGGGGCCTTAGCTCCCTCTTTACCCATAGTGGTGGCCACGAATCCCGACAGTGCAGCGCCAACAGAGCGGTCTATATTGCCTATTTCGAAGCGAGCCGAGAATGACTCGCCTTGTTCAACGGCGTCTCTGCACTTGGCTAAGATCTCTTGGTTTAGCTTACCAATATCTGTGGGTGGATTGAGTTCTTTCCAGGTGACAGCGCTGCCCTCTGGGACCTCTGGGGTGTACAAGATAGGGCTTAAGTCGAGACCTTGTTGCTTGGGAGTCTCGCCTTCTAGTGCATGTAACCAGTCGCTGCGACCCACTAGTTGCTCAAATTCGGTGACGCCTAAGGCCGCCATCTCTTCGCGAATCTCTCTGGCAACGAACTCGAAATAGGTCATCACACGCTCGGGAAGGCCGTGATAATGCTCGTTTCTGAGTTGTTTATTCTGAGTTGCTATGCCTGTGGCACAGTTGTTGAGGTGACAAATACGCAGGTATTTACATCCTAGGGCTATCATAGGCACAGTACCGAAACCGAAGCTTTCCGCGCCTAATAAGGCTGCCTTGATGACGTCTCTGCCCGACTTTAACCCCCCATCGACCTGGAGGCGGATCTTATGCCGCAATCCATTCTTCACCAGAGACTGATGCACTTCGGCAAGTCCTAGCTCCCACGGGCTGCCGGCATATTTAACGGAAGTGATTGGGCTGGCACCGGTACCACCATCGTAACCTGAGATGGTGATCATATCGGCGTAAGCCTTGGCCACTCCAGTGGCTATGGTGCCAACACCAGGCTCTGAAACCAACTTAACCGAGATCAGCGCCTTAGGATTAATCTGTTTAAGATCGAAAATCAGCTGGGCTAAGTCTTCAATCGAGTAAATATCATGGTGCGGTGGTGGCGATATTAATGTGACTCCTGGTTTGGCGTTACGCAGACCCGCGATCTCGACGCTCACCTTATCACCGGGGAGCTGACCGCCTTCACCGGGTTTTGCCCCTTGGGCGATCTTGATCTGTAACACTTCGGCATTAACCAAATAATGGGCCGTGACACCGAAGCGCCCAGAGGCTATTTGCTTGATCTTGGAGTTGCCTTCGGTGTTGAAACGACGTGGATCTTCTCCGCCTTCACCCGAGTTAGAACGGCCGCCGAGTCGATTCATCGCAACAGCGAGCGCTTCGTGCGCCTCAGGGCTGAGTGCGCCAATACTCATGGCCGCACTGTCAAATCTGGTGAATAAATTAGTGGCCGGCTCGACACTGTCTAGTGCGACCGCTGGCAGCTCTCCCTTAACTTCGATGAGATCTCTTAGTGTCGCGACCGGACGCTGGTCTACCAGCTCGGTGAAGCGCTTATAAGTGGGGTAATCCTTGTCTTTCAAGCAAGCCTGAAGCGTGTTGACTACATCTGGGTTGAAGCTGTGATACTCGCCCCCTGCGACATATTTTAACAATCCCCCTTGGCTGAGAGGCTGATGTGCCTGGAACGCGATTTTATGCAGCTTGACCTGATCTTGCTCAAGCAGGTCAAAGCTGGCCCCTTGGATACGGCTTATCACGCCATTGAAACAGAGATCAACAACTTCGCTTGCCAGGCCTATGGCCTCAAATTGTTGACTACAACGGTATGAGGCAACTGTGCTAATGCCCATTTTCGACATGATCTTTCTCAGACCCTTATCGATGCCCTGACGGAAATTGAGCATCAATTTGCGAGTGTCGGCAATATTGCTCTTCCTCGCAAGGGCGCAGATAGATTCATAGGCCAGATAGGGGTAGATGGCTGTGGCACCGAATCCGAGCAGCACGGCAAAATGATGCGGATCTCTCGTGGTCGCGGTTTCAACCACGATATTGGTGTCACAACGTAGACTCTTGTTGACGAGTACGTGCTGTATGGCCCCTACGGCCATGGCAGCAGGAATAACCTGTTTAGACTTGTCGGTGGCTCTGTCGGATAAGATGAGTAGGGTGGTTCCTGTTCTGGCCAGTCTCTCGGATTCGTCACAGACTCGAGTGATTGCCTGCTCTAATCCTTCACTCAAGTCATAGTTCAGATCTATGGTGTTGGCACGATAATACATAGAGTCCAAGGCCATGAGCTGATTGAAATCACTGTAAAGTAATACCGGTGAGTTAAACATGACACGATAGGCATGCCCAGTCGTCTCATTAAATAAGTTCTGCTCTCTGCCGACGCATGTGGTGAGAGACATCACGTGCTTCTCTCTCAATGGATCTATGGGAGGGTTAGTGACTTGGGCGAATTTTTGTCTGAAATAGTCGTATATAGTACGGGATTTCTTCGACAATACGGCCATAGGCGTATCGTCACCCATAGATCCCGTGGCCTCTTCGCCTTTTTGGGCGAGGACCCAGATGACATCTTGCAACTCTTCCCGCGAATAGCCAAATTGCTTGTGATATTGCAGCAGTTGTTCATCGCTGAATTCACTCACTCCCTGTGCCTCATTGGGTAAATCTTCTGCAGGTGTCAGGGTGCGACTGTTTTTGGCCATCCATTCCTTGTATGGGTGGCGACGTTTAAGGTCGTTATCTATCTCAAATGAAGAATACAGCTGACCATTGAGTGTATCGAGCACCAGTAGCTCACCTGGGCCGACTCGACCCTTTTCGACGACTTCGTCTGGAGCGTAGTCCCATATTCCGACTTCGGAGGCCAATGTGAGTATTCTATCCTTGGTAATCACATAGCGTGATGGGCGCAGGCCATTGCGATCGACCGCGCAGGCCACATGCCTACCGTTAGTCATCACTATCCCAGCGGGTCCATCCCAAGGCTCCATATGCATGGAGTTGAAATCGTAGAAGGCTTTGAGCTCTTCATCCATTTCCGGGTTACTTTGCCATGCTGGTGGGATCAACAAGCGCATGGCTCTATATAGGTCCATGCCGCCGGCGAGTAACATCTCCAGCATGTTATCCAGAGAAGAGGAGTCCGATCCCGTTTCATTGACGAAGGGCGCCGCTTGCTGAAGATCAGGCAAGAGAGGCGCATTGAACTTGTAGGCTCGTGCACGTGCCCATTGACGGTTACAGGTTATGGTGTTGATCTCGCCGTTGTGGGCCAGATATCTAAAAGGCTGAGCCAAGGGCCATTTAGGTGATGTATTAGTGGAAAATCTCTGGTGGAATAGACAGATAGAGCTTTGGAGACGGATATCGGCTAAGTCGAGGTAAAATTCCGGTAGATCCGCCGGCATCATCAAGCCTTTATAGACGATTACCTGACCAGATAAACTTGCAACGTAAAACTCTTCATCGTGAGTCAGTTGCTGCTCCAAACGTCGTCTGGCCATATAAAGACGACGTTCTAAATCCTTCTCCCGCCAACCTATGGGGGAGTTAATCAGTGCCTGGTAAATTTGTGGCTGGCTCGCTTTACCTATAGGACCTAACACCTCAGGGTTGACGGGGACCTTTCTCCAGCCGGCAACACTTAAAGTTTCTTTTTCTAGCTCACGCTCAAGAAGTTCTTTGGCTGCTTGAGCTAATTTGTCATCTTGATTGAGGAAAAATACACCGACCGCAAATTTCCGACTCAAATGCCAATCATTCTCTGCGGCAACCGCTTCAAAGAACTTAACGGGCATTTGCATGAGTAAGCCACAGCCATCACCTGTGCGACCGTCGGATGCAATACCACCGCGGTGCTTCATACGATCCAGCCCCTGAATTGCTGTTCTTACTATGCGGTGGCTGGGTTCACCGTCCATCTGGGCTATTAGGCCAAAACCGCAATTGTCTCGCTCGAAACTGGGGTGATACAAGCTCATACACGACTCCATAAACTATAACTAAAATACTACTCGGGGAATTTTTTGTTATATATATGCACCCGAACCATTCAAATTACCCCTAGATACTGCAAAGGTCAAACCAAATGATTGCATAAAATATGGTAGTTGCCGCCAGTTAGATACAGGTTTGATAATCACTTTACGTTAACGTAAACTGTGGAAGTTGCTGTATAACGTTATGAATAAAAAGAATTTTAGCTTTTTCTTGTTTTTGCTTTACTAAATTTTAACAAAACTAAGCTCATATATTATTTTATTGAAAGTGATTTTTTTTGCATGTGCAGTGAATTATTCTTAAATTCATCGCGTGATTACTTATGCATAACGAGTGCTTTAAGTAACATTGTGAACCTGACTTGGAACTCGAGCTCATTATTTTTAGTTAAATCGAAAAGTTTGACAGTAAAACTTTTCGACTGTCAGGAGTTTGATATAACACAATGTTTGCTATGGGTGAATGCCTTAAAATATGGTGATTGTTTTCTTGGATAATAGAGTCAAGAGTGGGACTGGATCGTTAGGTCAATACCTTAGGTGTTACTTGCAAGAAGCAATTTGGTGGCAAGCTTAAAAAATTAATCTTAGATGCGAAAGGCCCCTCAATGGTGTGCATTTCGTTGGGATTGGCTGGTGGCGATCGTGAATGACTTGAGAGCAAAGGGGGAACAAGGCCGCTATTTAACTTTTAAGATAAACTCGCCTCTAAATCTAAGAAGTTACAGTTAAATAATAGATTTAATTAACAACCTGTTAATGAATGGTTAAAAAGTATTGGTTTTTACTGACATATCACTCAATTAGTTGCACCAGTAATTATAGCGGGTATTATGTGGTAAATCGTCTTTAATCTAGTCAAAATTTTTGAGAGGTGCCTGAAGATGGCAACAGCTGAAATAGAATCAATTTTGGATCTTAATACACTAGAACAATACTGTAGTGCCATAGGTGCTGGTACCTTGTTGAAGAGTGTCGTGTTATTTGAGCAACTCATGCCAGAATATGTTGGTAATCTGGTTAATGCCAAAGAAGCCCAAGATAAAGATACATTATGCTCAGAAGCTCATAAATTTAAAGGGGCTGCGGGTTCTGTCGGTCTAAAGCGAATACAGCAATTTGCTCAGTTACTCCAACACGGTGAAGAGGCTGCTTGGGCTACTGAACATGATGTCTGGTTACAAGCCATCGTCGATCATGCTAGCCAAGACTTAGCCGAGCTTAAGCAATACTTAGAGTCTAAAGCTTAATCATTAAATAAGCATTCTTACCTCTTGCTAAAGTATGGGGTAAAAAAGAGCCCCGATGACCCGAGATACAGACTGGGTCATCGGGGCTTTTTTTGTCCTGGGTACCAATCCTGATGGCGTAGAATATTGAACTCGGCTTGCTCTTTTTATATGAGAGGCTTCAATGTTGTGCGTTCGAATCTATCACGACCTAAGTTTTGGCTCGATACAGGGCTTTATCCGCTAAGCTTCATCTCTTCAAAAACCACCTGGTACTAAACGTAGGCTACCCCTTGGCTTATGCTGACACC
This sequence comes from Shewanella sp., assembly GCF_013214165.1. Classification (GTDB taxonomy): domain Bacteria; phylum Pseudomonadota; class Gammaproteobacteria; order Enterobacterales; family Shewanellaceae; genus Shewanella. The sequence continues at coordinate 76,289 of NZ_JABSSM010000021.1, read as the reverse complement.
TATATAAGTTAGAATGGGCTTGCTGCTTATCAGCCATGCTGAGCTGGTGGGCAACATGTGCCGCTCCCTGTATATAGGTATTAGGCAGTAAGATGTCGAACTCTTCACCATCGTATCGACAGGTGGCATCACATTTTGGCCTCTTTTTAACGGTTTAAGTCGATTCTGTTCACATATTTGAGCTAAGGCTTAGTCGCTTTACTTGGCCTATGTGGTAAAGTTAAATTGATATTTTGGATATACATTGTGATTGGTAATCGATTTTATGAAACATTTACCCAGTTTGAAAAACCTTTTCTATTTGGTTAATTTGCATCAAGAACAGAATTTTAATAGAGCTGCCAAGGTGAGTCATGTCAGCCAATCAACGCTTTCGAGTGGTATTCAAAATTTAGAAGAGCAACTCGGGCATCAGTTGATTGAGCGTGATCATAAGTCATTTATCTTCACCGCCATTGGAGAGGAAGTCGTACAGCGTTCGAGAAAATTACTGACCGATGTAGACGATCTGGTAGAGCTTGTGAAACATCAGGGCGAGCCTATGACCGGAGATATCCGACTCGGTTGTATTCCAACGATAGCACCCTTCTTGTTGAGTAAGGTGGTTAAGCATTGTCAGAGTACCTATGCTGATTTAACCTTATTCTTGAAAGAGGATACCACTGAGCGTTTGTTGGATGCCTTGGGGAAGGGCGAGTTAGACCTGTTACTGCTGGCTCTACCCGTGGATACCAGTGGCTTTCATAGTATGAAGGTGGGGATAGACCCGTTTAAGCTTGTTGTTCATGAGGAGCTGACGGATGTCATACACGAACCCCTGGATTATAAATCTCTGCCCGATCAGAGTATTTTTTTGCTACAGGCTGAGCACTGTATTACCGGTCATGCCGTGAGCGCCTGTGAGCTAGCTAATAGCGCTAAGGTCAATCCGTTTGCCGCAACGAGTCTGCATACCTTAGTGCAGATGGTGAACAGTAAGCTTGGAACGACTTTTCTGCCTCAGATGGCTATCGATGCCGGGATCTTAAATGATACTGAATTGAGAGTGATGCAGCCTCCGGGTGAAGCCCCTTACAGAGAGATTGGTCTGGTGTGGCGTCAGACATCGAGTCGTATCTTGACCTTTAGAACCTTAGGCTTAGCGATTCAAAATATATTGGAACAGAAAGATAACTAATTTATATCGCCATCTGACTGGGTTGCTTGATGGCACTCGTCTTGTTAATCCTTAAGCAAGATCGGATTTAGGCACGACACTGAATACTTCAGTAGAGTGCTGCTTACCCTTGAGCTTGATGGGTCCTAAGCTGGTAATTTCATATTGGCTGGAATCCATATCTACTCGGGACGCGAGAGAGCCCGATATCAACATTCTTTGCCCTAAAGGATTACATTGATCTTGTAGTCTGGCTAAGGTGTTTAATACATCACTGAAGAAGCTTATCTCTTGCTTCTGCACGCCAACGACGGCAGCCACAACCTGACCACAATGAGCCGCACACTTAAATTTAGGCACAAATCCATATTGCTCTTCAAAATATTTCCGTTGCCATTTAAGCTGCTGACTGAATTCATAGTAGATATTGAAGCTGCGGTCTTTCTGAACGCCGTATTCTAAGGGCCAATGGATCAGGACTGCATCGCCCATATATCGATAAATTTCGGCTTCATTGTTGACAACAGTGTCAGAAAGTAGGCTGAAGCTGTCTTGGATCAAGCGACTAAAGCGATAATCGCCTAAAGTCTCGGCATGAGTCGTTGAGGCAACCATGTCTAAATAAAGAAATAATCTCTGTTCATATCTGGGTTTATGGTATTTACCCAGACCAATATTGAGCAATACTCTGGGCCCGACTAGGAGTGCCATCTGTTCGATAAAGGCTAAACTGACTCTGACAACGACCAGGTAGACGATCAAAGCCTGGAACGAGGGGCTGTAAAGAATATGCGCAGTCAACATCTGCCTCAATGTCGACATATGGTTTTCTATGGCCCACATGTTCAAAAACTGGGTCATATAAGCGAGCGTAGTGGCACCAAGCAGTAGAAATAGGCCTTTAAAAATAACCGAGAATATGTATGGAAGCCTGTTAATAGCACTGAAGTCGGCAATCAGGTTAGACAACCAATGTAGGCTACCAAATATGATCCCCATATAAATAGCGAGTGTGGCGAGATCTGCGCTTCCTACCGCCCATTGAGGAAGATCCGGAGCTTGGGCATACCTAAAAAACACAAACGCGACCATGGCTATTGACCAGGCGGTAATCGCAAAAATAAGTTTTTTTGCTTGTATACGTGCTCTCACGGTATCTAGTTATTCCTAACGTAGGTCTATTGGTTCAGGATGCGCTAGTCTATAGAAAATGACCCTATGATTTCCAGTAGTATTTGTGATCTTGGTCAAATGAAGATGATATCGGTTGATATCGGTTGATATCGGTTGATATCGGATGATATTTAGTTAAAAAAACGCTTAAGTATCGATTGCGTGAAGGGGATTTTAAGATAAAAGCCTCTAGGGTTGGTCAATCTCTTGGCTCCGTCTTTACCTATGCTCTGGGTTACTGAGCGACTATTTGCGCCTTTGGGCCTAAGTTGTAGCACTTCACCATGCCTGGCAGTGAGTTCTTGTACCTGCCCCATGGCAATGAATTCCATTATTTCTTCCCAATCTTGCTGCAGCAGCGCGAGTTCATCTGGTGCTGGAGACCATAAGATGGGCGTGCCTATCTGTCTTTGGGCCACCGGAATGTTTCGGTTTCCTTGTACCGGAACCCAGAGTACGGTCTGCAATTTATGATAGACAATACTTTTTTCCCAAGTCAGGCCTTGTATACCGACTAAGGGGGCAACAGTCACATAGGTGGTCTCGAGGGGTTTCCCCTTGTCATCGATTGGGATCGTCTTTAACTCTACCCCTAGATGCAGAAAATCCTGCTCAGGTCTAGAACCTGCAAGTGCCCCGAGTTCATATTCGATCAACTGACCCACCCAGCCCTTATCTCTTTTAAGATCGGCTGGAGTGGTGAATCCGTGAGAATCGGCAACTTGGCCTAGAGTCAGGCCTGCCATGCTGTTGGCTCGTTGCATCAGTTCTTCTATTGTTTTGGGAGAGGGGGGTGTTGTTTTCATTTAATGGATTTTACCTAAGATATTAGATAATACCAGTTAGTTTAAAGATCTGGTTAATAAGTGTACCCGCTGGGGGCTGTTAATAACTATTGCGCAGGATATTTACTTAAGTCACTAAAAAAATTGATATATTTGTCTGTATTTTTTGCCCTTGATCATCAATTTTTAGATTACATTATTCTTGCCCCTACTTTTCCAACATAGTTATCCACAGATTAATTGGATAACTCAACTTTTTAGTCACCCAAGTCGGAAAATATTGCTTGCCAAACAATAAATACAGCTATTTTTCATCATAATGAGCCGACTTTTATCATAGCCTGTGAATAAACAAATAAAATGTTGCTATGAGTTATTCAAAAAGCCACTATGGTTAAAAAACGCTCTCTAATGAGGTGCGTACTAGGTTGGTAAGTTGTTTTTGACTGTAACTGATTGGTATTTATCGTTATTTTATCTGTTGGTTAAATGGTAATACACATTGCAACCTGCTTTTTTATTGACTGTTTAAGGCATATATATAAGTTAAGAACAGAGATATCCACAGATTTTGTGGATATCATTGGGGTTGGTTATCGGTTTCTGTTGATAAAAGTGAACATTTGGCTTTTTTATCCAAAGTTAATCAGGTATATGTCATTTGCCGCAGCCTCGGCTTTGTGAAACAATCGTGACATTGAAATTGTTAAATACGGAGTCCATGTGATTGATAGTGACGGCTTTCGCGCAAATGTGGGCATCATTATCTGTAATCTCTTTGGGCAGGTAATGTGGGCCAGAAGGTTTGGCCAACATTCCTGGCAATTTCCTCAAGGGGGAGTTGATGAAGGTGAAACGCCTGAAGAGGCGATGTATAGAGAGCTCTATGAAGAGGTGGGGTTAAAACCTGAACATGTTCAGATTTTAACGTCGACTCGCTCTTGGTTGCGTTACAGATTACCTAAACGTTTGATTCGGCAAGATAGTAAACCTGTCTGTATTGGGCAGAAACAAAAGTGGTTCTTACTTCAGTTGAAAAGTAGTGAGAGTGCAATCAATCTCAATGCTTGTGGTCACCCCGAGTTCGATGACTGGCGTTGGGTCAGTTACTGGTACCCGGTTAGGCAAGTTGTGTCCTTTAAGCGGGATGTATATAGGAAAGCGATGAAGGAATTTGCGCCGACGGCATTGCCATTTCAATCGCGAGAATCCCATTACAGTAACAATCACAGCAATAAAAGAAGAAACAGACGGCGTTAACGCTTGTATAAATAACCTGGCCAGAAACTAATTAAGTGGCGTAATAGGGAGTGACTAAGTGCTTAAGATGCTAAGAGATATCACACAAGCTGTGGCTGGGGCGCAAGATCTCCACACAGCGTTAGATATGCTCGTTTTTCGTACTAAGACCGCGATGGCAACTCAGTGTTGTTCTATATATCTGTTAGAGGGTGAGCAACTGGTGCTCAGTGCTACAGATGGCTTATTGCGCAGCGCCGTAGGCAAGGTAAAGATGTCACTCTCAGAAGGCTTGGTGGGCCTGGTTGCCGAGCGAGAAGAGCCGATTAACCTGGCCGATGCACAGCAACATCCTAGATTTAAGCAGTTTGAAGAAGCCGAGGAGACAAGTTTTAGGGCATTTCTCGCCGCTCCCATCATCTATCAGAAACGAATTTTAGGTGTCTTGGTCGTTCAGCAAGCCGATACCCGTCTGTTCAGTGAGGGGGAGGAAGCGTTCTTAATGACTCTGGCGGCTCAACTCGCTATGGCGATAAGAAACCTGCGCAAGAAAGCCGAAGCACCGGATCTATTGCACTTTACTGGCACTTCTGCGGCAAACGGCATTGCCATAGCACATGCTTTGGTCATAGGCGGTCAGATAGAGTTAGCCCAAGCGGACGTAAAAGTGACCGACAGCAAGGCTGAGGTGTGTCGTTTGAACATTGCTATAGAGGCGTGTAAAGACATGATTTCATCCTTGTCTCAACGCTTCGAGCTAGAAGAAGACCATGAAGTTGTCTCAATATTTTCAGCCCTGCAGTCACTGCTCGATAACGCCAGTCTCGGTGGCGAATATATCAAGGAGGTAGGCGAGGGCTGGAGCGCCGTTTCGGCTGTGAGTCGGGTCTCTTTGCGTTATATAGAAGAGTTTACCCAGATGAAAGATCTCTACTTAAAAGAGCGAGCCGGAGATATTCGTGATCTGGGTCTGCGGGTATTACGTCTGCTCATTGAACCGGAAAGAATGGGTTTCGAACCCGATGTGCCGGTGATCTTAGTCACCAAAGAAGCCGATGCGACCATGTTAGCCGAGTTTCCGCGTCATAAGCTGGTCGGCATAGTGACAGAGCAGGGCGGGGTTAATTCCCATGCCGCGATTTTAGCTCGTGCATTAGGGGTCCCTGCCATCATAGGCGTTGAAGGGGTACTCACCGCAGGTATCGATAAGAAGTTATTGATCATCAATGCAAATCGGGGACAACTACTGGTTTCACCGGCCCCGGCACTTATCGCCGAATACAGAAATCTGATCTCGGCTGAAAAAGCCTTACAGAACAGATATGCACAAGAATTAAAGCTACCTGCTGAAACCTTAGATGGCAAACGAATACATCTCTATCTAAACGCGGGTCTACTGAGCAGTCTAGAGTCTGAGATTGCAGAAGGATCCGACGGCGTCGGTTTATACAGAACCGAAATTCCGTTTATGTTGCATCAAAGGTTTCCCAGTGAATCCGAGCAGGTGAAAGTATATCGTGAGGTGCTTGAAATCGCACGGGGTAAGCCTGTGGTGATGAGAACACTCGATGTTGGTGGAGATAAGCCGTTATCCTATTTTCCTATCAACGAGGAAAATCCATTCTTAGGCTGGCGCGGAATAAGATTATCTTTGGATCATCCCGAGCTTTTCTTAGTACAACTCAGAGCCATGATCCAAGCGGGAGCCGAGAGTGACCAGTTACATATTCTCCTGCCCATGGTCAGTAATTTAAATGAAATAGACCAGGCTATCACCTATCTGGAGCAGGCGTACTTCGAGTTGAAAAGTGATCTGGGCAAAGATATTGTCAGACCTAAACTCGGCATCATGATTGAAGTTCCTGCCTTATTATATCAGCTGGCGGAAGTGGCTAAACGGGTCGACTTTGTCTCTGTAGGCTCTAACGACCTGACTCAATATATGTTGGCAGTAGATAGAAATAATCCTAGGGTCAGTACACTCTATGATTGTTATCACCCGGGGATCCTCAGGGCCTTGAAGCGCGTCAGATTCGATTGTTGGCAGTATCACCTTCCCGTGAGTGTCTGTGGTGAGTTGGCGGGTGAACCTATTGGAGTGATATTGCTGGTGGCTATGGGTTATGATCAACTGAGTATGAATCAGGGCAGTCTGGCTCGGATTAATTACCTGCTGCGCCGTGTGTCCCATTCGGATCTAAGCGAGTTACTCGAGATGGCTTTGACGCTGAGCAGTGGTCAGGAAGTGAGGGAGTTGGTGAGGGAGTACTTCGAGTCCAGAGAGCTCGGTGCCATTGTTAACTAATCTCAGTTTTTGGGTTAAACTAGGGCGCATATTTTCAATATAGATTTTATCCCGGATAATATGATCAGTCTGTCGAACACAAACAATATTTTATGTGGCCTGAGTCTATTCAATACTAATGGATAGTCTATTCTCACTCTTCTTAAGCTGTCTGCTTCTCGGTGGTTTGATCGGTTTCATGGCAGGGTTATTAGGCATAGGTGGTGGCATAGTCGCCGTCCCTGTACTCTTGTATCTGTTGCCATCGGTTGGTTTCGATGAGGCCGTTCTTCCCCATGTTGCCATCGCGACCTCCTTAGCCGCCATTATCTTAACCTCCATGTCTTCGGCTCTCGCTCATCACAAGCTAGGTAATATTCCCTGGCCTCTGCTTAAATCTGTGTTGCCAGGACTCATTTTGGGCTCCTTAAGCGCCGGCTTTATTTCAAGTTTCCTTAGCGCCGCATTGCTGCAGACGAGCTTCGCCGTGTTTGTGATCTGCATGGCGGCTAAGATGATGTTTCCCTATCGAGTGAACCTGGTTGATAAACAGATGCCTTCGATGCCGATATTATTTGCGGCATCGGCGGTGATTGCTATTATCGCGGCATTAATGGGGATTGGCGGTGGGGTTTTACTTATTCCCTTCCTGAGTTGGTGTGGATTACAGATGAGAAATGCCATAGGTTTCTCCTCCGCATCGGGAGTGTTTATCGCGCTATTTGGCAGTGTCAGTTATGTGCTTTCAGGCTGGAACGTATCGGGGTTACCGGAGTGGACCTTAGGTTATGTGTATTTGCCGGCCCTGCTAGGTATCGTGATGACATCAGTCTTGAGTGCCCCCTTGGGCGTGAAGGCAGCGAGCATCTGGCCGACTAAAGTATTGAAGCGGATATTTGCGCTCCTGCTCATCGTGGTGGGAATTAAGCTGGCTATGGCTTGAGTCGATATCATCTAGGGATCACCGCAATAGTGAATAGTGTTATTTATGTGCTTAGCACAGATAATAGAAATTTTAGTGTGCCAGATTAAGGTCAATTGCAATGAAACAATATTTAGAACTCTGTAATCGAATCATCGATGAAGGCACCTGGATCGAAAATGAACGTACCGGTAAGAGGTGTCTCACTGTCATCAATGCCGATCTTGTCTATAACGTAGACAAGAATGAGTTCCCGCTAATTACCACCCGTAAAAGTTTTTGGAAAGCGGCCATCGCCGAGATGCTGGGATATATTCGTGGCTTCGATAATGCTGCCGACTTTCGTAAACTGGGTGCTAAGACCTGGGATGCTAATTCCAATGACAATCAGGCCTGGTTGAATAATCCTCATCGTAAAGGAGAGGATGACATGGGCCGTGTATATGGCGTGCAGGGAAGGGCATGGAGTAAACCCGACGGTGGCAGCATAGATCAGCTGAAGAAAATTGTCGATAACCTCAAGAAAGGGGTCGACGATCGTGGCGAGATCCTCAGTTTCTATAACCCGGGTGAATTTCATATGGGCTGTTTACGCCCGTGTATGCACACCCATAATTTCTCTCTGTTAGGGGACACATTATACCTCAATAGTTTTCAGCGCTCTTGTGATGTGCCTCTGGGATTGAATTTTAATCAGGTTCAGGTGTTCACTCTTTTGGCATTAATTGCGCAAATTACCGGTAAAAAACCGGGACAGGCTTACCATAAAATCGTTAATGCTCACATTTATGAAGATCAATTGGAGCTGATGCGCGATGTTCAGTTGCAACGAGAGCCCTTCGGGGCAGCTTCCTTGTCTATCAATCCAGATATCAAATCCCTCGAAGATCTTGAGACCTGGGTGACCTTGGATGACTTTGAAGTATCAAATTATCAACACCATGATGCCATCAAATATCCTTTTTCAGTGTAATAGACCGCAGGGATAAATTTGGTTTAATTCACTGAATTATCAGAGTTAACGAGTGTAGATTTATTCCCATTTCTAGACTCGTTATACGTTTTACCTGCATAAATTATCATCAACCTGTCGCGCTGATACCTATGTCATTAGCGTCACTAACTTGTTTCTCTTGTTTATTTATTAGCGCTGGTTAATCGAGCAGTTGATAACTAGTCATTCACTGGTTACAATAAATAGCGCGGTATTTCCGATGTATACAGCAGATGGAAGCGAATATTCAATATAAATGTATTCGGCTACACTCAAGTCATTAAGTTTTATTGGAGCGAATTATGGAAAAGGCGATAAAGAATTTTTTAAGCCAAGAATCGGCGGGTGGGATCCTGCTCATGGTAGCGGTTGTGCTGGCCATGGTAATGGCAAACTCGCCTCTGTCAGGTTTATATCAAGGCTTTTTAGATACCGAGATGCAGATCAGAGTCGGTAGCCTGGATATTGACAAGACGCTGATTCATTGGATCAACGACGGCTTGATGGCGATCTTCTTCATGTTGATTGGCTTAGAAGTCAAACGAGAGCTGCTCGAAGGAGCGCTCTCGAGCAGGGCACAGGCATCTTTGCCTACCTTCGCCGCTATTGGCGGCATGGCCTTTCCGGCCGGCGTTTATCTGCTGTTTAACTATGGCGACCCTCTCACTCAAGTTGGTTGGGCGATACCTGCGGCGACAGATATCGCGTTTGCACTGGGGATCATGGCGCTATTAGGCAGTAGAGTGCCGGTGGCGTTGAAAGTCTTCTTACTCGCGCTCGCGATTATCGACGATCTGGGTGTTGTGGTGATCATTGCAATCTTCTATAGCACAGACTTGTCTATGGTGAGTCTGGTGGTTGCCGCTGTCGCCATATTAGGTTTAATCGGTTTAAACAGGCGAGGGGTGACAGCCTTAGGTCCATATGGCGTACTGGGTATAATCCTATGGATAGCCGTATTAAAATCAGGTGTGCATGCCACATTGGCCGGTGTGATCATCGCTTTTTGTATCCCATTGAGGGCGAAAGATGGCAGCTCTCCATCCGAGAGTCTGGAGCATAGCCTGCACCCCTGGAGCACCTTCATCATCTTGCCTATTTTTGCCTTCGCTAATGCGGGTGTCAGTCTCGCTGGTATGAGCTTTGGCGACCTATTCTCACCTGTGCCTGTAGGTATCGCCTTAGGTTTGCTGGTGGGTAAGCCATTGGGTGTGCTGTTCTTCAGTTATATTGCGGTAAAACTTAGATGGGCCGTGCTTCCTGAAGGCATGGGCTGGAGACATATTGCCCCAGTTGCCGTGATGTGTGGTATCGGTTTTACCATGTCTATGTTTATCTCATCTCTGGCGTTTGTGGGAGAGGGGGCCGTCCATGGTGATTTTGCCAGACTGGGCATCTTAGTCGGATCTCTGCTGTCTGCTGTTATCGGTTATTTCTGGTTAGATAAAGTGTTACCCAAAACACCAGCGAAGAACGCTCAATAACAAGATATTTGGTTAAGGAGAATACATTATGAGAATCATCTTTCTAGCATCTGTACTCAGTCTTGGTTTCGTAGGAACGGCTCAAGCCGAGCAATTGCAGGCCTGTAATCAAGATGTCGAGAGTATAGTGTGTCAGTACTATCTCGAAGGCGTCGTCGATGGCGCCATGATGTATAAGCCCAATGCGAGTGGCGCGCGTCTTGAAACTGATAGCTACGAGTCCAGGGCACTTAAATACCGAAGCGGCAAACGCTTTCAAGAGGCTAACCGTACCTATTGTGAGAGCCGTATTCCGGATAGGCATGTGTTAGTCACTGGGCTAGCAGATGCCTTTTCAGCCGGAATGATTCAGAATATCGAGTCACTCAATACTGTGATGCATAGTCTGATGGATTGTCAGAGACTCGAGTGAGAATATTCACCATCATCACTAATAACGGGTCCGACTTCGGGTTAAAAAATGTATGTCACATCTGAACTATAACCACCTCTATTATTTTTGGATGGTACATAAAAAGGGCTCGGTAGCGAAAGCTGCCGAGGCCTTGTGTCTCGCGCCGCAAACGGTGACGGGGCAGATAAGGGTGCTGGAAACACGTTTTAAGGGCAGCCTATTCAAGCGAGTGGGTCGCTCCCTCGAGCCTACCGAGCTGGGAGAACTGGTATTTCGCTATGCCGATAAGATGTTTAGCCTCAGCTATGAGATGCTGGATCTGCTCAACTATCAAAAAGATGAGAATATTCTGTTCGAGGTAGGCATTGCTGATGCCTTGTCTAAAGCCTTGGCGAGTAGAGTGTTACTCTCTGTTGTACCCAGCGATGGCTCCATGCATCTGGCCTGCTTCGAGGCGACACACGAAAGCCTGATGACACGCTTAAGAGAGCATAAGCTGGATATGATTTTATCTGATTGTGCAGGAGAGTCGCTTAAATATCCTGAGATCTTATCTAAGAAGTTAGGTGAGTGTGGCATAGCCTTCTTCTCCGCCGAGAAGTACGACAAGCCGTTTCCCGAGTGTTTAGAGCAAGGTAAGTTACTCATTCCTGGGAAGCGAACGTCCCTCGGCCAACAGCTGCACCACTGGTTCGATGAAAATGGTTTAAATGTCACTATACTCGGCGAGTTCGATGATGCGGCCATGATGAAGGCCTTCGGCTATTTCAAGCAGGGGATCTTCGTGGCTCCCTCTATCTACAAACAAGATATCTTGTCCCATGATATGCATCTGTTAGGTGAAACTACAGATATCAAAGAGGTCTATCATGTGATGTTTGCCGAGCGCATGATCCAACATCCGGCGGTGAAACGCCTGTTAGAAACGGATTTCACCGAGCTGTTTGCAGGCCGGGATGCTCAGGTTCAGCGCTTGCTATAGCCTGAGGTTGGACTGTGACTAACCGTTTTAGCTGCTTTGTGTGGCAGCCTCATGAGGCTCAATGCCCAAGTTGAACTGTTAAAATCCGCGTGGTCGGGGTGATTTCATCGACTCAAGCCACAACTAAGGTTACACTAGCCCCATAACGAGATCTAGGAGCAAGCTGCGTGTCTGAACCAATGAAAATATCGAGAGTAAGATGGGCATGCCGACGAGGTATGCTGGAATTGGATGTTATTTTCCAACCTTTCGTCGACAATCATTACGAGCTGTTATCGGTTAAAAACAAAGGGATTTTTGTCCGACTTCTCGAAGGCGAAGATCCTGAATTATTTGCCTGGTTTATGGGTCATGAACAGTGTCCCGATCCTGAGTTGGCCGCTATGGTCGTACTTGTCCGTGGCAGACCAGCGCCATAGTTTCAGACTGACTTCATCCTTCGACCAGCGTCTCGCGCTGGTCGTCCTGGCGAGTGTTTGCTTATGCTCATTTCTCGCCTGGCCTCGCTTAGATAATCTTATCTACCTGATGATTAAATACTGCGCAGCCGGCGTAACGCTCGTATTTTTCTCTTATCAGTTTTGGCAATTATCATATTGGCACTGTCGATTCAGCTTGGGTCGTGACGGCGAAGGCCAGATAGCTTGGGGTGTCAAGCGTCGACTCGCGTCTGTGGATGAAACCAGTATGGAAAAGTTCACCCTAGTCATGAATCCCATCGTCACACCATTAGTGGTTTTTTTCTATGTCCACACCCAAGATATGAGTGTTGGGCACAGGCGTTTAGTGATCGTTTGGGCGGACATGCTAGACGACACAAGTTATCGGCACCTGTGTCGTCTGCTCCTCGCTAATTAGATCTACATTAGCTATCAGGCTGAAGTATGGTTGGAGTGGGATTAGCCGAAGATTCAGGATGATCTATGTTGTAATGTAGGCCGATACTCTCTTTTCTCTCCATGGCGCAGCGGATGATAAGCTCAGCGACCTGCACTAGGTTTCTCAGTTCCAGTAGATTATTACTCACTCTGAAGTTGCTGTAATATTCCTGGATCTCTTGCTGTAGCATGTCGCATCGACGGCGGGCTCTCTCCAGACGTTTGTCTGAGCGAACGATGCCGACGTAATCCCACATGAATAGACGCAGTTCATGCCAGTTGTGGGCGATGACAACTTCCTCATCCGAGTTCGCTACCTTACTTTCATCCCATGCAGGTAATATGCCCGGCATAGGGATTTTATGCAGTTGCCCTTCGATATCTTCACCGGCGGCCCTGGCGAAGACTAAACACTCGAGCAAGGAGTTACTGGCGAGTCGATTGGCACCGTGCAGACCCGTATATGCGACTTCGCCGATGGCATATAAGCCGTTGAGATCTGTCTGTCCGTGAAGGTCTGTCATCACGCCACCACAGGTATAGTGGGCGGCCGGAACCACAGGTATAGGGTCTGTGGTGATATCGATACCATATTCTAAGCAACGCTTATGGATCGTCGGAAAATGCTTAATGACAAACTCTGCTGGCTTATGGGTAATATCTAAATACACGCAATCCGATCCTAGCCTCTTCATCTCGAAATCTATGGCTCGTGCGACTATGTCTCTGGGTGCCAGCTCGGCACGCTCGTCAAATTCAGGCATGAAACGAGTGCCATCGGGGCGTCTAAGATAGGCGCCCTCACCGCGCAATGCCTCGGTGAGGAGAAAATTTCTGGCATCGGCATGATAGAGACAAGTTGGGTGAAATTGATTGAACTCCATGTTGGCGACCCGACAACCGGAGCGCCAGGCCATGGCAATACCGTCACCCGAAGCTATGTCAGGATTGGAGGTGTATTGATAAACTTTAGAACTTCCACCGGTTGCCAGGGCGACAAATCTAGCCTTGACGGTCTCAACTTGCTCGACATCCCTATTCCAAACATAGGCCCCTAAGACTCGGTTTCCCGATAAATTTAATTTGCGGGACGTGATGAGGTCGATGGCGTTGTAACGTTCTAATACCTGGATATTGGGATGGGATCTGGCTCTGTCCTGTAGCGTGACCTGGACCTCTTTACCCGTGGCATCGGCCGCATGCAGTATGCGTCTGTGGCTGTGTCCGCCTTCTCGGGTTAAGTGATAGGGAGCATTCGCGCTATCACCGTCACTGGTTTCTTCTTTATCGAAAGCCACCCCGCACTCGATTAACCACTCCATCGCGCCCTTGGCGTTTTCGGCGGTAAATTTAACGACGGCTTCATCGCAAAGTCCGGCCCCCGCGACCAAGGTATCGGCCACATGGGACTCTATGGTGTCATCTTTATCGAAGACTGACGCTATGCCGCCCTGAGCATAGTAGGTCGAACCTTCACTCAGTGGACCTTTTGAGAGTAAAATAACTTTAGACTTTTCAGCAAGATGCAGTGCTAATGTTAAACCAGCAGCGCCGCTACCGATAACCAAAACGTCAGATTGGTGTTCAACTACTTGTTTCATCAGGTATCATGGTATGTTCTGTGAGGTTTAGCTATGGTAAACCAAGCGAGCTTTTTTGGATAGATTGTTAGTTAACAGAAAATAAATTCATTTCGATGCTATTTTTTTAGAACTTTTTCGAAGTTCGTTAGTCTACATATGTGCATATGATTCGAGCGACTGAAAAATCAGCATTTTAGATTTAGGAGTAGTCGGCTCGAATGAGTGGACAAATAAGTGATCAACAACTAGTTGAGCGTGTTCAGCAGGGTGATAAAAATGCATTTAATCTCTTGGTGCTCAAGTATCAGAACAAGGTAATGAACCTGATTTCACGTTATGTACGAAATCAGGCCGACGTCGCCGATGTCGCTCAGGAAGCGTTTATTAAAGCTTATCGAGCGTTACCAAACTTTCGCGGTGAGAGTGCATTTTATACCTGGTTGTACCGAATTGCGGTAAACACCGCCAAGAATCATCTGGTTGCTCAGGGGCGACGCGCTCCTGCAAATGATGTCGATGTAGAGGAAGCCGAATATTACGATGGCAGCGATGCGTTAAAGGAGTTTGCTTCTCCCGAACGTTTGTTAATGGCCGACGATATTCAAAAAGTGGTTTTCGATGCGCTAGATTCATTACCAGAAGAATTAAAAATGGCTATCTCATTACGAGAGCTCGATGGTATGAGCTACGAGGAGATAGCGAGTGTTATGGATTGCCCCGTAGGCACGGTAAGATCTCGTATCTTCAGGGCCCGGGAAGCGATCGATAAGAAACTTCAGCCTTTGCTGGAAGAATAGTAGCCTTTTACTAATACAGGTATTCATATGAGTACCAATACAGGTGATAAATGGATAAATTAGGTCAGGAATGGGTATCCGCTGCCGTCGATGGTGAAACCGACGAGCATGCATTGGCTGAATTGGCAGCCGATGAGGGTTCGCATCAGCAGTGGCGTGATTATCATATGATAGGCGATGCCATACGTGGTGAGCTGCCTAAGTCAATTAACTTAGACCTCAGTGCCAGTATTGCAGATGCTATCGATAAAGAGCCAACAATTATGGCGCCGGTGCGGCGCGTCGATAGTAAAAAACCAGCAGATGCCATAGGCGGATCCGCGAATGTGATCCCTATGTTTAAGCAGTTCGGTCAATATGCCATCGCGGCAAGTGTGGCCTTATTCGCAGTCATCGGAGTACAAAATTACAGTCAGCAGAGCGCCATCGATGCATCGCCGTTACCTGTGCTTAATACCCGTCCATTGGTGGGTAGTGTGACTCCTGTGAGCCTACAGACTGGGCCGATACAAGCGAGTCAAAGCTTCACTAACGTTCAGGTGATGGAGCAACGTCAACGCATCAATGCCTATATACAAGATCATATGTTGCAACAAAGATTGAATAATGGCACCGAAATAGATGACAATAACAAACTTGATTCGAGTTCTGCGGATCAATAGTGTTCTAAGCTATATACGTTAAGGAGTTAGCTTGCGTCTTATCCTGTTGGCCCTGTTAGTTTTTAATTTTCCTGTGATGGCGCAGGAAGAACTGTCCGCTAAGGCTTGGCTTGAAAATATGAGCCAGGCCTTGCGGGAGCAAGAATTCAAGATGTCTCTGATCCAGCTACAGGCGGATCACATTCGTCCTTTAGTCTATATTCATGGCAAGATTGAAGATCAAGAAGTTGCCTTTCTGGAACACCTCAATGGCCCGCCAAAAAACGCGGTAAGACTCGGCAATACGGTGACGTTTATCGAGCATGATCAACCTGCTTATAGTGTACGGGCCAATCGCATTCAGGGGATACTTCCCCCAGCATTCGCCGCCGATATCTCTAAACTGGAATCTGGCTATCAATTCGTCTTGGGTGGTCGTAGTCGTTTAGCGGGCCGCCCTAGCCAGTTGGTGCGTATCATTCCTAACGATGATTTTCGCTACGGTTATCAAGTCTGGCTAGATATGGAGTCTTACCTCCCACTACGCTATGACATGTTGACTCAAGATAAGCAGTTACTCGAGCAGATCTTAGTGGTCGAGCTGCTGGTATTAGATGCGCCTCCGGCTATTTTATCTGAAGCTTATAAACAGGAGTGGCCCGCAGTAGCCTCCCAGTCTAAAAGAGATGCCGGTGATAACTGGACATTTAACTGGTTACCTGAAGGTTTTGAAATCTTAGTTAAAGACAGTCATAGACTCATGGGGAGTCATGAGGCGGTAGAGTATATCGCGCTCAGTGATGGCATGGCTAACATCTCTGTTTATGTCGCTCGAGTTGGGGATACTAAGATGCCCGAAGAGTTAGTGACTAGAAATGGCCTATCTTTGGCGACGGAAGTCGTCGGTAATTTCGAAGTCGTGGCGGTTGGTAAGGTTCCGACTGAAACCTTAACTCGCGTCGCTAAGAGCATCAGTATTCGATAATGATGCTCGAGCGGCATGGCTATTTATTTTATTTTGTTAAGGGTATTCTTCTATGATGGAAGAGATGGCGAAAGTCATAAAGTGTGATGATAAGGGCTGGGTAACCGTAGAGGTTCAGGTTAAAAATGCCTGTAGTCATTGTGATAACAGTGAGTCTTGTGGCACCTCAGCCGTGGCGTCGGCCTTCTCCCCTAAGGTGCAAGTATTCTCTATCCCGTCTGACAATCAATATGAGCCGGGGCAACTTCTCAGACTCGGTTTGCCCGAAAGTGTGATTCTTAAGGCGGCGGCTCTTATCTACTTGCTTCCCTTACTTGGGCTCTTTGTGGGTGCCGGCTTAGCGACGCTTGTCTTGTCTCAATTGCAGGTCGAAGTCAGCGATCTGCAAGTGATCCCAGTAGCACTCATGGGCGCCTTCCTAGCTTGGCTATATGCCAGAAGAGAGGCAAAGAAGATGGAGCATACGAGTCAACCCGTTATCCTTGCCCATTTAGGCCAATCTCTTTAATATTTTTTATTCACGGGTATTCGGTTTACTCTCCCTGTTTTTCATTGTCTTGATGACGATGAAGAGCGGTTTAGATTGGTATTGGGGAGCCGATCGGGTACAATTCCGCACTTTTAGATAATTCCAACTTTGAGTCAGTCATTTCGCATCATGAAGCACATTAGAAACTTTTCGATTATTGCCCATATCGATCATGGCAAATCAACACTCTCAGACCGCTTAATTCAGTTTTGCGGTGGTCTTTCAGATCGTGAGATGGCGTCCCAAGTATTGGACACAATGGATATTGAGCGCGAGCGTGGTATTACCATCAAGGCTCAGAGTGTTACGCTAAACTACACGGCCAAAGACGGTGAAACCTATCAGTTAAACTTCATCGATACCCCAGGTCACGTGGATTTCTCCTATGAAGTCTCCCGCTCTCTGGCGGCCTGTGAAGGTGCCTTGCTGGTCGTAGATGCTGGACAAGGTGTAGAGGCCCAGACGCTGGCTAACTGTTACACTGCGCTCGAGATGGACATGGAGGTGGTACCGGTTCTAAACAAGATCGATCTACCTCAGGCCGATCCTGATCGTGTTGCCGAAGAGATCGAAGACATAGTCGGCATCGAAGCGGCCGATGCGGTCCGCTGTTCGGCTAAGACAGGTATCGGTATCGAGGACGTACTCGAAGTCATAGTAGCGCAAGTTCCTCCACCTGAAGGAAATGAAGCGGGGCCATTGCAGGCCTTGATCATAGATTCCTGGTTCGATAGCTATCTGGGTGTTGTCTCCCTGGTTCGAGTCAAGCATGGTGTGCTCAAGAAGGGTGACAAATTTAAGGTCATGTCTACCGGGGTGAATCACACTGCCGATAGAGTGGGTATCTTTACTCCTAAGCAGACCGATACCACAGCAATTAGAACCGGTGAAGTGGGCTATGTTATCGCTGGCATAAAGGAGATCCACGGCGCGCCCGTAGGTGATACCTTAACCCATGCTAAAAATGGCGCCACCGAGCCCTTAAGCGGTTTTAAGAAGGTTAAGCCTCAGGTTTATGCCGGTGTTTTCCCTATCTCTACCGACGATTATGAGAGTTTCCGTGATGCGCTAAACAAGCTTAGCCTCAACGATGCATCCTTGTTCTTCGAACCTGAGACCTCATCGGCACTGGGTTTTGGTTTCCGGATAGGCTTCTTAGGCCTGCTACACATGGAGATCATTCAGGAGCGTTTGGAGCGTGAGTACAATCTGGATCTGATCACCACGGCGCCAACCGTAGTGTATGAAATCATCAAGACAGATGGCGAGACCATCTATGTCGATAATCCATCTGATCTGCCGGCAATCAATAATATTACCGAGATGCGAGAGCCCATCGTCGAGACCAATATTTTGGTACCGAAAGAGTATCTGGGTAACGTCATCACCTTGTGTGTCGAGAAGCGTGGCATGCAGACCAATATGGTCTATCACGGCAATCAGGTCGCGATCACCTATGACATGCCGATGGCTGAAGTGGTGATGGACTTCTTCGACCGTCTTAAATCCACCAGTCGTGGCTATGCGTCTCTGGAGTATAACTTCTCCCGCTTCGAGCCAGCCGATATGGTGCGTCTCGACATCCTCATCAATGGCGACAGAGTCGATGCCTTGGCTATGATCATCCATAAGGGGCTCATTCGTCAAAAGGGTCTGGCCCTGGTGAATAAGATGAAAGAGCTGATTCCAAGACAGATGTTCGACATCGCTATTCAGGCCGCTGTGGGAACACAAGTCATCGCTCGCTCTTCGATCAAGGCCATGCGTAAAGATGTGACCGCCAAGTGTTATGGCGGCGATGTCTCCCGTAAGAAGAAGCTGCTGCAGAAGCAGAAAGAGGGTAAGAAGCGCATGAAGCAGGTGGGCAATGTTGAAGTGCCACAGGAAGCCTTCCTGGCTGTGCTTAAGCTCAACGACTAAACCGTTAAGAATTGTTAATCGTGAGCAATATCTAGCGCCGCAGTTTGCGGCGCTTTCGTTACTCACGTATAACTGACCTATACATCACAGTTGACGAGTCAGATTAGACGCGCAGTGATAACAGTATTTTTGTTTGCAAGCAGGAGTTCATAAAGTATGGCAGCTAATTTTTCCCTCATCTTGGTGTTGGTCACCTTGTGTAGCGGCTTAGTGTGGATGGCCGATGCCTTGTTTCTCGCACCTAAGCGTCGAGAGAAACTCGCTATGGCCCAAGCCGTCGACGCGGATATTAGTGAGGAAAATGCCGAAAAAATCACCCGTGAGTCGGCGTTTGTCGAAACGTCTCGCTCTATTTTCCCGGTGATCGCATTCGTCCTCATTTTACGCTCATTTATCTATGAGCCTTTTCAGATCCCATCGGGGTCCATGATGCCAACCTTGTTGGTGGGTGATTTCATCCTGGTAGAAAAGTTTAGCTATGGCTTGAAAGATCCAGTCTGGCGCAGCCAGTTAGTCGAAACAGGCAAGCCTGAACGAGGCGATTCGGCCGTGTTTAAGTATCCGGAAGACCCACGCATCGACTACATCAAACGTGTTGTTGGTTTGCCTGGTGACAGGATAGTCTATCGAAACAAGCAACTCTATCTACAGCCTGCATGCGTCGAGGGCGAGAAGACTTGCCCAGAGCTTAAGCCTGTGGCTCGCGTCGGGGTAAACCAAGGTGAATACTCACAAAATGGTGTCCCACTGACTCGTTACACCGAGAAACTAGGTGAAGTGAGCCATGACATCTTGATCAACCCTCAGCGCCCGGATCCTATCGGCTATTATTACCGTGAAGGTAAGTTACCTGTGGGTGAGTTTATTGTGCCTGAAGGTCATTATTTCATGATGGGTGACAACCGAGATAACAGTACCGACAGCCGCTTCTGGGGCTTCGTTCCCGAAGAGAACCTGGTCGGTAAAGCCGTAGCAATCTGGATAAGCTTCGAGTTTGACAGGACTAAGGCCGACTTATTACCGACATGGATCCCAACGGGTGTCCGTTTCAACCGCGTAGGTGGAATTACTTAAGATGGAACCGATTAAAAATATCCCGCGTCTGTGCCGCACGTTAGGCTACCAATTTAACCAACAAGCGCATCTGGATCAGGCTCTGACCCATAGAAGTGCCTCTAGCAAGCATAATGAACGCCTGGAGTTTCTGGGTGATTCGATCTTGTCTATTATTATATCAGATGCCCTATATCACCAATTTCCCAAGGTGACCGAAGGTGACCTTAGTCGCATGCGAGCCACCTTAGTGTGCGGCAAGATGCTGGCGGAAATTGGTTTCGAGTTCAAACTCGGAGATTATCTCAAGTTAGGCCCGGGTGAATTGAAAAGCGGTGGTTTCAGACGTGAGTCGATCATTGCCGATGGGGTAGAGGCCATCATAGGCGCAATCTATCTCGATGCCGATTTGGAGACTTGCCGAGCTAGAGTCCTGAGCTGGTATGAGTCTCGCTTGGCAATCATAGAGCCAATCAATCAGAAAGATCCCAAGACCTTGCTACAAGAGTTGTTGCAAGGTTTTAAGAAGCCTCTGCCAGTTTACAAGGTGACTGACATCAAAGGTGAGGCCCATGCACAGACCTTTACGGTCGAGTGCCATGTAGAAGAGTTGAAGAAACCCCTTGTTGGGGTTGCAAGTTCCCGCAGAAAAGCTGAGCAGATTGCCGCTGCACAGGTTTTGGAGTTAATTAAAAAATGAGTAAGCACAAAGCGCCAACAGCCAATGAAGCGGCTTCAAGTAACGAGCCTAACTTAGACGACCTGTTAGCACAGATGAATAACCCTTCATCCGCAGCGAAATACGATGTCACCTATTGTGGCATGGTCGCCATTGTTGGCCGCCCGAATGTCGGTAAATCGACGCTGCTGAATAAGCTACTGGGTCAGAAGATCAGTATCACCTCGAAGAAGCCGCAGACCACCCGCCATCGCATCATGGGGATCCATACTGTAGCCGAGCGCCAAGTCGTGTTTATCGACACGCCGGGTCTGCATATGGAAGAGAAACGCGCCATCAACCGTTTGATGAACCGCGCCGCAGCGAGCTCATTAGCCGAAGTGAGTTTGGTTGTCTTCGTCGTCGATGGCATGACCTGGACCGAAGATGACGACCTGGTTTTGCGTAAACTACAGAGCCGTGATGACGGTCGTAAAACGGTACTTGCGGTAAACAAGGTCGATAACATCAAAAATAAGGAGGAGCTATTCCCTTATCTTGAGGCGTTATCGAAGAAGTTTCCGTTCGATGAGATCTTACCTATCTCGGCGACTAAGGGCACCAATGTGCAGCGTATCTTAGACATGTCTATCGATTCTCTGCCCGAAGCGCCGCATTTTTTCCCGGAAGACTATGTTACCGACAGATCTCAGAAGTTTATGGCGTCAGAAATTGTTCGCGAAAAACTGATGCGTTTCTTAGGGGACGAGCTGCCATATGATTGTACCGTCGAGATCGAGCAGTTTAAGATGATGGAAAATGGTGTCTATCAGATCAATGCCTTAGTGCTGGTTGAACGCGAGACCCAGAAGCGTATGGTCATAGGCAACAAGGGCGATCGTATGAAGAAGATCAGCTCTGCCGCTCGCGTCGATATGGAAGTCATGTTCGATAACAAGGTTTTCCTCGAGATGTGGGTCAAGGTCAAGTCAGGTTGGGCCGATGATGAGCGTGCACTTCGCAGCTTAGGCTATGGCGAAGATTAATAAAGCTGACCCTTTCAGTTCGTGAAGCTGCCAGCTTAATTGCTGCAGCTTCGCTGTATTTTATCTATAAATAAGACGTTGAGTTCTGAATCATGATCACAGTTAAACGAGTGTCGTTTATGTTGGAGTGCTAGTGGTGAGTAACAACTTAGGTATAGATTAATGGAGCGCGGCTACGTGCTCCATACACGCCCCTTCAAAGACTCCAGTGTGTTAGTCAATATGCTGGTCGATGGTCATGGACGAGTCGATTGTGTCGCTCGCCTGGGTAGCGGCAAGACTTCCATAAAGAGCATACTGCAACCGTTTCAACCGCTGATTTTTCAGCTATCTGGCCGTACCTCGCTGAGAAATATGAACAGTGTAGAGGCTGGGAGCCCGGCTATTCCTCTCTCGGGTGACGTCAGTTTTGCCGGTTTTTATCTCAATGAATTATTGGTCCGCTGCATCGCCGTCGATCATGGCGCCGAGTCGCTATTCTTTACCTACCACAAGACCTTAATGGCCATGGCGGCAGGTTTCTGTGAGAGCCAGTTACGATATTTTGAATTAAGCCTGCTCAAAGAGTTAGGGCTTATGCCGACCCTCAGAACCGATCTTTCTCAAGATCCCATAGAGGCAGATTACTATTATCGTTTATTACCCGACGAAGGCTTCGTCAATGCCTTAGGTCCCAAGACATCCCACTATAGCGGCGAGATGTTACTGGCATTGGATGAACATAGGTTAGAGGCTTCACATCTAAGGCAAGCCAAATACCTGATGCGCCTGATGTTGGCACCTTGTTTGGGGGATAAGCCACTTAAATCCCGCGCACTCTTTAGATATAAGATGGCATCCCCGCTGACTAAATAGTTTGAGCGACTTAAATCAGAGCCACTGAAACCGCTTAATTTCAAATTGTGAAAACGAAAACCCGTTAAATCCCTTGTTATCTTGAATCTTTAGATGGTATTTATGCATACTATCTGTTGTCGCAAGTGTTTTGCCGTTTCACCTTTCCATATAACCTGAGTACAATACTCCCATCCGTTTGACGACGCGTAAGTCGCCGCAAACTTACCCTATTTTTCTGAGGATACTCAATGAGCCGCATCTTACTTGGCGTTAATATCGATCACATTGCCACTCTACGTCAGGCCCGTGGGACCTCGTATCCCGATCCCGTTCATGCCGCCGCAGTCGCAGAGCATGCTGGCGCCGAAGGCATCACAGTGCACTTGCGAGAAGACAGACGTCATATCATAGACAGAGACATCTATCTGTTGGCGAAAACGCTTAAGACTCGGATGAATTTCGAGATGGCGGTCACCGATGAGATGCTCGATATCGCCTGTGAAGTTAAACCGACATACGTGTGTCTGGTGCCCGAGAAACGTGAAGAACTCACCACGGAAGGCGGCTTAGATGTCGCGGGCCAGATGGGCAAGATAGCCGCTGCAATACAACGTCTGGATGATGTAGGGGTTAAGGTCTCGCTATTTATCGATGCCGATAAGGCTCAGATCGATGCCGCCGTTGCCGTGAAGGCACCTCTGATTGAGATCCACACAGGTTGCTACGCCGATGCCGCAGACGAAGTGGAAGAAGCCAAGGAGCTTGCACGCATCAAGGAAATGGCTACTTACGCTCATTCTAAGGGCTTAATCGTCAATGCAGGCCATGGACTTCACTATCACAACGTTAAGCCAATCGCCGCCATCCCAGAGCTGTATGAGCTGAACATAGGTCACGCCATCATAGCCCGCGCCGTCATCGATGGCTTAGATAAAGCGGTCAGAGACATGAAGCAACTGATGAACGAAGGTCGCAGAGGCGAATAAATACAGTAAGTTTCCAGGTGCGAGTTCCTAGATCCTAGGCTCAAAATCCTAGTACCTAGGAACTCGATACTTATCAGATTTTAAGGATATATATGATTGTTGGTCTAGGTACCGATATCGCCGAGATTGAACGTATCGAGCAAAAAGTGCCAGCCGCAGGAGATCTTGACGGCCTGGCTCAGTGCCGTTTAGCCAAGCGTGTACTTACCGAATTGGAGATGGCGATTTTTATCGCTTCATCGAAACCCGGACGTTATCTGGCGAAGCGTTTCGCCGCCAAAGAAGCTGCCGCCAAAGCCTTAGGCACTGGTATTGGCCGCGGCGTCTCGTTTCAGCATATCGAGATAAGCAATGACGCCAATGGCGCACCCTTGGTGAGTTTCAGTGGCGGCGCGGCTGAAAGACTCGCGCTGCTTGGTGGTGTGAGAGGGCACATATCTATAGCCGATGAGCAGCACTACGCTACTGCAACAGTAATTCTGGAGTCTTAAGGATAAGACTTGGTTATCCCTTTAAGTTGGTACTTGGTAATATTTTGAAGGTCGTACCTTCATTGTAACCTATCGCCTCCGGCGGGGGATGTGCACTCTATATTTTGAGAAGGTTCTGCGAGTCACCGAAAACTTAGTTACCTTCGAATGAAGGTGGATTGCATTTTCTCTTTTACTTCATTGGTATTGGACAGATAGTTGAAGGTTATAGTGTCATTTTACCTATAGCCTGCGGCTCGCTTAATGTGCAGCTACTTCTGCGAGACGCCGTGAACACTTCCATGTGGGCTCTGCCAAAACGTCCCTGTTTTGGAAGCTCGCAGCCGTATCTACACTGAGTTATCTTCCTTCTTCGATTACATCTTACTGATATTTAGAACCGTATTTTGAAGCATATTTAATCAGCGATGGCCCCTGTGTATGTTGTGTTTTTCGCGGCTAAAGTCGCTCCTACAAGGTACGGCAGGTTTTACCGTGCTCAACCTAATATCGCATTGTCTATTGGTTGGATGTTTTAGGCTAGGAGGCCAAATCTTACAGTTAAATGTGCTTGGATGCTGGCTCTAAACTTGTCGTGACCAAGCGTATTTTCTGGGATGCTTAACCATGTTTCGCCCTCTAAATTCAGCCATTAACAATCTCCGTTCTTTTCTAGTCCTTTTTTAGCCAATTTTTAGTGCTCTGTTAGTGCTTTACTGTCTATTTGTTGCCGAGGTTTAGGGTGAATCAGGTTCAACCAATGCAAAAATATTCATACTTTGTCTATTTTTTTAGGCTGCCCCATACTTGCCATCCACAAAGGAGCGTAGGCTATCACCGTGAGCTTGAATCATTTTAAATTAATACAATTCAACACACCTTCAAGTATTTCACCGCCGCTACCGTATTGGCATCACTTGTCTCCCTTGGCGGGATCTTATTATCTCAACTTGTATAGAAGAGCCGATTATGAATAAACAACAAATTGAACAATTGCTCAACGAGTTTCCATTACTGCAGAAGCTGATTAACCTTGAGCCTCTGAGCTGGTTTAACCCAAATATTACCGATCACGCCACGGCGCTGCCTTATGTAGGCTTGACCGATAAAGATGTGCAAGATGCCAGCGAACGTTTACAACGATTCGCGCCTTTCTTTTGTCGTACTTTTGCAGATACTCGCGGGACGAATGGCATAATCGAGTCACCATTACAGGCCATTCCTGCCATGCAAGCTGCGTTGGCTGAGCGCTATGAGTGTGAGCTGCCGGGTAAAATGATGATCAAGCTTGATGCGTTACTGCCTATTTCTGGTTCAATTAAGGCTAGAGGTGGCATTCATGAAGTACTAGAACACGCCGAGAAATTGGCACTAGAAGCTGGCCTACTCAGTCTTGATGATGATTACAGCAAGGTAGACTCAGATGAATTTAGAGCCTTCTTCGGCAAATATAAAATAGCCGTGGGCTCTACAGGCAACTTAGGTCTATCTATCGGTATCATGAGTGCAACGCTAGGCTTTAAGGTGAGCGTGCATATGTCATCTGACGCTCGACAGTGGAAAAAGGATAAATTGCGTAGTCATGGGGTTAATGTGGTCGAGTATGAATTTGACTATAGCATTGCCGTTGAACGTGGTCGTGAAGAAGCACTCAAAGACCCTTTCTGCCACTTTGTCGATGATGAAAACTCTACGTCCTTGTTCTTAGGTTACGCCGTTGCCGGTGAGCGCCTGCAACAACAGTTTATCGATCAGGGGATATTGGTTGATGCTGAGCATCCGCTATTTGTGTATCTTCCATGTGGTGTTGGCGGCGGCCCTGGCGGCGTGGCATTTGGCCTTAAGCAGACTTTTGGCGACAATGTTCATTGTATCTTCGCCGAGCCGACTCAGTCTCCCTGCATGTTGCTAGGCGTGCACACCGGCTTACATGATAATATTTCGGTGCAAGACTTAGGCATAGATAACATTACCGCTGCTGACGGTTTGGCTGTGGGACGTGCATCAGGATTTGTCGGTAGGGCGATGGAGCGAATGCTTGATGGTTATATCACCATCAAAGACGATGAGATGTATACATTATTGGGGATGATGTACAAAACTGAGCAATTTAAGCTTGAGCCATCAGCCCTTGCTGGCGTACCCGGTATCGTCCATGTGCTTGCCAATGATGCTTACCTCGATAGAATGGGCTTTAAAGGTAAATTGGCCAATGCGACTCACTTGGTGTGGGCGACTGGCGGCGGCATGGTGCCAACGGATGAGATGAATAAGTATCTCGAACGTGCTGAGGAATTATTAAGGCAGAAGTAATACTCGTACCGTGATGCGTATCGATTAATTTGAGGGGAACAAGAGCTTATGTATCAAGGCAGGCATGCACAACTGGGCGCGAGTCAATTGGCGAACCTCAATACCTTCGTTAATGCGGCGCAGCACCTGTCTTTTACCCAGACTGCTGAGGTTCTGTGTCTGACACCCAGTGCGGTCAGCCATAGAATTGGCAAGCTTGAGCAAGAGCTTGGCTTTAAGCTGTTTCATCGTTTACATAAGCAACTTAAATTGACCGAAGAAGGAGCGCGGCTATTTCGCAGTTGTACCTTATTATTCTCCCAGTTAGATGAAGAGCTTAATGAGATTCGAACCAACGAATTATCGGGCAGGCTCACTATCTATGCTCGCCCTTCTATCACTCAGTGTTGGCTGGTGCCGCGTATTCATGATTTTCATCAAGCTTATCCCGCTATTCAGCTCGATATTCTTACGGGGAACCAAGATGTTAACTTTCGCACCCAATTTATCGATGTGGCCCTCTATTATGCCAGTGGGCCCTTTCCTGGCCTAGCCAGCATAGAGCTGATGTCTGAAGCAGTGACGCCAGTATGTAGCCCAAGTTATGCCGAGCGGTTCGATCTTATCGGTAAACCACACAACTTGAGTCAATGCACCTTGCTGCATGATTGCAAAGCTTGGCCACAGGCGGCCTATAATGCCGAGTGGTTAGAGTGGGCGAAGCATCATCAAATTACGGGCATAGACAATAGTCGCAGCTTAAGCTTCGATCGTTCTGATTTGGCCGTTATTGCCGCCATGAACAATGCGGGACTCGCCATAGGCCGTAAGCGCTTGGTGGATAAACGCCTACGAAGCGGTGAACTAATCGCGCCTTTCACCTCATTAAGTACTCCCGCCAGCTACCAGTATCATGCGGTTTATAGCGCCGATGCAGAGCCAAACCCGAGAGTCCAGGCCTTCCTCAACTGGCTAAAACTGCAGGCCGGTGAGGGTACTGTCGCCAATAGGTGTGACAGTTTATGAGTTTGAAAAGTCAGCTTAAAAGTCCAAGAAGGCAATAAAACTGCACAGAATGCCTACAGAAAATATGGCTTCGAACTCTATCAATTAAACATAAAAAATAGCGATGCCCTGTTCTGGCAAAAACCAGTTGTAAAGGCAGCCTAGCCTATTTCACCAACGAATTGTTACTGATGATTTCCTTTATATTACTAGCAGAGAAATAAACCTAGTTATAGTTAACTAATAATATACTCTATTAATATCAAGCTATTGATAGTAAAGTTTTTATTTTATTTTTTCTTCATATGTATAGATGGCCACTAGACACTGAGTCCCCACATGTCGAAGGTCTCTCTACACAGCTGCTCCCTGAAGTCAGGATGGGCAATATCGATAAGTGCCCTGGCTCGCTCTATGAGTGAGCGCCCCCGCAGGTTTACGCAGCCGTATTCGGTGACGATATAGTGGACATGGGCTCGGGTGGTTACCACCCCAGCGCCGGGTGAGAGTACGGTGGCAATCCTCGACACCTTGCCCCCTGATGCGGTGCTCGGCAGGGCAATCACAGAGCGGCCACCTTCGGACAGGCCGGCACCACGAATAAAGTCCATCTGGCCACCTACGCCAGAGTAGATCTTAGTGCCCAGGGAATCGGCACAAATCTGGCCCGATATATCGATTTGCAGCGCCGAGTTGATCGCCATGACATTGGGGTTTTTGCGAATGATGGCGGTGTCATTAACCTGCTCGATATCCATGAATATTACCGAGGGGTTATCATCGACATAGTCATACAGGCGTTGACTGCCCAGGGCAAAGCCTGTCACTGTCTTACCTGGATAGACCTTCTTCTTGCTGTTGTTGACAGCCCCAAGCTCAACCAGATTGAGCACCCCGTCGGAGAAGAGTTCGGTATGGATCCCTAGGTCTTTATGGCCCCCTAAACAGCTGAGTACAGCATCGGGAATGGCGCCTATGCCCATCTGCAGACAATCACCGTCTCTGACCAGCTCGGCCACGTTATTGCCTATCGCCAAGCTGACTGCATCGCTGGCGGCTAACGGATGTTGTGGCAGTGCTGAACTCTCCTCATAGACAGCGGCAAATTTACTGTAGTGAATGAAACCGTCTCCGTGGGTGCGGGGCATCTGCGGGTTGATATGGGCGATGATCTTGCCCGCCACCTGACAGGCCGCCAGCGTGGCTTCCACCGAGATCCCCAGCGAGCAGATGCCATGCTTGTCCGGCGGTGAGACCTGAATGATTGCGGTATCGATCTTCTGCTCCCCCGAGCGGAACAATTTCGGCACTTCGGAGAGGAAGATAGGCACATAATCTGCGTCTCCCTGTTGCAGCAGTCGCCGTGTCGGCAAGCCGCCGAAGAAGCAGCGATGGCGCAGGTGCCCCTTGAGATTGTCATTACTCAGTGACTCGGCGCCCTCGGTGTGGAGTTGCAGCAGAGTTAGATCTTGTCGGCTCAAGGCATGCTCCGCCAAGGCATCCAGTAGCAGCCTGGGGGTGGCTCCCATGGAATGGGTCCAGAGGGTTTCACCACTCTGGATCAGAGAGACAGCTTCGAGCGCACTAGTACATACTATTGGTGCCATTGATATTTCCCTGGGTATTTTTTAATTGTTAGCTACCGAAATACTAGCAAGGCCGGATGAAATGCAATATCGATCAGGCCGAAAACTGATAGCTGAGACCTAAAACAATTGCCGCACAGATGTTCATAAATATTGACACTGCTGGCGGTGATGGCGGTCAATGTCAGATAAAGGGGTCGTAGCGAATTAGAGCCTTGTCAAAATAAAGAGCGCACATTCCTCGCCGGACAGGCGGTAGATAACAATGCAATATTGGTACTTAGCAAACTAATCAAATAACAATTAAGCCCAATGAACCCTATTCAAAGGATATTTCAGAAACTTGTTATCCGTTAAGTCAGCAAGTTTTTGACCTTTTACGCTATTAAAACAGGGCGAAATCCATTAGGTTAGGATCGTGTTAAATGAGACGAACGTCACACTTAGTCGCTGCATACACTACAAGCTAGTGGCGATCTAAATAAAAGCGAAAAGTTTAATCACTATAATTAAATATGATTATCTTGGGAGAAGAGCAGATGAAATCCGCCGAAGAGCAGTTATCGACTTATAAGAGTGTGCACCTGAATCCGAAGAATATCAGGACTCACTTCGTTGGGGTGCCCTTGATCATCTGGTCTATATTTTTACTGCTAAACCTTATCCCGGTTAATTTTTTCGCCTGGGATGATCCCGCTATTAGCATCAATATGGCGTCGGCTTTTGCTATTGGTGTGCTTAGCTATTATTTCAAACTACATGCCCGCCTGGCGATTGGCTTAACCTTGTTCATTCTGCCTGTACTCTATACCTCCCATCTGGTTACCGAGGTGCAAGGCGCAGTGTGGATAGCTATAGCCGTGTTTGCCGTGGGCTGGGTGTTCCAGCTTATTGGCCATAAATATGAAAAGGCCAAGCCTGCGTTTGTCGATGATCTTAACCAGCTCTTGATAGGGCCATTTTTCCTGATGGCAGAATTGTATTTTATGTTAGGGCTGGAGAAAGCGTTAGATAAGCGGGTAACCCCCATGGCGGTAGAAAAGCGCCGCGCGCTGGAGGCTCTGCGCCGGAAGTCGAGACTTTAGACTAACTCGGATGTATCTGTTATACCATTGCGAGTAAGTATCTGAACTGACCAGATACTTACATGGAATGCTATTAATGAAAAAGGCGCATTATGCGCCTTTTCTGTGAGTACTTTTTATAATACCAGTGCTTTTGCATCGGCACTCTTTACACCAGTACAGTCACTACAGTCCTTTATGCCTTCTTTGGAAGTTCGTAATGATGGGGTATGATGCGTACAGTTTTAATCATATTTTCGGCCACGTCGATGACTTCGATGGGGTAGCCTGAAATACGCATGCTGGTATTGGGGGTGGGAATATCTTCCAGATACTCGATGATCAGACCGTTGAGGGTCTTAGGTCCGTTGGTGGGGAAGTCCCATTTCATCTCTTTATTGAGTTCCCGAATATTGATGCAGGCTTCGATAACGAAGCTACCATCTTGTTGCTGGCTTATCTCTTCACTCGGGGTGGGTTCCGATGAGGTGGTAAAATCGCCCACTATCTCTTCAAGTATGTCTTCGAGGGTGACTAACCCCTGAATATCACCGTATTCATCTACGACTAAGCCGATACGTTCCTTGTTCTGCTGGAAGTTGCCCAGTTGCACATTGAGCGGCGTCCCTTCTGGGATGAAGTAGAGCTCTTTGACCGCTCTAAGCAAGGACGACTTGCTGAACTGATTCTTAGACTGCAGACGCAGTGCATCGCGCAGATGCACGAAGCCGACGGCATCGTCGATATTGTCTCTGAATAGCAGAACCCGCGTGTGAGGGCTCTGGATCATCTGCTTGGTGATGCTCTTGAAATCATCATTGATATTGATGGCGAACAGCTCAGAGCGGGGGATCATGATGTCTTCTACGGTCACTTTTTCAAGGTCCATTATCGACAGCAACATCTCCTGATGACGCCTGGGAATGAGTGCGCCCGCCTCGTGAACCACGGTTCTGAGTTCCTCTTTGCTTAGGGCATCTGAGGTTTTAACGGAACGTATTCCCAGCAAATGCAGAAATCCTGAGGTGAACAAGTTGACTGCTTTGACCAGGGGTAAGAGGATAACTAGCAACCATTTAAGCAGTAGGCTAGATGGGAAGGCGACGCGCTCTGGGTGCAGCGCCGCTATGGTTTTCGGCGTCACCTCGGCGAAGACCAGCACCACTAAGGTGAGTACGCCGGTCGAGATGGCCAAGCCCATATCGCCAAACAAGCGCATACCTATAATAGTCGCGATAGCTGAGGCGAGGATGTTGACCAGGTTATTGCCAATGAGGATCAGGCCTATGAGTCTGTCTGGCCGGTCGAGTAATGTCATCGCGCGTTTTGCCCCCTTATGACCGCTGGAGGCTAGGTGCTTAAGCCGATAGCGGTTCAGTGTCATCATGGCGGTTTCTGAGCCCGAAAAATAGGCTGAGATGATGAGTAATACGACAAGGATGATGAGCAGTGCGCTGGTTGAGATGGCGTCCAAGAAGGAGCTCCATTAGTTGGCTAAGATAGCTGAAATTGACCACGACATCCGCAATTCAGTTATCGCTATATCTGTTAGCTTATCTGAATTTCGGCTATGTCTGTATTTAGAATTTATTCAAAGAATAGTAATTACATTGGTTTGAGTTTGGTGTCAAGTTAGCCCGTCTATATGCGCAGGGGGAAACGCAGCGCATATAGAGAGTTAGTCGTTGAAAGTATTAAGATAATATTAGCTCTTTTACTATTCTGGCGCCAAAGTAGGCCAAGGATAGCATGGTGGCTCCCGTGAGGGTATAAACCACCGCGGTTCTTATTCTACAGCCTACCCAATATTGCTGAGCTAGCATGGCGATATAAGTAAACCAGGCCAAGATAGACAGTACAGCCTTGTGGCCCTTGCCATCTTCGAACATGTCATCGAGGAAGATAAAACCGGTGGCGAGGGAGAGACTCAATAAGATAACGCCAACAATCACCAGATGATAAAGTTGTTTTTCAACTGTCATCAGAGGTGGCATTGACGGGCTCAGCATCAGCTTCTTACTCTTCAATCTATGTTGAATTATCGCCAGCTGTATGGCGTAAAGTGCGGCGATCATCAGGGCGCTATAGGCCATTAATGACAGGACCACATGCACCAATATGTCGGGATGGATCTCAAAGTGAGTGATGTATTGCGGTGGTACTAGCCAGAGTAGTGCCACCGAAATGACGGAGCAGGCATACACGACGGGCACGACCACAATCATCTTGAGTCTGAATAATAAGACGGTGAAGCTGAAGGCAATGATCCAATTCACCATAGAGATGACATTGGTCAGGCTGAAATTTTGTCCGTCGCTTGTCAGGATAGCCTGAGATAATGCCGCGGCATGAAGCACCACTCCTATCGCGGCAAAGCCTGCGACCAGACGGCGATTAGGTCCTTGGGCATGAAATAGGCGGCCGGCCACCAACACTAAGGCTATGGAATAAAAAAACATGGCTGAAGCGGAAAATAAAACCATTTAATATTGACCTATCGTTTTGTTTGCTATGGACAGCTTAACTCACCACAAATGCCAAGGGTGAGGAGCAAGCAACGCCTTCTTCTTAATCTTACTCCTAGAGTAACACGAGCTAAGGTGACTTGTGCAGTCGCTGCGTGACAAAAGTTAGTGCTTTGTGATCGTTAGAGCAATTTTTTATACTTTGGTGTGGAATTTGTGGCCTAGGGGGACGGGTTAACTTGCACCTTAGCAGTAGCATATTATCTGGGCATCGCTATAATACTGTCTATTAATATGAATTCTAAATGGTAAGAACGCGATAATGTTTGAGAACCTAACGGATAGATTGTCACGCACGCTAAAAAATATTAGCGGTCGTGGTCGCTTAACAGAAGATAATGTTAAGGACACCCTAAGAGAAGTGCGTATGGCGCTGCTTGAGGCCGATGTTGCCTTGCCTGTTGTACGAACCTTCGTCAACAGCGTTAAAGAGCGCGCCGTTGGTCAGGAGGTCTCTAAGAGTTTGAGTCCGGGTCAAGCATTCATCAAGATAGTCCAGAGTGAACTTGAAAACGCCATGGGCGAGGCCAACGAAGGTCTGGACCTCTCGGCGCAGCCGCCGGCAGTGATCATGATGGCGGGTCTTCAAGGTGCGGGTAAGACCACCAGTGTTGCAAAGCTGGGTAAGTTCCTCCGCGAGCGTGAGAAGAAATCTGTATTGGTTGTGAGCGCCGACGTATACCGTCCTGCGGCGATTAAACAGCTGGAAACCTTGGCTATCGAAGTCGATGTGCAATTCTTCCCATCGGATGTCAGCCAGAAGCCTATCGATATTGTTAACGCGGCGCTGGCACATGCCAAGCTTAAGTTCATCGATGTGGTGATTATCGATACCGCGGGTCGTCTGCATGTCGATGAGAGCATGATGGATGAGATTAAGGCGTTGCATGCAGCGGTTAATCCTGTCGAGACTCTGTTTGTTGTCGATGCCATGACGGGTCAAGATGCGGCTAACACGGCTAAGGCTTTCAATGAAGCGTTACCCTTAACCGGCGTAATACTGACTAAAGTCGACGGTGATGCCCGCGGCGGTGCGGCTCTGTCTATTCGCCATATTACCGGCAAGCCAATTAAATTCTTAGGTGTCGGCGAGAAAACCGATGCCTTAGAGGCATTCCATCCGGATCGTGTCGCTTCACGTATCTTAGGCATGGGTGATGTGCTGTCACTTATCGAAGAAGTGGAGCGCGGCGTCGATAAAGACAAGGCGATGAAGCTTGCTGCTAAAGTGAAGAAGGGCGGTAGTTTCGATCTCGAAGATTTCCGTGAGCAGTTGCAGCAGATGAAGAACATGGGCGGCATGATGGGCATGATTGAAAAACTGCCTGGCGTCGGCCAACTTCCGCCTGAAGCGCTGGCTCAGGTGCAGAGCGGTAAGATGACTAATCAGATGGAAGCCATCATCAACTCTATGACAGCGGGTGAACGTAAGCGTCCCGATATCATTAAAGGGTCACGTAAGCGCAGAATCGCCTTAGGTTCGGGTACTCAGATCCAAGATGTGAACCGTTTGCTTAAGCAGTTCACTCAGATGCAGAAGATGATGAAGAAGATGTCAGCTAAAGGCGGCATGAAGAAGATGATGCGCGGCATGAGTGGCATGTTACCACCAGGCATGAAGATGCCGGGTCGTTAAGTCCCTGTTTAATCAGTTTAATAACCCACAGATACGAGTATTCTTGCCTGTGGGTTTTTTATTTACATCGACTTCTAAGTAAGCGTTAGATGTAAAAATCATTAATAGGCATTTTGATTAATGAGAGTGGAATTTAATCAGAATTGCTATATTGGGTTGCATTCGCCGACGAGTAAGGTAAAATCGTGCGGCTTTCTATCTGGGCTCTTCGCGAACACGGAGTTCCAGTTTTTATTTTTGCTTCTTGAGAAGCAAATCATTAGAGGATAAAAGACGCATGGTTACCATTCGTTTAGCTCGTGGCGGCGCAAAAAAGCGTCCATTTTACAACATCGTAGTTGCTGATAGCCGTAAGGCTCGTGACGGTCGTTTCATCGAACGTGTTGGTTTCTTCAACCCAATGGCTCGTGGCCAGGAAGAAACTCTACGTTTAGACCTAGCTCGCGTTGATCACTGGGTTGCTACTGGTGCTACTACATCTGATCGTGTAGCTAAGTTGATCAAAGACGCACGTAAAGCTGCTGCTTAATAGCGTTAAGGTATAGATTGATGAGTAGTAAACAAGAACCTGTCGTACTGGGGAAATTAGGATCCAGTCATGGCATTAAGGGTTGGTTGAAGATCACTACCTATACCGATTCTGTTGAAGGTATTTTTGACTATTCTCCTTGGTTGATTAAAGAGCAAGGTGAATGGCGCGAGGTTAAGGTGCTGCAGTGGCGCTTTCAGGGGAAAGCGGTTGTCGCTTCTCTTGAAGGGGTAGAAACTCGGGACCAGGCGCAAATGCTCACAAATTGTGAGATTGCGGTCACCCCGCAGCAGATAGAGACCTTACCGGAAGATGAATTCTACTGGCGAGATCTTATCGGTTGTGAAGTGGTTAATACCAAAGGTTACAACATGGGCAAGGTGCAGGAGATCGTGGAAACAGGATCGAATGACGTGCTCTTAGTTAAAGCCAACGCGAAAGATGGCTTCGGCAAAGCGGAACGTATGATCCCCTTTGTCACCGAACAGTTCATCATAGAGGTGAACTTGACGGAAAAACAGATCATAGTGGATTGGGATCCGGACTTTTAAGTCGAGGTAGAACATATGCGGTTAGGGGTAGTAACCCTGTTTCCTGAGATGTTTCGCGCCGTAACAGACTTTGGAGTAACGGGTCGGGCCGTTAAGAATGGCCTGCTGGAGTTGCAAACGTGGAATCCTCGTGATTTCACCCATGATAAACATAATACAGTGGATGACCGCCCTTACGGTGGTGGCCCTGGCATGTTGATGATGGTGCAGCCATTGCGCGACGCTATCCATGCAGCGAAAGCTGCTATTGGTGACAGTGTGAAGGTGATTTATCTCTCTCCTCAGGGACGCAAGCTGACACAGCAAGGCGTCGAAGAGTTAGCTAAATCAGACAGTTTGGTTTTAGTGTGTGGTCGATACGAAGGTATTGATGAGCGCATTATTCAGACTGAAGTGGATGAAGAGTGGTCAATCGGAGATTACGTGCTTTCGGGCGGTGAACTTCCTGCGATGGCTTTGATTGATTCAGTATCACGGCTGGTTCCTGGTGTTCTGGGAAAAAAGGCCTCGGCGGAGCAGGATTCCTTCTCTGACGGATTATTGGATTGTCCCCACTATACTCGCCCTGAAAGCTTGGATGGTTTAGATGTACCGGCAGTCTTGTTAAGTGGCAACCACGAACATATTAGACGCTGGCGTCTGCAACAAAGTCTCGGAAGAACTTTGTTACGACGACCAGATTTATTAGAAAATCTAGCTCTGACTGACGAGCAAACGAAGCTGTTAAATGAGTTTGTTGAATAAACGAACTCAAGCGGATAGTTACGATCAGTTATTTCTAGTATGGAGTTTATTTCATGAATAACATCATTAAAATGCTCAACGAAGAGCAAATGAAGCAAGATGTACCAGAGTTTGGTGCAGGTGACACAGTAGTTGTTAAAGTACGTGTTGTAGAAGGCGGTAAAGAGCGTCTACAGGCGTTCGAAGGCGTTGTAATCGCTAAGCGTAACCGTGGCGTTCACTCTGCATTCACAGTACGTAAGATCTCTAATGGTGAAGGTGTTGAGCGTGCGTTCCAGATTCACAGCCCAATCATCTCTAGCATCGAAGTTAAGCGTCGCGGCCGTGTTCGTCGTGCTAAGCTTTACTACCTACGTGATCGTTCAGGCAAGTCTGCACGTATCCGTGAGAAGCTAACTACTAAGTAATTTAGTAGTACGCAGTAAGAAAAGATGCAGTGTTCGCACAATAACCCGCCTTATGGCGGGTTTTTGTGATCTAGGGGCAGAGAAAATTTTCGAGCTATAAGTTTTAAGCGGTAAGTCTCGAGACAAGGCTGAGAAAGTTTCGCACATTCATCGAGCCTCTGTCTTTCCGGCATGCTTGTGGCCGGGATCCTGTTCTTATACCATTGCGAGTAAGTATCTGATCATTCAGCGGGAGTTCAAATCGCTGTAGGCAAGAAAGTTTCAAGCTTCCTTGCTAGTTTCCTAGGAACTTTTCCCCCATCCGATGATTTTTTATTTAGTTTACCGATCTTGCTTGATCTTATTTTAATCAACAGGCATAGTGAGTCCACAAGCGTAATGGTGTAACAGTACGGCGATACGGTTTATGTCGCAATCATGCCTTACAAATAGCATTGAAGACACGATCGATTAATAACTTAATCGATTTATAACGATAGACCTTAGGTGGGTAGTATGCAGCAAGATACGATTAACAACGTTCATATCAGTTCAGAGAAAGTATTGGTGACTCCAGAGGAGTTGAAGCGTGAAATTCCTCTGTCTCAGGCTGCATATCATTACGTGCTTAATGCCCGTAAGACCGTTGCCGATATCGTGCATAAGCGTGATAGTCGCGTGTTGATCGTGACCGGACCTTGTTCTATTCATGATATCGAGTCGGCCAAAGAGTATGCCCTCAGGCTAAAGAAGCTACATGATGAATTGAGTGATGAATTCTACATCCTGATGCGAGTCTATTTCGAGAAGCCCAGAACCACAGTGGGCTGGAAAGGCATGATCAACGATCCAGATATGAACGAATCATTCGATGTGGAGAAGGGCCTTAGGCAGGCGCGTGAGCTGATGATCTGGCTTGCTGAACTCGGCCTTCCGGTGGCAACCGAGGCATTAGACCCTATCAGCCCACAATACATGTCTGAGTTAGTCACCTGGTCTGCCATAGGTGCGCGTACGACCGAATCCCAGACTCATAGAGAGATGGCATCGGGTTTGTCTATGCCGGTGGGCTTTAAGAATGGCACCGATGGCAAGCTTGGGGTTGCCATCAACGCACTTGAATCTGCGGCGAGCGGCCACCGATTTATGGGAATTAACCAAAAGGGGCAGGTGGCGTTACTGCAAACGGCGGGTAACCCGGATGGTCACGTGATCTTACGTGGTGGTAAGGCACCTAATTATGATGCCCAGAGCGTTGCCGAATGTGAGCGTCAGTTACATGCAGCTAAGCTTAATGCTCGCCTGATTGTCGATTGTAGCCACGGCAACTCCTTGAAAGATCATAGAAAACAGCAAGGGGTCTGTGAAGATGTGTTTTCTCAGATTTTGCAGGGCAATAAATCTATCATAGGTGTTATGCTCGAGAGCCATCTCAACGAAGGGCGCCAAAGCAGCGATAAGCCCATGAGTGAATTGGCTTATGGGGTTTCTGTCACGGATGCCTGTATGGATTGGGCAACCACAGAGCAGATTTTACGTGAGGGTTCGGCATTATTAGCTCACGTACTACCGTCTCGATTTGATATGCTTAAAGTCGTCAATGCCTGAATTTAGCGGTTAGCTAGTTTGACAGTTAATCGTTGAGCAATCGATTTTACGTTTTCTTGATGGACAGAATATAGATGAATGAAAAAACAACATCGGATCTTGAGAATCTCAGAGGTCTGATCGATGGCGTGGACCAGCAATTGATCCACCTTTTAAGAAAGCGTCTCGACCTTGTGGCTCAGGTCGGCGCGGTTAAACATGGCGCAGGACTTCCTATCTATGCTCCTCAGCGAGAGGCCGCTATGTTGGCCAAACGCCGTGACGAAGCCCAGAAGATGAACGTCTCTCCTCAGTTGATTGAAGACATCCTGCGTCGCCTGATGCGTGAATCTTATCTCAACGAGAAAGATGTTGGCTTTAAGCAAATAAATAAAAACCTCGGTGATGTCGTGATCGTGGGCGGCGAGGGTAAGCTAGGCGGCTTATTCTTGCAGATGCTCACTTTGTCAGGTTACCAGGTTAAAGTATTGGATAAAGATGACTGGGCCAGCGCGGCGCAGACGTTCGAAGGCGCAGGCCTGGTCATAGTCACTGTGCCTATCTCTATTACCTGTGAACTGATTAGAGATAAGCTGTCTTCCTTGCCAAGCGACTGTATCTTAGCCGATTTGACCTCTGTTAAGACTGAGCCCGTTAAGGCCATGCTTGCGGCTCATAGCGGTCCTGTGGTGGGACTTCATCCCATGTTTGGCCCAGATGTTGGCAGTTTAGCTAAGCAGGTGGTTGTGGTCTGTCATGGTCGAGATAGTGATAAGTATCAATGGCTGCTGGAACAGATCCAGATCTGGGGGGCTCGTCTCGTCGAAGCAGAGCCTGAAAGGCATGATAAAGCCATGCAGCTGGTTCAGGCCATGCGCCATTTTTCATCCTTCGTGTATGGATTAAACCTCTACAAGGAAGAAGCCGATATTGACACCTTGTTACAGTTTAGCTCGCCAATTTACCGATTGGAGCTGGCCATGGTGGGGCGTTTATTTGCTCAGAGTCCGGAGCTGTACGCCGATATTATCTTCGCGCAGAAAGAGAGCATGCAGGCCATAGGGGACTACCTGAATAACTATTCTCAAGCCTTGTCACTTCTACAGGCTGGCGATAGGGATGCGTTTATCGCTCAGTTCAAGGACGTTGCCCAGTGGTTTGGTGATTTCGCACCTCAGTTCCAACGCGAGAGTCGTGTCATGCTACAGAGCGTCAATGATATGAAGACCGATTAATTAACATCATTTGTATCGATATAAAATGGGAGCTTAGGCTCCTTTTTTGTTTTCTTCTACTGCAGTTATATTTCTAGAAGAGCTCCTCTCTATATAGAAGAGAAGCTAAATTGATCTAGCGCATCATTATCTTTATTAAAATAGAAACCCCTACCTCTATCAAGACTATGGCTTTAGACTCGCCTTAAACATGTAAATAAAAAGCATGATTAAGGAGCAACAGTAATGTTTTGTATTCAGTGTGAACAAACAATGAGAACGCCAGTCGGAAATGGCTGTAGTTATGCCCAGGGCATGTGTGGCAAGCTTGCCGAGACTTCGGATCTGCAAGATCTACTCATTTATCTACTTCAGGGGGTCTCGGCCTACGCGGTTAAAGCTCGTGAATTCGATATCATAGACAGCGAAGTCGATACCTTCGTGCCTAAAGCTTTCTTCGCCACCCTGACCAATGTCAACTTCGATGATGATCGAATTGTCGGCTATGTTGAGCATGCGAATGAATTGCGTACACGTTTAAAGACGGCCTATGAAGCAGCATGTGCGGCCGCGGGGCAGACTCCTGTGGAATTGAGTGCGCCAGCTCAGCTAGTCCTAGGTGCATCTAAGCCGGAAATGTTGGCTCAGGCCGTGGTTGCACTGCCAAATCGTGGTGATGTGCACGAAGATATTCTTGGGCTGCGTCTATTATGCTTATACGGGCTCAAAGGTGCGGCCGCTTATATGGAGCATGCACGCGTGCTCAGCCAGACCAATGATGAAGTCGCCGCTGAGTTCCATGAGATCATGGCTTTCTTGGGTGAAGACTCGGTAGATGGCGATAAGCTATTCGGTACGGCGATGGAGATAGGCAAGTTAAACTATCGCATCATGGAGATGTTGGATAAAGGCGAAACAATGGCCTTCGGTCATCCTGAGCCGACTCAAGTCAATACGGTTGCGGTGAAAGGTAAGGCTATCTTAGTCTCGGGCCATGATATGGTCGATCTTGAGCTTATCCTGCAGCAGACTGAGGGCAAGGGCATCAACGTCTTTACCCATGGTGAGATGTTACCGGCTCTGGCTTACCCAGAATTTAAGAAATACCCGCATCTAGTAGGGAACTACGGCAGCGCCTGGCAGAATCAACAGAAAGAATTCGCCAACTTCCCCGGCGCCGTGGTGATGACCTCTAACTGTATTATCGATCCCAATGTTGGTGACTATTCGGATCGAATCTTCACCCGCAGTATCGTGGGGTGGCCAGGTGTTACTCATCTTAGCGGTGAAGATTTTAGCCTAGTTATCGACAAAGCCTTGAAGCTGGAAG
This sequence comes from Shewanella sp., assembly GCF_013214165.1. Classification (GTDB taxonomy): domain Bacteria; phylum Pseudomonadota; class Gammaproteobacteria; order Enterobacterales; family Shewanellaceae; genus Shewanella. The sequence continues at coordinate 36,044 of NZ_JABSSM010000021.1, read as the reverse complement.
GATTCGCCTATGACGAAATTCCTCATATGATCACCATAGGCTTCGCCCGTAATGCATTGATGGCGGCGGCTCCAGCCGTAGTCGAGAATGTGAAGAATGGCTCGATTAAGCATTTCTTCCTTATCGGTGGCTGTGACGGCGATAAGAATGAGCGTAGCTATTTCACCGATTTAGCGACTCAGGCTCCCAAAGATTCGATCATCATGACCTTAGGTTGTGGCAAGTATAAGTTCAACAAACTCGAGTTTGGTGACATCAATGGTATCCCGCGTCTGCTCGATATCGGTCAGTGTAACGATGCTTACTCTGCCATCCAACTCGCGCTCGCGCTATCTGAGGCATTCGACTGCGAACTCAATGAGTTGCCTTTGAGCATAGTACTCTCATGGTTCGAGCAAAAAGCGATTGTCGTCTTGCTGACCTTGTTGTCATTAGGCGTTAAGAATATCCGTACCGGCCCGACTCCACCTGCTTTCTTGAGTGCTAACCTAGTCAAGATCTTAGAGGATAAATTTGGTCTGCGTACCACGACAACTGCCGAAGAAGATCTTAACACTATCTTAAACGCCGCTTAATCTGCCCCTTGAATAACTGACCGGCTCCTTGATTAGCCGGTCAGTTACTTTTACTTTCGATCTCTAAGGTTTTACATGAGTATTGACACTATTTCCCAGCCCTCGCGACACAATCATGAACGTCAACTGGCATCCAACGACTGGCAACATGGGCAAGTAGCGCTCCTGTGCGTCGACAAGTGGCAAGAGACCCATGATGTGTTCAGTTATCGGTTTCAGGGGGTTGAGCCGGTAAAATTTCAGTTCAAGCCCGGGCAGTTCCTTACGTTTAGTATGGACATCGACGGTAACAAAACCTATCGCAGTTATACTATCTCCTCCTCTCCATCTCGTCCCTACTCGATTGTCGTGACTGTCAAATGCATCGAGGGCGGACGGGTATCAAATTACTTAGCCGAGTCATTCAATGTCGGTGGCATTATTAACGCCAGCGGGCCCGATGGCGTATTTAATCTGGTTGATATCAAGGCCGATAAATATCTGTTTTTAAGTGCCGGCAGTGGCATCACGCCCATGTTTTCCATGTCACTATGGTTAACCGATACTCAGGTAGGTGCCGATATTGCCTTTCTCAATTGTGCCAAGAGTCCGGAGGATATGATTTTTAGGACTGAACTGGACACAATAAGGTTTAATCATTCGGCCTTTAATCTCAGTTATATTCTGGAGTCAGGCGCGGAGCGACTTCCCCAAGGGCTTAGTTGTGGAGAGGGACGCATCAATGCCGAACTGCTCGCCAGACTCGTTGAAGATTATAAAGATAGGACCATTTTTGTCTGTGGCCCTGAGCCATTTATGCAGGGAGTCGAGTCGCTACTCGAATCTTTGAATTTCGATATGAGCCGCTACCATTATGAGAGCTTCGGCACTGAGTCATCGGGGCACGATAAAACGGTTATCACTGAGGTCGAGAATGCAGCAACGGGCTTCATGCTGCGTATCGGTGAACATTCACGTGCCATGGGACAAGATGAGACTCTGCTAGAGGGTATCGAAGCCGAAGGCTTGTCCATAATAGCTGCTTGCCGCGCGGGTGTGTGCGGCGCCTGTAAGTGTAAGGTTGTCGAGGGTGAGACCGAGTCGAGCAGTGAGATGACATTGACCCTGGACGAGATTGCGCAGGGTTATGTACTGGCTTGCTCTACTAAGTTAACCAGTGATGTTTTACTGCAGCTATAGCGATGAACTGAGCCGGATATGATCCAGATGATAAGTGAAAGCGGTGATTTTTTATGAGACTGAATTTGCGCTATAGCCTATGACAACGTATTGTTAAAGATGAAACTCGCTGCTTTATCTTTAATTTTTTGTTTGTGGAGCCAATCTATGATATCGACAACCTCAGAGAGAGTATCTATAGACGATCCAAGTTTGGCGCATTTGCTCTATGCCTTGATGTCAGCATTTCCCATTTTCTTTCTGCCTACTTTAGTTGGGCTCTTTATCAATTTAGGCCAGAGGACTTCCTGTTCCGGTGAGATGATATCGTCGCACCTCCGCTGGCAGAGACATTCCATTATTGGTTTTATGTTGATGGGGGGAGTCGGCTTATCGTTAACTCAAATATGGCTGAGCTCCATTGTCTACTCAATAGCGATACTCTGGTTTTGCCATAGAATTGTCAAAGGCTGGTTGAATCTCACCGATGGTGCCGCCGTGTAATACACGAGTAGCGGCAGACGAGTAAAAAAAGAGGACATAAGGTCCTCTTTTTTGTGCTCGGTTTTATTTATTCTTTCTTATGGAGAGTTTACTGATAGAGCCTTCTTAGGATCTCACCGCGAAGCTGTAACTCGGTGTCAAAATCGTCATTATTCGATGAAAAGTTGAGTATCAGGCCATCGGCTGCCAGTTGCTTGGCCGCTATTGCGTGTGTCGCCAGTGTCGTTGGCGTAGAGGCGTAGCTTGGATTCACTAAGATTGGCAGGTGAGATAGTCCCTTTAACTCCACCAATGCGGCTAGGTCGAGCACGGGTTTGACCGAATCATTGAAGGTTCTGATCCCAGATTCACACAAGATGAGCTGTTGATTCCCCTGGCTTAAGATGACTTCTGCCGCATCAATATATTCCTCGACGCTGGCCATGGTATTACGCTCTAGAATGACAGGCATATGCAGGCAGCCAACTTGCTTCAGCAGGCTGTGATTATGCATCTGTTTACCTGTGATCAATAATAAGCTGCCATGCTCGGCAGCAAGCTTTAGCTCGACTTCATGTTCAACAGAAATTATACACTCCAAGCCAAACTGATAGAGAGACTTTTTAAAGGCGAGGATATTGTGTTCGGCCTTGTGTTGGCGTGATAAGCCTTCCAGGATCACGGCTTGGAACCCAGCCTCTTTCAGCGACTTGGCTTTCTGACTGAACAGCTCACTCTCTTGGGGCAATGACACCTGTGCTAATGCACCGAATTGCCCATCACCAATTTGTAACTGGCCTGAACTTATCTGAGTGGCATCTTGTTTATGCTCTTTACTTGAGCGTAAGCGCTGGGAGTTGGCCTGCCTATCCCGGCTATGATCCAGGTTTTGTGCTCTGCTGGTATTAGGCTCTATCATAAGTTGACTGTTTGTAAGTTGCGTCGGGTTCACTGTTTCACAGGGGTAACAGCCTAAAACTTTAATGAAACGGGTAATGCGCTCCAGTTCTTTGAGGGCGGATTGCATCTGTGAACTGGATAAATTTGCATCGAGATCTAGGTAAAACATCTCTTCCCAAGGCGTGCCAGGAATGGGGCGGGATTCGAGTTTACTCATGTTGAGGTCATGCGCCTTGAGCACTAACAAGGCTTCGACTAAGGCACCAGGCTTCTGGCCGGTCGCCATGATGAGCGTCGTTTTAGCCGGAAGTTGCTCAGGTACGGCTATCGATTTTCGGGCAACGACGATGAAGCGGCTCTGGTTAATTTTCTGGTTGGCCAACTCATTCTGTATGGCTTCGAGCTGATAGAGGGCCCCGCCTTCAGCGCTGCCAATTGCGGCAACACTGGCATCATGGCTCTGCATCACCTTGTCCATGGCTTCGGCACTGCTGGAGCAATATTCGAGTTTAAATTCAGGGTGTAAACTTAGATAACGACTACACTGACTGATAGGCTGTGGGTGAGCATAGACGGTTTTTATCTCTTTGGTCATGCCGCCGCTCTTGGCTAGCAGACAGTGATCGACTTCTATGGTTGTCTCGCCAACGATGGCAAGGCTGGTGTGCTGGAGCACATCATAAACTTCATTGATTGAACCCGATGAGGTATTTTCGATAGGGAGGAAGCCATAATCGGCGTGGCCGGATTCTACCGATTGAATGATCTCGTCGAAACTCTTACAGCCCAGGTCTTGCATATCGACTTGACGTCTGTCGCAATAGCGGCTCGCCGCTAAATAGGAGTATGACCCCCTCGCACCAAGGTAAGCGATACAATATTGCTGCTTTTGACTGTCTGGGTTGGCCCTGCCTTGAAGGTAAGCTTGTTGGTTGAGTACAGAATCTTCGATGATATTCTGATAGAGAGAGATAACGTAATGTGCATCTAGCCCTTGATCACGCCCCTCTTTAACCAGTCTTGCCAACAGTTCTTTTTCTCTTTGAGTATCGCGGATAGGGCGAATATCGACCTCTTTACTGCGGGCGACATCCAGACTTAAATTACGCCGCTTAGCTAAGAGTGATAATAGATCTTTATCTAATGCGGTGATCTGTTCACGCGTCTGGTTCAAAGCTTGTGGTTTGCTCATGTTGCCCTCAATGTCGCTACGACAAAAATCGGTTACAAAAAAGCCTCCCTAAGGGAGGCTTTGGAATTTTCACTTTCGTTTTTACACCGAAATTCCGCCTCCCTAGGTGGGGGGAATAAAAAAGAAAGTAAAAAAGTGATCGTTGAATATTTTCATCTGTACAAATTAAAGCCCGTGCTCTGCACTGTCAATGAAAATTTATGCATAATTTATAAATTTATAGTTAAAGATAACGTTTTGCCGATTAAAACTTAGCATTAAAAAAGCGCACCTGAGGTGCGCTTTAGGATGAAACGAATAAAAAATCAAACTGAGAATGCCTCCTAATGGTGGTTGAATCTTCAATCTTGCGCTTCTTAACCTCAAATAAGGGAAGCGAGATCTTAGCTTCACTCGATATCTCTACAGAAAATATGGATCAGATATCGTTAACTGTTCAGGCTTTATCGCTGTTTTTAGCTCAATGGCCGAATGCGTTGCTGTTGTCATTAGCATTTGCCGCATAGTGGCACTTTACATCGCCCGTACCCATGTTACGTCTAGCATCACGCGTATAACCGTTTTATGTATCAATATACCTTCTGCTTTCTAATGGAAATCTCGTCTTTCACTTTACCATTTATGATAGAAAGTGGAGTCTTGATTTCACCGCACCCCGGTCAATGGTCTCTTGGTTTACATCTTTCAATTTACTGCTGCCATTAACCTAGTAAAAGCGATAGTGAGATGCGTGCTTTACAAAATAGGGCGTGTTAGCTGTTTTTAGCTTATTGGCCTTATGCATTGCTGGCGCTATTGTCGTTAGCTATTGCTGCATAGTGGCATCTCTGTCGCCCATCCCTGTTACAAACTCATTTGCTAAGTTTCCCAAGCTCGTTAATTATCTTACTCTGATGGTAGACCTTAGTGATACTTCACCACCTAAGTTGTGGAAAGTTAGACTATTTGGCCTTATGCGCAGCCCCAGTTGGAGATGCTCCTCTTATGACTAGGCGAATGTTTGACACTGAGTCAGTCATCATCTATTGCTAATTACTAAGCATCCCAGATGACATTTTTACGCCTATCGTGCAAGTTAAATGCTTTTGACCTCCGAAGTGCTGTAGAACATTTTTTCATCTTCACCATATCTTAATAGTAGCATGGTGTAAGGGTTTCGCTCTGTATTAGGGCCGATTTACAATCGTTTTTTCACAATGTAAATCGACCGTTTTTAACACTGGTTGTTTTTGTTTGAAAAGCGCTGAATCATTGACGGCTCAGGCTGCATATTCCTCTTCAAATTCCCCTTCGAGACCATCATCGAGCACTGTTTTAGCTCTTTTTAGCGAGGTGTAGCGCTGAGCCTCTGGCTTATGACTCTGTCGGTTTAGCTGCTTCTCAAGTTTCTGACCCATGGCATTGATGGCGGAGTACAGATCTTCATGTTTGGCTTGGGCGAAGAGCTTATGGCCGGGAATGCCGATATTCGCTTCAATTTTAAACCGTTGCTTCTCTTGAATGATGATCACATGAGGATTGATAAGCTGTATATCATGTCTAGAAAGTTTCTCTAAACGTGCCTGAATACGTTCACGTATTAGTGGAGTAACTTCAAGGTGTTTACTGGTAATCTTTGTCATTTATTGAACCTCTTGTTGTTTCCTTGAATTCAGATTACCAAGCTCAGCAGCAAAAGTCGTGATCTGGATCACATTTTTGTAGTGGTTTTTGGCCGTTAGCTTTTAATTTGATCACTCAGGCATTTTTAGAAAATATCTGTTCAAAAAGCCTTGAAAACGGATCGAAACAGGCTCATATTTGAATGGATAACTTGAGTCCTTTATATTTTCTTGCCTCCAAAACCGTCTTCAAATATCATCTGCCACGTATCCTTTAAGCAGCCACTGGGTGTTAAGTCATTAGTTTTTTACTAGGTCAAAAATGAATAATAGAGTGAGAGTTTGGGATATCCCAACAAGAGTATTTCATTGGGCAATGATAGGCGTGCTAGCGGGCTTATGGTGGTCGGCAGATTCCGGAGAATTGGTGTGGCACCAGGTAATGGCTTATTCGATGCTGGTACTGATTGTATTTCGACTCATCTGGGGCATAGTCGGCAGTGATACCGCTAGGTTCAGTCATTTTATCAAGCATCCCAAAACGGTGTTGCAGTATATCACTAACATCAAACGTCATGGTGTGTCGCCTAGTCTGGGCCATAACCCGCTTGGGGGTTATATGGTGTTGGCTTTAATTGGTATTTTAACGCTTCAGCTATCAACAGGATTGTTCGCGACTGACGATATCTTTACCGAAGGGCCACTCTATACCTATGTCTCACATGAAACAGCCTTGTGGTTGACCTGGCTGCATAAACAAACATTCAATTTCATCTTATTGCTGGCAGCCATTCATGTATTGGCTGTGCTGGTACATACGTTGAAAGGCGATAAACTTATTTTACCTATGATCACTGGTTATAAGAAGGTCGCGGAGCAATCTGGCGCCAGGCTCGCATTCAGATCTTTCTTTATCGCACTATTGCTTTTTGTGTTTTTAGCTGGAGTCGTGGGGAATTACCTCATCATGCCGATTGTCCAGATGCTGTGATACTCAAATATTGGTTTGATAAATCAGCCATAAAAAAGGCCAGAGTTCATCAGACTCTGGCCTTTTTTGGCTCAATATAAGCAAGCTTATCGATTAATCTTTCTTGTAGACGTCATGACAACCTTTACAGCTCTTAGCGACCTGCATAAAAGATTGCTTCAATAATTTTTTATCGTCAGATGCAGATGCAAGAAGCAGCGCCGCAGCATTGTCCTGTAGTGTTTTCATCTTGGCGTCAAAGTCTGACTTTTCAGTCCAGATCTTTGCTAAGGCTTCGGTCTCTCCCTGATCTGAACCTGGGATAAACCCTTCCAGAGGAAGCTTAGACAGTGCGGCGACATTCTCCGCACGCATGGCAAAAATTTCTGAGTCAAACGGCTTCTTGCCTTTTAACATGGCACCCATATCACCGAAGTTATGTGCCATCAAGCTGAAGGCTGATTGACGGTAATGTATCGCATCATCAGCTTCTTTAAAATTACTTGCCTGTACCACGGTAGATAAGATGGCACTAGATACTAATGCCAAAACGGTCATCTTTAATTTTTTGTTCATTGTATTGCTCTCAAATTGTTCTGATTATGTGATGTTCCACTCGCTATTGTATTCCGTTTTCATGTTCAGATACCATGACTAAATTCAACGCGTTACATCTAATACTAATGCCATTAATTTTTCTCGCTCAATGATCACTTACTTAATGGAACTGGTATAGATGCAACAAGTTATGACTCATCTTCTATTGCGAGTAAATCTCTGTGTAAATTAGTTGGAATGGTTTGGCTTAGGTGGATTTATTGATACACTATCGTAATGGTAGAACAGTACATAGGAGAGTGTATGAGAGCACAGTGGGGATTGGTGTTAGAGAAGGTGGTGAATCACCACGATCATAATGCGCTGTTGGAGCTGTTTGAGCTGTTACTCACAGAAGATGAGCGTAGTGCGATTGCCAGTCGGCTCAAGGTGTTTCAGGCACTCCTCAAGGGTGACTTGAGTCAACGTCAGATCGCCGGTGAATTTCAGATTAGTATCGCGACGGTCACTCGCTGCTCAAATTATCTGAAAAACATGACAGAAGAGCAAAGAGAGAGAATTAAATTGTTAATCCTTGAATAGTCCAGCACAGGTTAAATATTCGGATATTCTTGAGCAGAATGTGCGCAGTGGTGCCTGTTTGATGAACGTCTGGCTAAAATATACACAGAGTAAGTCATTAGCACTATACCTATGACGGGGCCTATCCCGGATGGCAACAGTTTGAACACCAGTGTGGCAAGCAAGAGGTAGACGAAGGGAGTGGCATCATAGACTGATCTGGGAAGTGTGCCAGATTTACGTTTTTTCAGGGGATCTGTACGTCTGTTCTGTGATCGCATAGTGTAAATCTTCGCCCCTAAAGTAAAGATGACGAGGGAAAAAACGATAGCATAGCCCTGATCTAGCATGAGTAGGCTGGTAGCGCCTATGAGCATATAGCTAACGGGGAGAATTTCGTATATGGGCTTGGTTAACATATAACAGTCCTTTGTTTGAATGGCTGCGAATCCTTCGCGAATTGAATATTGGTTAGTATAGAACAAAAAAAACCTGCAACACCGTTTAAAGCGTCACAGGTTCATATCAATTATTTATAAGCGCGAGATTAGCTCTTACAGCCACAGCCACCGTTGCCATCACAACCCTCTTTCGCAGGCTCATCTTTTTTCTCACTACAGCAAGCGGCTTCATTACTGTGATCAGAACCGCCACAGCAGCCGCCTTCGTGGCTATGCTTATGTTCAGATCCACAGCTACCGTGGGCATGAATATGGCCGTGGGCTATCTCTTCGGCTGTCGCTTCACGGACTTCCAGTACTTCGACGCTGAAATGCAGTGACTGACCGGCTAAAGGGTGGTTGCCGTCGACAACGACGACATCATCTTTAATTTCTTTGACTTGAACTGGACGTTGTCCCATGTCTGTTTCAGCGATGAAACGCATACCAGGAACGATATCTTCTGTATCACCGAATGCACTCAAGGGCACTTCCTGACGCAGTCCGTCATGATAAGGACCATAACCATTTTCTGCATCAACTGTAATATCCAGTTTGTCGCCTGCAACTTTACCTTCAAGTTCAGCTTCCAGCCCGGGGATCATGCTTTCGGTACCATGAAGATAGAGCATAGGTTCGCCATCGAAGGAGTCTTCAAGTAACTCACCTTTTTCATTGGTTAAACGGTAGTGGATGCTAACAGCGCTGTGTTGGGTGATTTTCATATCGCCTCCAATTCAAAATGAGCGCGCATTCTAGCGTGGTTTTTATGAGTTAGCGATGATTTGAATCAGCTTATGGTAGCAAGCTCACGAATAAAACAGCCAGGGCTAGCTTAAGGTAAGGTGGGGCTGATAGGCCAAATGAACCGAAAGTGACTAATTAGTTATATTTTATGCGATAAAATTCATAGTGGGCCTGGGCGAGAATATAAGGGGAAACTTGCCATTTCACTCGCTATATCAGAATCGTTATGATGAAGGTGTATTTTACCCGGTTTACTCAGTGGTTAGACTTAAGTGTATAATTAAATCCTTATTTAACAATTAAATAAAAGATTTGTTTACCTTGTCGTAAACGTCACCAAATTAAGTTACCCAGCCTGAACATGGCAAAACTCTACTAAAATGCGCTTATCTGGTGGGTAATAGCAGAGAGTAGGACCGAACTGTGTTTTTTTGACTAACTTGTTAATCAAGGGTTGACACACACCTTTAAAAAAAGCAATTCTGTAGGCACAGATTTTAAACTTATTTGATGAGTACGTTTTTATAATGCCAAGCCTGAATTCAGTCGTAACGACCATAATTACAACCACCACGATTATTATCGTGGGGGCAGGCTGAACATACTCTAACAGAATGTAAATAACAGCCCGCTCCCATACCAAGGAGCGGGCTTTTTTGTTTCTAAGGTAGCGTGGTACAAGGAGAAGATATGAAAGTGATGAAATTTGGTGGTACCTCGCTGGCCAATTGGCAACGATTTAACACCGCTGCCGACATAGTCGCCGATACAGCAAAGGAAGAAGCGGTAGCCGTGGTGTTATCGGCTCCGGCGACTGTGACTAACGGTCTACTTGAGATGGTCGAAGCTGCCGTGCGGGGGGGAGACTTTACCTCTGTTTTAGCTACTGTGGAGTCTGTGTTTAGCGCACTCTATCAAGAAGCCTCTGCTGTACTGCAAACGTCACAGATTGATTCACTTATGTCGAAACTGACAGAGCAGCTTAGCTTCTGGGAAGATAAACTGCTTGGTATCAGCCTACTCAAGGAGTGTCCAGACTTTGTGAGGGCTGAGGTCTTAGTGGGGGGGGAGAAGTTGTCTGCGGCGCTTATGGTGCAGTTGATGAAAACGAAAGGTCTTAGCTCACAGCAACTCGTGCCTCAAGACTTACTTTTGGGGACCGGAGACCCGCTCGAATCACTGGTCGATATCGAGTCGAGTAAGGCGCGCTTCAGTCAAATTAATTTAGATGAACATAGGGTTTGGGTGATGCCGGGTTTCACCGCCGGCGATAAGCTGGGGCGCACTGTGATTCTAGGCCGTAACGGCTCAGACTACTCTGCTGCGGTATTGTCAGCCTGTATCGATGCGTCGTGCTGCGAGATCTGGACTGATGTCGATGGCGTGTACAATACCGATCCCCGTGTGGTCAGCGATGCTAAATTACTGTCTCAGTTGAGTTACCAAGAGGCGATGGAGTTATCTTACTTTGGGGCTAAAGTGCTGCATCCAAAGACCATTTCTCCTATTGCTCAGTACCACATTCCTTGTTTTATCCGTAATAGCTTCAATCCTAAAGCGCCGGGAACCTTAGTTTCAAATGAAGCCGATAAGAGTGGCTTAAATGTTAAAGCCATCTCTAATTTAGACGATCAAACCATGTTTGATGTCTCAGGACCTGGGATGAAAGGCATGGTGGGTATGGCGAGTCGCACCTTAGGGGCTATCTCACGAGCCGGAATTTCAATTTCCTTGATCACCCAAAGCTCATCTGAATACAGCATCAGCTTCTGTGTCAATACTCAAGATGCAGAGAAAGCCAAGGATTCATTAGAGCTTGAGTTTGAACTGGAACTTAAGAGTGACATTCTAGAGCCTATCGAGATGCGCCATGATTTAGCCATAGTGTCGCTCATTGGTGACGGCATGCGCACCCATAAAGGCGTAGCGGGTAAATTCTTCCAGGCGCTAGCTCAGGCGACGGTGAACATCATCGCTATCGCCCAGGGCTCCTCAGAGCGCTCTATCTCGACGGTAATAGAACAGCGCAAGACAAAGCATGCCATCAGTGCCTGTCATCAGAGCTTCTTCGATGTGCAGCATTATCTGGATGTATTCCTCGTGGGCTGTGGCAATGTAGGCGCCGGGCTGCTGGAACAGATTAAGCAACAAACAGAGATGTTAAAGCAGGAGAATATCTGTATCAGGGTATGCGCCATTGCCAACTCTCGACATATGCTACTCGATGCCAAGGGCGTTAATCTTAACGAGTGGCAGGGGCTACTCGCAGATAGTCAGACTCAATGGGATATTGAGCTGATGCTTGAATGGGCCAAAGAGGAGCAGCTGTTAAATCCGGTTTTGGTCGACTGTACTTCGAGCGAGCGCGTATCAGATCGCTATATCGATGTGATGAATGCGGGTTTACATGTGGTAACGCCCAATAAGAAAGCGAATACCCGAGATATCGCTTTTTACCATGGGCTGCGTGAAACCGCGCTTAATCAGCGTAGACAGTTTTTATATGAAACCACGGTCGGTGCCGGGCTGCCTGTCATCGATAACTTGAAGAAGCTCCTGTTTGCCGGCGATAAATTACTCAAGTTTAATGGCATATTATCCGGCTCTCTTTCATACATCTTCGGCATGTTAGATGAGGGCATGTCTCTGTCTGAGGCGACGGTAATTGCCAGGGATAAATGTTTCACAGAGCCTGATCCTCGTGACGATCTTAGTGGCATGGATGTCGCCAGAAAAGTACTCATCTTGGCTCGTGAAGTCGGCATGGAACTGGAGCTGGAAGATATTCAGATAGAGTCTGTATTACCTGAGTCATTCGATGCCAGCGGCGATGTGGAAACCTTTATGACGAATCTAGCCAAGTTGGACCAGCATATCGCTCAACGGGTTGAGAAAGCCAAGAATTCAGGCAAGGTATTGCGTTATTTAGGTCAGATAGATGATGACGGTTGCCGAGTTAAAATAGCCGAAGTGGACTCTCAAGACCCCTTATATAGCGTAAAAGGTGGTGAGAATGCCTTGGCTTTCTACAGCCGTTATTATCAGCCCATTCCCTTCGTGCTCAGAGGTTACGGTGCGGGGACAGACGTGACCGCGGCTGGCGTCTTTGCCGATCTGCTTAGGACACTGAACTGGACGCGGGAGATGAGTGCATGAGTGTGAATATTGATAGTGCACCGGCTTCTATGGGCAATCGTGTCGGCGTTGGGTTTGACCAGGTTAAGGTGATGTCATGAGTGTGAATATTGATAGTGTACCGGCTTCTATGGGCAATCGTGTCGGCGTAACTGTATATGCGCCGGCTTCCATGGGCAACGTGGGTGTTGGGTTTGACCTGCTCGGCGCGGCTTTAGCGCCAATAGATGGCAGCTTACTGGGGGACAGAGTCTGTGTCTGTGCGGCAGATACTGGCATACACCTGTCTCTCGCGGGTCACTGGGCCGATAAACTGCCCCAAGATCCGCAAGAAAATATCGTCTACCAATGCGCCGACTTCTTTCTAAAGCAGCTCAATCGACAGGACGGCCTAGCACTGGTATTAGAGAAGAACCTGCCGGTGGGGAGTGGCTTAGGTTCTAGTGCCAGCTCAGTGGTTGCGGCGCTTTATGCGCTCAATGAATATTTCGATAAGCCCTATGATGAGCAAGCCTTGCTGCGTCTGATGGGGGAATTCGAGGGTAAGATAAGCGGCTCGGTTCATTATGATAATGTTGCGCCCAGTTATTTAGGTGGCATGCAGTTGATGCTGGATACTCCATCTAGGCTGTGCGACGCGATTCCGACATTCGATGAATGGTATTGGCTTGTTGCCTATCCGGGGATCTCACTCTCGACGGCCAAGATGCGCGATCTCTTGCCAAAGCAATACGATAAGGCCGTGGCGATCGATTTTGGTCGATATTTAAGTGCTTTTGTCCATGCTTCCTATAACAAAGACCCTGACTTGGCAATCTCAGTACTTAAAGATGTGTTGGCCGAGCCTTACCGCGCGGCGGCTATTCCTGGCTATGAAGAGTCCAGAGCAGCCCTGGCTGAGATAGGCATGTTAACCAGTGGGATTTCAGGCAGTGGCCCGACACTTTTCTCTATTACCGATAACTTAAAGACGGCACAAGAGGCGCAAGCCTGGCTTGATAAAAACTATGTTAAGCAGGGGGGCTTCTCACATATCTGTAAAATTGATGCCCTAGGGACTCGCAGAACCGACTCGTTAAACAATTTTAAGATTCTGGATTAAGGTTATCTATTATGGAACTGTACAATTTAAAGCATCCTTCTCAGGTGGTGAGCTTTACTCAGGCACTTAAGTTAGGACTAGGCAGAGACAGAGGACTATTCTTCCCAACCGCTATCCCGGTATTGGATGATGTCGACTCACTACTGGCATTGCCGTTTGTGGCTAGGAGTAAAAAAATATTGGGGGCCTGGCTAGCCTCTGAGCTTGGACAAGATACCGTTGATAGACTGGTTGAAAATGCATTTAATTTCGAGCTCTCGTTAGCTAAAGTCGACGAAAATAGACACTGTTTAGAGCTATTCCATGGCCCTACCTTAGCCTTCAAAGACTTTGGTGCCAGGTTTATGGCTCAATGTCTAAATGAGCTGGCAGCAGACGATAAAATTAATATCCTGACCGCAACTTCCGGCGATACCGGCGCGGCGGTTGCCGATGCCTTCTTTGGCTTAGACAAGATCAAGGTTGTTGTACTCTATCCCAAGGGAAAAATAAGTCTATTGCAGGAGAAGATGTTCACCACCTTAGGTGACAACATACATACTGTCGCAGTGGAGTCGGATTTTGATGCCTGTCAGGCGCTGGTAAAGCGCGCATTCGAAGATAGCGATATCCGTGATGGCCTACATCTCAATTCGGCTAACTCGATCAATATCAGTCGCCTTCTGGCTCAAATTTGCTACTACTTCGAAGCTGTGGCTCAGTTTAAGCGCCAACATGATCAAAGTCCTGTTATCTCTGTGCCTAGCGGTAACTTTGGTAACTTAACTGCTGGTCTGTTTGCTCAAGCCATGGGCTTACCCGTTAAACGTTTTATTGCCGCCACTAACAGCAATGACACTGTGCCACGTTATCTAGATAAGGGCGATTGGTTACCTCATGCGACGGTAGGGACTATGTCCAATGCCATGGATGTTGCCGAGCCGAGTAACTGGCCCAGAGTCGAGGCCATCATAGAGAAGATGAACTGGTCACTGGCGGATATCTCTGGTGTGGCATTGTCTGAATCAGATACTTCGGCAGCACTACAAGAGTTAAATGATGCCGGTTACCTGTCGGAGCCCCACGCGGCTATTGCCGCTCAGGCATTGAATATCACCATGACTGAAGCTGAGAAAGGTATCTTTTTAGGGACCGCTCACCCGGCTAAATTTAAAGATGTTGTCGATCGTGAACTCGGCATCAATTTACCTCTGCCCCCCGAGTTAGCGGCAGTCGCAGATAAAGACATCTTGTCTGTCACCTTAGATGACAATTTTGCCGAGCTGAAGGCCCATCTATTTAAAGTGTTATAAACCTGACTCGCTGAAACATAAACTAAAGAGGGTATTAACCCTCTTTTTTTATGAACCACAAGTGTGTTGTTTATGTTTTTATTGTGGTTTTTTAGTGCTTTGACATGTACTACAGATCCGCTTTTGCAGTTACTGCCCCTTGCTCGTTACCTCTGTATCACCTTGTAACCTACCCTTGATTTTTACTGTGATCTGGATCACGTTTATGCTGGGTGAATTTTTATATCTTGCGCCACAGTTTATCCAAAAGGTTTTATACGGTGTTAAAATTTATAACTGCTTTGCTTGCCAGTTGCCTCCTTTTAGGTTGCGCAACTTCAGAGGAACAACAAGAGTTTTACTACCGCATCAATGAAGCTTACGATTTCGAAGTCACCCATTGCGATAGTTTCGCCATGGCCAGAGGTAAGGGAAGAGGCGAGTTTGCATTAAAAGATGCAAAGATGCAGGCGAAAAGTTACGGCGAGGAGATTGGCGGCACCCATATTGTCTGGCTACAGGTCGATGAAGAAGAGGAGACCAAGGTGATTGCAGTTGTCTATAAATGTCTGCTGTAGCTAATCTCCCACTCACCTTGGGTTAAACTGTGTAGCCAGTTTATCTCCCGAGGCCATATATCGGCGTTAATCGTCTCTACCACCATTTGGATTCTCTTCGCAGTCGGGGTCATGATAAAGCCAAAGCCGGCTTGGCCAATATGACCCAATCCCAGCGACTCATGTGTGTTGACTCTGCTGTTCAGCGGCGTCTTACTGCCATTAACTGGGCCTCTTCGTCGAGAAGAAAGAATTAGTTACAAGCTTTGCCACTAATATTGTCGCGAATTATCCAAGCTTTACTATGCTTTATTCAATTCTGCTATTTGAACTATGTTTATAAAATGCAGCTGCGATAACTTCATGGATAATAGGGAACGGAATCTACAGTGTTTAAAGAATTCTCTCCAACCGATATTAACCCCCTTTGGCCCAGACTCTTGGCCGAGCTAGGAAAACTACAAGCAAATTTCATCAATGGCGCAGACATACTCCTGCCCCTGTGCCGCATATTAGCGGAAGTCAGCCAATCTCAAGCGGTAATGATTATTCCTAAAGACACACTGGACAGCGACGATATGCCTGCTACTGCCACATGCTGGTGTCGAGATCCCGTTCGCTATTTAACCCTATGGAAAGAAGCTAAGGCTTGGCCGTTTTCCAATCAGGAACCTATAATTCATCGTTGGCAGTCTTTCGTTATCTGGCCAGCAAAGCGAGTCAATATACAGATATTTTTTCATTCATCCAGCGAGCAATGGTTGTCATTTTTATTAAGTTCAAGCGATCTTTTGTCAGATATTATCATGGGGATGTTGCTACAAGAGTCGCTTGGTTGGCAAGAGAGAAACAGAGCCGTCAACTCAGTAGATAGCGAGATGTTTCAATCTATAGTCAGTAACAGTGAAGACCTGATTTTAGTCGCTAGCCGCTCCCCATTTGGGGTACCCAGTATCATGTACGCCAATGCGGCGGCGACCAGTATCAGTCACTATCCACGCAGTCAGCTCATAGGCAAACCCATCACTCTGTTATTTCAAGAGGAGCTGAATCAATCCGTGGCTGGTGGCCAAGAGAGTGAGCTGCTACAAGCGATTAATGCGCGACGAGAGTTTGATGGAGAGCTTATCTGTAGTAAGGCCGATAATGAGACGGCTGTGCTACATATGCATCTGGTCGCGTTGGAGGAACGCAGTCAACATGGCAGCTTGTTTGCGCTAGTAGGCAGAGATATTACCGAGCATAAGCAACTGCAGCAGATCATGGCGCGGACTCAAAAAATGCAGGCCATGGGACAGTTAGTCGGTGGCATAGCCCATGATTTTAATAATATTCTCGGAGTATTGAAGGGCAATCTGGAGTTAATGGGACTTAAGAATAATGAGGAGAAAATAGCCCGTCATCTTGCCACAGCCTTCAAAGCATGCCAGAGGGGAACTGATCTGACTAGGCGTCTACTGCAGTTTTCTAGGCAGGAGCAATTCAGTGCCAACCTATATCAGGTCAATGATGTTATTGAAGGTATCGAGGAGCTGATAGGTAAATCTTTAACCTCCCAGATCTGCCTCATATTAGAGCCTGGGCAAGCACTGGATGAGATTCTTGTCGATCGTGGCGATCTGGAGGATGCGTTATTAAATCTTGTCTTAAATGCAAGAGATGCCATGGGAGGTGAAGGGAAGATAATCATACGTAGCGGTATAGAGTCTCTGACAGGGGTTCTGCCAGGTTTATGTGGTCGCCCTATGGTGGAAACCGGCCAATACATCACAGTGTCGGTATTAGATACTGGCTCAGGTATTGCTCCGCATCTATTAGAGAAAATCTTCGAACCTTTCTTCACCACCAAAGACAAGAGCGATGGCACCGGACTGGGACTCTCTATGGTTTATGGTTTTGTGAAGCGATCTAATGGCTATATGAGCGTCATTAAGTCGGATCGTTCTGGCACTGAATTCAGGCTCTGGTTCCCCGTGGCGAAACAGAAGGGGCGGCAAGTGCAAGCTGTGGTTGAGAGACCCGCTGCTCCTAAGGTATCTCAGAGTCTTAAAGTCTTGATTGTCGATGATGAAGCGGACTTGTTGAATGTCTTGCAAGATTATTGTGAGATCTTGGGTATGGAAGTCGAAGCATATTCAGAGCCTTTAGTGGTAAGGGAAAAATATCAAGCAGGACTTAAAGGCATTGATTTATTGATCACCGATGTACTCATGCCTGGTGGAATTAATGGTTATGAGTTGGCCAAGGAACTCAGTGCTAAGGCAGATATTCCGGTACTGCTTATCTCTGGATTTATTGGTGATATAGGGTTAACCAGTAACGAGGATATGCCCTATCAGGTGTTGCATAAACCGTTCGCTATCGATGGTTTGGTTGGGGCACTGCAACAGCTTGGTATTCACTTTTCTCAGCGCACAGAGAAAGAGTTCGATACATGATGCTGGGGGGATATAGTCCATCTAGATCTAACACAAGGATGTTATAGGCATGAATCAATGAGTATTAACTGTTTGGACGTCATTGCAACGAACAATGGCTGCAATTCGAGAGGGATTTTGTGATGGAAGAGATATTAGTATGGATTGTTGATGATGATGAAGATTATTGTGCGCTGATCCAGGAAGTGCTTAATGATCATTATCAGGTTGCTGTGTTCCATGATGCGAGTACATATCGAGAATCTTTAATTGATATCACCCCAGATCTTGTGTTGATGGACATCAATTTACCGGATGTGAGTGGTATCGAACTTTGTCAGGAACTCACAGAGTCAGGCAAAGACAGTGCGGTTATTTTTGTCTCTGGAATGAATACGTTAGAGGAGAGACTCAGAGCCTATGATGTTAGCGCTGTGGATTTTATTGCCAAGCCTTTCGAGATAAAAGAACTTCTGGCAAAAGTTCAGGCTGTGGCTTCCTATCAGTCAAAGAGGCGTTCACTCGTTCAGGCAGAATCTATGTCGAGGAATATGGCGTTTCAGTCTATGACCGAATCGTCTCAATACGGCGCCGTGTTACAGTTTTTTAGGCAATGTTTTTTATGCCAAAATTTTCAGAGTCTGGCCGATGCCTTCTTTGACCTGATGCAACAACTCAACCTTAATACCTGCCTGGAGATAAGAGATACTGAGGTGCATTACTTTGCTCCTCAGCATGCTGATATCAGTCCGATTGAAGCGAATATTCTGGAGTTACTGGATAAGCACGGACGTTTATATGATTTTGGCAGCCGCACAATCTGTAATGACAAGCATGTCTCCTTCTTGATAAAGAATATGCCGGTGGATGATGAAGTCCTCTATGGACGGCTCAGGGACATCATTGCCGTTATTGTCGAGGGGCTGGAGGCCAGGGTGATGGATATCGGTCGTCAACAGACACTTGAGCATGTATTTGTGGAGATACAAGCCCTGCTTGGTAAGATTAACGGCGCAATCTTAGAACATGATGAGAAGTTCAGTGCAGCATTAACAGGAATGACCACAGAGATCCGTAGTAGTTTCCATGTACTCGATATGACCGAGGAGCAGGAGCATTATTTTGCCTCACTGCTGGAGCGAAACTTAAAGCAAGCCAATTCGGCTGGAGATGCCTTCTATCGTTTACAGGGCTCATTAAAGACGGTGAAGAATTTTGTCGAATCCAGTGTTGCCTCATAGGTAAATAATAATTACCATTTGATTTAATTAATTTAAATCCTCCCTACTTCATTGCTATTAATCAGAACGCCTTAATAATCACCTTTGAACTATTGGGCGTTTTTTCATCTATTTACTAGTATTGTATATATAAGATATTCGGATGATGGAGACAAGTATGCTGACAAGGCTTAATCATGATCATAAGCATATCGCGATATTACTCAATATTCTGCAGGTAAAACACAACAGATTAGCTCAGGGTGAAGCGGTTAACTTTAATCTTATCAGGGATGTTGTTGAGTATATGCAGAGTTATGCCGAGCATAGCCATCACCCTTTAGAAGATATTATTTATAGTTACTATCTAAAGAAAATAACTCAGACGGGGACTAACAAGCTGGCTGAGCAACATCAGGGCTTGATTGAGGCCTCGGCTGCTTTAATGGCATCACTAAATCTCATATTAAGTGATGTCGTCGTCTCTAGAGAGCAGTTGGTACTGGATCTTAAGGCATATGTTATCTTGCAAGAAGATCATATGTTGTTTGAAGAAAGCGATATATTTCCGCGATGGGCGGAGGTGTTAGATCAAACTGATTGGCAGGAGATACAAGCCCTTTGCTCACTGAAACTCATCGATGATCCGCTATTTAGTGATAATGACAATGCGCTATTCGAGGAGCTAAGAGATTACATCACTAGAGATGAGTAGAAGATCCTAGGAAATAGACATAAGTGTTTATTACGCGAAATCCAGACACAAAGTAAATTTCTATCCATGACCTCCATGGATGGAGGGAATGTCATCTAGATGCCAGGAGCATCTTTGACCCATGGGAAATTTACATAAGTGTTCCAGACACAAAAAAGAGCGCGTTAGCGCTCTTCTTTGTTGGATTATTTTACATCAGGAGGTTGTCTAATTCACCATCGAAGTTGCTATCTATATCTTGCAGTTCTTTGAGTAAACGGTGCTTCTCTTGCAGTGCCTCAATTTCACGCCATTTGCGTTTCTTGTTGGAGCTTCTCGAGCGGCTTGGTCTTTCTATCACTGTATCTAGCGCACTACCATAATCGAGTCGATTCATGGTGACCTCCTGTTGTTGTATTTCTGTCAATCAAATAAGTACCACACTTTTTTAATAGTGTGCAACAAAAATGTTTACCTTATGTTAACAGTAGGTGATGCTTTTATGACGTTAAAGGTGATTATTTTACGTTAAGTACAAACAATATTGGCAATATTTAGGGATATGAGCTAAGGAATAAAAAAAAGCCAGTGTAAACTGGCTTTTTTATCATCAGGGGATTTGCAGCGTGATCTAGATAG
The DNA here is from genome assembly GCF_013214165.1 of Shewanella sp. Lineage (GTDB taxonomy): Bacteria > Pseudomonadota > Gammaproteobacteria > Enterobacterales > Shewanellaceae > Shewanella. The sequence goes on along the minus strand of NZ_JABSSM010000021.1, from coordinate 15,824 downwards.
CTCCTTGCCTGAACATATTGATAAGACCATTACTCGAGCTGTCCAGCTCACTTGCATCTTGCTCAGCTCCGAGTCTGGCTAAAACATCATTACCTAATGTTTTACCTAGCTCGACGCCCCATTGATCGAATGAGTTGATGTTCCAAATTGCGCCCTGAACGAAGGTTCTGTGCTCATAGAGTGCGATTAGGGAACCTAGAGTTGCAGGCGTCAGCTTGTCCATTAATAGGGTATTGCTTGGCTTGTTACCTTGCATCTCTTTATGCTTGGCTAAGGTACTTTTTTCATCATTCGAAAGCGCACTGGCTTCAAGCTCGGCTAAGGCTTCTGCATAAGAGCGCCCTTGCATCAGTGCCTGGGTTTGACCAAAACAGTTTGATGCCAGTTGGATATGATGCTCTCCTAAGGGATTATGGCTCTTGAGAGGCATAATAAAATCGGCAGGAATGAGCGCCGTGCCTTGATGCAACAGCTGGTGATAGGCGTGTTGACCGTTAGTGCCTTCACCGCCCCAGATAACCGGCCCAGTGCTGAAGTCGACGGCAGTGCCATCTAAGGTGACCGACTTACCATTACTCTCCATGTCTAGCTGCTGGAAATAGGCGGGAAGTCCTCTCAGATAATGATCATAGGTCAATACCACATGGGACTGAGCATTATGGAAGTTGCCGTACAGTAGTGAAAATAGTCCCATAATTACCGGCATGTTTTCTGCTAGCGGCGTGTTGGCAAAATGCTTATCCATCTTATGAGCACCATCAAGCAGTTCATGGAAGTTATCCATGCCTATCATCAATGCTATGGGCAAGCCTATGGCTGACCAGAGTGAATAACGACCGCCAACCCAATCCCACATAGGGAAGATATTATCGGCATCGATACCGAACTCTGTCGCTTTTGCTACATTGGAGGTGACAGCAACAAAATGCTGAGCGATATCCGTTTGACTCGCCCCCTTGCTTATGAACCAATCTTTAGCGCTTAAGGTGTTAGTCAAGGTTTCTTGAGTACTGAAAGACTTAGATGACATGATAAACAGGGTCGTTTCTGCATCGAGAGGCTTAAGCTTCTCGGTGATGGACGTGCCATCCACATTACCAACGAAGTGACAGTTAAGCGCTTTATTCCAATAAGGTCTGAGCGCTTGAGACACTATCTTAGGCCCTAAGAAGGAACCGCCGATACCGATACTGACGATATCTGTGATCGACTTGCCTGTGTAGCCTTTCCAGTTTCCGGAAGTGATTGCAGTGACAAATGTCGCCATTTGAGCTTGAGTCTGCTGAACTTCTTCGACAATATTGATACCGTCCAGAAAGATCTTTTGCTCAGGCTTTGCGCGCAGTGCGGTATGTAGCACCGCACGTTTTTCGGTGGTGTTGATCGCATCACCGTCAAACATAGCCTTGATTTTAGACGCAAGCTTAGTTTCGTCTGCAAGCTTGAATAATAGAGATAAGGTCTCATTATTTGCCCTGTTTTTGGAGTAATCCAAAAACAGGCCACAAGCCGAAGTCGACATAGTGTCGAACCTGAGTTTATCTTGTTCAAAAAGCGTTCTCATATGAGGCAAAGTCTTGGTGTGAGCCTTTAGCTCATTCCAAGTCTGACTCTGGGTTAGCTCAGTCATCCCGTCTTACTCCTTCAAAAGGTCAGTTTCTCTTTCAGCATCACTTCGAGCTTAGCTTGGTCGATGGCGAAGTTTCTGATGCCTTCGGCTAGTTTTTCAACCGCCATAGGGTCTTCATTAAATTCCCAGCGAAATTGTGCCTCTGTCAGTGGCTCGCCGGCTGCAACAGATGGCTCAACAGGCACCAGTTTACGCACAACCTGAACCTGTGAATTTGCCATGTCTTCGAGTAGTGCAGGGCCTATTGTTAGACGATCACAGCCCGCAAGCTCGAGGATTTCACCCGTGTTGCGGAAGCTGGCGCCCATGACGACTGTGTTGAAGCCATGACATTTGTAATAGTTATAGATCTCGGTAACAGAAACTACACCTGGGTCTTCACTAGCACTGTAGTCCTGACCTGTGTCTTTCTTATACCAATCTAAGATCCTGCCGACAAACGGTGAGATAAGATAAACACCGGCTTCTGCACAAGCACGGGCCTGAGCAAAGCTAAATAGTAGAGTTAGGTTACAGTTAATGCCTTCTTGCTCTAGCTGCTTAGCGGCGCAGATGCCTTCCCATGTGGAAGCTAGCTTGATCAGAATACGTGACTTATCTATGCCAGCTTCTTGATACAGTTTAATCAGTTTATGGGCTTTTTCGATCGAACCAGCTTGGTCGAAAGAGAGTCTTGCGTCGACTTCGGTGGAGATACGACCAGGAACGATCTTTAAGATCTCTACGCCAATATTGACCGCAAGCTTGTCACCCGCATCTTCGAGCTGTTGCTCAATTACATCACTTTGTGATTGAGCCCAAGTGATAGCGTTGTCGATTAGATGGCCATAATCTGGGATCTGGGCTGCTTTTAATATGAGAGACGGATTGGTGGTCGCGTCTTGTGGTTGGTAACGCTTGATGGCCTCAATGTCACCCGTATCGGCGACTATGGTGGTAAAAGATTTCAATTGCTCGAGTGTATTAGCCATATAAATAACATCCTTCTTAAGAAGCAGCTTAAGGTTTGTGATTGCTTGAGAGTATTAGAAGCGATTTTGATGATATTTCCAACCGTAAATGAGTAAAACTTACAGAAAAGTTGTAAAATATCAGTAAAAGCGTTTTTTAATAGCCAGTTCACGCTCAATGTTAATCAAAAATAGGTAGCTGAGAGTATAGCGTGTCAGTTGATTTTGACTATAGATAAAATCCATCTTTACCATTACAGGGGGGATTACACTCTGGATAAGAATGAATGACACATGGGGAGCTATCCCCATCGGCATGAGTGCCATTATTTAGCTTGTTCTCGCATCATAAATAAAATCGCTGCATCAGGCAGCGATTTTTATGTATCGACAAGAGAGAGTGATTACTTGATCACGGCTTCTCTTTTTACGCCGGTGACGTGAGCTTCGATACGACGGTTAGCCTTGTTTGCTGCGGCGCTGTTACCTTGGATAACAGCTTGTGTGATACCGAAACCTTTAGCTTCAACGCGATCTTGGCTAATGCCATACTTCTCGACAAGAATCTTAGCCACGGCTTTCGCACGCTTGTCTGATAAGGCCATGTTGTAGTCCGCTTTACCTACATCTGAAGCGTGACCCGAGATCAACACTGTCGATTCAGGCTTCTTGTTCATGTAAGTTGCCAGCTTTTCAATACGCTCGAAAGACTCAGTCTCTACCACTGCAGAGTTATTCGCGAACTGGATAGAGCCCATATCGCGCTGCTCGGTAGTCTCAGAATAGATAGTACAACCTTTCGCATCAACCTTGTGATTGGCTGCAGTGTCTGGACACTGATCCATATCATCGGTGACGCCATCGTTATCAGAATCGACAACAACAGCGGCAACAATAACAGTAGCTGGAGTACCGAAACGATAGCTAAGCTCTAGGCCCCAGTAGTTGCTTTCCATAGCCAGTGTGTTCCACTTGTCATCATCTAGGTTTTCGTAACGACGATATTTGGCCTGAAGCTTTAGATTTTCGGTGATGTTATAACCAATACCAGCCCCAATGTAAGGTGCAATACCGCTGTCACTGTAATACTCACTGCCATATTCTTTATTGTTCGACAGCGTGTAGTTCATCGCACCGGCTTCAGCCGATAGGCTCCAGCGGTCAGCAATTGGCCAGAAACCTACGACTCCCAAGCTCAAGCCTTTAGCGCCAACATCATTCATTTTATTGGCATAATCTATCCACTCGGCACGGCCAAGATCGCGATAACCTAATTCAACACCGAAATAGTCGTTGAAGAGGTAACCCGCAAACACATCCCATGCGTAAGGATCATCTTTGCCACAGCTCTTCATGGTCTTCATGTCGCAATTTGGCTGGTAATTATTTACGCCAAGACCGCCGCCGACATACCAGGGGGTGAGTTCTTGAGCCGCGTTAGCAGCGAAAGGGAGCATTGAAGTCAACAGAATAGCTTTCAATGTATTGTTCATCATTTCAAATCCTTAGTGACTGTTCCTTTCCCTAATAGTGTTTCACCTCTTGGTGAAACGGTGCCAGCACCTCTGTAGGGAAATATGGGGTTTAATCGCTAGCGGGTATTATTGTTGATTAAATTATAGGCGTCCCTAGGTATTAATATGATTTAGAACATTCAAATTATAGTTTTAAAGCATAAAAAAAGGTGCATTCTAAAAAAAATGCACCTAGTTATCTGGTTAATATATTTTTAAGATGTTGATTTTGTTGTTGCTATCGGGTCCAGATCCAGTTATCTAGGCTGATGGGGTCGACACCGTTTTCCTTGATATAATTTCTGTGTTCCACCAGACGCTGGAGCATATCTGTGGTGATGGTGACATGTTGTGTCTCATCGATAACACCTTGCTGGAACAGCTTGTAAGCCATGTCGATAACGAGATGGTAACGCGAGGTCCCGTTTCTGACACCCATATCGAATGGTGTCGTGGTAGAGCCTTCCTCTTCATAGCCCTTGATTCTGAATCTGTCATTGCCTTTATAATCGAATACCAGTTTCTTGATGGTGTTCGGGTAGCCATGGTAGTTAAAGATAACGCCCTTATCGGCCGTGAATACTTCATCCATCAACCAAGGCTTGCTCTGGAAGTCTAAGCTACCAAGACCACTACTGGTGAGTTCGGTGACACTGACGAAACGAATACGAACGCGAGGCAAGATTTCTCTGATCAATACCAGAGCTGCCATGGCTTCTTGGGTGACGTAATCACCACAACCGACCAGGACGACATCAGGGTTTTCATCGGAAGCGAAGTCCCAAACCATGACACCATTTTTCGCCTGTGCGCGTGCTTCATCGAGTGATAGCCATTGTGGCAAGTCTTTCTTGCCGGCAACTATGATGTTCAACTTATCTCGACCCGCGTAGGCACGCTCGGTGTAAACCAGAGTGGTGTTACCATCTGCCGGCAGATAAGCTGAGATGATCTTCGGATGCTTCTCAAGCATGGCGCCTAAGAATGAAGGGTTCTGATGCGAGTAACCGTTGTGATCTTGGCGTTCTAGCAGCGAAGAGAGCACCACGTTACAAGCTGGCACCGGCTTGCGGAAGTGAACGCTTTGGCTAGCATAGACATACTTACAGTATTGGTCAGCCATCGAGGAGACAACTTGTGAGAATGCCTCGTAAGTAGGGAACATGGCGTGACGCCCCGTCACTGTGTATCCATGCATCATTCCGAAGAGCAAGTTCTCGGATAATAGCTCGATGACGCGACCGTCACGGGCCATGTCGGTATCCCACTCTTCGATGGGCCACTGCCATGCTCTGTCAGTCTCTTCGAATACGGCTTGAAGCTGGTTCGAGTAAGTTTCATCAGGGCTAAAGATACGCAGATTACGTTGATCGCGGTTGAGTTTCATCGCATCACGCATCCATTCACCCATCTTGTACATGGAGTGACCACGTGTACCACGAGGTGTCTCTGGACCGTAGGCTAGTTTAGTTAGATCTGGGTTAGTCAGTGCGCGAACCACCTCACCACCGTAGCTTAAGTGTTGCTGACCACAAGTTAGCTGCTTAGGTGGGAGTAGGCTCTGGATCGCTTCATCGAAGATGAGCTCGCCTTTATCGTTAATCGAATAAAGCTCATTGAACTTATAACTGGCTAACCAGGTATCGAGTGCATCTAGGTGTCCCTTATCGGTAGCACACTTATTGACGATAACCTGATGAGATTCGCAGTTACCTTCAAGCTTCTTGCCGTTGTACTGCGCAGTACCTGTCCAACCTTTAGCGGTACGCATCAAGATGACAGGCCAGCGTGGCTTAACAACATCTTCACCGCTGCGGGCGCGTTTCTGAATGTCGGTGATCATCTCATATGACTTATCCATGGCGTTAATCATCTGCACATAGACGTCTTGTTCGAGCTCATCGTCAACTATGATCGGCTGGTAACCTAGGCCACGGAATTCAAGATCTAACTCTTCGTGGCTCATGCGGCCCATACGCGTCGGACCCGAGATCTTGTAACCATTGATATGAACGATGGGGAGTACCGCACCGTTAGTGGCAGGGTCTACTAAACGGTTGGCATACCAAGAAGCGGCCAGAGGACCGGTTTCTGATTCGCCATCGCCAATCAGACATGCTGCAATAAGGTCTGGATTATCTAACACTGCCCCCCAGGCCACAGAAAGTGAGTAACCGAGTTCGCCACCTTCAAGGATTTGTCCGGGTGCTTCCGGGTTAGCGTGTGAAGGGTAACCATAAGCTGCTGAGAACTTCTGACAGATATCTGTGATACCAGCTTCATTGTATGGAATAGTTTCAGGGTAATAGTGACTCAGAGAACCTTCCATGAATAGGTTGGCTTGTACTGCGGGGAAACCGTGACCTGGGCCTACAAGGTAGACGAATGAGCGGTTGTTTTTAACGATAAGACGGTTGATGTTAGCGTAAACAAAGTTGATCCCCGGGCAAGTGCCCCAGTGGCCTAATAGCCTAGGCTTAATATCTGTGTGTTCGAGTGAACGCTTATGCAGTACGTTCTTCTTTAGATAAATTTGCGATGTCGCTAGAAAATTAGTCGCTCTTACAAATTTCTTTAATGCGCCGATCTCTTGCTGTTGTGACATAAATAACCCCATCTATAGTAGGCAAAAATTTAATCAAAGCTTATGCCAGCCACTATATTTGTAATTTTATTACAAGAATGTGTCCTGCATCTTGTTTTTGTAAAGTCATAACATTTTAATTTTGTTGCGATTTTCTGGTGAAAAACGTGTGTGAACGGTTGCTAAGCTGACTGGAATACGTTTTAGCGTGTGATACTCGTGTTATGTAAATGATTAATTGTGACCCGGGTCACGCGAGATATTTTTGATGGTATGCTATTTTGCCGCAGGGAAAATTGGTGAGTGTGATGTAATATATTCACGAAAGCAAAACTCTAAAAGAAAGTTACCAATTTTTATCGAATAGATGGAAGAAAACTAAAACACGTTAGTCTAGGGGCTGATAGTATAAGCTACTTGATTATCATAGGGATAGAGTAATAATTATGTTTGAATCATTAATTAGTGCGGTTGAATCTGTAGTGAATGCCATTAATGGCATGTTATGGGGCAGCGTGCTTATATACGTACTGGTCGCTGCGGGTGTATTTTTTACACTTCGTCTGAGTTTTATTCAGTTTCGTTTATTTGGCCATGGTGTAAAACTGGTCATTCAAGGCCGTGAAAAGGTCGATGGAATTTCGTCATTCCAAGTTTTCTGTACCTCGATGGCGGCTCGTGTCGGTACCGGAAATATGGCCGGTGTTGCCGTCGCGATCACAGTGGGTGGTGCGGGTGCTATTTTTTGGATGTGGTTAATCGCATTATTAGGCATGGCGACATCCTTCATTGAGTCAACCTTAGCTCAAGTCTATAAAGAAAAAGACAGCGAAGGTCAGTTTCGTGGCGGTCCTGCCTATTACATGGAAAAAGGCCTAGGTAAGCGTTGGATGGGCACCTTGTTCTCCATCTTACTTATTATCGCTTTTGGCTTCGCGTTCAATGCGGCTCAAGCCAATACCATTACTGACGCCCTCAATAATGCCTTCGGTTTCGATAAGACGATTGTCGGACTCGGTATCGTACTCGCCTCTGCTTATATCATCTGTGGTGGCCTTAAGAAGGTCGCTCGTGCTTCCGAGCTGATAGTACCTGTGATGGCAGTGGCTTACCTATCGATTGCCATGCTTGTGCTGGTATTGAATATTGACCAGGTGCCCGCAGCATTGAGCTTGATCGTTAAGAGTGCATTTGGTTGGGAAGAGGCTGCTGGTGGCGCGATGGGCGCTATGATGGCGGGTATCGCTCGCGGTCTGTTTTCTAACGAAGCGGGCATGGGCAGCGCGGCCAATATTGCGGCTTCGGCCACGCCCAATCCAAACCACCCTGCGTCTCAAGGCTTCGTGCAGATGATCGGCGTTTTTGTCGATACGATTGTGATCTGTACCGCATCGGCTGCGATTATCTTGCTATCTGGTGTGTTAGACAACCCAGGGGAACAGCAGGGGATTGGACTGTTACAGTTGGCTCTGTCCAATGAGTTAGGTGGCTGGTCAGCGTATTTCATCTCTTTTGCTATTTTACTTTTCTGTTTCTCTTCAATCATTGCTAACTATAGCTATGCAGAGAGCAACATCATGTTCCTTACTAAGAGTAAGAAGGTCTTGTTTATCTTCCGCGGCGCCGTGTTAGCCATGGTGATGGCAGGCTCAGTAGCATCGCTACAGCTAGTATGGAACTTTGCCGATGTCTCTATGGGACTGATGGCACTGGTTAACATAGCAGCCATTGTCATGTTATCGAAAGTCGCCTTTGCGGTAATTAAAGATTATGAACGTCAGCTTAAAGCAGGCCAGACACCCACCTTCGATGCCAGTAAATTCCCTGAAATTAATGGCATAGAAACCAGTGAGTGGAGCGGTAAGAAAGCGGCCGAGTCAGAAGCATAAATTGTTTGAGCGCATTGATTCGCTAGAATGAATTAGCACAATCTAAAAAACCACGCTTATTAGCGTGGTTTTTTTATGTGTGCATCAGTATGATGGTCGCATCAAAGATGTGTAAGGATCGGCTATGTTAGTTTTAGTTTCACCAGCAAAAACATTAGACTATGACAACCCCGCAGGGACGGCTGAATATACCTTGCCTAAGCTTGTCGACTTCAGCGCTCAGTTAATCGAACAGTGCCGTAAATTGACGCCGGCAGAAATCGCTTCCTTGATGAAGGTGAGTGATAAAATTGCTGGTTTGAATGCGGCGCGTTTCGGCACCTGGAGCCCACACTTCACTACCGAAAATGCCAAACAAGCCTTGTATGCATTTCGCGGTGATGTGTATACCGGCCTAGATGCCGACTCTTTGCCCGCAGAAGGCATCGCACGTGCACAGAAGCATCTTAGAATACTCTCAGGCTTATATGGTCTCTTGCGTCCTCTGGACTTGATGCAGGCATATCGTTTAGAGATGGGCACCCGCTTAGCGAATGACAAGGGCACTAACCTGTATCAATTCTGGGGCAACACCATTACCGATGAGGTGAATCTAGCGCTGGAAGAGCAGGGCGATGACATACTTATCAACCTGGCTTCGAACGAATACTTCAAGGCGGTTAAGCCCAAGCTGGTGAAGGGCAGTATCATTACGCCGGTGTTTAAAGATCGTAAAAATGGTCAGTACAAGGTGATCAGTTTCTTCGCTAAGAAAGCCCGCGGCATGATGGTGCGCTATATCCTAGATCACAAGGTGAGTACCCTTGCTGAGCTGATCAAGTTTGACTGCGCGGGATACCATTACTGTGAAGCTGAATCTACCGATGCTTCTCCCGTCTTCCTGCGCGAAGAACAGCTTTAGGCAAGCCTTCGAATGAAGCTTGATTACATTTAAGTGGTTTAGCTTCTGGCTGAGTTGGTATTGGGATATTTTTTGAAGGTCGTTCCTTCATGGTTATCTATCGCCTGCCCTGGGCGAATGTGCACTCTTTACTTTGAGAAGGTTCTACGAGACGCCGGCTCTTGATTTTATAAGAGTCATCCCTATACGCTCTGCGATTTCATCCCTGAAACCGAAGCTCGTAGCCGCATCTACACCTGAATTTATCAAAGCAGGTTATTTGTTTGTTGAACCTCTATATGGGATAGCAATTCAACACTCGTCTTTCCCGCAATGCGTGTGGGCGGGGATCCAGCGGTTTGGCTAGCCTTGGAATGAAGCTAGATTACATTTTTTGGTTTATCTTTTGGCTTATTTGGTATTGGGAAGTGTGTTTGAGATCGTTCCTTCATTGTAATTTATAGCCTGCGGCGGTGCCGTGCAGGATGCACCAATGTCGTGCTCACATGGATGTGAATGAACGACCCTAATATGTAAACACTTCTGTGACACGGCACCCTCTCTAATTGACGGAAGGGTCCCTATAGCCTCTGCGACATCAAACAACGTCCGTGTTTAACAGCCAGTTCGTTATCCCTATCTCTCGCTCGGATAGTTTCACGCAGTGAAACCTCACCCTGCTGTCGAAGGTCACAGCCGCGTTCACACCTTTTATTCATCTCTTCGATTTAGGTTTTGTTGGAGGGTAGCTAACTCATTTCTGGCCCAAAGCGTGCTGGACTTGGAATGAAGGCGGATCACATTTTCTGGTTTAGCTTCTGGCTGAGTTGGTATTGAGGAGTGCGTTTGAGGTCGCTCCTTCATGGCTATCTATCACTTGCCGTGGTGCCGTGCAGGGTCTTGTATGTTCCAGACATACATTAGACATTTCCTATCTCCCCCTGATCTCGGTCCGTATAGCCTCCAGAAATGTTAACTTCTCCATAGTCGTCACCTCATTAGTCTACTGTGTTTATATTCAGGTATAACTGGGGTTGAGATAATTACTATAAAAAAGATGCATAAATCGCTGGGTTAATGCATCGATAACACGAATGTAAAAATATTAATCAAACCTTATCAATAGGTTATAATGTGGTGAAAAGCGTTATGCAGACCTCGTAAACACCCGCGCATCTTTTTTATCTGATTATTTACGGTATTCTATCTGTGAGTTATGAAATAACGAATTTACAACAACCACTTAGCGGTGATAGGCTGGCGGAAAGTTAATAAGCAGACAGGAACGTTATCCTGCTGCTAATCAATAAGCTGTTAGCTGCCTATTATGATTTCTACAAATTTTGAGAATCTTAGCTTTCATGATGCGAGTATCGAAAGCATCGAGAGAAAGAACGATAGTATTATCGTTAAACTATGCGGTGTTTTCGTGAGTCGAGAGCATCCGTGGTCACAAGGAAAGGATTGGACTTTTGATGTTGCTACTCTGAAGCTTCTTGGTGTTTCTGGTGAAGAGGCAAAGTTCTGGGATGATACTAAATCACCGAAAGTACATCCGGATCCGGATATGCCATTAGATGAAATTATGCATGCCAAATTCGAGAATGGAGTTTTTCACTTCGATGGTTTTAAAGAGACAATCCCATGGTATGAGTGGTTTGTTACAGCTGATAGGTTTGAATTAGAAATGGGTGTCCTGAATGAAAAAAGCAGTTAACAAGCGCATCATGATCGCAGCCTGCGGCTGCTGGGACGGCTTACACTTCGTTCGTTCCTCACTACGTATAATCCGCCCCATATGCGAACGTTATACACCTAAGGATAATCCAGCATGAAGCTAACCGTTATTTCACTAATCTCTATTCTTTTACTTGGCTGTGCTGCCGCGGGAGTCCCTTATACCAGTGATCCTATGACAAAGCTTGATTATGCATATCAGCTAATGAATACAGAAGGTAGAGGGCTGGCAGCAGAGAAATTAGGGTTGGAGGCTCTAACAGATTTAGATAAATCTAATAATATATATGGTGTCGCGGAAGCTCATACCTTTTTAGGATAAAGGCTTTATCGAGCCACCCATCATAAAAATGAAGCCATTGACCACAAAGGCTTTATCGAGCCACCCATCATAAAAATGAAGCCATTGACCACATGCCAGTACTGACATTGTGAGTGCTAAATGGCATATAAGGCGATGATTTATTTTAACTTAAAGTATCAAGGCGATGAGTTTGATGTAACCGTGATAAGTGGACACCCATAAGATTTTTGATACTTTAACTTCCCTCAAGTTCAACGTAGCGAATGCATGGTGCCAGTCATGATTAAACCTCTCAAATTAGAATGATAGTGCCATCCATATTAGAGGGAGTGCGGGAAATTAATTATGGCTAAAGCCTTGATTCCTTGCCTATAAATATCCTCGTGCTCGCTAACATCTCCAAATTCCGCCCTGATAATCATGCCTTCTAGAAAGGTCATTATAGCTTCAGTTTTAGTTTCAATGTCTTTTTGTCCAGGTTCGAACACAGAGTACAACTTAGATTTAAGCCAAGCCTTATGCTGTAATGCCTGCTGTACTATGGCCTCGTCTTTTCCTTTGAATTCGGCTAAGGCGTGTATGAATAAGCATCCCTTAAAATTAACGCTTCGGAACCAGCTAAAGTGCCAGTCTAAGATCGCATCTAACCTGTTGTTGGCGTCTTCCTTGATTGGTGCTGTGGCGTTTAGCTCTTCCTCAAAACGCTGGTGCCTGCGTATCAGCACGGCTTCAATCAATTTATTTTTTGAACCGAAATATCGGTACATGGACGTTTTAGAGACGCTCGCCTTATCGCGGATTAAATCTACTCCAACAGCGATATAGCCAAAGTCGTTAAACAGGGCCTCGGCGATATCCATAACATGTTCTTTTTTATTCATCAGGATATGTTATCCACTTTTTAAGGTATTGGATATTGTTTTCTGTGTACAGATCTGTATTATTCAAATGAAAGTGTACAGACTTGTACACTCAGGCCGAAATCTAGCAGAACTCAGATCGAGTCTAACTCGATTGGTTGCATGATATTGCCTCGTTTTCTAAGGGAAATAACATAATGAACAAACTAAGAGCTGGCGGCGCGTTACCACCAAAACCAACATTTATTCAATTGATGAAAGGACTGGTCGGCGGCTTTCTCGGGATCTGGGTGCTTAGTTTACTAGGGCTGTCCACCGGAGTACCTTGGCTGATGGCTCCTTTCGGTGCCACCTGTGTACTGCTTTTTGCCGCGCCAACTTCGCCCTTGGCGCAGCCTAGAAATGTCATCTTGGGTCACTTAATCACCTCAACAGTTGGCCTAATTGCCTTGCACGCGTTAGGTGACTCCATTATCGTGATGTCGTTAGCCGTCGGTGTGTCCATTATGTTGATGCAGTACTTTCGCGCGGTACATCCGCCAGCGGGTGCCAACCCTGTGGTGATAATTCTTGCGGGCCAGAGCCTAGTGGGATTCGACTATCTGATAACGCCGGTATTACTCGGCAGTACTATGCTGGTTTTGATCGCCTCAGTGATCAATAACTTGGGTGCTCAAAATAGCTGGCCAATGTACTGGTATGACATCGGTCGTAAGAAAGAATAATCACCATGCCGCAGTGTGTGGGAATTAGCTAGGGTTTCCTAGCTACTTTATGAAATCACAGCTGCTGTCAATTTATTTATCCCAAGATTTAATTTTATTTTTAATCGCATCAGATTGGTAACAGTTGCCTAGTTTAAGATAAATTTTTCCCATTATAATCGGTATTGGATAAGCCGCACTGCCGCTAGGCTATTCGTGTTCAGTCTCAGAAGCTACTGAAGAGTAAAATAGATAAACTCATGAGGCGACCCTCTACTCGTTAATGGTAAGGGTCATCTTAGAGGGCCGCTAGCCCGTTTGTTTATTACGCGAAAATTGAAATGTTGGGGTGTGAGTGATCCGATGATTGTTTGACTTGTGCCTATCTTATAACAGAATTTGTCATGGAATTTGGACAAAGATCACCTTCAGCAGCCGCAGAGAACTAAATTGAATATCAGTATACTTCATTTAATGTAGTGCTCCATCTATATTTTAGTACTTATTAATATTTTGTCGTTATCTACTTAAGTTATTAACGCGTATTCTATCAATAAAGATCTTTATTTTGTCATTTAAAGTCGTTTCATTGTTTGTAAATAATATTATGTAATTCATTGTTATTTAGCTTGTGGCTTTTGGTTTTTATCAATCGATATTGTTTGGGTCCGTATTTTTATATGGAAATGTAATAAAATTCTTTTTTCATACTGCTTATAAGACTATAATGTTTTGCTTGGCGCCTTAACTAGTCATAAATAATTTTTATGCACTAATTAACAAATTACTCTGTACTGTATTGTAGTTAATGCTGTTGAGTAACATGATTTTAGTTTAGGTTTCGGGTGCCGGTACAACACACGGTCACTATTAGTAGTGAGGCATCAAGTATTGAAATTCTTAAATTGTAAATGCTCAAAACGCTTATAATAACAAATTGTTGGCAGTAACAAAAACATCAATTATCGATAAATTATTGTCAAAGTGTGGCGATGATTTAACTTGGGATACATTCTCTATATGCACAACACATTTAATAAATTATTATCGGCGATTTTACTCATGTTTTCACTCTTTGGTTGTAATGATTCAAGCACTGACTCAAGTGCTGATTCAAATACAAGTGCTGTGCCTAAAGAATGGCTTGATAGCGACGGCGATAACTATGGCGATAACGACGATGCCTTTCAGAATGATGCTCAAGAATGGCTTGATAGCGACGGCGATAAGCAAGGTAATAACGGCGATGCCTTCCCGAATGATGCTCAAGAATGGCTAGACAGCGACGGCGATAAGCATGGTGATAACAGTGATCCTGATCTGTTAGATAATATGGGATTAGACCGAGTCTTCATTAAATATTTTGATATTGCTATTGGTGCCACAGCTGGGCAACCTGTGATAGGAAGCATCCAATTATCCGCTAATCGACGAGCCACCTTCGGCGATAGTGATTTTGCTGATAAAAAAATATAGCCACCCATTGCTAATCAAAAAAATATAGCCACCCATTGCTAATCAATAACAAATCCAGTCTAGAGCATAAATAATCAATAATATTTACCCAAAAACCCATTCGCATAGGGGAATGACATATTCAAAGTCAGCATTGCTGCAAAAAGAGGATTTAATGGGGGAAATGAGGAAATTTAAACGGCACTATTTAACCCAATTTATATTGAGCTCGTTATCAAAATAAATGATTGGAACTATTCGCCAGCTTGAAAATACTGACAACAGCTAGAGAAATGCCGTCGTCGTTTCTCTAAATGATCACAGTAGCTGGTGAGTTCTTGCAGTGTCCCCACTGGCCCATGAAATAACTTGCCAAATTCTGAGATGATTCTGATCCATATATCACTGGGAATATTTAATCTGGTTAATATCTTAGCCGTATTCGAAGAGATAGCACCTCGTTTATCATTACGAATTATTCGGCCAGTTTCATCGACTAATTCAAGGTACTCTTTTAGTGAGAAGTTGATGCCTTTAGGTTGGTTTAGGCATTCATTGCCAATAAAAGGCAGCAGTCTTTTTGGTTGTTTGCCTTTTAAAGCCGCTTTTACTCGTAATTTAAGACTGGTGTAATCTGACTGTTCTGGCGTATCAGCCATTTTGGCTCGAATAGGATTAAGGTCTACATAGGCCATACAGGCCAGCACTGCCGCTTCATCGAGCAGGGCTTGTGACTTGAACCTACCCTCCCAGAAGTGACCCGTACAATTATCCTCGATATTGGCTTTTCTAGCTATGGGCTCGTTTAATGCCCGCATAAACCAACTTATGTCACTTAATCGACTGCGATACTGGGCTATTGAATGTTTGAGGGCGGTGATTTCATCGCTTTCTATTATTTCACCTTGCACAAATTTTTGAGTGATTTCAGTCCCTTTAAACAGTTGATGCCAATGCTCAATAACCTCTCTGTCAGTCCAACGATTAGACTGATAAATATCAACATTCAACACAAGGTGTAAATGGTTAGACATCACTGCATAGGCTGCAACATCGATGGCAAAAGCACTGGTTAATGTCAGCAGTTGTGATTCAACCCAGGCACGTCGATGGTCGTAGTTTTTTCCTGTAAGATTATCATCTCCCATCAACAATGCACGCCGGCAAACACGTGAGCAGCAATGGTACCAGGAAGTGTCTTCAATACTGATTTGAGTTCTTCTGGGACGCGGCATAACGGCTCTCCTACTATAACCAATAATTAAAGCTTAGTAGGAGAACAAATTTTTAGCCTTTTACTATGGCTGGCACCATTAA
>NZ_JABSSM010000020.1 GCF_013214165.1 Shewanella sp. | reverse complement strand
AACGGCTTAACGCCGTTCGATTACATCGAACATTGCTTAGAGCAATTATCACACCCAAACTGCGTTCTCAATAGCCTATTACCCTGGTGCGTTAATCTAAGCAAGGCGTAGTTCGCCGGACGCTTACAGAAGTGCTTTTCTTCTGAGTGATAATACGTTGATTTCTGATTGTTGCTTTAGCAACGAGCAGTACAATAAGATCTTGAAGTAATTGATCAATGACAAGCAAATGAGTTCTGAGATCTAGAACAGAAAACAGAAGTAAGATCCTGAGTTGTTTGAGCAAGTCAAACAAGCAGTTCAATGTCTGTGTTGAGACAAGCCCAACACAAACATTTCCTGCAATACATTCCTTCTATTCATTGTTGAAAAGCGAAGACATAAGACAATGGAAGGACATACATCTAGATCGTAGTTAAAGACCTAGCACCTATTTAAAGGTATTAAGGAGTAATCGTACCTATTTGAAAAGCTGGTGTATTTGCTTCAGTATGTACCCAAATTTCTATAGCAGCTAGATTTTCAACATCTCTAGAAACATTATGGATGCGCTCTAATAGCACTCCAACATCAATCCCAACGCCATAAATTAAATAAATAGCTCTCTCATAACCAACTACATTTCTAAACAGACTCAAACTTTCTAAGTCCTTTTTTAAACCTTTAGGATTTAACCTTTTAGACTTGACCTCAATGATTGTGTCATTTCTCGACATATGACCAGGCCGATGTACTAAAAAATCAGGTTTAACATGATCTGCACCAAGCTCAGCTAAAATTTGATGACCAGCTTTATCAACCTCACCGTTCAACACTAAATCTGTATCTTCAGGCCATTGAACTCTCATCTGATGGTATAGCTCATAGCAATACACCCTTTCCCTATATATAGGGCTACCACCATCTATCTTGAGCATGAAATACTCTTCAGTTACTTCAGCAGTAGCGTGTTGTAGAATCTCTGTGAGTTCTTGCATTTCATTACCATATCAATGTTGAATACTATGTATTCTACAGTTCTATCCTGATCTAAACAGTACTGATAATCCATTTTATGATGTCGAACATAAGTTGATTTAAGTTAATGAAGATAAGGGATTTTACTGTTAATCTGTTTGCACAATAAATCTGCTGAGAGAAAAGGATGTCAACGCAAGATTGTAAGATGAAACATCTAGAATTCATCCAACAAGTCATCACCAGAATGAACTCAAATTCATTCCTTATCAAAGGTTGGTCAGTCACACTAGTTTCAGCATTGTTTGCATTAGCTGCTAGTGGAACAAATCACAAATTCGTATTGATTTCCTACATTGTTGTACCACTTTTTTGGATACTAGATTCTTTCTATCTATCGCAAGAAAAGCAGTACAGACACCTTTATGATGAAGTTCGAGCCAAAGCTGTAGCTGACATCAATTTCTCAATGAATGCTTCAAGCTACAACAAAGACAGCTCAACATGGACTGCTGTCATGACTTCTAAAACCATAGTTGTTTTTTATGGCGTTTTAATACTTACCGTTTCTATAGTTATGTATTTTTTATAGGGGGAAGATGATGGGACGTAAAATTTTTATTTCTTATAAGTTTACTGATCAAAAGGTTCTGAGTCTTGCACCGACAAGCTGGTTAATCCCTGAGACTACAGCTAGAGATTACGTTACACGGCTACAAACCTTAATTTCTGATGACCATATAGACAAAGCAGAGAAAGATGATGAGTCAATGGCAAGTTTTACCGACAGCACTATAGAAGGTAAGTTAAAGCTGAGAATCCATGATAGTTCGGTGACTATTGTTTTAATCTCAAAAGGCATGAAAGAGCCTTACGCCACAGAAAGAGATCAGTGGATACCTTGGGAGATATCCTACTCTCTTAAGAAAATCACAGTGCTAGGTAAAACTAGTCAAACAAACGCTGTGTTGGCAGTTGTGATACCTGATGAATATGGATCATATGGCTACTATTTTGAACAAGACCCCTGCCCTCACTGTAATGTCGAAATAACAAGAACAGATAGACTGTTTAGCATTCTAAGTAACAACATGTTCAATATTAAACAACCGACATATGGTAATTGTAGTAATCACACCCCTAATACAATTTTCTATGGTGAGCATAGCTACATTAAGTCTGTAAAGTGGGATGATTTTGTATCAAACCATAATCATTATTTGGAAGTTGCAATAGGAATTCGAGATAGCATCGACTCTTATAATGTATGTAAGGTAATTTAAGGAACTGTTTTGCTCAAATTAAATCGCAATCACACCATAAAGATATCTGTAAAAGATGACCGCATTAAGCACGACAGTACCCTAACAGGTGAACTAAAATTAAGTGAAGGCAAGTATCCCAACTTTGATGCTATCTCTATCCCTTATGATCATGCAGGTTGGAATCAACTACCAAGTAAAGTCGATAGCATTAAATGCCTTACTGAGAACGGTCAACAACTGACATTAATAGAGTGTATTTGTGAGGTAGGCGAAGTTGCGCCAAGGTATGTAAAATCGGGTTGGGACGATGAGATAATTCATACAGTAAGCTTCAGTCTAGCTGGCTTGTCTAAGTGGTTTTTACAACGTAAAGCTGATTTAGAAAAAGCTAAAAATACCACTGACAGTAAAGCCACCTTGTTCTCATTTGATCTTGTATTTAAACACAATGAATACATAGTAAGTTGTTTTGTCGATAAGTCTATTTCAAACGATAAAGAGACTGATGTTGAAAGCGTATTCATTGAATTTAAAGCAAATAAATCACTTTCACTTAACGAAGTTGAATGGTTAGTAATAGATAGTAAGCATCTGTTCTCAATAATATTAGGTAGGCCGTTAGTCACTGAGCAGGTTAAAGTTAATGGAAGAGAGTTCTACTTTTCTAGCCCTAAAATTAGAGAAATTGAGGTAACAACGTCTAGAGATGAGTTATCCAATGCTTCTCTACTGTTGCATAATGAGCTGTGGGAGAAAATCTTTACTTCATGCTTTGTAGATAAACGACATGAATTCAAAAATATTTGGTTAAAAATCCCGCTTTATATGTCGTATGATCATATCTCAGATCTTGAAGTGATGAGCTTTGTGAGCATCCTTGAGGCAAAATCTACCATATTCGCTAACGAATCTGAAAAAAGCTTGCCAAAAGAAGAACGTAAAAAACTTCTAAATGACTTAAAACTTGTAGTGGCTGGTTTCAAAGAAAAAAATACGAGTGAAGAAAATAGCAAGATATACGATACTATTTCCGACTCTTTTGGTTTTACGGTTAAAAGCACAAGTATTCATACATTTAAAGATAAAATAAAACATCTGATAGATAGCCTTCATGAAGACATTAAGAGTATTTTCAACCTTTCAACACAAGAGATTAATCAGCTAGTCGAAATCAGAAATGCGTCAGCACACGGTCGTTTTGCAAAGTACAAAGACAACATTAACTCCTATCAACTAGAGAATAAACTCAAATTGTTTTTACTTTACTTAGCTCATCGTGACTTAGGTATCAGTGATCAACATTTCTGTAAGCAATTAAATTATTCTCTTAACAGAATAAAGTTAAATGCAGGTCTAAACAGAATGTTAGTAGATAAACTCTCTGGTGACGTTCAATTTCTAGACGTATCGAAGGCTGACTGGGATCTAATCAATAATAGCAACCTCAACACGTTTGCTTTATTGCATAGAGGTGACTCTTATGAATATCTAAGTGAAATCAGCGAGATCATCAGCAAGGATTGGCCATCTCAAACCAAACACCGTCAGCTGGATGCTTTTGTAAAAGAGTTATACGCCCCTTATGGAGACGCTGAAGTAAGATACGTAGGTGGTTTATATGTTCAATATGAAAGTAGTACTAAACGTTTGTTCCAAGCCTGCTTTGTGAAGCCCCTAGCTCTCTAACGACAAGTTAAATAACCTATAGAAGCTTAGAGCCTAATGGTTAGTTCTCAACTTCTATCGCCACAATACTTTGTACGGTGGTATCGTCTTTAGTTATATAATTTGGCAGTTTTTACAGGAAAACGAGCCAAGGAAAATATGGCTAAGCATTTGATTATAACAAGAGAAACGTAATTAAAAAAGACCAGCTAATACTGGTCTCTTTAATCTACAAAACTGCCATCAATACAGCTAATGGATCAGCTAGTTCATCATCAATTTACGTATGTACTTAACTGGCGCACTGCCGTAACTTAGAAATTGCTCGTGGAAGCCTTTAAGGTCAAATTGCTCACCCTGAGACATTTTAAGCTCTTCCCTAAAATCATAGATCTCACGGTAGCCTGAATAATAGCTGGTCAGCTGTACTTGACTCAGGGTCGCCCTCCTCCACTTACCTTCGGCTTCCGCCGTCTGCTGGAAGGCTTCTTGGGTCATCAAGTTAAGCGCCTCTTGTTCAGTCATGCCCTGTACCTGAATGCCGTAGTCGAGAATCGTGTTAGCTATGACTCGTAGATTCCACTTGTAGTACATCAACCAGAGCTCTGGCTCAAAATCACCATAACCCTCTTCGAGCATCATACGTTCGGTATAGACTGCCCAACCTTCGACCATGGCGCCATTACCAAACAAGCTCTTTATCATGCTCGGCGACTCATTTGAATAGACCAGCTGAGTGTAGTGACCCGGTATGGCTTCGTGAATATTGAGCACCTGCAAGATCCAGTGATTGTATTCACGCAGATAGCTTTCTGCCGATTCATCACTCATGCCATCGAGTGGCGTCACGTTGTAATAGGTATTACTCGATTTCTCATAGGGACCAGGCGCACTGATTGACGCCCCGGCAAAACCACGCATATAGGCTGGCGTCTCACGCACAACCAGAGGTTTATTCGGATCTAAGGTGATCAGGTTTTTCTGTTGCACAAATGCGATAAGTTCGGGGATTTGCGCGCGAACTTCATCGACAAACGCATCGCGTTTTACATGCTTAGATGACAATTTATCGATCAACTGCTTGGTGGCGGTGTTTTTATCTGCCGGCATGTCGGTGTCGAAATACCTAGACCAGAGCTTAGACGTGATCTTTGCCATCTCGTCTTGTACCCGCACCTTGTCGGCACTGGCCTTGTCAAATAAGGCTTTGCCGCTCATTCCGGCCTGAATATCGAAGGCAAACTTCTCTTCATAGAGGGTTTCACCAATCCTGAAACTGCGCCCGCCATCGCGAGTTAATTGTGTTTCTAAGCCATCGAGCCACTCAATGTGCTCATTGATAGCATTCGTTGATGCGTTAAAGCGAGTCTCGAACAAGGCTTTTTCATCTGCTGTTAACCCAGACTCTTTCGCCTGATTCAGTAGCTCATCGGAAAAAACTGAGAAGGCGCCCTTATTTTGCATTATTGCTAGTTGAGTATGCTCAAGGGTTGGCGATTCAATATTATCTTGGGCCGCTTGATAATAGGCTGGCACATTTTCCATTCGAGCCAGCACAGAGCGTAGACGGGTATCTAAGGGAGCAAAATCTTCGTTGATCAATTGTGCGAAGCCGCCGGCAACATTGTATGCAGAGGGGTCCCACTGCCAGGACTTAAACTGCTCTATCTCCCAGATGTCTCTTCTTAGCAAGTTTTCAATCAATCGATAATCGATCAACTCATTAGCCGACAGCTTGTCTAGATCGAACGAGGCGAGCTTGCTCAACTCTTGCTTATTAAAGGCTAAAGACAATGCACGATTCTTGGCATTGGGTACCTTGAGCACCCCATCATATTGGTGAAAACCACTGTAAAGCGCCCAAGTCGGTGACTCTTTCCATAAATCGTCGATAAACTGGCTGGAAAATGTTGCAAAATTCTGTTGCTGACTGGCCTGTGTCTCAGGCGTTGCTGTGGGGTTTTCCTGTGTTTGGCAACCGCCTAATCCGGCGAAAGATAAGGCTATGGCTAGCGATAGTGTGGCTTTTTTCATTGTTATTCCCAATATATTTTGGTTATTATTTTTGTGGGAGAACTCCCACCTTGACACTAGAAATGCACCAAACAGTAGAACACGTATGATGAGAAATATCAGCATCGGGCATTGAATTGTCATCCAGGTTTACAATTTCAACGCCTGACGCCGTGTTGATTGCTAGATCAAGTTAGACTCGACCCAGAGTTTAACTGCGCCGAAGGGATATTTTTCCAAACAGGCATGGCCTGTACAGGCCCTCATCTTGAGACGGGTGAATATGGGCGTCGTCAAGCCACACAGGAAGCGTGACAAGAGTACCGGGCTACACGCCTTATCCAGTTTATTGATGCCAGCTTGGGTAAGCCCATTAAAATCAAGTTCAGCTAGGGGGGTAAGATAGGGTTGCGGCGGTAATACGGCCAGCTGGCCCTGACAAACACTGCAAGTGCCGCACGCAGCCGTCATTTTCCTATCGGCAAAATAGTGAGCCAGTTGTTGGCTGAGGCATAAATTGGAGGTAAAGAAGGACACCAGATGGTTAATTCTCTCTATCTCACTGTGCTCTTTTTGGCTGAAGCGCTCAAACAGAGAAGACTGCAGAGATTGTACAGAGAAATTAGGGTCTAGAATGTCATAGACCTGGGTCATCTGCTTACTCTGAAGCTCGATCATGCCTTTTTCATCTAGGTAATTAATGGCCTTGAGTACACGCTGGCGATCGCTGGCATAATCTTGCTGTAGCCTATCGAAGTTGATGCTAAACCAGATCTTAGCTTTATCTGAACTGTTAAAAATGGCTTGAACAAAATCACGCCTCTCGCCGTTAAAACCGGCCAAGATCTCGGCTTCGCCCTTGAGTAATTTATATTTATACTCGGCAAAATAGCTGTAGGTGGGCTTGATCACATTAAACAGCTCGAGATATACCAGTAAGGTCTTTAGGGACAAGGGGCGGATATTTGATTGCCCTGACAGGCTATTGAGCACCACTTCCCACTCCCGGCCCTTGTGGCCACTCTGGCTATGCGATGCCTTAAGGATTTCATCGAGTACGATAGCGATGGCCGAAGATTCAGGTGTATCACCGTAGACGAAGTTTTCCAGTGTGCTTAAGTTATCGCCATTGGCTAACACCAGGCAGTCAGAATCACCACCATCACGGCCTGCACGGCCAATCTCCTGCGCATAATTTTCAATGGATTTTGGCAGATCATAATGCACCACGTAGCGAATATCGCTCTTATCTATCCCCATGCCAAAAGCAATCGTCGCCACAATGAGCTGCTGCCGGCCTGACATAAAATCATCTTGAATTTTTGAGCGGACATCTGAGTTCATGCCGGCATGATAGGCTATTGCCGGGATATTTCTGCGACTTAGCTGCTCGGCCACCTGCTCGGCAGTCTTTTGTAAGGTGACGTAGATGATGCCTGACAGCCCTTGTCTAGGCTGTAACCAGTGACACAAGGTATCGAGTTTATCTGCGGTTTTAACGCCCTGTACGGCTAAATGAAGATTCGCACGATAGAAACCGGTCAAGCTAATATTTTCTTTAGCTATGCCGAACTTATCCCCCATATCCTCAATCACCTTAGGGGTAGCTGTGGCAGTCAAGAGTAAGGTTTGTGGGATATTGAGTTCTTGACGATAGCGGGGTAATTTAAGGTAATCGGGGCGGAAATTATGCCCCCACTCTGAGATACAGTGCGCCTCATCGACCACCAATAAAGACAAGGGGATCTCTGAGATAAACTGTCTGAACCTTTCATTGTTGAGGCGCTCGACGGAGATCATCAATATTTTAATCTGACCACTTCGGATCCCCCTCATGATTTCATTGGCTTGCTCCCGACTCTGAGTGGAATCTATGCTTGCTGCACTGATCCCCTTCAGCTTAAGAAATGCCAGCTGATCTTGCATCAATGCCAATAATGGTGACACCACTAATGTCAGGTGCGGCAAGGCGATGGCGGGAAGTTGGTAGCAGATAGACTTGCCGGAACCTGTCGGGAAAATAGCGGCGGCGCTCTGCCCGTTTAGAATCGCATTGATGACGTCCTGTTGACCGGGCCTAAACGCCTCAAAGCCAAAATAGGATTGTAACAAGTGATGAGACTGGGAGGTGATAGCATTTGAAGACATGTGATGCGCCTAAATAGAGAGAGAAAACGGGCTCGTAACGCCCTAGTGTACAAGCTTAGCCATGAAAAATGGCTCCAATTGCGGATTTTTCTAAAAACCAGCAAGATGAATCTCAATTAATGATCAAAATCATATGCACTGTCATTCTTGCTCGGTTATCAGCGCATCTATTTTGACATCACCTGAGCCTAAAATGAGCCGTAATGGGGTTATGATCTGAACTGTCAGTGGCTAAAGACTCGGCCTCTTGGAAGATTAACCCACGGTAATAAAGGTGATCTAAGGGCAAGCCAAATACCCGTTGGCGTTCATCGACGCGATAACTGATTTCAGACAAGTTAAATCGCTTAGCGAAATCGCTGACAAAATTAAGCCTCTGTGTACGCCAGGTATTAAAGTCACCCGCTAAGATGATAGGACCATGATGCTTTTCGAGTGCCTGTGCTAGCGCCTCAAATTGCCTGGAATAATGGCTGAGAGTCCATTCAAAGTTAATTCCATGTAGATTCACTACCAAGAGTTCTTCGCCGCTGGACAGTGGATAATAGGCGACGATGCCAGATTTTTCGAAGCGGATTAATGGCTCAGCGGCCGTAAATGCGCAAGCGGATTTTACCTCAGTATGAGACAGGTTCATCACGCCATATGAGGTATCTAACAGCGTAAATGCCTTCGCCATCGATGCCTTCAATTGAGCGTGTCGAATATACTGTCTGAGTTCTGGGCTCAGGCTTGCCTCTTGCAGTAACACCAGCTGACTCGCCTGGGTCAAATCCGCCAGTTGCTTATCCCAGCCTTGCCTGTTCTGCTTGTATATATTCCATGTAGAAACACTCAATGAACCTTGGTTATCTAGGTATGAACTTATAGAGTCGACGCCTTGGACACAGCGACTATCGAAGGCTGGCATACCGAGATTGGTCAACATTTTTGGCTCATTCGTGGGTAACAAGGCTACAAATAGCATAATTGAAATAAAAATAACCGAAATAAAGATGAAAATGGAACGAGTCAGATTAGCGATTTTCATGCTAGTGAAATAAATAAAGATACGTCTGCAATTTATACCACAAGTCTTCCTTGCTAAACATCATAAGAGACCCAAATTTCCGCACGGATAAATAATTTGGCGCGCTCTGTGCACGTACATCAAAGATCTATCATCCATTAAAAAGACTGATCTTTAAGGCGAATTAATGCAATATATTCTCAACTATTCCCTTTGAAAATGATTGAAGGGGAATTATTTTCAAAGGCAAACGACACCATGGATCATGTGTACCAATTCCTCACCCTATTGAGCCTGCTTGCTTACTGGGTAATTATCGCGGCGATCACGGCTAGGATCGTGATAAAACGCCGTTCCATCGGTGTATCTTTTGCCTGGATGATGGTCATTTATGTCATTCCTGTGGTTGGGATCCTCGCCTACCTACTTTTTGGTGAGCAAAATATCGGTCGAACCCGGGCTATCAGGGCGCAAAACATGTATCGGCCCTACGCCGAATGGTTTTCCCACCTATTTGAACTTAGACAATATCAAGCCGGTACCCTGAGTCACCATGCGCAATCAATCGGCCGCTTATGTGAACATCGACTCGGGATCCCGCCCCTCTCCGGCAATGACTTACAACTATTATCATCTCCCGAGCAGATATTGACCTCGATGATTGAGGATATAGATAACGCCAAGCACTCGATCCATCTGGAGTTCTATATCTGGCACCCCGGCGGCATGGCAGACTCAGTAGCCCAGGCCTTGATGCACGCGGCTCAAAGAGGCATAACAGTGAGACTCTTGCTCGACGCGGCAGGTAGCCATCAATTTTTTCGAAGTGAATGGCCGGGTAAAATGCAATCTGCCGGTATCACACTAGCCAGAGCACTTAAAGTCAATCCGCTCAGGCTCTTGTTTCGTAGAATGGATCTTAGAATGCACAGGAAAATCGTGATCATAGACAATAGTATTGGCTACACGGGCTCGATGAATTTAGTGGACCCCAGTTGTTTTAAGGCCAACTCAGGTGTCGGCGAGTGGATAGATGTGATGATCCGCATCACAGGTCCCTGCGTGCCGCTATTGGACGCCATCCAATCTTGGGACTGGGAAGTGGAAACCGATCAGCGTTTTTTACCAGAGAAACCCATTTGTAAGCCCCATCATTCCCAGGAGCAGCCTGACACAATTCAGGTCATCCCCTCGGGGCCGGGTATGCCAGAAGAGATCATCCATGAAGTCCTGTTGCAGAGCCTTTATCAGGCTCGACATAAGATAGTCATCACCACTCCCTATTTCGTGCCCAGTGAAAACTTACAGTTAGCGTTAATAGCCGCGGCCCACAGGGGCATTTGTGTCAATATCATCATCCCCAACAAGAATGACTCAATCATGGTGGAATGGGCCAGCCGCTCCTTCTTCAGCGAGCTTTTACAGGCTGGGGTCAAGATCCACAGATTTAACGGGGGACTGCTACACACTAAATCAGTGGTGATAGATGAGACCTTCAGCTTAATCGGCACCGTTAATCTCGATATGCGCAGCCTATGGTTAAACTTCGAGTTAACCTTGGCCGTCGACGATCTTAGCTTTACTCAGGAGTTAACTAAGTTACAACAGGAGTATATTGGTAATTCCAGCTTAGTCGATGACGCACTCTGGCAGAAAAGACCGGTTCATAAACGCGTGGCTGAACAATTTTTCTATATGTTCAGCCCACTGCTGTAACGGCTAGCTCGATAACCACATGCATCGCCTATTGCTGAGTGCTAGCTCATCAAACTTGCACATTTGCGAGCAGATTGCTTAGCAAATGTGCAAACGATTGAAAGTACACTTTTATCCCTTGACCATTAAACCTGTATTGCGTAAAGTACGGCTCCGTTAAAGGAGAAAGCAATTAAGCCAGCTTGATAGAACTTTTAACGATATTGGTGGCGTTAAACACATTAAACATAACGAAAATTGGTGAGTTGGCTGAGTGGCTGAAGGCGCACGCCTGGAAAGTGTGTATGGGTTTATAGCCCATCTAGGGTTCGAACCCCTAACTCACCGCCATATTCTGTAAAAAGCCTACTAGCAATAGTAGGCTTTTTTCGTTTAAAAGATGATTGATGTGAGTCATGGGTTTATAGCGTATCAATATAGGGTTCGAACCCCTAACTCACCGCCATATTCTGTAAAAAGCCTACTAGCAATAGTAGGCTTTTTTCGTTTAAAAGATGATTGATGTGAGTCATGGGTTTATAGCGCATCAATCTAGGCTTCGAACCCCTAACTCACCGCCATATTCGATAATAAAACAGCAGCCCATGGCTTGCTGCTTTTATTTGCTCACTATAAAGGAAGTCTTCACTCCTGGTTCACTTCAACCCCTTCCCAATCCTAGCATCCATCGACAGTGTCGATATCGTTGCGCAGAACTATATACTGGTGATTATACCATCCTCCAAGAGTGGCTAAGCATAGTGATAGCGAAAGCCGCGTATGGGGGACAGCAATATTATGCAGCATAGCCACTAAATGACAGTCGAACAGAACATGCTCTTAGACATTGAACTGACCCTAGTCATTGTCCGGATCCATCGCCTCTTTTATTTCATCACTGCCAAACCCTTTGCGGGATAAATACGCATAGGCTTTCGACTTTTCTTTATAGTCCGATAAGTTATAACGCTTTTTAGCCAGCTGATTTCTACAGCTTTGATAAAAATCGACATCCTCTGTTAGCGTTAATTGGTACAAGGTCTCTTCAAAATCACTCACATCAATCAATCGCTGTTTTAGCTCCTGCAGGATCAGGGTTTCGCCTTTACCTTTATTATAAAGTTTGATTATTTCAGTGGCTAAGTCGGCTTTGTCTGCTTTGACGGCTAATTTACTGCGCAGTGTGTCACGCTGTGGATGTTGTGATAACGCGTGATCAATTTCTACACGAGAAAAACCTTTTGTGGTCATCTGGGCATAGACTTTTTCTCTGTTGGTGCCACAAAAGTTAACAAATCTGCTTAGCAATCTAGATGTCGCCATCTTAAAGGCATCGACGCCTTTCTCGTCCATCACTTGCTCTATCGCAGTATCTATCTCTGTAACGGAGACACCACGCCGTTGTAACTTACGCCTTATGGCGCCGGCACCGAGTTCATTACTAAAGGCCACCTCGCAATAGCGTACTGCAAAGTCATAGTCATTTTTTAAGTAACCATTCTCTATGAGTTTAGCGAGCACTGTCTCAATCCATTCTTGATTTTCAGTTTTACGCTCGAGCTTGGTACGAATTTCATTAATGGTAAAGTCTTGCTGACCAAGGTGCCAATAGGCACTATTAAAAACGTTATCTATGGTTTTGGCTTGACGTAGTGGTGGGCGCTGCATAACAAATTGATCTTAAATTGAAAAGTAACCTAAAGCAGTGTAGCAGTTTCCTGGGTTATTGAGTACGCGCTTGCCCGTTTTAAGGATTTCAGCTATAAATTTAAATAGGTATTCAGGCAGAAAAAAAGCCTACGAATAGGCTTTTATCTCTGGTAAATATACTGCTGTCGGCTGCAAGCTATAATCAAAAACCTAATTTAACTTAACTTAACTTAACTTAACTTAACTTAAACTTACTGACTTCCTGCGCCATCTTGTTAGCATCATCGAGTAATGTTTCATTGAGCTGACTGAGTTCATCGGCGACAGCTTGGGTATTTCGATAGGTGTCGCTTATCTTGAGGGCATTACGGTTAACCTCTTCTGCTACCGTTGACTGCTCGTGAGTCGCCGCCGCTATCTGCTCGTTCATGCTGTCGATGACTCCGACTTCAGTGACGATGCGATCTAACTCTTCACCTGCCTTACGTGATTCCGTGACACTGAGCTCGGCTTGAGCCTTGCCCTTATCCATGGCATTGACCGCGAGTTTAGCGCCCGACTCGAGACGTTCTGTCATGGTACGGATATCTTCGGTGGACGCTTGAGCACGTTGTGCCAGGCTTCTGACCTCATCGGCGACGACGGCAAATCCGCGGCCCATCTCACCGGCTCTGGCGGCTTCGATAGCAGCGTTAAGTGCGAGTAAGTTGGTTTGCTCAGCAATACTACTTATGACCCCTAACACACCGACTATTGATTGAATGTCATTGTCTAGATCATGAATAGCATTCGACGCTGCATCGATTTCAGTGGCAAGTAACTTGATGCTAGTGCCTGTCTTGCTGACTTCCAATCGTCCCTCTTTGGCATCTATGTTTGCGGCGGCAGACGCTTCCGATGCACTCACTGCATTCTGGGCTATCTCTTGTACCGTGGCACTCATTTCTGTCATTGCCGAGGCCACCTGCTCAGACTCGCTATGGCCAATGGCAACGTCTCGCTGCATCGAGGTGGCACACGTGTCCATCTTCTGGGATGCCGTTAACAGGCTCGCGGTATTGTCTCTGACTCTTAAGATGACATGCTCGAAATCCATCATCATCTGGTTAAATGCCTTGCCCAGTTGACCCAGCTCATCACTGGTGTCGGCCTTTACGCGCAGACTGAGATCGAAACTGGTTTGGGCTTGAGTGACGATGGTGTGCATGTTACGCAAATTATTATGCATATACTTGCCCAGCATGATAGATATACCGCACACTATAACGCCCGAAACTAACATCAGAGTGATGATGCTATACATGAGGGCGTTAGATGCAGATAATTGCTTTTGAGTTTGAATCATTAAGCCCTTAGCCAGAGACTGCTCAAACTGACTGAGCAGTTCGATACGCGCCGTAGCTTGAGTAAACCATTGCTCCTTGCTTTGTGCAGCAATGGCCGCTAAATCACGGCTTAACGCGACTTGTCTCAGTGAATTAACATCACTGACGGCCTTGGAACCTTGCAGGCGTCGAAAATCTTGATTTATTCTATCATCTGCTAATGCCAAGAAACGTTCTTGATAGCTGTTTTGTTCAGAGATCAAGGTGATAAATTTAATGAAACTCTTTGAAGAGACCTCCTCTTTACCAAACATGGAGCTAAGCACGGCACGCTCGAGTCCGGCACGCTCCTTCATCTGCAAATAAGCACTAAAAGATGCTGCCTGAATCGCGATGGCCTGATTTCCTCCCTCATGGGCTGTCTGATCAACTATGCTGAGTAAGGCCATATTGAGTCTGGTGTAGAACTGCACTCCTTCAGAAACCGAAATCGATAGGTTATTAATCCGACTCCTCATCTCATCCAAACCTGCTAGGGCTCTATTCACACTGGTTAATTGACGGCCGAAGCTATCGGGTAAGCGATTATTGGCAATAAAAGATTGATAGCTGCGGATCTGTTTGTCGGTAGATTGTCTCTGCTTTGGCAATTTAGCCACAAAGGCCTGGCCGCTTGAACTCAGAAATCCGGCACTCATGCCACGCTCTTTTTGTAATTCATGCACTAAGGAGCTATTCACATTGGCCAGCACGCTAAGAACCTGCACCTTAGAGAGGCTTTGGCTTAGGTGAAATTGGTTATAGGCGATGAATGAACCGAAAAAAATACACCCTAGGATGGGAGGCAAGATAACAATGAGTAGTTTATTTTTTATGGTCAGATTTTCAATCCATCGGATATTCACAAATGATCTCCTTGATCAACAATTTGGCAAATGTGGCTAGAGTTTAGTGCAAATGCCCCTGCAAGACTAAAAAAACACCACAAAAAAGCCCTCTAATTGAGGGCATCTTAATATAGATCAAATTTAAATGCTATTTGTATGAAATATATCTGCTTTTCCATTGGTGTAACAAGACGTATCAGGCGTTCCCTTTCACTTTCATGTTTAATTCGGCAGCAAAATTAAGCATTCTGTCTAAGGGAATTAACGCGCCTTGACGTAACTCATCATCGACAAATATCTCATGTTGACTGGTTTCAGTTGCCGTCAATGACGCTTCAATTGCCTGTAAGCCATTCATGGCCATCCAAGGACAATGGGCGCAGCTCTTACAGGTCGCACCATTGCCACCCGTCGGCGCTTCGATCAGCATTTTATCCGGAGCCGCCTGTTGCATCTTATAGAAGATGCCTCTATCGGTAGCCACGATGAATTTATCGTTATCCATCTGCTGCGCAGCCTTAATGAGCTGACTGGTCGAGCCTACAGCATCGGCCAAATCGACGACACTCGCCGGTGATTCGGGGTGGACCAAGATGGCAGCCGTTGGATGCAGCAGTTTGAGCTCCCGCAGCGCCTTGGCCTTGAACTCATCATGAACGATACAGTCACCTTGCCACATCAACATCTCAGCGCCTGTCTGCTTGGCAATGTAGCCACCCAGATGACGATCCGGCCCCCAGATTATTTTCTTGCCTTGGCTGTCGAGGTGCTCGACGATTTCCAGGGCAATACTCGAGGTGACGACCCAATCGGCACGGGCTTTAACCGCGGCCGATGTATTGGCATAAACCACCACAGTGTGGTCCGGGTGAGCATCACAAAACTTGCTGAAGGCATCGATAGGACAACCAATATCCAGCGAGCAGGTGGCATCTAAGGTCGGCATGAGTACCGTCTTTTCCGGACTGAGTATTTTAGAGGTCTCCCCCATAAATTTAACCCCAGCGACGATCAGGGTCTTAGCCGGATGGTCGCGACCAAATCTGGCCATCTCCAATGAATCTGATACGCAGCCACCGGTTTCTTCAGCCAAGGCCTGGATCTCGGGATCGGTATAGTAATGAGCCACGAGCACGGCATCTTTTTCGATTAATAACTGCTTGATGCGCGACTTGTAGCGCGCCTTTTCGAGTTCGGTTAATGGAAGTGGCTTAGGTGGAAAAATATATTGAATATCTTCAATTTGTGGGGCTGACTGACTCATCTTAAAACCAAGGAGAAATTCTTATTAGCGGGATTATACGTAAATATGATTGAAAAATTAACTAAAAATAAGCTATATGCCATAAAAAAGAGCGCAAATGCGCTCTTCTGATTGTCAAGATGCCGATTATGAGCTACTGCATAGCCAATAGCATCTCTTGTGGGTGCTCCAGATACAATTTCCACAGGTTACAGAATTTGGCTATGGTGCCGCCATCTATGACTCTATGATCGCCAGACCAGCTGATCTGCATGATTTTACGCGCTTCGACTTCACCAGCGGCGTTGAACCTCGGTAATACCTGCATCTTACCCAAGGCGACAATGGCGACTTCAGGCTTATTGATGATAGGTGTTGCCACCGTGCCACCCAGGGCGCCTATATTGGAAATTGACACTGTGCCCTGTTTGAGATCGCCAGGGCTAACACGACCACTACGGGCCGCCTTAGTCAGACGAGTGATCTCCGAGGCAATCTCTAATATCGACTTATCCTGCACATCTTTGACATTAGGCACCAGTAGGCCCACTTTAGAGTCCACCGCCATGCCTATGTTGTGACGACTGAAATAGGTCAACTCGGTACAATCGGCATTCACTTTACTGTTAATCACCGGGAACTGTTTAATTGCCAGTGACAGTGACTTCATGAAAAATGGCATCATGGTGAGTTTTAGCTCATCGTTTGAATACTTCTCCTTCATACTCTCACGTAGCTTAACCAACTCAGTTAAGTCTATCTCTTCACAGTAGGTGAAATGAGGAATGGTCGATACTGACTCCATCATCATCTTGGCCATCACAGCCTGAACGCCGCGAATAGGCTCTACCCTATTCTCACTATGGGCCGATACCTGAGTCGTGCTAACGACTGTGGAGCTGGATTTATCAACCGACGCTAGCGACTCAACTTGAGTTGAAGGTAACTGGCTACCAGAGTGATGACGCTCAATATCTTCTTTATATACTCGGCCATTTTTACCTGAGCCACTCACGGTGGATATATCAATATCTAAGCTTCTCGCCATGCGCCGAACAGCAGGACTCGCGAGTGCCTTGCCTTGAGGGACTGGCTCGCTATTGATTTGAGTCTGAGGTTCAGCAGCATCTGTGACTGTCGCTACAGGTCTAGGGGCCATGACCTCTTCGGACTCAACCTCTACCGCAAACAAGGGTTGATGAACCTTTGCGAGTTGGCCTTTACGATAATGAAGTTTAACGATTTTCCCCGCTTTAATTGCCGGAATTTGTACCAGAGCCTTGTCTGTCATCACATCGGCAATAGGCTGATCTTCTGCCACTATCTCGCCTTCGCTGACTAGCCATTCCACCAGTTCACACTCGACAATTCCTTCACCAATGTCTGGCAGTAGGAATTCTTCTATGTGTACCTGGCCAGTAACTTGAACTGGCTCTGGCAGTGAAATATCTTCATCAAAGTGATGAGAATCTTGCTTGTCTGATGACTTGCCTGTCTCGTCACTCACATCACCTTGCTCTGCGGCGCTGATTTCGACTGAATAAAGCGGCGCATGCACCTTGGCAATCTCACCTTTAGCGTAGTAAAGTTTTTTGATGACACCGCCATGAGGAGCCGGAATTTGCACCAGAGCCTTATCAGTCATGACATCGGCAATCGGCTGATCTTCGGTGACAATATCACCTTCACTCACCAGCCATTCGACCAATTCACACTCAACAACCCCTTCTCCGATATCGGGAAGAATAAATTCTTTAATCATGCCAGGCTCCTAAAAGTTGACCGTTGCTTTAATCGCTTCGAATGTCTTAAGCGCGTCAGGCATATACTCTTTTTCGTGGATCAAAGGATAAGGCGTATCCAGACCACAGACTCGTGCTATGGGTGATTCGAGGTGTAGGAAACACTCCTCTTGTATCGTTGCCGCGATCTCACCGGCGAATCCGCCTGTCAGTGGCGCCTCATGGTTAATCAATAAACGCCCCGTCTTCTTGACCGAAGTCGCAAGGGTGTCAACATCCCATGGAGCTAAAGTCCTCAGATCGATGATCTCACATGAGATGCCCTTCTTAGCCGCCATGTCGGCAGCATGTTCGATGATCTCCACCTGAGCGCCCCAAGCGAGTAAGGTGATATCTTTACCTTGTCTAACGACTTCCGCCTTGCCGAGTTCGATCTCATAGTCTTCATCGGGTACTTCGGCAATATTGGCGCGATAAAGACGCTTAGGCTCGAAGAAAATCACCGGGTTCGGGTCGCGAATCGACGCCAATAGCAGGCCTTTTGCCTGATAAGCATTACGAGGCACCACCACCTTGAGACCCGCAGTCTGAGTAAAATAGGCTTCCGGTGATTGCGAATGATAATGACCGCCGGCAATGCCGCCGCCATAAGGTGTCCTGAAGGTCACACCACCGACATTGAACTCGTTGCCACTTCGATATCTGAACTTAGCGGTTTCGTTGACAATCTGATCGATGGCGGGAAAGATGTAATCGGCAAACTGGATCTCGGCAATGGCGACCATGCCGTTGGAAGCTAAACCATTGGCGAAGCCGGCGATGCCTTGCTCGGTCAGAGGCGTGTTGAAACAACGATCGCGGCCAAACTTCTCTTGCAGACCAGAAGTGGCCCTGAAAACACCGCCAAAATGACCGACATCTTCACCGAACAGAATCGCGTTTTCATCGGACTCTAGAGCAATGGATAGCGCATCATTGATGGCTTGTAACATATTAATCTCAGCCACGACTTAGAGTCTCCCTTTACTGTTTGGATAGGAATCTGGGTATTTCTTAAGATGTTTCTTAAGATCGGTTAACTGCTGCTTAAGACGAGGGGTGGGTATGTCGTAGACGTCTTCGATGATGGTATCTAGCATAGACATAGGTAGCTTCTCGGCTATTTTAAGCTCTGCAAGGATCTCTTTACGATATTTATCATACATTTCAGTATCTTGTTTCTCGGTTAACCAACCCTTGTTGATCATCCATAATTTAAATCGCTTAACGGGATCATGCTGTTGCCACTTGGCCTCTTCATCTTTAGAACGATAACCCGATGGGTCGTCAGACGATGAATGTGCGCCCAATCGATACGTCATGGCTTCGATTAACACCGGAGAATGGTTTTCTACCGCATAAGCGCGAGCCTGCTGAGTCGCGGCAAGTACCGCCAGCATATCGTTACCGTCCACGCGTATCGTGTGTATGCCGTAACCGGGACCACGGCTGGCAATGCCATTACCACAGAACTGTTCACTGGTCGGCGTCGAGATGGCGTAACCATTATTTCGACAGAAGAAGATGGTGGGCGATTTGAGTACCGCAGCCATGTTTAGGCCGGCATGGAAATCGCCTTCCGACGCTGCGCCTTCACCAAAATAACAGATGGCGATATTACGCTTACCTTGCATCTTGAAGCTATACCCCACACCGGTTGCCTGAGGGATCTGGGTGGCTAACGGAGAAGAGATGGTTTGATAATTGAGCTCGGCACTGCCGTAATGAATTGGCATCTGCCTGCCCTTACCGAGATCTTTTTCATTACTGAACAATTGATTCATAAATTGTTCTGTGGTGAAACCACGATAACGAATAGCCGCATGCTCACGATATTGAGCCAAGATCACATCACCATCATCTAAAGAAGCCGTGCTGCCTATGATAGAGGCCTCTTCACCGGTACATGTCATATAGAAGCTGATGCGGCCTTGCCTCTGTGCACCCAACATACGTTCATCTAACACGCGAGTGAAGACACAGGTATCGTAGATTCGATGAGCCAATGCTTCATCAATTGCAGGCAATACGGCGTTGTCATAAACGGTACCGTCGGCTTGCAATACTTTAAGAATAGGGATGTTAACTGAGTCCCTGTCGAGAAAACTGACTCTATGGACAGTCTCGTTATCGCTTGTTGCGTTGCTCATACTATATCTCTTATCAGCTGAGTGATTTGTTATGAGTTGACCCGCTCTTATCGAGCGGATCAGCAATTCTTGTATTGCGCGGGAAAGACATTACGTTAACGTAAACGTGCAATCAACCATTCTACCGGCCTGACTAACAACTAACGGTCACTCGTGGCGTATGTTTAGCTTTACATGCAATGGAGATCACTGCTGCACTAGGCAATGTCATCTGTGCTGGCAGGCTTTAAGCATAAAACGGTTCTCTGACCGACGGGGACCTTGGCATTAGGAAACACGATGGCTTCGACTTCGTGCTCAACCTTGATATCCATGCCCCCTTCTTTGGCTAAGATGTAACCCTTAGGGAATGAAGTAAAGTTTTCGACATCGTTGGCAAAGGTAAATTCAAAATCATCACAACCTTTATTGATCGCGCGGCAGACCTGATAAAGATTAACTTTATTCACATCGAATTCTTCGAGTGCTAGGTCCTGATTGGTGATCAAGCGATTCAACATCTCTCTTAGGGCGATAAAACGCGTCATGTCATTCTGGCCGAAGGGCAAGACTTTACCCAACTCTATGGTGAATGCATCGGCCTCATAATGTGTAGATGAAAAATAGCTAAACGTCGTGGTCGGCTCATGATGGAACAAGACAGTATCTATGCCACAAGCTTCGAGATACATGATCTGCTCGGCGCTATATTTGCGACCGGGACGATAGGGATAAATGGCGAATTTTTCATGTTTTGAGCCACGAATAGCCGTGTGCAGATCGTAGTGAATTCTTTGCTCTGTTGCACTAGATGCCAAGAAGAACTTATCGACATAAAATTCGAGTTTTTTCGCCCTAATACGCTCAGAATTGGTCAAACCTTCACCCGCAGAGTGGGCACCATTGAATAAACGGTTGAGGTTTTCTTCGATGAAGCGGGTGCCATTGATGATTGCCGGCGGATTACCAAACAGAAATAGGACTCTGTGATTGGTGCGTATTTTTTGTTGCAAAAGGTCCTTGATCAAATCATTACAGAGCTCAATCGGGGCCGTTTCGTTACCGTGTACCGCACAAGAGAGAACGATATCCTTTCCCTGAGCCTGCTTAGGCTCAAATACGATAACCCCGGTATCCCACACTTCTACTCGAGTGTGTTCGCCGATGGAAAAAGTACCGCCTTCATCCAGGTGATGTGGGTTATCTAATGTAAATTTTAAAAAGTCTTGTGACTCAATCAGCGCCTCTAGCACAAAATTCTCCTTGATTGTTCTCAGCAGTAAATTGCGCCTCAATATGACGCAATTTTATGCAAGATCCTTTAATTTTATTTCGAAAAATCTATTGCTTAGAATAATAACACTTAACCTTCACGCCAGCTATTTATCGGACATCAAATAATATTCTATTTCTCTTGTTGCAAAAGATATCCATAAAGTACAGAATGAAGACATCTAGCCATCCAGACGTTCGCTGTTTTGTTCTGGTTAAATAAATGTGTTGTGTGAATCTCTGCTAGTCAACGGCTCTACATTAGCGTTACACACGCAAAAGATGGTTAATCTAATTTACGTTCAAGAGGCATGTATGGCAGTAGCGACATTTGGTGCAGGTTGTTTTTGGGGGGTGGAGTTTTTTTTCAACCAGATTGCAGGCGTTGAGCTAACAACTAGTGGTTATATGGGTGGCGATAACGCGGCCAACAGCTATAACCAAGTTAAGACTGGTCAAACGGGTCACGCCGAAGTCGTTCAAGTGGAATACGATGCAAGCTTAGTCTCTTATCAGGACTTGCTCGAGGTGTTTTGGCAAAATCACAACCCGACCACGATCAACCAACAAGGGGCTGATGTCGGCTCTCAATATCGCAGCGCTATTTTTTTCCACGACAATGGACAAAAAACGATGGCAGAGCAATCGAAACGGGCCCTGATCAGCAGTGGTAAATGGGGTGAAAGACAGATAGTCACAGAGATAGCGCCAGCACTGGAATTTAATCGCGCCGAAGAATACCACCAGGACTATCTGGAGAAGAATAATCTCCCCAGCTGTCATATCTCATTCTAGTTCCTAGCACTCAAGCGTACAGCCTAGGAACTAGAAGCTTCTATTAGCCTTAATCTAAGAGTGCATCGATCATGGCTTGTGCCTCTATGATGACTTGCTCCAGATGGGCTTGGCTAATAAAGCTTTCGCCATAGATCTTAAACAGGGCTTCGGTGCCCGATGGACGAGCCGCGAACCAGGCATTCTCGGTGATGACCTTGATGCCGCCTATGTCGGCATGATTGCCAGGTGCCTTGGTCAACACAGTTAATATCGACTCTCCGGCCAATGTCTGGGTGCCTAAAGTCTGGGTATTAACGTCATTTTTCAGAACCTGGGCAAACTTGGCCTTCTTTTCGGCTTGTACCGGACTGTCGACTCTCTTATAAAAACTCTCTCCGTGTAGCGCCACTAATTGCTGATATCTTTGTGCGGGGGTCTGACCCGTTACCGCGAGAATTTCAGCCGCCAGCAATGCGAGAATAAAGCCGTCTTTATCGGTACACCAGGTGCTGCCATCACGTCTCAAGAATGCCGCGCCGGCACTCTCCTCTCCGCCGAAGGCAAAACTTGCATCGGCGAGACCATCGACGAACCATTTAAAGCCTACGGGCACCTCACACAGTGGCTTGTCGTGCTGGGCGCAGACTTTATCTATCATGGCGCTTGAGACTAAGGTTTTACCTATGATCAATGCATCAGACCATTGCGGTCTATGAGTCACCAGATAATCGATGGCTACCGCCAGGAAGTGATTGGGATTCATCAAACCCGAGCCTGGACACACGATGCCGTGTCGGTCGTAGTCTGGGTCATTGCCAACACAGAGATCGAAATTATCTTGCTGCTTTAACAAGCCCGCCATCGCATAGGGTGAAGAGCAATCCATGCGTATTTTGCCATCTTTATCCAAGGGCATGAAACTGAAGCTGGGATCGATACGAGGATTTACTAGGCTTATGTCTAACTTGTAGCGCTCAGCAATTTTTGCCCAATAGTGAATGCCTGAGCCCCCCAGTGGATCGACGCCGATGCGTATGCCCGCATCTGAAATAGCCTTCATATCGATAACAGCGCCTAAATCATCTACATATGGCGCGATTAGGTCTTCAGATATCACTAACGGTGACGCTATGGCCACCGCATACTCGAGACGTTTGACCCCCTCGAGTTCCTCTCCAAGATACTGATTGGCTTTTTGCTCGATCCATTGAGTGATCTCGCCTTGTGCCGGACCGCCATGTGGTGGGTTATACTTGATGCCACCATCTTGTGGAGGATTATGGGAAGGTGTAACAATAAGACCGTCGGCTAATCCAGACTTACGTGCATCAAGCTGTTTATTCGCTTGAATGATCGAGTGGGAAACCACAGGTGTCGGCGTGAAGCCATCATCTTGATGAATGATGACGCTGACTCCATTCGCCACTAAGACCTCAATCGCACTGATAAATGCGGCTTGTGACAAGGCATGGGTGTCGATACCCAGATACAAGGGGCCTGTGATTCCGGCTCCATGACGGTAGTCGACAACGGCTTGGGTGATGGCCAATATATGCGCTTGATTGAAACTGGCCTTCAGCGAGCTGCCACGATGGCCTGATGTGCCGAAGCAGACTTTCTGCTCATCCAATTTAATATCTGGCTTGATGCAAAAATAGTGACTCATTAACTTAGGAATATTCACTAAGTCCTCTTGCTGTGCAACTTGCCCTGCTCGCTCATGAATGCTCAATCTTATGTCCTTATTACGCTGATTTAATACTGAGTAAAAAAAAAGCTGAATTCATACTCGGATGATTCAGCTTATTACGAGCCTATTACATTTATACGATAGGCTATAGATTATTTGTAATCGCCTCAATTTATACTTCAACCGTGCCATACTGCTGCAGGACTTCATTTATACGATAGGCTATAAAGTATTTGTGATCGCCTCGATTTATACTTCAACCGTGCCATACTGCTGCAGGACTTCGGTCAGAATATGACATTTATACGATAGGCTATAAAGTATTTGTGATCGCCTCAATTTGCGCTTCAACCGTGCCGTATTGCTGTAGGACTTCGGTCAGAATATTACGCTTCTTGGCGGTATTATTGTTGGTGGTCACCCAAAAACCGCTCTGACCTATCTCTTTAGGATTGGCTGACTTACTGGCCTTAAGCAGGGATTCCCTTGAGGTCGCAAAGTAGAGTCTATCGCGGCCCTGGATCTGTAACACTTGAGAGAACTGCTCTGGCGCGGCGCGGTAAATGGCCTCTAAGATAAACAAAAAACGCCCCACGGCCCCTTTTTGAGCCGCCAGTTCCACTTTGTCTATACACTCAGAGAAGTCTTTATTCGATTTTGGCTTGTGGCCAGTTTGAGCCTTGATTTTAGGCTTAGCTGCAGCCGATTCCATTCCGGGATGGCTTATGGTTTCGGGCATGTCATGATTGATAGACTCTACATCTAACCCAAGCAAGCGGCGCAGGATATCTGAAGCACTCTCACCAATACGCTCTGTCTTACCGGCAATATGGCGATAAAGTTCTTCATCGACCTCGATATATTTCATGACCTTAATCTTCCTTAAGTGAAATTAATTAATTTTCCGCCCGCACTGAACATTTTGGCTTCGCTTGTTTAAATCAACGTTCAATAGTCTGCTGCAAGTGTATGCCAACTCGTGGCTCATAATAAAGTGCCAAACCAGTAAAAATGACCTAGATCCTAATTAGATCCTCAAAATATGACGAGTTTGCTCAAAAAGACGGCAAACATAGCCGCTATCTCCGAGTATGAATGTTAAATTACCTCATTTGCAGGCACAATCTGCACTCTTCAAAAACGTCCACAGGATTTACCATGCATTATATCTCTTCTGGCCAGGGTTCCGCTGTGATTTTAATCCATGGCCTCTTCGGCAATCTTGATAATTTAAAGGGCCTCTCCAAGAGCTTGGAAAAGAGGCATAGCGTCGTGCGAGTCGATGTGCCCAACCATGGCCTCAGCCCCCATTGGCAAAAAATGGATTATCCACTGCTGGCGAAAGCCGTGATCGAACTCATGGACAGTCTGCAATTATCGCGCGCACATATTGTTGGCCACTCTATGGGCGGCAAGATAGCCATGGCAACGGCGCTAAGTTATCCGGAACGAGTGATCAGTCTGATTGCCGCCGATATCGCTCCGGTGAGTTATCAACAACGACATGATAAGGTTTTTGCCGGACTAGAGGGTATCGATCTTACCGGCTTAAACAGCCGGTCTGAGGCTCTCAAACAACTATTAGCTGCTGGGCTAGATGAAGGTACCGTTCAGTTTCTGTTAAAAAATCTGTCACGCACCGACCAAGGATTCAATTGGAAAATGAATCTTACAGGTCTCAAGTCTTGCTATCGGGACTTGATCGCTTGGTACAATGACATCGAGGCCGACGATTTTTTACAATATAGAAAACCCACCCTATTTATTCGTGGCGGCGACTCAGATTATATTACCAGCGAACATAGGCAAGCCATCATGAAGCAATTCCCCCATGTCCAGGCGAAAACGATTGAAGGGACGGGTCATTGGCTACATGCGCAAAAACCCGCCATTTTTAATCGAATAGTGAGTGAGTTTATAACAAAACACGAGGGTAAATAATGCCCTTAGGGCACTATCCATATGGCAGGCACTGCTCAACTATGATATATTCGCGCCTCTTTTTGGCCTGAAGAATTGATTTATGTTGTCTCAATACATGGTACAGATTGAAGCAATAGGCTTAGACCTATTCTTTGCAGCAATTTTTTTCTTTATCGGCATGGCGATTCATGACGTACTGAAACAAGGCAAGGTCCCAAAATTTGGCCGTATTGTTGTTTGGACGGTGCTATTTTTCGGCTGCGCCGGATTTATTGCGAAAGGAATGATTCAGCTCTTTTGGGAAGGTGTAGGGTAAGATTTAACCGATGGCAAAAGAAACATCAGATAGAACCACAATCGATCTATTCGCCACTGAAAAACGTCCTGGTCGTCCACGTAGTAATCCACTGCCTAGAGATCAGCAGCTTAAAATTAATAAGCGCAATCAGATCCAACGCGACAGAGCGAACGGTTTAAAACGAATAGAGTTAAAGGTGTCACAAGATTTATACGACGCCTTGAATGAAAAGGCTTTGGCCAGTAATATCAGCCGCAGTCAATTAATCGAATTAATATTGCAGAAGCAAGTCAACGCCTGATTGCTCTTGTTAACGATCAACATACAACGAAATAGATAAAGGAAAGACAATGGCAACTGTAGGTCTTTTTTTCGGTAGCGATACGGGTAACACTGAAGCCATCGCCAAGATGATCCAGAAAAAACTGGGTAAAAAAATGGTCGAAGTCAAAGACATCGCCAAGAGTACCAAGGAGCAGATAGCAGAATATGATCTGCTTATGTTCGGTATTCCTACCTGGTATTACGGTGAAGCTCAGTGTGACTGGGATGATTTTTTCCCAGAATTAGAACAGATCAACTTCGAAGATAAACTCATTGCCATCTTCGGTTGTGGCGATCAGGAAGATTACGCCGAGTACTTCCTCGATGCCATGGGCATGGTCAATGAGATAGTAGAAGGCCGTGGCGGTATCGTCATAGGTCACTGGCCTGTCAAAGGCTATGATTTCGAAGCGTCTAAAGGGTTAACAGAAGACGAGAAACATTTCGTCGGTCTGGGGATCGATGAAGACAGACAACCTGAACTGACCGAAGAACGTGTCGATGCTTGGGTCAAGCAGATCTACGAAGAAATGTGTCTGGCTGAATTAGCAGATTAATTATCCGTAAATCTAAAAAAGCAGCGACTAGAAATAGCGCTGCTTTTTAATGTCTGGAACATTTATGTAAAATTCCCATGGATGGGAAAAATTTTACGTTGTGTCTGGAACATTTATGTACTCTTTGTTTATAAGAAGCCATGGATGGGAAAAAACTGACCTTGTGTCTGGAACATTTATGTACTCTTTGTTTATAAGAAGCCATGGATGGGAAAAAACTGACCTTGTGTCAGGAACATTTATGTCCCGCTTTTTACCAAGAGTAGAGGGATGGTCGTTAATGTTGCCGACATTAATACGACATTTCCTCCATCCGTGGAGGTCATGAGAACTGCCCTTGAGTCTAGTGATAGAACTATATTCACACTGACTATCCGCAGCAACTATGACCCTGCTTTGTGCTAAAAAAGCGCATAGCCACCCTATATCAGCCACATAAATGAGTACATGATGACTACACAGCTCTGCTCTTCCGGCCCCTCTGGGCACTGGGACATCTTCTGTACCGTCATAGATAACTATGGCGATATTGGGGTAACCTGGCGTTTAGCGACACAACTGGTGCATGATTTCGGTATCAAAGTCAGACTCTGGGTCGACGATCTCAAGAGTTTCGCCCATATTCTGCCGGGACTCGATGTCACTCTCTCACGGCAAGAAATTCTGGGAGTCACAATATATCATTGGCGCCAACCTTTACCGCAACAGTGGCAAGCGGGCGACGTACTTATCGAAGCCTTTGCCTGCAACTTACCCCCATCGGTACTCGAACGGTTAGTTGAGCTTAACAAGCCGCCAAGATGGCTCAACCTTGAATACCTGAGCGCCGAGGGCTGGATTGATAGCTGCCATGGCTTGCCCTCCTTGCAGTCCAACGGGATAAGTAAACATTTTTACTTCCCGGGCTTCACTCCCAGCAGTGGCGGTTTGCTTTGCGAACACGGTCTATTTGAAAAAAGAGACCAGTGGCAAGGCTCGCCTGCTAATCGAGCTCGCCTACTGAAAGACTTAAACATACAAGGTGTAAGCAGTGAAGACACCTTAATTAGTGTCTTTAGCTACGAGAGTGCTGCACTGCTGAGCCTGTGTCAATCGTGGCGGCAAGCTAACAAACCCGTGCATGCGCTCATCCCCATTGGCCGTAGCCTAAGTAGCCTACAGACACTGATCCCAAATGGGCTGAGCCTAATGCCCGGAGATTCACTGACATTAGATTCCCTGACCTTACATATACTGCCCATGACAGAT
Source organism: Shewanella sp. (assembly GCF_013214165.1). Classification (GTDB taxonomy): domain Bacteria; phylum Pseudomonadota; class Gammaproteobacteria; order Enterobacterales; family Shewanellaceae; genus Shewanella. Next base: position 106,608 of record NZ_JABSSM010000020.1, on the reverse strand, counting down.
CAAGGCGCTTACGATCGTTTGCTCTGGAGCTGTGACTTCAATATTGTCCGTGGTGAAGACTCTTTTATTCGTGCCCAATGGGCCGCGAAGCCTTTCATTTGGCACATATATGGTCAGGAAGACGATGCACATTTAGATAAATTATCTGCATTTAGCGATCGCTATATTGATTCTCTGGATATAGACACAGGACAAATCTGGTCAAGGCTCAACCAGGCCTTCAATCAGGAAGACGGAGCAAGCGCAGTAAAAATGTGGCAGGAGTTACATGAGCGCCGCACTTTTATAGAAAAACACGCCCTTAAATGGCCTATGTTGGCATTAAATCACGCAGATTTGGCAACTCGACTAGTGCAATTTGTCAAAAAAGGCTAATATTCTGCGCTGAAACAAATTGTCTGTGAATATTAGGAATTAAATAAATGAAAACAGCTCATGAAATGCGAGTCGGTAATGTGATCATGATAGGCAAAGACCCTATGGTCATTCTCAAGTCTGAAACTCACAACTCTGGCCGTTCAGCTGCTGTTGTGAAAATGAAGCTTAGAAATCTACTCACAGGTCAAGCGACTGAAACCGCATTTAAAGCCGAAGACAAATTAGAAGACATCATACTTGAGCGTTTAAATTGTACCTATTCTTATTACGCCGACCCTATGTATGTATTTATGGATGAAGAGTTTAATCCGTACGACGTAGAAACCGAAAATGTCGGCGATGCAGTTAACTATATTGTCGATGGTATGGAAGATATCGTTCAAGTTACTTTTTATGAAGGTAAGGCCATCTCCATTGAGCTGCCAAACACAGTCGCACGTGAAGTCGGTTACACAGAGCCTTCGGCTCGTGGTGACACTTCAGGCAAGGTGATGAAGCCTGCAACCCTGCTTGGCACTGATTTCACCTTGACCGTTGCTGATTTCGTCAAAACTGGCGATATGATCGAAATTGATACTCGTACTCATGAGTTCAAGAAGCGCGTATAAACGTTATTGATGGCGCTCTGTGTCCTAATATACCCAGGATACAGGCTCCAGTAGCAATAAGCGCCACTCTAATTAAGGCCAGTGACACACTCACTGGCTTTTTTATTGCCAAAATTTACCTTCTACATGGCCTTAATTATGCCGATTGTTATCAGTCAGGATTTCAGCTCAACAAAATAGTCACATTCACTACAGCAAACACCTCAGTCAGAGTATTAAACCAATTTAATTCCGTTAGTTGTTAAGGTTTGGTTATTACGACTCAGACGTTTTACTGGCTACTTGCACATCTCCACCTGAAATTGCTTCTCAACTCGCTAATAATTGGTTATTGTCCAAAGACTTTATGCATTATTTGCTTTCATGGAACACCAAGCAGTGTTCTTGAGAATTTTAGAGGTTAGAGCGTGCGACCAATAATCAAATCGAACAAGCTAGATACCGTCTGTTATGACATCAGAGGCCCGGTACACAAGGAAGCCAGGCGACTCGAAGATGAAGGCCACAGAATTTTAAAACTCAATATTGGTAATCCCGCTCCTTTCGGTTTTGAAGCCCCGGAAGAGATTGTTCGCGATGTCATCTTAAATCTGCCCAGTGCCCAAGGCTATTGTGAGTCTAAAGGACTTTTCTCTGCCAGAAAGGCAATAGTGCAGCATTATCAGTCGCAAGGGATTTTCGGTGTCGATATCGAAGATATCTATATTGGTAACGGCGTATCTGAATTGATTGTAATGGCGATGCAGGGCCTGTTAAATTCAGGAGATGAGGTACTGATCCCCTCCCCTGATTACCCCCTTTGGACTGCGGCCGTTCACCTCTCTGGCGGCCATGCCCGCCACTATCGCTGCGATGAAGAGTCTGACTGGTTTCCCGATCTGCAAGATATCGAGTCGAAGATCACCCCGAGGACCCGTGCCCTGGTATTGATTAACCCCAATAACCCTACCGGTGCAGTGTATTCCAGAGCCTTACTATTAGAGGCTGTCGAGCTGTGTAGACGACACTCTCTTATCCTGTTTGCCGATGAGATCTACGACAAGATACTCTACGACGAGGCAGTGCATATTCCTGCCGCGAGTCTATCCGATGATATCTTGACCGTCACCTTCAATGGTCTGTCTAAATCATACCGAGCGGCCGGCTTTCGCGTCGGCTGGATGATGCTATCGGGGAACCTCAAGGCGGCTAAAAGTTATATCGAAGGCCTGGAAATGTTGGCATCCATGCGCCTTTGTGCCAATGTGCCCAATCAGCATGCCATCCAGACCGCACTGGGAGGCTATCAGAGCATCAATGAATTGGTGACCGATAACGGCCGATTGAAGGTGCAGCGTGATCTCTGCGTCGACCTACTCAATCAGATCCCCGGCATCAGTGTCAAATGCCCCAAAGGCGCCATGTATGCGTTTCCTAAACTAGACGCCAAGAAGTTCAATATCCGCGATGATGAGCGTCTAGTGCTGGATCTGTTGAAAGAGAAGAAAATTTTATTGGTACATGGCACCGCGTTCAACTGGCCGGAGCCAGATCATCTCAGAATAGTGTTCCTACCCCATAAAGAAGATTTAACCAAGGCGCTGATGGACTTTGGTGAGTTTATGGACGGATATCGTCAGTAAGCTATGCCATCACCTCAGTATGAAAAAGCCAGTATAGCCTGGCTTTTTCTGGTCTAAATTCCTGCTTATGCTAATGTAAGCTCATGTAGTCATTGAAATAAGTTATCAATTACCTTATGAGTCACCTATTTGCTCACCTCGCTCGCATGAAATTAATTCAACGCTGGCCCTTGATGTATAACGTTAGAAGTGAAAATGTACAGGAACACTCGCTTCAAGTCGCCATGGTTGCGCACAGTCTCGCCATCATAGCTAATCACAAATTTGGCAAGTCGCTATCCCCAGACAGAGCGGCGACTGTGGCTATTTTTCATGATGCCAGCGAAATCATCACCGGCGACCTCCCGACCCCGGTCAAGTACTTCAATAAAGAGATAGAAGCTGAGTACAAAAAAATTGAAGCCATCGCCGAAAATAGATTACTGGAAATGGTGCCGGAAGAGTTTAAATCTGAATATGCCAGCTTGCTCACCAGTGAGTGCGCCGATGTCGAATATAAGCTGCTAGTAAAATCAGCCGATACTATCTGTGCTTATCTTAAGTGTTTAGAAGAAGATAGAGCCGGTAATAGTGAATTTAATACCGCCAGAAAACGGCTCGAGCAATCTCTGAGTAATAACCCAGATCCTGCAGTGCAATATTTTATCGATTGTTTTGTTCCAAGCTTTAAATTAAATTTGGATGATATCAACCAGTTACTCTAATTACTCAAGTTGATCGCACCAAAGATTAACTCAGATTAAGGATCCCGATGACAGAGTCAGTATGGCACGCCAGACGTCTAATAGAAGATAAGAAACGTAGAAATGATCACCGCAGTCCCTATCAAAGAGATAGAGCCAGGATCTTACATTCGGCGGCGTTTAGACGGCTGCAAGCTAAGACCCAGGTTCTGGGGGTCGGTATGAATGATTTCTATCGCACCCGCCTGACCCATTCTCTGGAAGTGTCACAGATAGGCACCGGCATACGAGCCCAACTCAAACAGAAGCAGCCTCAATTGGACCACTTGTTTGATTCTATGAGTTTAATCGAATCCTTGTGCCTAGCCCATGACATAGGTCACCCGCCTTATGGGCATGGCGGAGAAGTCGCACTCAATTATATGATGCGCGATCATGGCGGGTTCGAGGGTAATGGCCAAACGTTCAGGATCCTCACTGGACTGGAGCCATACACAGAATTTTATGGCATGAACCTGTGTCGCAGAACCTTATTGGGGATCTTAAAGTATCCGGCCTCATACTCGAGTCTGCATCGAGCTTCATCCAGCCAAGCCGTCACCAATATTCGCCAACTCAAACCCTCTGAGTGGCCGCCGGTTAAAGGCATATTCGACGACGATATTGAGATACTAGATTGGGTCTTGTCTCCCCTATCTGAGAATGACAGAAACAAGTTTCTTTTCCATCAGACACTCGATGGCCAACAACACAGACGGACGCGCTATAAATCATTAGACTGCTCTATCATGGAATTAGCCGATGATATCGCCTATGCGGTGCACGATCTAGAAGATGCGATTGTCATGGGAATCGTCACCCCGGAGCAATGGCGACTCGATGTCGGCAGCCGGCTCGCGTGCAGCGAAGACAGCTGGATCTGTACTGAATTTGGCTCAATAGGTGATAAGCTATTTTCAAGTAAGCATCACCTGAGAAAAGATGCCATCGGCACCTTAGTCAATGGTTTCGTTACCGCCATAGATATTAAACTCAATACCGATTTTGAAGAAAACTTATTGCGCTATAATGCAGGCTTGGACAAGAATTTTTCTGCAGCATTAGAGATATTGAAGCAATTTGTGTTTAAATTTGTGATCAGAAAACCCGAAATACAGATGCTCGAATACAAGGGGCAACAGATTGTCATGGAGTTATTCGAGGCATTCGAGTCTGATCCACAGCGGTTATTACCGACAAATACTCAAGAAAGATGGCGTGATAGCCGCGATAAGGGACTGAACAGTCACAGAGTCATCGCAGATTATATCTCTGGCATGACCGATGAGTTTGCAGCCAGACTACACCAACACTTGTTTAGCCCCATGTCCGGCTCCATGTTAGAATTTAACAAACAGCTTTAACGGCGATACTACTAATAGCAGCAACAACTGTTTAGTTTCATGCTCGGCGCCATGTGAGCGTTTAGCAAACCTAAATGAAGCCTGGACACATTTTCTGCGTGGGTTCATCTGGCTGTTTCGGTATTGGCTAGTGTGTTTGAAGGTCGACCCTTCATGGTTATTTATCACCTGCTGCGATGCCTTGCAGGGTCTTGTCGATCGGGAGCACATCCGATGAGATCACATCCCCCCCACCAATGGCATGATAGCTATTGCGTTTAATGTACGTGTTTAATCTGTCAAATAGCCTCTCATGGAGAGGCTATTTTTGTTATAGGCTTAGGATGTTGATAATTTTTTCATCGAGTTCGGCAATAGTCATATTGGCCAGGTCGACGCGAAAATCATTGAGTTCATAGTAACGTCTAATGCGACCAATAATATCTAAGACTTGAATAGAATCAATTCCATAATTTATTATCTTGGTGTTTAGGTCAATATCATCGACCGACTTATTTAACACCTCCGCCACGATAGTATGTACCACTTCATTTTCAAGATTTGTATTTAGCATTATTCACCCGCTTAAATTTACAGTTTCCATCTCAATACCGCCGCCGAGGCGATCGTCCCAACCGCGGGGGTAAAGCAACAGATAAGATCGTCTTTTTTCAGTACGCCGGCTGTCATTGCTTCATGGATCGATAAGGGTATGTTACCGCCTATGATGCTAGTGCACAGAGGATAGGTATCGAAACTTTTCGCCTTGGCTAAACCAGCATATTCTTGGGTCACTTCTCTAAACCAAGCTATACCTTGATGGCCGGCAAAAAAGTTAATCTCATCTTTGTCTCTCTTCGCCATTTTAAGTGATTTTTCTACCATATCTTTCGCCAATTGCACCCCTTGTACAATTTGCGATGTATTGGTTTCATTCATATACAGCTCAACTTTTCCCTCGTCATACCAATGCTTATCTCGGATCCCCAGATTGGCATAGTTGCCGATGGAACCATCGGAAAAATGGCACATGGACAATAGATTTTTTATCTCACTCTTGCCTATGACGACTGCAACTGCACCATCACTAAACTGTGACGACATATAATCTTGGGCGACGAGGTAGCGAGACATCATCGACGATTGTACGATGACGCCATATTGTGCTTGGCCGCTTTCGATCATGCCCTGTGCCAGCTGCAATTGTGTCAAAAATGCATTGCACATGCCTTCTGTCGATTGCACAAAACAGGTGTTTGATGCCCCTAACCTGTGTTGCACTAATGCTGCATTAGTGGAAAATAACGCGTCCGGTGTGGTGGTTTGCACCAAGATAAAATCAAGTTGCCCCGCTTTTATTCCCGCATTTTTCAATGCCTCTTGGACTGCTAAGGTCTCCATATCTGAAGATTTTTGTGACTCGGACGCGATATAACGTTTTCTCGCACCATTGAATGGGTCATCACCATAGCGCTTAATCGATGAAAATATTAAATGTTCAATCTCACTTAAGCCACCACTGTGCAGGGCAGTATCTACGTGATCAATCGTGACCGCTTGATTTTTCTTCCACACCTCGACGATATCATCCGACCACCAATCATTGCTGCGAATTTCATCAGGAAAATACGTACCAATACTTAATATATCTACATTTATTCCACTCATATATCTTCCCTATTATTGAATGTTATACTGCTTACTGTTAATAAACTTATTCTGCATATACATTTCAGCTGCCAGACTACGTTGAACTTTGCCACTGCTGGTCGTGGGTATGTGTCCAATCCCAACAAACACTATGTCTAACACATTTAAATTAAATAACTCATATATTGATGACCGAATACGTTTTTCACGTTCGGGTAAACTATTGGCTAGTGGATCATGAGTTTCCTGTATAATACAGAGACCTTGGTGCTCAGCCATGTCAATCAAAAATGTAACGCAGACACCTTGCTCTGTTTCTTTATGACAATGTTGAACCCCCGCCTCAATGTCATGGGGGTGATAATTTTTGCCATTGATAATAATCAGTTCTTTTAGGCGTCCGGTCAGGAATAACTGTTCTTGATGAATAAATCCCAGATCGCCGGTAGCAAAATACAAACGGTTATCCATTATCTTTCGGCCTTGGTTTTGATTGGCATCGACATGAAGATACTCATAACAATAACTGATTGAATGAAGCCAAATCTCACCGATTTGTCCTTCAGCACAATTATCTTGTGTACTCGGATCGACAATCACCACCCTTAGATCACCGATTGGCGTTCCACAACTGACGATCTCCCTGGCGTTTGGATCGTCAGCCGAAATCGCAATCACATGATTGTCAATCAATCCACGCTGATCAGCATAAAAACACAGTGATTCTCGTGCTGATGTTTTGGTGCTGATTAAACCCGCCATCTCAGACATGCCATATGCTGGACAACAAGTCTCTCGTTCGAAGCCGGTTTCGCCCAATAATTGCGCAAAATTATTCATCGTCCTTGACTGCACCGTTTCACCACCATTGACTGCATATAGCCACTGTGACAGATCATATCGGCTCAAGTTTGTCTGCTTGAGTCGCTTGTTGCACAACTCATAGCCAAAATTCGGACAGCCACTGTGTGTCGCCCGATAGTGAGCCAGTGTCTGTATCCAAAGCTCTGGGTTCATCACCACATCATTGGTGGCGAGTAGGATAAGACTCCCCCCCGAATAAAGCGGCAGTAATACCCCACAGACCAAACCATAAACATGGGAATGCGGCGCCCAAGTGACTGTGATACTCAGAGGGGAATAGCACCAAGCCTTGGCACTATATTGCAGACTCGCGTCCAGTTGCTTATGGCGGACGATGACAGCTTTGGCCTTCGAGGTGGAGCCTGATGTATATTGCAGGTGATTAATCCGATGATGATCAAATTCGGGTAACACGATTGAATTTAATTTATCTTCATCGAACGCTTGGATGCGATCCACATTAATCACCACACAGGTCTCGAGTCGTGCCGATAATAGTGCATCACTTTTAATCAAAGACAAGGTTTCATCATCGAGCATTATCATCTCTGTCTGGCTGTGCTCGATGACATAACGAATAAAGTCACAACTTTTACTGACATTCATAAAGTCAGGGGCCTTAACAGGGACCGCATGTAATCCACTCAATAAACAAGCAAGATAAGTGACACTAAAATCAATTCCCGGTTGCAGCATAACCACTAGGGAGCTATTGGCCTGCTCTGGATGACAATCAAATAAATGATAGGCAACAGCAAGAGCACGCTGATACAGTTTTTTATAAGTGATTGAGTCATACTCACTACCCGATTCATTGATGTGCCTTATCGCTACTGTATCGGGCTGAGTCTTGGCAAAATACTTTACTTTTTGCTCAATTGAAATATTTGAATTCATGCTCTTTGCCTTCATGGTTAATCCGTCATCTAAAATGTAGGAATTAAACTTGGGCCATGATTCTTAAGATACAACATCAAGTTACCCCCACTTTCTAGTGCAGAGACAAGTTTAGCAATATAGCTATCTAGTGCCTGATCCATATCATTTTCGATCAAGGGACGCTCGGCGCTAATGGTCAAGCCTAGTTCTTGGTAAAGTAATTCATATAGATCACATGTTGGTTTCGACAGTCTTATTCTGGCGTCATAACTGCCATACTCCAGCTTGCATCTCTGTTCCACTGCCTGTATACCGAACAACAAGCAAATCGCAGAATATTGTTTAAATAATTCTAACGACTTGGTGGTGAATATTGCGGCAGCCATACCTTGACTATTTATATTTTGATTGTATTGCTCAGCATGGGTGGGAAATCTATCGCTGATAGAGTTACCATAATAGGTCAACATGGGCATAATAGAATTTGCACACAGTTGTAATCCTTTCAAACCCAAGTTTAAATTATCTTGATTGCCCACTAATGAAGCCGGTAAGCCGCGATTAAACTCGGGACTCACCAGCAGCGCAATTTGTACATCTAGATGTTTTGCTATTAGGCCTATGGTGTGACGCAATCTATCCATATTTACCGCGATATCTAAACCCAGAAAATTCCCTGTATAGTGGAAGGTATTATTATCGACATCAATCAAAGGATTATCGGTCGCCGAGTTAATTTCTATGGTTAGGCTTGATACAATATTCTGCACGGTTTCAATGCAAGGACTTAAATATTGTGGCAGACAACGGATCGAATAACGATCTTGGACTAGATCATCAAATACTTGCTGACCCGCTATTTTATTTACATTGATATTGCCCTTTTTTATCAATGCAGAACCCGCCAATAGCTCCCTCATATGCTGAGCCGCCAATCTCTGGCCTCTATGGGGTTTTAATGTGTTGGTGAACTCATTAAAGGGGTCCATAGAAGCTGACAACGCCTGAATATAAAAAGCGTGACTGTACAGTGCTAAACGAGTGAGTAATTCCCCTTCATAAATACAATTACTCGCAATGCCTGCCATCACCGAAGTGCCATTGATTAAGGAGAGGGCTTCTTTAGGCTCTAAGATGAGTGGCGCTAAATTCAAGATGTTCAGTGCTGTCAACGCATCTATTGTTTTCCCTTTATATTCAACCTCATAAGAATCATCTAAACCGATAATCGCGCCGGCAATGTAGCTCAATGGCACCAAGTCACCACTGGCACCGATAGAGCCTAATTCATACACTAGGGGTGTCATGCCAGCATTTAAAAAAATCATCAATCGATTAATGACTTCTAATCGGATCCCCGACGCCCCTTTCATCAATGCATTAGCACGAACCACCATTGCGGCCCTGACATCGGCGACTCTCATTCGCTGGCCGGCACCGGTTTTCAACGCCTTGATTAAGTTTTTTTGTAATTGCTGGCAGTCCTTAGGATCGATACTCTGATTCGCTAGCCCACCAAAATTGGTGGTAACCCCATAAATAGGCACACCACTCTTAACAAAGTGTTGTAAACATTGATGTGCCTTATCAATTTTCTCTGTCACTGAGCTACAGTTCGATAAGTACACGGGGAGGTTGTCGACGGCGACCCCCACTAGATGCTCTATGGTCAATGACTCACCATCAAGGTAGATACCTTGTTGATGCTGTTCGTTTGGCTTCATCGAGTGTAATTGAGCAGGCTTGTCTTGGGTGTTGTCTATGCAATTAACTGACATGTCCTTATCCTTCATCCGTCTTATCTTGGTTTAATCCCCACGCAGGAATGTTAGTCTGCTTACCGTTTGCAGCTTGTTGCTTGAGGCTTTCGACCCGTCTCATAAAGGGAGACTTCTCCTTGGAGCCGTTAATTTTCATATCGATAATGAAGGGACCCTTTGCTGCTAGGGCCGCTAATATTGCCGGTTCAATATCTTCATTTGACGCTATGACACACGCTTTTGCACCTAAGGATTCGGCATAGCGAACAAAATCGACTTCGGTGAAAGCCGTTTCATCGGATCTAAGGTTGAGTGCTTCTAGTCCCATTTCACAGATGCGATATCCCGCATCATTGAGCACGATCCACACGGCTGGGAGCTGATAAGTCACTGCGGTATGAATTTCATTTTGCATCAGCATGGCACCGTCTCCCACGACAGCAAAGACTTTATCCCTATGGACTCTTGCGGCGCCGACAACGCCGGCACCAAAGTGGCCCATAGAGCCATAATACGTACTCGCACGGTAACGATTAGGGGAGTCGAAGCGTAAATAATGGGTCGTCCACACAAATGCGTTACCGCATTCCCCCATGATGATGGCATCGGTTTTATCGACGACAAAATTTTGCAATGCCGCCATCAATAAAGACACTTCAGGGATAGCCTTAGCGTCGAAAGCTAGTGGCTGCCACTTAACAGGGGTGGTAAATGCGCGTGGGCTATCGGGCACTAGATTAGGTTTACACGCCAGTGACTCTGGCGGGAGTTTGTGCAACAATTGCTGTACAAACGTTTTCACATCCGCTTGCACCCCGAGTGTGTAACACTGATTAAATCCGACCCCAAAAACCCGAGTATCAAGATCGACGTGAATAAAGCCTTTTTTGGGTTCCATGTCTTTTTGCCAGTAACAAGAGCCTTCACCCAACCTGGTGCCTAATACCAAGATCCAATCGGGTCGATTATCACGATTAAAGGAATACACTTCATCGTGCCCTCCCATACCTGTCACACCGACGTATTGTTCATGTGTCTCAGGAAAAATCCCTTTACCACGTGGGGTACTGAACACATTAGTCTGGGTGCGTTCGACCAATGTCTTGATGTCCTTGGATGCATGGCGTGCACCAAACCCTAGCCAGAGGGCGACTCGGTCTTGTTTAAATATGCTTGCGCATTGTTCAATCGCCTCATCGGCAGCACCTACAGCGCCGTGGCAGCTTGATAATTTAAAATCCATCGGCTCACAGAAGCTGCCTTGCAAGTCCATAGGTAATGACATATGGGCGATAAAACCTTGGGGCCGCGATAACCCCACAGATATTTGTTGAAGTACCGTTGGCAATTCACTCGCTGATTCCAATCTAAGCGCGAGATCAAACAATTCTGAGGAAGAAAAAATAGCACTCTGGGGGGTAGTGAGGTGACTGGTCTCTTGTGTTGCACCTCGACCACGTTGGGAAGCACCGGTACAGCCGGACACGAAAATGAGTTTAGCCCCTTCCGTTTTTGCCGCCATGAGTGCATTGATTGAATTCAAGATCCCCGGGCCTGTTGTCACAAATACCAGCACTGGTTTCTCATTGGAAAAATAAGCTTCAGTGGCGGCAAAAACAGCACCCGATTCATGCTTAAAATGAGACATATGCAACTGACTTTGTAATATACCGTCATAGAGAGACGCTATTCCTCCACCACTGACACCAAAAGCATGACTAATTCCCAATTGGCTAAGACCTTGCATTAAGCAGGTCGATACATTATACGACATCTTATTTTATACATCCTTGATATTTATTTGGCTTATAAATACATTAATTTAATTATTAGGCAAGAATCTAGGGTTATCTTTACGATAAACATCAATAAATACGACTAATATACTAGTAAGTATTCATCATACCCTTTGCTGAAGTGGTAATTTAACCACCCAAACATATCAAGATTATTCTTATTACATATAGATTCAATTAGCATCTATTGATCACCAACAAATAGCAGGGTGAGTCTAAATTTATTATCTTTACCAACATAAAAAATAGCAGGTTATATATAATCGATTAATTAATGGATTAATTTAAACAGATAATGACTCAACATCGGGAAATGATATAGAGATCACGGTTATCTGCAGGATTTTGAGTTATTTTTCTTCATCGAGATAATTTAGCCAAGACTCATCTTCACTAAATTTTTTCAAGAAAAGACAAAATTTTGGGCGCCGAATTTCATCTTGCACTTGGGCTGAAAAATGCCTTGCTCATCAGCAATGTGATCCGTTTCAATGCCACTGACATGCCGACTAAACAGGCGGCATTCCGGCTTCAATCCAAGAAGCCGGCGTTAACGAGGCCGACTTCCTCGCTAAACTGGACGAGTTAGCCGAACATGCATTCGATGACCAATGCACAGGCGCGAATCCAAGATTCCCCCTGATTGCAGAGATAAAACAGATACTGCTCGACAGTTTCTATTGTAGAGCCTATAGGGACAACTGAAACCCCATGAGCACAGGGTCTGAACATTAGCTAGGAGCGGTATAATATCTGCGGTATAAAAAGCCAGTTAACACATTGTGTTCACTGGCTTTTACTTAAAACATGAAATGATTATTGATGGTATATCTATGTTATTGAGCTTGCTCAGCCTTCTTCTTTATACGGTAAGCATGCAGCAAGGGCTCAGTGTAGCCCGAAGGCTGTTGCTTCCCCTTGAACACTAGATCGAGCGCGGCGTTGAAGGCGATGCCACTAAAATCTGGCGCCATGTCGTGATAAAGAGCATCATCGGCATTTTGCTTATCGACAACCGCGGCCATCCTCTTCATGGACATGATAACTTGCTCCTTGGTGCAGATCTTATGCTCCAGCCAATTGGCAATATATTGTGATGATATTCTCAAGGTTGCCCTGTCTTCCATTAGCCCCACGTTATTGATATCGGGCACTTTCGAGCAACCAACACCATGATCTATCCAACGTACCACGTAACCCAAGATCCCCTGAGCATTGTTGTCGAGTTCACGTTGGATCTGCTCATCGTTCAAGGTTGCCGTTAACAAGGGGATGGTCAGAATGTCATCTAATCTTGCATGGGTTCGGTTAGCCAATTCCAGCTGTTTTTCGCCGACATTGATCTGATGATAATGAGTCGAATGCAGTATGGCGCCATTGGGGGATGGCACCCAGGCGGTGTTAGCGCCCGCATTGGGATGGGCTGATTTTTGTGCCAGCATAGACGCCATCTCATCTGGCATGGCCCACATCCCCTTGCCTATCTGAGCACGACCAGGTAAACCACATGCCAGGCCGACATCGACATTCCAATCTTCATAGGCATTTATCCAGGCTTGCTGTTTCATCTGCGTTTTGGGCACAAAGGGACCGGCGAGCATAGAGGTATGGATCTCATCGCCGGTTCTATCGAGAAATCCAGTATTAATAAACACCACTCTCTCCTTAGCCACGCGAATACATTCTTTCAAGTTGACTGTCGTCCTACGCTCTTCATCCATGATCCCAAGTTTGATGGTATTTCTGGACAGGCTCAGCGCATCTTCGATGCGGGTAAACAGCTCACAGGTAAACGCCACCTCATCGGGTCCGTGCATCTTAGGTTTAACAATATTGATCGAACCCGCGCGGCTATTGGTGCGCTGCTTATTATTGCCCTTAAGATCATGTATTGCTGCCAGAACGGATAGCATTCCATCTAAGATCCCCTCGGGAACCTCATCACCTGCCTTGTCTAAAATGGCCTCATTGGTCATCAGGTGACCGACATTACGGATAAATAACAGGCTTCGACCAGGCAGAGTAAACTCCCTTCCCAGTGGACACTGATAATGACGATCGAGATTAAGCTCACGTATGATGGTCTTACCGCCTTTGGTTAACCGGGCAGTGAGATCGCCTTTCATCAAGCCTAACCAGTTCCGGTATACCTCACACTTGTCATCGGCATCGACGGCTGCCACCGAGTCTTCACAATCCATGATGGTGGTCACGGCGGCTTCTACCAGCAGATCTTTCATTCCCGCCAGATCTGTCTTACCTATGGCGTGATTCCTGTCTATCTGGATCTCCACATGCAAACCATTATTTTTGAGTAACACAGCATGGGGGGCTACCTGGTTACCAAGATAGCCCAGAAATTTTTCTGGCTGCTTAAGCCCAGTATCTGTGCCATCTCTGAGGGTGATGACGAGCCGATTGCGATCAATTTGATAATGGCTTGCCTCGCTATGGCTGCCTATCGCTAAAGGAGCCAGTTGATCTAAGTGCTGCTTGGCAAATGCTATCACCTTGCTGCCACGTACCGGATTGAAACCCTCGCCACGCTCGGCGCCGCCAGCGTCACTGATGGCATCGGTACCATAGAGGGCATCATATAAACTGCCCCATCGCGCGTTCGCCGCATTGAGGGCAAAACGGGCATTTTTTACCGGAACGACCAGCTGAGGACCGGCCTGCTGGGCAATTTCAATGTCTACATTTTGTGTGGTGATGCTGAAATCGTCGCCTTCGGCAACCAGGTAGCCAATCTCTTGTAAGAAGGCTTTATAGGCCAGAGGATCATGGACCTTATTCTCTGTATGCCACTTGTCTATCTGAACTTGTAACTCATCGCGGCGGGCTAATAAGGCTCTGTTCTTTGGTGTTAAATCATCAATTATGGATTCGAGTGAGCTCCAAAACCTTGCCGATGAGATATCTGTTCCGGGAATCATCTGTTCATTCACTAACTTAAGCAGTGAGGTAGCGACCTGTAAATTGCCAACTTGAATACGTGATGTCATATTTATCCTTTCCGATAGGGGTCATTGACTAGCATCGACTAGCCTTACTACAAAGTGCCAGCCTTATTGTTCGCTTCTGTGTGACTAAGAAATGGTGCGGGCTAACTCACACTGCTCGCCGATGTATAAGCGCAAATGATATTGGCTAATAGACGTGTTATTCAGTCTATCCAGACTGAATGTATATCACTAATTTATCGTAGTTATAGCTGGCATTCACCAAAGTTATATCACCAAGAAAACCTGGCTAGCCGGCGGTTAAAATCTGTCTATGATCCTGGCAGTTTCAGTGATGAGCTCTCTCATCCATCTGTGAGCCGGATTATGTTGCAATAACGGACTCCAGGCCATGGTCAACTCTATGGGGGGGATGTCAAATGGCGGTGCCACGATACTGACCCGGGTGTTATCTTGCTTTAATCTGGCCATCTTGCTGGGCACAGTGGCAATCAAATCTTGCCTCTCTGCCAATGAACTGGCCGCTTGATAGTTTCGGGTGAACACTGTGATACGGCGTTTTTCACCAATTTTTGCCAGCGCTTCATCTACCCAACCTAGACGTTGGACATCATCGGGATCCATGCCTACCCCCACTCCCATGCCAGTTTTACTCACCCAGACGTGATGAGACTTAAGATAATTGTCTAAGTTAAAGTCCCTCAGTACGGGATTAGTGCGATTAATGAGGCAACTGAAGGTGTCTTTCCAGAGCACTTTTTGGTGAAAAGATTGAGGGATTTCATCGAAGCGATTAATCGCCATATCCACTCTGCCCTGTTCCACATCGGCAAAATTAACGTCGCTCGGCGTCATGATATCCAAAATGACTTTCGGCGCTTCATTACGCAAGCGAGCGATCAATAAGGGAATAAGGGTCGATTCGGCATAATCCGACGCCATCATACGAAACACTTGCTCACTCTCTAATGCATTAAACTCGGCCTTAGGCTGTACGGCTTTCTCCAAACCAATTAACAGCTCACGGATCACAGGTTTGAGCTCACTTGCCCTCTGCGTCGGTGTCATCCCCTTGCTGGTTCGGATAAGCAGAGGATCATCGAACAAGACCCTTAACCTTTTTAGCCCATTACTCATGGCAGGTTGGCTGATACCCAGCTGATCTGCGGCGCGGGTTACATTCAATTCCCTGAGTAAAACATCAAAATAAACCAATAAATTCAGATCAATACGAGACATATTCATAAAACAAATACCGAAGATAATTACTATAAATTAGACTAATTTAACTCAATATTACTATTATTTTGAACGGAAGCAATCGTTGATAATTATTATTTGTAGGAAGGGACTTACCATGTCAAATTACCGAACCGATATTGATACTGCAGCAAACTTGATTGAGAATGAAGGTAGTGCCTGGAATGCAATCAATCCTGAGTCAGTCGCTCGTATGCGCACTCAGAACCAATTTAAGACGGGTTTAGACATAGCTAAGTACACTGCCAAGATAATGCGTGAAGACATGGCTAACTATGATTGTGATAGCTCACAGTACACTCAATCATTAGGATGCTGGCACGGCTTCATCGGCCAACAGAAGATGATCGCCATTAAGAAGCATCTTTTGACCACTAAGCGTTGTTACCTCTATCTCTCGGGTTGGATGGTTGCCGCCCTGCGCAGTGAGTTCGGCCCTCTACCAGACCAATCTATGCATGAGAAGACCTCAGTCGCTAGCCTGATTGCCGAGCTTTATACCTTTCTTCGTCAAGCCGATGCTCGTGAATTGGGCGGCCTGTTCCGTGAACTCGATAACGCTGAAGCCGCCGATAAAGCCGCGATTCAGGATAAGATAGATAATTTCGAGACCCATGTTGTGCCTATCATTGCCGATATTGATGCAGGTTTTGGCAACGAAGAAGCCACTTACCTGATGGCTAAGCAGATGATTGAAGCCGGTGCTTGTTGTATACAGCTTGAAAACCAGGTTTCCGATGTGAAGCAATGTGGTCACCAAGACGGCAAGGTCACTGTGCCTCATGTGGAGTTTTTAGCTAAGATCAATGCCGTACGTTATGCCTTCTTAGAGCTCGGCATCGATGATGGCGTTATCGTGGCACGTACGGATTCTCTCGGTGCGGGTCTGACGCAGAAGATTGCGGTGACTTCAGAGCCGGGTGACTTGGGCGACAAGTACAACTCTTTCATCGAAGTCGAAGAAGTGACTAGCGACAACTTGGAAAATGGTGATGTGGTGTTTAAGCGCGGCGATAAGCTGGTTAAGCCTTCACGTCTACCCAATGGCCTGTTTAAGTTCCGCGCCGGTACGGGTGAAGAGCGTTGTGTACTCGACTGTATCACTAGCCTGCAGAACGGTGCCGACTTATTGTGGATTGAGACCGAGAAGCCTCATGTGGCTCAGATCGGCGCCATGGTTAATGCCATTCGTGAAGTCGTGCCAAATGCTAAGCTAGTTTACAATAACTCGCCATCATTTAACTGGACGCTTAATTTCCGTCAGCAAATCTTCGATATGATGCAAGAAGAAGGCAAAGATGTTTCGGCTTATGACCGTGCCGATTTGATGAGCATAGATTATGATGAGACTGAGCTTGCCATCGAGGCAGACGAAAAAATACGTACCTTCCAGGCCGATTCAGCCCGTGAAGCCGGTATCTTCCATCACTTGATCACGCTACCGACTTACCACACGGCCGCCTTGTCTACCGATAACTTGGCGAAAGAGTACTTCGGAGATCAAGGCATGTTAGGTTATGTGGCGAATGTGCAGCGCAAAGAAATCCGTCAGGGTATCGCCTGTGTTAAGCACCAGAACATGGCTGGCTCCGATATGGGAGATGCTCACAAAGAATACTTCTCCGGTGATCAGGCGCTCAAAGCGTCGGGTAAAGACAACACCATGAACCAGTTCGGCTAATGCCCTACTCGTCCCCTACATAATCCCGTATACGGGTTAGGGATAACTAAAACAAGCAACCGGAGTCATGCTACTCCGGTTTTTTCTTTTGCAGCGATATGGAGTCATTTCAACAAGCATCACCTTGGCAGACAAATGCCTGCGCGCGGGCTTTACCGCTTCCCGACACGAAGATACGCATCAATGCTCCTTCCCTCAGGGTTTCTTTCGCTAACTCTTTCTTCAATAACTGCATAAGTCGCATGCTTCACTCCTTTGGGCATTGCTGAAAACGATATACACGTTATACCCGTTCCAATTATTCAGTTTAGACAACAATCATCGACAAAAAAGGCCAGATAAATATCTGACCTTTTCACCATCTCACCGACTAATAATACCTAAAGGTATAATACAGGTTACTTTTTAGTCCAGCGATCCATCCAGCCCAGGACATTGGCGTACCATTGTTCCAGGTTATCAGGGTTAAGGATCCAATGATTCTCTTCCGGGTAGATGAGCAGTTCAGATGGGATCCCCTTACGTTGCATAAAGGTGAATGCTGCTAATCCTTGTCCATAAGGAACACGGAAATCTTGCTCACCATGAATGACGAGCATAGGCGTCTTCCAATTCTCTACGTAGTTGACTGGATTGAATTTCTCATACAAGTCCTTGTTCTCATCATATGTGCCACCGAACTCATATTCGGGGAACCAGAGCTCTTCGGTCACATAATACATGGAGCGCATATCGAACAGACCAGCATGGTTCACCAGACAATTAAAGCCATCGCTCCAGTTACCCTGGATCCAGTTCATCATGTAGCCACCGTATGAACCACCGAGTGCACAGGTACGGCTAGAATCCAACCATTTCTGTTGCTTAGTCACGGCGGCTAGGCCTTTTTGCAAATCTTCTAATGGCTTACCACCCCAATCTTTAGAGATAGAATCGGTGAATGCCTGTCCATAGCCGGTAGAGCCGTGGAAATCGATCATCACCACGCCGTAACCCGCACCGGCCCAGAGTTGAGCATTCCAGCGACTGCTGAATGAATTGCCGAATGAGCCCTGAGGCCCGCCATGAACCAGAAACGCGATTGGATACTGGGTGCCAGCCTTGAAGTTCGACGGCTTGATCCAGTAACCATGAACCTCTTCATTATTCCAGCCCTTGAAACTGAACTGCTCGAATTCACCAAATTTAATCTTGGCAAGTTTTTCGCTATTGATATCCGTCAGTTTCTGTAAGCCCTGACCATCTAGATTGATAGAATGAAGATCGCCTGGCTGTACCAGACTCTTATGCTTGAAGATGATCTTATCCGCCGTCACGCCGACTATGCTATTACTGCCCTCGTTGAAGATGGTTTTTACATCACCAAATTGAGTGTTCACTTCAAAAACGGTCACTTGACCCACATCTTGAGCCGTGACGTATAAGGTTCGGTTATCCTTGCCAAAAGTCAATGACCCTGGGCTTCTGTCCCATAGCGGCGCCACTTCTTTTTCCTGGCCCGTCACGGTATCACGCAACATGATGCGATATCTGTCGGCTTCGAAGCCTGGCTTTTTCATGGCCAGATAAGCCAGGTAGCGGCCATCGGCAGAATAGGTCGGCTGTGCATCCCACGCCTGGTTAGACTCGGTTAAATTTACCGCGTCGCCGCCCGTTACCGGTACCTGCCAAAGATCATAGTTAGTGATCCAGGCCTGATCCTTACTCGGCGCCTTGGCGCTATAAACCACATACTTGCCATCTGGGCTAAAGGTCACCTCTTCCATGCCGGAGAAAGGTTTAGCTGGCGTTTCTGTGTCCAGCCCGGCGGTGACATCCACGGCTGTGGTGATCTTGTCGCCATTTAATTGCGCCACAAACAGATGACTACGAGAGTGATCGCTCCAGGTATCCCAATGACGCACCATCAATTGTTTATATTCACGGCCGCTGGATTTACGCTCGGCTTCGGCAGTGAATTTATCCTCAGAGCATTGCAGATCAGGACAGTCCGGGAAGACACGCAGATTCAAGACCACTTGCTTACCGTCTTGGGACAGTTTAAAGCCTTCTACATCCAGTGGCAGGTCTGACACTTGTCGGGCTTCACCGCCTGTCAGAGGTAGCTTATAGAGTTGACTCGAACCATCACGTGAAGCCAGAAAGTAGACTGACTGGTCGTCGGCCGAAAAAGCCGCACTGTGTTCGGTACCGGCAGCAAACGTGAGTTGCTTCGGCTTCGAGCCCATTTGGGTCAGATCTTGGATATAGAGATCTGAGCTGGCATTACCCTTGGTGTCAAATTTTTTGATGGCAAATACTACGCTATTGCCATCGTTAGCTAATGTTGTTGAATGAAGCTTGTTGATTTTAACCAGGTCTTGAACCTTGAAAGGCTGTGGTGATGAGGCATGAGCCGACATTGCGACTCCGCAGCCAGCCAGTGCGAGAATGATTGCAGTTTTTTTCATTGTTATTATCATCTTTTGTGATTTAAGTCTAACCACTTGCCCTATAGGCCAGAAGGTTAGCGAGTTAAGCAGTCCACCATTCACCCAAGACTTAAGTTAGCCGGTGTGATGAGTAAGCATCCCTGCAGACATAAAATGGTTAACGTATCGATCTAAATATGCGCACAATATCCAAAATATTTGGCTTAGGCAAGACACCTAAGCCAAACTTTACTTTAAAAAAGTGTGTTATTTCGCGGGTTGCAGGCTCACTTTCCATTGTGCAGGACCGGTTTCGTGCACATTCACGCCCTCAGAGTCTACCGCCACTGTGACAGGCATATCTTTAACATCGAACTCATAGATGGCTTCCATGCCTAAGTCGGCAAAGGCAACCACGCGTGACTTTTTAATGGCTTTAGACACCAGATAAGCCGCGCCGCCGACGGCCATAAGATACACCGCCTTGTGCTTCTTGATTGAAGCTACGGTAGCAGGGCCACGTTCGGCCTTACCAATCATGCCCATCAGGCCAGTTTTCTCTAGCATTAGATCGGTAAACTTATCCATGCGGGTCGCCGTTGTAGGACCTGCTGGGCCGACAACTTCACTGCCCACAGGATCGACCGGACCGACGTAGTAGATGAACTTACCGGTAAAGTCGACGCCTTCGGGAAGCCCTTCACCGGATTCAATAAGGGTCTGAATGCGTTTATGGGCCGCATCGCGACCCGTTAGCATCTTGCCGTTGAGAAGCAAGGTATCGCCACTCTTCCATTTTTGGATCTCGGCTTGGGTGACGGTATCGAGATTAACTCTATGGGTGTTCTCCCCCACTTCACGGGTGATCACAGGCCAGTCTTCCAGTGACGGTGGCGTCAATTCTGCAGGTCCTGTGCCATCAAGATGGAAATGTACATGGCGAGTCGCGGCGCAATTTGGGATCATCACCACTGGCTTAGATGCCGCGTGAGTGGGCATTGATTTAATCTTCACGTCTAAGACGGTAGTCAAGCCACCGAGTCCTTGAGCACCGATACCTAAGTTGTTGGCACGCTCAAAGATATCGAGACGTAGTTTTTCTTCGGCCGTCTCGGCGCCTCTTTGCTGTAGCTCGTGAATATCGACCGGATCCATCAAGGATTCTTTGGCTAAAACCGCCGCTTTTTCGGCGGTGCCGCCGATACCTATGCCCAGCATACCCGGTGGACACCAGCCCGCTCCCATGGTTGGCAAGGTTCTCTCAACCCAGGCGGCAATATCATCGGATGGATTTAACATGGCCATCTTAGATTTATTTTCAGACCCGCCACCTTT
Organism: Shewanella sp.; assembly: GCF_013214165.1. GTDB lineage: Bacteria > Pseudomonadota > Gammaproteobacteria > Enterobacterales > Shewanellaceae > Shewanella. The sequence continues at coordinate 85,336 of NZ_JABSSM010000020.1, read as the reverse complement.
AGCTGCGATAGCAACCTCGATGTGATTGCCTGGTATCATATCTATGTGGACCACAGATGGCGTGTTATCTTTGGTATTTGTTCGTGCCCCAGCAGGGTCTGCGACGATAGATGCACGCAGTGGATTGTCTGGATTGAGATAGGCTTGTCTCACGCCCTGATCGACCATCTGCTGAATGGTCATGTCAGTTTTATCCCACTTCACCGCCATACCGACCTTGACGAAACAGGTCACAATGCCCGTGTCTTGGCACAGAGGTCTCTTACCTTCGGCTGACATGCGTGAATTAATCAAGATTTGAGCGATAGCATCTTTTGCCGCAGGGCTCTCTTCACGTTCATAGGCCTGCGTCATTGCATCGACGAAATCCTTAGGATGATAGTAAGAGATATATTGTAGGGAATCGGCTACGCTCTCGATGAGATCCGCTTGTTTGATGACAACTTCTTTACTCACAATCACTTCCTTATACATGACATTAGGGACACTTTTCAGCCATTTTTGGCATCTATATCTGTTTTTATTAATGCTAGCTGAGAGATATGATACTCTTTCGCGACTTTTAGGGGAATATCACATTTTAGATAAGGTGAATCGATGAGTTTTTCGGCGCTGCAGTGTGCATCAATACTGCGTCTCGATTGGAAATATACCACGACAGATTTATTTTCATTTTTGGCAGATATCCCCTGGGCTATGTTACTCGATTCGGCCAGTGGCGATCACTGTGATAGCCGCTTCGATATTATTTGCCTTGACCCGGTTGCGACACTTGTCACTCAAGACCATGGCACCGAGATAAGTCGATATCAAGATCATGGGCTTACCGATTCTTCGGTGAGTCAGTTAAACCCATTCGATCTGGTTAAACTGGAGTTAGCACACTACTTCCCGGTACAGAAGTCGAGCCAGCTGCCTTTTTCCGGGGGGGCGATGGGCAGCTTCAGCTATGATCTGGGACGTAAGATAGAGAAGATCCCCGCGATTGCCGCCGACGATATCCCCCTCCCAGTGATGAACATAGGCTTATATTTATGGGCATTGGTATTCGATCATCAAGAGCAAGTCTGGAGCTTGGTGCATTATGGCAGCGACGAAGCGGCACAAACCAGTCTGACTTGGCTGCAAGCTAAGCTGGAAATCAAGCCAAATCGACCTGAATTCTGCCTTGTCGGTGACTGGCAGCCACAGCTGACTAAGACTGACTACGAAGAAAAATTTGACGCCATTCAAGAATATATTCAAAACGGCGATTGCTATCAAATAAACCTAACCCAGAGGTTCTCGGCTAAATATCAGGGCAATGAATGGCAAGCCTACCTCAAACTCAGGGAATCCAATAAGGCGCCCTTCTCCGCCTTCATTCGCCTATCACAAGGTGCGTTACTGTCTATTTCTCCCGAGCGGTTTATTCAACTCAGAGGCGAAGATATCCAGACTAAGCCCATTAAGGGCACGAGTCCTAGGTATTCCACCGCGGCAGAAGATCGGCAATCAGCCATACAGCTACGCCATTCAGCGAAAGACAGGGCGGAGAACTTGATGATTGTCGATCTACTTCGTAACGATCTGGGCAAGGTGGCTAAACCTGGCTCGGTATCAGTGCCTCACCTGTTTGAGATTGAAAGCTTTCCAGCCGTGCATCATCTGGTCAGCACAGTCACAGCAAAACTCGACGCTAAATATGATGCCACCGACCTATTAAAAGCCAGTTTCCCGGGCGGCTCGATCACCGGCGCGCCAAAAATCAGGGCGATGGAGATCATAGAAGAGCTTGAACCCTCGAGGAGAAGCCTTTACTGTGGGTCTATCGGTTATATCAGTCAAGACGGTCAAATGGACACCAGCATCACCATTCGAAGCTTAGTGGCGATAGATGGCACTATTTATTGCTGGGCTGGCGGTGGCATCGTTGTCGACTCTACGGCTGAGAGTGAATATAAAGAAACCTATGATAAGGTCAGTAAAATTCTGCCAGTATTAGAGGGGTGATAATTGATATCTAAGTGTAAATCAGTAGAGGTTATATGCAAAAAAAGATTAAGCCTATACCATTAACTGAATTTAAACTCAGATATAACCTCTTGCAAGCCCCTATTGAGCCTAATCCAGATATTAAAGATCCCCTGCGCCAAGCTGCGGTTCTTATTGCCCTAATACAAGAGGAGGGGGAATTGCATGTCTTGCTCACCCGTCGCCCTACTCATCTTAGATCTCATCCGGGACAAATCAGTTTTCCTGGGGGAAAAGTTGAACGAGGGGATGCCTCTCTCATCGAAACCGCATTGCGAGAAGCCGCGGAGGAAATTGCGCTTTACCCGAGTAATGTAGAAGTGATTGGCCAGTATGCTGCGATGAAAACTTTTACCGGTTTCGAAATAACCCCGGTTATCGGTCTGGTAAAGCAAGCCTTTACTCCAAAACTGGATCCGGGCGAAGTCGACGAACTGTTTACCGTACCCTTATCCTATTTATTGCAGAGCGAAAATCGTCAAAAGCAGACTTACCAACGCCAAGGGCTCCATCACCCGGTTTATTTTATCCGTTATAGGCAACACCTGATCTGGGGCGCAACAGCGGCAATGATAAATACACTCTGCAAACACCTGATCATCTAGACACTAAGGTTCTAGGCAACTCGTTAAATGACAAAGGTGATGTATTTGAGCATAACAAGTATGATTTATGGTCACCAATTTCAGCCGCGAGTAAACAAAGACCGCTATCTGGGTTTGGGGTAAAGTCCAAAAGCAGAATTAATCATCAAAATTACCTGCTATTAGGCATTTTATCTGATTTTGCTACTTGAGAAAACCAGCCAGCAAGGTAATATAAACGTCCAAATTTTATATATAAACGTTTCGTTGGAGAACTAAGCAACAATGAGCATTACATCTGTCGCTTCTGTATTTAAAGGTGAATTTGCGATTGGTTCGCAAATTACCGTTCGCGGTTGGGTAAGATCGCGCCGAGATTCCAAGGCGGGCATCTCTTTTCTTGCCGTTTATGATGGCTCCTGTTTTGATCCTATCCAAGGTGTAGTTCCTAATAGCTTAGAAAATTACAATAACGAAATCTTGAAGTTGACTACCGGTTGTTCTGTCATCATGACAGGCGAAGTGGTTGAGTCTCCAGGTAAAGGTCAGGCATATGAGCTGCAAGTCACCCGTGTTGAAGTTGCCGGTTGGGTAGAAGATCCAGACACTTATCCTATGGCTGCTAAGCGTCACTCTATCGAACACTTGAGAGAGCTGGCACACCTTCGCCCTCGCACCAATCTTATCGGAGCGGTTGCGCGTGTACGTAACTGTTTGTCACAGGCAATACACAGATTCTACCATGAAGAAGGTTTCATCTGGGTATCGACTCCCCTCATCACGGCATCTGATTGTGAAGGTGCCGGTGAGATGTTCCAAGTCTCTACCTTAGACATGGAAAACTTGCCCCGTACCGACGAAGGTAAGGTCGACTACAGCGAAGACTTCTTCGGAAAACAGGCCTTCCTCACCGTTTCTGGTCAACTTAATGCCGAAACTTATGCCTGCGCATTATCGAAAGTCTATACCTTCGGTCCTACGTTCCGTGCAGAAAACTCAAACACCAGTCGCCATCTGGCAGAATTCTGGATGGTTGAGCCTGAAGTGGCCTTCGCCGATCTCGATGATGTTGCCGCCCTCGCCGAGCAGATGCTGAAATTCTGCTTCAAGGCCGTACTCGAAGAACGTCGTGATGATCTTGAGTTTTTCGCCCAACGTGTCGATAAAACAGTAATTGAGCGTCTCGAGTCTTTCGTGACGAGTGACTTTGCTCAGGTGGATTACACCGAGGCGGTCGAGATCCTGAAAAACTGTGGCAAGAAATTTGAATATGCCGTCGAGTGGGGCATAGATCTTCAATCCGAGCATGAGCGATACCTGGCGGAAGAGCATTTCAAGGCCCCTGTGGTCGTGAAAAACTACCCGAAAGACATCAAGGCCTTCTACATGCGCCTTAACGATGACGGTAAGACCGTTGCCGCAATGGACGTACTTGCACCTGGGATCGGAGAGATTATCGGTGGCGCTCAACGTGAAGAACGTTTGGACGTACTCGATGCTCGTCTCGAAGAGATGAACCTAAGCAAGGAAGATTACTGGTGGTATCGTGACATGCGCCGCTACGGTACCGTCCCCCATGCAGGGTTCGGTCTTGGCTTCGAGCGTTTAGTCTCATACGTCACTGGTGTGGCCAATATACGCGATGTGATCCCATTCCCTCGCGCACCAAAGTCGGCAAGCTTCTAGATTTTGCCTATGAAATAAAAAAACGCCCAGCTGGGCGTTTTTTATATCTAGGCTATGTGCAAAATTAATGTCTACTGTTTAGCTCCATCGAGGCTCGTCGCAGGTTTTTCTGTGCTTGCTCAAAATAGCTGGGTGAATTATCGATCGCCCTTTTGAACAGTGCTATGGCTTGTTTATATTGCCCCTCTAACATCAAGAAATATCCCAGATCATTTAATGCGTCGGCCGGCTCCATGGTATGTTCAAATGTCGACAGGGCCCTAGTATATAGACCTTTCCTGACATAGACCAAACCTAGATTTGTCCAACCACGATCGAAACTGGGATCTTCTCTTATTGCCTGTTTTAGATGTTTTTCTGCCGAGTGATAATTACCAGTCAGGTAATAGGAATAACCTAAGTTAGTGATGATCAGCGCCGAGTGTGGCTCCTGTTGTAACGCCAGTTTATACAAGAGTCGGGCTCGCTCATGTTCATTATCAAGATCATCCAAAATGGCCATGGCATTATAGATCCTAACCGGAGAAATCCTATCCAAGGCATAGTAGCCGACGACATCCGTGCTTTTAACAAGCAGTTTTAACCTCGCCTGATCCAGACTCACCGTTTTTTCCAGATGTATTCTGGCTTGTCGGTGCTGACGCTTATCCATATTGATAAGACCCAGTCCCGCATGAGACATCATCATCTCTGGCTCTATGACTAAGGCTTCATTGTAAGTCAAGTAAGCCAGTTGTATGTTGCCTTTAATGCTATGTATTCTGGCAATTTGGTACAAGGTATCGGCGTTATCAGGTTCGAAATCCAGCGCCTGAACATAGAGATACAGCGCTGAGTCTAAATTCCCCAATGTTTCTTCACGCTTCGCCCGTGCCACAGCATCGGCTTCATCCTTAGGAGGATTGACGGTTGCTACCGTTACCATAGCATCGGCGTCATAGAGATCTTGCCGCTGAGGCGGACTGGCCTCTAATGCCTGTATTTCCTCGAGTGATTTAGTCGTCGTACATGCCGATAGCAATAGCATGATAACGGGTACAGCCAGAGAAAATGGGCTTAAGTCTCTGAGTAAATTGAACTGAAATGAACCTGCCATGGCCGCTCCTTATTTTTATATCATTCGACTAATATCATTCGACTAGAAAGCTTGTCCCCATACTTTCATCACCTTGAGCACCGCAGGCCCCACCGCGACGATGAAAAATGAGGGCCAGATACACAGCATCATGGGAAAAATCATCTTTACCGCAAGCTTTGCAGCTTGCTCTTCGGCCTCTTGCAGGCGCTTATCACGATATTCATCGGAAAATATTCTCAAGGTTGCAGCTATGCCGGTGCCTAAGCGAATACTCTGTGAGATTGCCGAATTGAGACCCTTTATGTCTTCTAAACCTGTCCTGTCGGTGAACTCCTGCAGCGCCACCTTAATGGTCAATCCCGCCCTAACCTTACTGCAGACCAGATCCAATTCACTGGCGAGACTGGGATGACTGATGGCCAGCTCATTGGCTACGCGCTGTAGGGCCGCAAGCAAGCCGAGCCCGGCTTCACAGCAGACGACTAATAGATCTAAGGCGTCGGGAAAACCCGCTCTGAGAATCTTCATGCGTCTGGATGCCAAATGCTGTAACACCATGGAAGGTAACAAATAGGCCCCCCCCACCAGCAGTGCCACCACATACACACTCATCATGCCGGATATTTCAGGAAACATACTCAAGGTGAGCACAGATAAGCCTGCCGAGATAAGCAGTAAGATCAACTTGACAGAGCTAAAAACAGCCAGTGCATTCTCAGAATGCAAACCCGCATGTATCAATAGCCGGCGAGTGTCATCATTTGACAGGTTTAATGGTGTTTTTCTTGCCACACGTCCTATGCCATGCTCTATGGTGGCATTGACGTCAGTGTGTGTCATTTTAGTCCTTTTATCGGCTTTATTTATGCTTTTCAATCGCTTCCTAAGTGGGGAATATATACCAATGATGAGAAAAGAGAGCGAAATCGCTAAGGTTATGCCTGCGATCGCCGCCATAACATATACGGCCCACTTAACATACTCAGGGTCGTCAAACAGGGTACCCAACAAGCCAATGATATAATCCATAATTAGACGTCTATCTTAATGATTCTACTTATCCACCAGCCACCTATTGTCATTCCTATGGCCCCCCACATGAGTAATTTCTGTCCCTCTTTCGTCCCAGTTAATTCACCGACATATGATGGTGTTTGAATATAGATAACAGCAAACAGAACGAAGGGTAATAAGATTAAGATCCAGGCAGACAGGCGTCCTTCTGCCGATAAGGTCTTAACTCGACGCCTGAATTTAAATCTCTGCCTTATTACCCTGGTTAAATTCTCGATATTTTCCGCTAAATTACCTCCAGTTTCTCTCTGCACCATGACGGCACTGGCAAAGGCTAGCGCAGAAACGCTAGGAACACGTTGAATAAACCCCAGCAAGGCCCGCTTGATGTCCTTGGTGTAGTTGATATTAACAAACATCAGCTTGAACTCTTTCGCCAATGGTCCCTCCAACTCTTCGGTTGCCAATTTTATTGCGTCGGTAAAGGAATACCCCGCCTGCAGAGCCCTGCGGATCACATCTAAACCATCGGGAAAGCTGGCCTCTATGGTATCCATCCGCTTATTGGTGTCATGATTGAGTTTCATGTTAAACAAGAAGGCCGTGATGACAAAAATAAAAACGGTCATGAAAGGCTCGTTTATGTAGTACCAAGTTATCATCGCCAGGATCATGGATGTAAGTAGCCCTAAGATGAAAAATTGGTGGCCCAGCATCTTATAATCGGCCAATTCCAATCGATAACTAAAATTCTCAAAAAATTCTATGCGTTCTAGCATCCTGCCAAAATTGCTTAACTTCTCCAACTTACTCTTACGTAATAACGACACTTCGAAGCTAGTATCGCCATCATTAGCCGACAGTTGCTTCAGCCGTTTACGGATCAATGCGGTATTCGCTCTCTGTGGGCTATATACAGGTAAAAATAGTGCCTGAGACAGTAAGATCACCGCCAAAAAAATTAAGCCAAGAAAGATCACTTCATTTGAGAACATACTAGCCCCTTAAAAATCGGCAAAAGGATCGCCGCAGTCGAAAAGATCTAATGACAGATCGATACCGTGCTGTTTTAACTTGTTATGAAAACCAGGGATCACCCCTGTGGCAGCGAAGTTTCCTATGATATCGCCATTTTCAGCTCTGCCTTCACGCCTGAAATGAAACAATTCAGACATGGTGATGATCTCCCCCTCCATGCCATTGATCTCCTGGATGCTAGTCACTCTGCGTCCTCCGTCTTCTAATCGCTCAAGCTGTACCACCAGATCGATTGCAGACGCTATCTGAGTCCTGATATTTGCCACTGGCATATCAAAACCTGCCATACACACCATATACTCGAGACGCCCCAAGGCATCTCTGGCACTATTAGCATGCAGCGTGGTGAGTGAACCTTCATGACCGGTATTCATCGCAGTTAACATGTCCAGTGCCTCTCCCCCCCTGACTTCACCTATGACGATTCTATCCGGGCGCATCCTCAAGCAATTTTTAACCAGATCCCTTTGACTTACCTCGCCTTTTCCTTCGATATTAGCTGGCCTAGTCTCCAGACGGACCGTATGGGGTTGACGTAGCTGTAGCTCCGCAGAATCTTCTATGGTCACAATCCGTTCATCGGCAGGTATGTAGCCGGAAAGCATGTTGAGTAATGTCGTCTTACCGCTACCCGTACCTCCGGAAACCAAGATGTTAAGTTTGCCGGCAACTGCAGCGCTGAGTAGCTCGTTCATTTGACTGGTCATGGAGCCTACTTTGATCAGATCCTCTGCGCACATTTTATCCACGGCAAACCGCCGGATGGATAACGCTGGTCCATCTAAGGCGAGTGGCGGAATTATCGCATTAACCCGAGAGCCATCCGCCAAGCGAGCATCGACCATAGGGGATGATTCATCGATTCTTCGACCCACGCTGGAGACAATCCGGTCGATAATATTGAGTAAATGGGCGTTACTGTGGAACTCTATCGGGACTCGCTCTAACTTACCTTTGCGCTCTATATACACACGGTTATAGGAGTTAACCAAAATATCTGAGATACTTGGATCCGATAACAATATCTCCAGCGGACCCAGGCCTAATACTTCATCTATGATCAGCTTTATCAGACGTTGTCTTGCGGACAGGTTGATGGGTAGATGCAAGTCTGTGATCAACTTGTCACAGATATCATTGATCTGTTGTTGGGCCTGCTCTTTCGATATGGTTTCAATCAGGGAAAGATCCATGACGCTCAACAATTTATTATAGACCTGCTCCTTTAAATGCAGCTCCTCCGCCGTCAGCTGCTTAAATTCTACCTTTTGTTGTTCCGGCACATTTGTCATAGCCCCTTCCTCAATATTCGATTCCAAAATCCTTGAGAACGCCCCTCGGCCTGTTTGGTTCTGGGGAAAAAATGTTCTGTCACTTGAGAAAGGTCTTTGATAATTTGCTCGCGATGTGCGACCTCTGTGATTGGTGAGCCCAGATCGATACATTGACTGACAAGCTTAAAATCATTGGCCACCACGAACTGTGATTCTATGCCGGTGGTCTGCCTAATATCTTTCAAGCTTATCCCAGAACTGGTCTTTTGATATCGATTAATCAGCAAATGGATACGACCCATGTCGATCCCCATAAAGCTCACCAGTTGATTGACCACAGCCTTAGCTTCGCGGATGCTCATCACATTTTGCTGCATCACCAATAAAATATTGGCATTGGTTAGCATATCGGCATTCCAAATTTCAGGACCACGGGAGAGATCGATGATCACCTGTTGATAATACTGGCGACATTTGAGTAAAAGTTCATTGGTATTTCGCAGCTCGATGGGCTCGCTGGCATTGAGGACAGCAAATGGCTCAGCGGCCAGCAGATGCAGGTGACCCAGATTGGTCATGGCGCCTTTTAGTGCCATTTCATCCAGAGAGTCCAGCTCCTGTATCGCTTCGGTAATAAAATAATGAGGCTCCAGGCCCAGCATATGTGCCAAGGTCCCCTGTAAAAGATCGGTATCGAGTAGCGAGACCTCTCCTTCATCTCTAATCGAGGTTATCATGGCGATACTGGCCGCGATAAAACTGGCCCCCGAGCCCCCCTTGGCATTAACCACTGCCAGCACCGGAGCCAAGTCGGCCTTATCTGCCAATTTATACGCTATTTTTTCCAGTGACTGCAGCAGTTCAGCCGCGGGGTCCCGCAAAGAGACAAAATCACTCACGCCTTGCTGAAAGGCTAATCTTAAGACGCCTTGGGGGGTATCCTGACCAAGAATGATAATATCGACACCATAGTCGGCAGCAGATTTTAGTGCCTGAATCGCACTGGCTTCATCATTGGGCAAGACCAGGAGAACAAGATTATAAGGTCTAGCGTTAGTCGAACTAGTGGCGAATGAATTGAGAGTTTGTACCCCCTCCCAGGAAAGATTCAGGTAAGAATCCAGACTTAGTTCGATATCTGAGATGCTTTCATAACAACTGTTTATCAAGAGCGCGTGTACCGGGTAAGGCAAGATTCGATTGGCGAGTGTTTTTTCCGCCGAATGGGAGTCGACATTGATATTTTTGCTAGTGTATCTTTCTGTTTCATTCGACACTAGTAACTCCAGCGGCTTATCCATTAAGTTGTCATCTCCCGATAAAAAGTACTTAGTATTTACTATAGTAAGGATTTAGTTTCGAAGACGATTTAATTACAATCAATAAAACCACTCCCGGGATCTTCCTCATCAACATGGTAAACACCTAAGCTCTCCCTAGGCAGATAGGTTGAGAAAGTGGGCGAGTTTAAGACTCTGGATAAGCCAGGTACAAGAAACTGATGCTGGTAGTTGGCTATGTCCGCCCTCACCAAGTCGATATCGATGCCCGTTGCAACATTGCCGAATTCATCGAGATAACTGATACTTAAGTTAGCTGTCGTTAAGTTAGGAATAAGGTTTGCGCCATTAAACAGGGCCATGGTTTTAATATCGGCATCGTCTATCTGACACACCACAGCAATTCTGGCCGCTCTCCTCGAGGCCTCATGCAGCACATTGTAGGTGTACATCAACCTCCCCACTTCGATAATGGCAAACAGCAGTATAAAAAATATGCCAGCGACTATGGCAAATTCGACCGCATAAACTCCACGCTGAGATTTCATAGTCCTGCTCTCATCGCATAGCTAACATGAAAATTGAAACTAAGATCGCTGCTATCACCCACGCCGAGACCCGATATCTGCTCGCCAAACAGAGGCAGCCAATCATAATCCACTGTGATGATGACCCTGTCGGTAACCGAGTCGCCTATGATAGTCACATCGCTTGCATCCAGCCCATATAAAAGAGGAATCGTGCCGCCAACTTTGCCGTACACCAGCAGATCTATGGTGTTAGAAATACAATTGCCACAACTGGCATCGTTAAGCGGGTTCGGAAGATTTTCTGTGGTGTTGGCAATAGCTTTGGTGGATAGGTATCGTCCCGCATCTCTCACCATGCGTGTCAGATGGCTATATTGATACAGGGCTCTACCCAACTCGGCGGTGGCAAACATCAACAATAACAAGACGGGTAACAAAATAGTAAACTCGACGGCCGCCACACCAGTTTGTTGTCTTAATTCCATAATCCCTCCTTATGAATCTGGGCTGTCCGGGTCCCGATAGAGCACTATGGTGGAGTTATTACTCACAAAGCTGGGATCCAGTGACGCACTTCCGGCACTGGAACACACACGAACAAATTCTCCAACCACATGGGCCTCATTCCCCTTCTTGCTGATCTCCTGAGTCAGGAAGAAACAGCCAGTCCCCAATGACGTAATAGTATTGGCGCCATTTGTCATCCCATCACAAATGCCTACCACCACAGGAAGCTCTCGGCGTCCACCCGCTGCAATACTGGAGTCAGAGGTGATATCGCCAGTATCACAGTGATTGAAATCATCGCCATCGAGGTAGTCCTGATGACTGTATTCCGCCTCCCCTCCACTTAAAGGAATGATGACACCATCGTTATCGACTTCAACCCTGTCCCCCTGACAAATATTAAAGTCCCTAGGGTGTTCGACGGAATTAACTCCGCCTCCTTGCCACAGACCGAACCGTGTGTTTAGACCCTGAACCACAGGGCCAACGGTATTTCCCGGTTCGGTGTCTACGTCGTCACCGGGACCGACGCAAGCACCAGGCGTGAACTCCCCGGCCAAGGCGCGGCGAATATCTGCACCTCCGGAGGAACCGTCTAACCTGAGTAACTGAAAATTACCTGGGCCTATAGCAGTCCCTTGATTCGAACCTGTCTTCATCACATACAGGGTTTTCAAGGGTAAGCCAAAGGGAGCCTCAGTTATCTCACCTGAGATTGGATCTGTGATGGTAAAATCAGGATCGGCATTCAGTCCGCAAACCATCATAGGTACAACCCTGTTCAGGCATTCGATATCCGTACTCTTCCCGGCAACGGCAGATGCTCGCACTTTCTTATCAAAATTGAATATTTGAGCAAAAAAATTATTTAAACCGACATTTTCGATGCGGATCCGAACATACTTGCTGGTCTCATCGAACACGGGAATGAAAGGATCGGGCCACAGAGAAAACTCGATAAAGATATTTGCAGTGACTTGAGTGGCGTTATAATCCGGTGATGACAGATCGACGCTGGTATCGAGTTCACTGTTCTCCTCAAACCCCAGGTTTTGTATCAAAATGAGGGTAGCCGCCTCTCTTGCATCAAAGAGACTGCCGCCATTTTGCAATATTTTAGCCGCATATAAAGCCGAAGAATCTACCGAGCTTTGTAACCGACCTTTATTCAGCAGAAGATGCCCACCGTCCAGAGCAAGGGCGGCGACGGCCAGCAACGAGAATAATCCTAAGGTAAACATCACGAGTATGGCCCCGCCTTGTTTACCTAATCTAGATAAAGATAATTGATTCGAGTTCACATCAGAGGGAAACATCTTGCCTCCAATCACCAGGGTTAGCTGAGTGATACATATTTGGGTCCAGCAGGGTGGCCATTCAGGCCTAGATTAGTAGATCCTTTGCTCACGCCACTTAACCAAGTATAGACACAATCACGGCAACCCACCTTAGGTAGAGCAATTTAAGATGCGAGACTCCAGTCACACTCAACAAAATAGAACAAGCATGAGAACACTTTATCAAAGATGATTAATTGGCTATTTTCACCGATATATTGTTTCTAGCCTCTTTAGGTAAAACATTACTCTCACGGTAGGCCTTCATGACTCTTTCACCATAATTCCCCTCCAACACACCAACTATACCTGCATTGCGTTCCGGCGCACCGGGATCTAAAATCTGGATCTGTTTCACCTTTTGATAACTGGCATCCATAGGAAAATCGTTGAGTTCGGCGCAGCCCACTAATGTGACCGCGGCCAATAGGCAAACGTGTTTAACGCTTAAGTTAACATTTAAATTTTTCATACACCCATTCTCCCTTAGCTAAAGTGAGTGTCCGTATTTCTGTTGAGTTCCCGTATCATCGACCTTTGCATCATTTATAATCGCCTCATAGGGAGTATCGCTCCGCTCTGAATCCTGTTTTTTGTGTGACATCTTGCCTAAGAGGTAAAACTCCATATCGGATGGCAACACAAAGTCATCGGTGGGCAGCGAAATATGTTTCCTGTTGAAGGGCCGTACCAACCTAGGCGTCACTAAAATAACGAGTTCACTCTGACCACTCTTAAAACTTTTACTGGTAAAAAGTTGACCTAAGATTGGGATATCCCCCAGACCAGGTAACTTGTCTATATTTTCCCGCAAAGTGTCACTGATAAGGCCGCTGATAGCGATAGTCTGACCATCGGCAAGTTCTACCGTTGTCGATGTGGTTCTCTTGACGATTGACGGGACGATCAGAGAGGCATTTGAGCCTCCACCAGACAGTGTCACGGAATTGGCATTACTGACTTCACTCACAATGACATTGAGGTTTAAGTTTATCTGTCCCGAGTCTAATACCGTAGGTACAAACCTGACTCCAACCCCAAAATCACGATATTGAATTGTGGTGGAACCATTGGTACCAGGTACAGGAATGGGGAATTCACCGCCTGAAAGAAACTCTGCAGATTGGCCACTCAACGCCGTCACATTAGGCTCGGCCAATACCTTAGCTAAACCATTTTGTTTGGCGACATCTAAGGCAAAACTCATCATTAGGTTGTCGTTGAGGTATCGAGCAAAGAAGCCCCTGTTGTTGATTGCCGCGGCTGGGTCTAAGTCGAACGATCCTCCCCCCCCCGCTGCTCCTCCTGACAATTTAGAACCTTTATTGAAGATAAAAAATTTGGTATCGAATTGACGGGCGACTTCTCGCTGAACTTCGGCAATCACCACTTCCAGCATTACCTGATGATCCCCGCCCACTGTCATCATGTTCAATACTGTGCTCTTGACCTTAGACACAGATGCCGCGGCGGCGTATGCCTTAGCGAGCTCGACTGCAGTGTTCATCTTTTGTAGGTTCGATGCCTGCCCGCTTATCAGCAGATGACCCTGAGAAGTTTGTACGCCCAGTTTTTCACCGGGTAAGAATTCGTGTAGGCGTAATTTTAGTCCGTTAAGATCATGGGTGATCTCGATATCGATGACATCAACCAATCGCTCGTTTTCATCCCAGATCATGATATTAGTGCTGCCCAATTTTTTACCTAATACATAAAGTTCATTGTTCGGCAATAATTTGATATCACCTATGTTGGGATTACCCACTGATACCCGATGAACGGTATGCTTAAGATTTATGATCCTGGATTTGAAAATAGGGATCGGCATGATGTCTCGGCTCGCTCCCGTGGGACCTCCGGCTTTAGCTGAAAAGTTTATAACAACGAAACACAAAGCTAAACAACATGCTAATACCTTAGTCAATTTTGAAATTGAATGTGGCATATTGCACTCCTTTCTCAATGCATGGATAATCATCTACACTTAATTACTCACCTTAACAACCTGCTCCTTCATCCCCTTGAGTACATAGACCTTGGTCTTACTCTCCGATGAAACACGAACGATTGTCTTAGGAGGTGTCACTGTGTTAACAACAGATATCTCCTTTCTCTGTCGTTTCTCATTGATTAAGGCTAGCTCAACTTCGGCAGAGTCATTGGGATTTCTTAATGCCAATTGCAGTTTTCCACGACCCTTGGCGATAAGTAAGGTTTCCGCCTGCTCAAGACTCAGCTCGAGAGTCACTGCTCGCACCAATTTTGGTTTGTTCTCATCATTGGATGATCTTTGATCTATGGCGAGTATTTTGACATTGGCCAACACGACGTCAGTGTGTAAGCTTCCGCCTTTCTTGAATAAATTCAGCACATCGACGCGGTTCCCCGGTAACAGAAAGCCTGCGACCCCAACGACATCATTCACCCTGATGGTCACAGCCCGCATATTGGGGGTGATCAAACTCGCTAATGTGCTGCCCTCTCCCTTCTTGATGATGCGCTCACTGCGCAATATCTCTCCGGTATAAAGGTTGTTCTTAACCACCATACCCTCGGCCTCCTCGAAGGTTTTGATAGCGTTTTCTGGGATCACCGAGTCAGGCATAGGAGTCAGCTTCAGATGCTTTCGCTCCAGAATTGCTCCAAGGGGAACTAAGGTAGCCATAGTGATCACTGTCGATGTCGCCTCTGATCCATCGGCTTCACTATTAGACTCTAGCCAACTTTGGGCTAAAAAAACTGCTACCACACCGAATGCCAGCGACAGCAAAACGAATAACATGGTTTTATTGTTCATCGAAAGCTCCTTTGCGCTTATTTAGCTGAGCGTTGACCCTAGACAAAATAGATAGACCAAGCTTCAGCAATCAAGGCCTTAGTCACCACAGGTTTCAGTACCATAAAACTGATTTGATCTGCCATGATCCCTAACAGATCACGGGGATAACAAGGGATCAAAGGCTTTTCCAAAAGATAATGATAATCATTTACTAGGTGTTGATACATCTCCTCACTGCAGCTGAGCCTCTGTTCTTCACATACTTGAAACCAGATTTTCCGATACAGGGGCTCATCGAGAGCATCGAAATGGATCTTATATCCGAGACGTCTCAAGAAAGCATCATCGACGAGTTCTTTAGGATTAAGGTTAGTAGAGAATAGTAGAATTAACTCGAAGGGGATCTCGAAATGTTCACCCGACTGCATGGACAGAAAGTCACGCCGCTCCTCCATGGGGATGATCCAACGATTGAATAGTTGCTTGGCACTGATGCGCTGGCGACCTAAATCATCTAATAACAGGATGCCATTGTTGGCTTTTAGTTGAATTGGGGCCATATAAGTTCGACTATGACAATCAAATTGCACCTCTAACATCTCGGCTGTAAGCTCACCTCCGGTGATCCTTAAGGGCCTCTTACACTCGATCCAACGCGGATCATGCCCCTGTACCAGATCCAATTGATTCGACTCAATAATAGTGTCTACAGCATGATGAAGTTGTGGGTCATACACCTGAATAACTTCGGTACCTACCGCAATCGCGTATGGAATTAACACTGAGTCACCCAAGGTGGCGTTAAGGTTTCTACAAAGATAACTCTTACCCGTCCCGGGCGGCCCATAGATGAGTACCGGCCTACTAGAGTTTAGCGCCGGACCTATTTTATGCAGCAGGGAATTGGGCAGAACCAGTGCCTTGAGGCCATCTTGTAGCATCTCGAAGGTGATTGGGTTTCTTCTACTGGACTGCATACGACAAATTGTTGAATATTGATCTAATGGCACAGGAACCAGACCACGATAACCACTCTTCATCGAAGCTTGCTTGGCATACCTGTCACCTGATTCACTGAGTGCATAGCGCATCTGGCCATCGGCTGTTGATTGTCGATTTTCAACCCAGGCCAAGCCTTTCGCCTTGTCGAACAGCTCCTGAATAATCCCTCCAGTGATCCCCATTTTCTTGACGAGTTGCGACTTGGTCAATACCCCGCCACTCAAAAGATGTTTAAGCATCAATTCGAGTAATACGGATTCTTGTATTCCAGTGTCTTGAATAGAAGTAGGACGAGGAGCCAGTTCACTGGCGTCCTGATTATTGGGCCTATTACTATTTGGGGAGGACCTATCTGAGCTATCAGTGCTTAAACGTAGCATATTCTCTGCCTCTGGGGCCTAATGAAGGCGTATGAAAGTCACATACTAGGTGGTGCCTAAACCTAAATAGCGGTGCCAGTTGAAGTACAATTGAGATATTTCGCTGTCTAATGAGCAAGCCCATAACCACCCGAGGGCAAGGGCTGGTGCATATGGTACACGTAAGCCAGCCGCCTCTCCGGCCTCAGGTTTAAAATAACGGCGCAGATAGAAACAATCCCAATATCGTTTTAAAGTCATTGCCAAGCCTGTAAAACCTGTCTTCCATATAATCAGCAATAAACTGGTTCCTGCACCAGCAACGATGCCGTAAGCCAGACTCGAAACAAGCAGCGACGGGCCCATCAAGGCGCCAATCCCCATCATCAGTTTTATGTCTCCTGCACCTAGTATGCGGAATATAAAAGTAGGGAACAGGATGATAAATGCCAATAAAAATCCGAACAAGGCCATTAAAGCCCCCTGTAACTGGGCATAATAGGCATTAATGGCAAAGCCACAAAAGATCGCCAGCAGGCAGAGCTTGTTGGGGATCTTCTCTTTGTAGAGATCCATCACAATCGCAGCGATGAAAAATGCTCCAGCAAGCAAGAGTTGCAGTGAAAGCTGAGCGTCAGTCATAATCGACACCATAGGACCTCACTCCCGAAAGATAAAACCCACGTCCCTATGGGTTCTGTCTATTAAGATCCACAGTCGGTACTTGCACCATTCACTGCCGACGCAAGACAATTAATTTTCGATGTTGCATTGGTGCCTAACTGATTAAATGCCGCAATCATGCCACCGACGACTAACCCACCCGCTATGGCGTATTCAACTGCTGTTAGTCCACTCTCATCTTCAATAAAATCTGTAAATATCTGTTTCATGTTCATGATCTGTTTCTCCTAGTAATCGTAAGTATCGGCACATATAGATGGGCGTGCTGATAAGCTGTATCCATATATAAGCACGCTATCTAAGGGACACTAGGTCTTCTAATCTAGCAGCTTGTATACTCGCTAATAGTGCCAATAACACATAAACACTAGAGCTATCTTAAAAGTAGCAAAGGACACTGAGTTACTCCACGCTGAATAAATAACTGTTCCAGTGATATGTCCGCATTTTTCTTCATGAATCTCCTCTACAGATATTTTAGCGTCTGCTACATAGTTCAAAATTAGAATTTGTAAATCCCCAGCTCATATGGAACGATAAACGACCAGTTTTCATGGAGATATAATCATTTCCAGTTAATCTGAAACTAAATGAGATTCAGTTAAACTGAGTAAAATCGAGTGAAACTATTAACGCAGACTTAGAAATTAGATCACTTTATTAATCAACACGAGTCGTGATATTCACTGTTAATAAAATATAAAGCCCCTCAAAGGCTTTAGTTAATTAGGATTTGAGTGTTGTGTAGCAGATATTCGGGAGACATTGCTGAATATTTTAATGACTAAAACACTAAGCCATAATAGATGCCATTGAAAAAGAGATGATGGGGAAGAAACTGTCACTCAAGCATAGCCTAACTTCTCTAAGATGCGATAAATATTAGAAATTTCATAAGTCACGCCAAAACGTTGCGTAATATAGGCTTGGATCTCACTGCCATGGAGCAGTTCGTCAGTCTTTGAGGCCGTTTTCAACTTGATGTATTGTGACAGTTGTTGCATCTGTGTCGCAGTTAGGGATGCAGGTCTGCCACTGTGCTTCTTCTCTATCAGACCATCTAGTCCATGTGTCAAATAACTCGTCACCCATTTATTGACGCTAGTGCGGCTCACCTTCAGATAGTCTGCTATCTGATACCTAGACTTCCCTTCTTGAAAATGAAGTAGAGCCAACAACTTTAATTTCATCCGAGCGTTTTTCTCTTGCCGGATAAGCTTCATAAAGTCTGGCGTTTCAGGTATATGCTCAGCCATGGCTTCAAATCTCCCTATCTAAATGATAAATATCGGGTCTCAATTGTAACTTACCGCGGCTATCTACCCAGGCTGTCAGGTAGGTAATAAATATGGGTATGGAATGAGACAGGGATACATATCGGGTATTTGGCTGGCCCAGAGCCCTGCGTATCTCCTTAGCATTATCTTGAGTCGACAGGATATGTTCGAACAGTACGACAGCTTTTTCCAGTCGAATACAACCATGGCTCAGAGCCAGATTACCACCCTCAAATAATCTTTTTTGTGGAGTATCATGCAGGTAAATTGACTGAGAGTTTGGTATGGTAAACCTCAGTTTACCTAATGCATTATCTTTCCCTGGAGCCTGAACCAAACGATATTTTTTGAGCAATTCGGCTAATTGCATCGGAGCAATATTAATGAGTTTGACTACAGGGTTATCTTGCTTGCTCACTGGATGTAATTCAAACCCTTTATGGTTTAAGTAACCAGGCTCCCTACTATTGAGGGGGAGTAACTCCGAGCGGATTATACTTGTGGGTGGGGTCCAGTAAGGATTTATAGTCATTCTCGTTACTCGAGTCAAGAGCACTGGAGTGGGTGAGCTAGGTTTACCGACTATCACCTTCATGGACAAGTCTAGTTCGCCTAATACAAACAGTTCCAGAGAATAATTGGGAATATTGATCTTAATATATTTTGGGGGAGGACTCGAAGGTAACATCAACCAACGCCACAAATTCTGTTGCATCTGAATGACTCTTCGTTTGGGTGAGATATTTAATGCCAATACCGTAGGCTCATCTAACACGCCGCTAGCCGTCAAACCGTGCCGACGTTGAAAAGATTTAATCCCTTGAATAACCATAGGGTCATAGATTGCTTCCCTATAACGAGTCAGATCGCTATTTTCGAGATCCCCTAAGACGGTTAGCATCCATCGAAGGCGTTGCACTTGATTAGAGCTCTGACCCAATTTGAAGTTAACCCGAGTAACGGACGGCCAATCCACATCCAATTGGGTTTTATATACCCGGATCATGCGACGAATTTTTAATACCTCATCATAAGAGGGTAAAATACTCGCGATATAAGCCGATAACTCGGCATTATTAATGGCTTCGAGCAATTTAATCCCCTCATCACCTATGCCTCTGTCTTTTTCAAATTGAATCCGTTGTAAAAGATCCAATAAAGCCTTTGAATATAGCCTATCCATGACCTTAATTTCATCAAGTTCTTGTTCACTATTTACGCCTAAATCTATGCCAAGATCATCTAAGAGACCGATTAATGCCATGCCGCTTAAGGTGAGTCCTCTATCGTCAAACCAGATTAAATCATCCTCGACGCCTCCATAGAGCCAAGCTAACTTCTGCAGTTCAGGCTGGCTGTTACTCACTTCAATATCGGCAACGGATCCTAGAGAAAAAACAATAGAAAAAATGAAAAGAAGCCATGACTTCATATATTGTCCCCTGCAAAAAATGATTCTAAAGGCACTAAAAATAATGGTGGTAGGACAATGATGTAGCCAAACGCGCACCAGACACAAACCCACCCAGCCAATGGACCATCATGACAACTCTTAGGCTCGCTAGCTTAACTTTTAGTACAAAACCCAGGCATAAACAAATTATACGGGTTCATTATCCGGTCAACTCACCACCCTAGCAGGCTAGTAAAAATAGGCTCGCAAGAAAAAAGGCAACTATACTCTTAAACAAGATGCATTCGTTATTCTGACTAGGGCCAAGATGAACGCGAACAAGGGATAATTAAAGCGGTGAATAATTTCTCAACGGTGACAATTAACATAATCCTTACTGGCATCATTACCCTGTTGCTGGCCGTCAATGTTGTGCCAGCCTGGCAGGTCTATCAATCCAGAATGTCGATAAAAACAGATAGCCCTTCTGGCTCGAGTCTTGCTGAGCGTTATCTGATACTAGGAGACTGGCCAGCCGCTACAGATTTAAGCAGTGTCATCGAAGACAATGATAAATATACCGTCACTCAGTCAAAACGAACACAAGTGTCACCAATGAAGGAAGATGAGACCTTAGATACCCCATAATCTTGTATCTGTTTAAGGATTTAGTGCAAATTGATAGGGAAACATATGGCTAAAAAGCTCGAGCAGATGACCAATAATCTATCTATGATGAGAACATTTTGGCGCACCAACGCCATGATGTTGTTGTCTTTAGTTGCCCTATTTAATTTTAAACAGCTACTGCAATACTACTCATCAATCTCTATAGCACAAGCCATGACCCATCTTGGTAACGACAATCTATTCAGTTTATGGCTTACTTTGGACTTATTGAAATTTGTTTTCCTGGTCATTGTCTTACATGTGCTCTGGGCTTTTATTATTACCCTTTCATGTAAACCTTGGTTCATGATATTTAGAAATGCAGGGATCAGGACCCAGATATGGTTAGTCATCATGTTGAGCCATATCACCTTAGTATTAGGTGCCAATGCTTATTGGTATCCCACATCACTGCTGGGTTTTTTAAGAGATACCCCCTTAACAATGCCATGGGTTTTGACTCTGTTGTTAACAGCCCTGTGCTGTTTATTCCTATGGGGACTCGTCACCCTAGTAGGAAATCGCCTGACGTTCTCTCTTCTCGCTATATGCTTAATCATGGCTAGCATATCTACTAGGAGCAGCAGCGAGCATTATGCGCCCACAGACAATACTAGCCCCAATGTATTCATTATCGGCATAGATGCCCTGCGACCGGATCATCTTAGTTTTCGAGATCCCGACAACAATTTCACCCCAAGTATAAACCAATTTATCCAACAGTCTCTCCTCTATGATAAGACCTATACCCCTCTGGGAAGAACCTATGTTGCCTGGATGAGCATACTGACTGGCCAGTACCCAGTTACTCATGGCGCAAGGTTTAATCTTACCCCGCCAGAGCTGATCGATAAGCCACTGCCCTTGATAAGAGAGCTTAAAGCCAGAGGCTATCAAACCACCTATGGGATAGACGAAAGACGATTCAACCAAATAGACACTGAATATGGATTCGAACAGGTTATAGGCCCTAAAATCGGCGCCGCCGATGCTATCATAACCAGTGTTGGTGACATTCCTTTGATTAACATACTACTCAAACTGGCTGTTTCCGAATCATTGTTTCCCTACCTATATATGAACCGCGCCTATGGGAAAGCCTATGACCCCACGCTATTTAACCGTAAGCTCACTGATGCCCTCTCCACCAGCCGACCTAATTTTTTAGCCGTTCACTTTTGTCTATTACACTGGCCCTTCACCTCTAAAAACTTTATCGATGTGAACACTGCTACCTGGAAGGGAAACTATAATCATTTTATGTATCAAACCATGCTGTCTCAAGTCGACAGTCAATTTCAACAATTTATGGATACATTGCAAGACCGGGGCTTCTTGGATAACGCCCTGATATACCTGATCTCTGATCACGGTGAAGGTTTCATGCTCGAGAAAGACACCTTGCAGGGAAACCAACCAGAGGATGAAGCAAAACTCAATGTCAATGCCTGGGGCCATGGCACCAATGTACTGAGTCAGGAACAAGCCAATGTCTTGATGGCCTATCGTCGTTTTAATCCACAGGTAGAAACAGCCAAACATATTCAGGGAATATACTCTTTAACCGATATCACCCCTAGCTTGTTCAAGGAGCTGGGCTTGTCACTAGCGCCTACGGATAAAGCATTCGATGGCCATGTCTTACCCAAAACTTTGAGCCAGGAGGTGTCGAAAAGCGTGTTTGTCGAATCTTCAATCCCGATAAAATCGATCAATGCCAGTTTTATTGATGAGGCAAAGGTACTGTCCGAATCCCTATCTAAATATGAGATCAGAGAAAATGGACGGGCGGTATTGGTTCCCTCCACCTATAAGGAGATGATTGCTAAGAAGCAGCGTTCAGTATATTTTCAGCACTGGCAGTTAGCCATGTTACCTGACTATGAAGACCTCATCTTGGTCGATACTCACCAAAACAGATGGTACAGTCTGGAAAAATATCAGGGCGATGCTCCCTGGCGGAAAATGTTAAGCGACTTATGTACCCATTACCGTGATGATAAGGGATTCGATCCCAACAGCAAATGCCAACAAGCACAACTGAGTAGCAAACGATTGGCCGCTAACACAGATTAAAGCGAACTGAGCAGTTTGTTCGTATCGGGGAATAAAAAATTAATCGCCTGATATTTAATGGAATTAGTATACCTAATGGAATTACGATACCTAGTCGACACTCAGGGAAGGCTTCAACAAACAAAAATATTCACTTGGATTACTTGTCGTTTAATGGAATTACGATACCTAGTCGACACTCAGGGAAGGCTTCAACAAATAAGGATATTCACTTGGATTACTCATGGTTAATCTGTGTACACTGCGCTTAGAAAAAGCCCATGAAAGGGTACATACTCCCCCTTCTGTGGCCTCTAATTTAACCTTTCCCGCCTGCTGGGTTAACATTGTGCCGTCTTCTATCCAGAGACCATCAAGCTTACAAGGTTTACCCCAGGTATTACTGATCCGGTAAACACCACTCAAGATCAAGTGTGTGCCCCGCTTATGCAGAGTAGAAACTCCCGGAGCCATCACTTGAGGCGAAATAGCAAGATAATGGTCGAACAATGCTTGTTTATCTCGGGCAAGTAACCAATGTGGCAATCTATAATTAACAATAATCAGTACAGGTTTAACGTCTTTTATTTCTTGCCAGAGGTCATAATCTCCTTGAAGATACTGAGCTAACTTTATCTTAGAGGTACGCCAATGAAAGGTAGAAGGCCTGAACAGGCCTATGCCTTCATAGGCAAAAACAGCCTGTTCCGCTTCTGTGTTTTCCATAATAAACTCATTGAGAGCTGCCTGGTGACTGAGGCGTTCGGATACAGCATAGCCATAAAATTTACCTAAGGTAGCAGATAAAAACACGGCCGAAAAAACGATAGACAGGACAACAAATGACCTAGTTGCATGAGGTGAAATCTCAAACAGTTCTTGTAGAGTCAATGCGACCAAGACTAAGACCAAGGGGTACAAGCTGGTCAGGTTATAGGCATAGTAATGAGGATTAAATAGCACAGAAGCCAAGCCCAGTATCAATAAATAATATACGCTGAACCTCTTTTTCATGCTGAGTTTACTTGTTCTCACCAAAAACAACCCGGCTCCGGTTAAGGCAAAGATCCAAAAAAGGGCATCTTGGTTAAATGCTTGCTTAAAAACAGCAAACTTGAGGCCCGCTACAGATATCTCGCCATCCATTGAGCTGGCCATCAGTTTAGCGGTAACCGCAACATACCCTAGTAACACAGAGTCAAAACCTAACATCCAGGCATAAGGGATAAACACCAGAGCCATCCCCAGAAAAAGATAGGCTAATGCCGCCATGACAAGGGTTAACGCCCTGCGTTCGATAATCATCGCTTGCATAAAGAACAAGGCCAGAGGCAAGACGATAATAATGGACTTAAATTTGAATAGAAAACCTATGCCTATGAGTGCACCAACACATAAAATTTTAGTCGGTGACAAGATGGCGTCTTTAGTGTTGAAGATAATAATAATTTGCAGCCAGAGAGCCAGAATAAAGAGATCGGGCCTCAGATCTAACCCCCTAAGATACATAGGCGTACAGATCAACAAGAAGACCACGGCAAGGAGAGAGATATTCTTGCTGACAATAATCTGCAAAAGGTAAAAAAGCTGCCAACTTATGAGTGATAGCATCAGTAAGATGATCGCCCTGAACAGGAATATCAATTCGAATCTGGGTCCGATCAAACTGGCAATGGGGGCCAAGAGATCAAACAACAAGGTATAACTATCGACATTAAAATCGATTCCAGCGACATGGCCAATGCTCATGCGCCAGATGGTGTATAGCGCCATATAATCATCGTTCACCATGGCTGAATTAAACAAAATACTCAGATAGAGAATGATGATCACGCCAAGCGCACTCAGCTCTAGACCCTGTGTCAATCCAGTCTTATTCATTTTTCTAAAGGTGCTCACAGCGTATATGCTCGATCAAATAATAATCCTGTGTTATTCAATTATTTTTCTGAAATAACCACATCCGCTTCGTCATCCATCGATCCGGCCAATAATGTTCCAACCAGATGAAGAAATTTAGCATAGGTTGCGGCATGAAATTATAAAAAAAACTGGGTAAAATCAGCAGACTCTTGACACCCAAGATAGAAAAATCATGGTTGCGAGCGAGTTGCACTACACTTTGCTCACTATTGGTATAGAGTTGGCCTCCCAACCTAGTTGAAAACACGCGAGTCCAGGTTCTCGGCGACCAGCTGAGAGTGTCGGCAATAAGAAATCCTCCAGGAGAAATGATCCTTGAGTACTCTTTAAACACTCGATTTTGTTCGTCGCTATGGAATAAAAAACGACTGGATAACAGGCACGAAAAAGCCTTGTCATCGAAGGAGGTATGGTAAATATCTTGTTTCGTGAAATGAATATTTTCATCTCGATATTTCGTCTGACACAGTGATAACATGGCATCCGAAAAATCTGCAGCAGACAGACGATCAAATTTAAATCCGAGAAGATGCACCAACATTCTTCCCGTACCCGTAGGGATATCTAATAGCGAATGTCTATTATTAACGCGTTCAAGAAAGTCAGTGATGGCTAGAGATTCACTCAGATGTACGTACTGACCACCCAGCTTATTAAACCTTAAGTCATCATATCCCTGAACGGTCTCTTCATCGCTATAAAACGTTTGTTTTTGCTCTTTTATCGTTTTAATTTTGCCATCCCCTCTTGTTGCAGAACCTGCCCGAATAGATTAGGCCGAATGTTTCACAGTAATCGCATCAAAAAACTGGTCTAGTCTGTTTTTTTTCCCTGTATCCTAAGATTAAAAACCAGAGTGAGAGACAAGATATAGACCAGAGGAAACCGTACAAGCACCACACAAATCTGCGCCAGATAGGCACTCAGGAACACAAACTCAATCAAGACATAGAGCAAGGTCATGCCAAACAAGATCGCAACCGCACTGAGCAAGATAAAGCGGAAGTAACTCCACCTGGTCGTCATCACCGCAAATGTATAGGCCGCATTCAGCCTATAGCTAACAGAGGCTCCAAGAACATATGCCATCACAGAGGCTAAGAGGTAATGGCAGCCCGCATAGATCAACACAGAGAAAAAAACATAGCTGATTAAGCTGTTCACCACCCCTACCAAAGCAAACTTAGCCATCATGATCTTGATCTATATTTTTGGTATACCTGATCCAATACAGAGGTCTTGATTGGCCCTGTTCGTAGATACGACCTATATAGGCACCGAGCAAGGCGATAAAAAACAGCAACACGCCGGTGAATAACACCTGGAAGAAGATGATCGACGTCCAACCTTCTATCGCAGTGCCGAAAACAAAACGACTAAACATCGCCTTCACCAGATAAATAAAGCCAAGAGACCACATTAAACTCGACACGATAAACATCAACCTTATGGGAAACTGAGAAAAATTGAGCATGGCATCGACCGCCAGATTGGTCATTTTTATCAAGGTATATTTAGTTTCCCCCCCGTAACGTGCACAACGTTCATACTGAATGATGGTCTGTTTAAACCCAACCAAGACGAACAATCCACGTAAAAACTTATGCTTCTCTCTGAACCTGATGATTGTTTGTCTCACTGGCTTAGTAAATGCCCTGAAATCACCACAATCTTTGATTATCTTCACTCTTGATGTGTGTTTGATGACCTGATAAAACAGTTTGGCCGAAATAAGTTTAAAGGGACTCTCACCACTCCTGGATTTACGTTGGGCATGAACAACATCAAAGCCTAGATCAATCTTAGCCAAAAATTCAGATAACAGTTCCGGAGGGTCCTGAAGATCGATATCTAAGGTCACATTGATATCCCCAGTGGCATTTTCTATGCCAGCAAACAGGGCCGTTTGATGGCCGACATTCGCGGCCAGATGAATCACCTTCAAACGTGGATCCTTCTGAGCTAGCCGGTCTAATATGGCCAGGCTCTGATCGACACTGGCATCGTCGACAACGATAAACTCAAACTCATACTCTTTATGCCGGTCTGCGACCGAACATATCCGCAAATAATATTGCTCTATCACTGAGTCTTCGTTGTAACAAGGCGCTATAAGGCTGATTATCCGCATCGTATTGGCCTAAGTTAAAGAATTAAAGTAACCTTCCACAAAACTGTCTAATGTCATGCCATCTCTGATCCGCACTTTCTGTGAGTGTGAGACCTTTTCAAGTAAGCTTCTGTTGCTGGCTAAGGTCAAAATCATCCTGCTGGTGGACGATAAATCAAAGAGATCCAGTTCGAAGGCATTTTCCCCTAAGTTAACGAGTTCCGCTAACTCAGGATAGTCAGGAACCGCTACCGGTAAGCCTAACGACATGGCTTCTATAATAACATTGGGCATCAAACTGGTTCCCACACAAGTACGCAGCGGCAATAACAACAAATCGGCATGGGACATTTCTTCTAACACGTTCACCTCATCTTTAAAGTGTACCCTATGCTCCAGATTTGACTGTTTTACTAATCGATAAAGCGGCTTATTATCGCCAAAGCCGCTTAAGGCCAATATCAGTGTAAACTCTAACGCTTGGCTAGCCTCCAGGTATTTCGCTAACTCGATCAGGGAATCCACTCCTTTAGATTCTTTGGCATGACCTAGATATAATAGTACAAAATCATCGCTTTGCACTCTCGATGGCGGTAAAACAACCAGGGGCAACTCCTCAAGGGAAAACACTCCGTTTCTAATCAAAATAATGTCATTAACGCCATGAACTATCAGCTGCTTACGCTGATATTCACTATGCACTATGATTTTTTTAAACCGCTTAAGAGACAGGGTATACAGGAAGGAACTGAAAAAAGAATTTCCAATGAAAATATGTAAGTATTTCATCGAGTTTATCAGAAAATATTTAAAATTTTGTTTAAGTTCACCGAGTGTAAGGTAGGACTGCCAAATGGAGACAAGGGTTTTCTCTGACGCCGATTGACACAGAAACAAGCTTAATAGAAATGATTCTATCGGCGTCGCTATATGAAAGTTAATGACCTTATAATCGACATGACTTCGATTGATATCTCTGCATATTAACCACAAATTAATGACCGACTCGGCTAAAGATGAATAACGACTGATGGGCCGATAGAAGACTTTTTCAATGTTCTGCGAGGTTATAAAATCCGTCGGAGTATAGGTCACCAGCCTCTCTCCTTTCCGGGAGAGGCCTTCTACCAGATTGACAAAATTCTTACTGATGGCCTCGTTCTTATCTGCTCTAAATCGATGCAAAGCTAAGCATATTTTATCCATCTAGCGTCCTATAAACCAATGTTCATCATGAATTTATAGTCTATGCAACTTAAATTAGGCAATAAAAACACCAAATATAGTGTACCGAATCTTTTTATACCATTCCGAGTAAGTATCTGATGTCGAAGGAGGGAATGTCTTATTTTGTATGGAACAAGATTGACCATGCAGTCATATATCGAGAACATTCAACGTAGCATAAAGGGCTTTGCCCTTTGCTTTAAACATCAGCTGCACTGTGGTACGGGGAGCTCTGGGAGTATGTATTGCAATTCAACTCAGCTGCTGCGTTTGAGCTTGCGAATAAAATAATCATTTTTCATACGACCAATCGGACTGACAACTATACTGGGCACAAACAAACTCGAATATAAAAAATAATAATCAGTCCTGTTCATGAGTAACACATGCACTATTAAAAAAAGATCCGTCATCGAGGGACAGCTTAGGCACACATGAATGCCATTATTTTCATTTGCACTATGTAGAGATGAAATCTTGAGGCTAGTGTCGCAAATACTGCGGCAAACCGGAGGGAATGCTTCGGTATTCAGATACGGTGGCGAGGGGTTAATTATCTTGTTTAAGGGCAAGAACTCGAATCAATGCTTGCCCTATCTCAATAAGCTAACAAGTAAAATAGCAACTATGATGTATTCAAGGCCGCAGATAAAGCGCTGTACCGGGCCAAGAATGGCGGCAGAAACAGAGTGACAAACTTAAGGTTTGCCTCATAGCCTTATTTGGGGCCTGTCAGCTCAAACAGTCTCGGCATCTATGAGTGTGTCGATTTGCTTGCTAATACATTATGACCGTCGATATCCGGGTGACCGATAAGCTTGCCATCAAACTCGATTAAGCCATATTTCCGTCTGATATTTTCCGCCAAGATAACGCCTGACACCGCACCTAAGCCCATCAAGATATAGATAAGATTCAGATCCATCTGCTCACGAATATCACAGATGATCAGGCCCACAATTCCCAGCGCCAAGGTGGGGGCCAGCACTATGGCTAGCCATTTAAACACAATCACGGATCCCGCTATCACGTTGAGAAATATTTTTTCTGGCATTCCTTGCTCCCTCATTATCACTATTATCATTAAGTCTCATCACCGTCATGGATTAGATAGCACTAGGCAATAAGACATATTATGTCTCAATTAATCTAACAAATACATTATGATATTACAAGTAGTCAGCAGATATGCTAGTTGCAGATATGAAAATCGACATTCTGAGAGGCCATAAAAGTCTGGGCATTGGCGCCTTGTAACATGGCTATGGTGGATAACATGCCTGCCACTAAACAATTGGCGGCCATAACGGTCACAGACAGAGGGGCCCGTTCCAGCGGATAACCTGTGTTAGGGTTCAGTATGTGCCCATATCGCTTGCCTTCATCGAGTAGATAACGCCGAGTGTGACCGCTAGTAGCCAGCCCGCCACACGTTAAGCTGATTGTCTGACGGGCATGGTTCAATGCGCTGGGATCTTCTATTCCCACCTGCCAGGGCTTATCGACGATCGAAGCGCAGGCTATATCACCGCCTAGATTCACTAAGGCGGGTACGTGTGGATAATCAAGCATCAACAGGCTTGCCGCCCTGTCACAGGCATACTCCTTGGCGATACCGCCCAAATCCAGGCTCATGCCTCGAGGAAGATAAAGCCGCGACGCCTCTATGCTTAGCTGGTCAAAGCCGACATATTTGAGTGCCCTCTCGATAGATGCTGAACTAGGCACATTTGCATCTGGGCCAAAGTTCCAGAGCTTCAAGATGGGTCCCGCCGTGATATCGAACATGCCATCACTTAAGTCGAAGCACTGCTTAGAAAACACCAAGAGCGCCGAGGTTTCTACGTCGATATTCTGCCAGTCGCCAGCATTAGCATTGAGCCTGCTAAGCAAGCTGCGAGTATTGAAGCGGCTGTACTTTTGCTCTATGCGCCGTGTTTCGTGCAAAACCTGATAGGCCATGGCAAAGGCCTGGGCCTTATCGACTGTGCGTATAAGCACCTCACAGCGACTGGCCATGGCATTAAAACTCGCCAGATGCCCCCAGGAAGTGGCAGCCAATGACAGGTCTTCGCTCATGGACAGTTTCCCTCTTGACGGGGGGTCTCGTCACTCATCAGTACTCACCATCACAGGAGTGACCAGATCATAACAATGACTGACATTGCTATTGCCATGCCGCGGCATAGCGACCATTAAAATGACAATCCCAGCTGAAAAATGATCGCCTTAATACTTGGATATAACTCATGGTGAGCCAGCTGGCCAGTGGCTTGTTCTCCATTAGAATAGGGATCTTGTTGATAATACTCGAGGCGGTAGCTGGCCTGAGTGCCGTCAACTAAACTATGACCCATTTTTATGCCAAAGGTATAGGTATTCATATTACCGATACGATAATCTGCCGATGCAAACTCAGGGAGTCCCTCACCTGAATTTAAGAAAGCCCGATAAAATCTGGCCGCTTCTTGTCTATAAAACCTCAGGTGCAGCTGGCCAAAAAAAGTTGCGCTGAAATTGTACCTATAACGAGTCTCGAAGGTATGTGAGGACACGCCCCAGTCATCATGGCTAAAACGATAGGCCAGATCTGTCACCCCGGTGGATAATGCATGTTTACTGAACAGATAAAAGCTCTGCTTGATACGCTCATGGGGTCGACTCTCATAAAGATATGCCTCACTGGTTCCCGACACATCAAGCAGACTGAGCACCTTGTAGGGATCTGTCATATATCCTTGCAAAGAAGACAGGTTATAGCTGACTTGTACCAACATATATCGATTGATGATCTGGGTTAAACCGACGCTGAGATCCACAGTCTGTTTATCGGTACTCGCTATCTGGCGGGTCTTATCAAATTCTGTTCTGAATTCGGCTTGGGAGTCAAAATCATCCCTAAACACCATCTTGCTCAATGCCACAGGCCGTCCTCCCACAGGATCGACCAGATCATAGTAATAGGCCATCCCTAACGACAGCTGAGTGTTATTCTTGTTAAACGTACGTTCCAATGCCGCATTAATGCCCATGGAGGTGTAGTCATATTCTCTCGACAGATACAGCCCATGATTACTGCTCCAGTCAGGTGACCATATCTCGGCCCAGTTGCCACTGAGTTGTATTCGAGTGTCTTTGAAGGTGTCATCTAACGGAGTATTACCCGAGTCGATATTGTATTCGCCATTACCTGACGGACGGGTAAAAGTCTGGCGTTCATCTTGGGGCACGGCGCCATTGGCCGAGGAGCCAGTCAAGGTATCTAGCACCAACTTGCCTTCGTAAACCCGCTTATCGCCCACGGCTAGCTTAAGATTGAAGATCCCCTCGGCTACCGTCACCCTGTCCTGCTCAAGATAATAGAGTAAGGCGGCGTCTATTTCAGCTGGTTCTGTCTCATCTGTATCTAAGGTGACGGCTTCATGGGGAGTGATGGCAGCGGCGACTCGAGTGTCTCTGCCGATGGGATCATCATCTACTGAGTCTCTTTGAGCGGCAAGGGCCACCGAGCTCGTCATGCTCAGCAGCGCTATGCTGGCAATCGACAACGCCTCGGCAATCGAAGGGGCACTAGCACAGAGACTTGTACCGATTTTTGGCCCAGTTCCAGTGGATGATTTTAACTCATTGACCGATTCAGTTGCAGCCACAACCGCCCCCAGCGAGCGCTCGGCCACCACTGGTGCCCTCTTTACTGAAATAAATATGATCGTCCAAGGTCAGATCCAGTTTTTCACTGTCCAGCGCCATGTCATCCCGGGCAAACTGATCCCGCTGCCAAGGCTCGACGCCTAAACCCGCACAGGCCGTCAAAGATAAACATACCAAGATTGCCAGGCTTCTACTCAGTTCAGCTTCGAATATCATCATCTCTCGCCTCTAATTTGATCGACTCTCCCGCGCATGGTCATGCTATTCACTGCTGGTCTGTGCTCTGTTCCGGCTTTGCTTGTTTAAGGTAGTGTAAAATCTCGGCTTCATAGTCCGCCTTATGCTCCCCATAGAAACCCACGTGTGTAGCGACTAATTGCCCTTGTCGATTGAATAGGTAGCTGCTCGGCATCCCCAAGATATCGAATTGTTCTGCCACCTGAGTCTTGGGATCATAGGCGATAGTGAAGTCTGCAGAAATCTGCCCGAGAAACTGACGGGCGAGTGATATGTCATTGTCTAAGTTGATGGCAATGATCTTAAGCCCCTGCTCAGCATACTTATGATGCATCTCATTCATCCAGGGGAATGACTTTCGACATGGGCCACACCAAGATGCCCAAAAGTCGATATAAATCAACTCTCCGGAGAATTGAGATAGGGCATAGCTGCGCCCGTCTGCGTCCTGGACACTGAGATCCAGGTTTGGGGCCGCCCAGAGTGAATTCACTTGAAATAGTATGCTCAGTACCAGGCCAATTTTAACCCATTGGCTTAATCGCTTTAACATTAATAGCTGCATATTAGAGCCCAAAAACTCAGTGTATTAAATTAGTTATACACCGAGTAATGGATTAGCGCCATTTATAAGAGATCAGTCATCCAGCTCTATCGGCTTAAGCAGCTCGAGCCAGTCATCGCCTGTCATCTCAGAAACAGTCAGACTCTCTTGCTGGTAGATGCTCTGTGCTAGGTTATGTTTAGATTCCTGCAGCAGCTGTATCCTCTCCTCAACGGTATCCTTACAGATGAGTTTATAGACAAACACCGACTTGCTCTGGCCTATCCGGTGCGCCCTGTCACTGGCCTGCTGCTCGGCTGCTGGATTCCACCAGGGATCGGTATGGATAACCACATCGGCAGCGGTTAGATTCAAACCCGCGCCCCCCGCCTTCAAGCTAATCAAGAATATCGGCACCTCACGCTCTTGAAAACGCTCAACCAGTGACCCGCGATCCCGACTCTTCCCCGTCAGCTCAACGAAACTAATGCCTAGCTTCTCCAAGAGTTCCCCTATCAGACTCAGCATGCTGGTAAACGAGGAGAAAATTAATACTCGCCTGCCCTCTTCGAGCATGCCGGGCAGCTTAGCCGCGAGCCAGTTTAACTTTCCCGAGCGAGTATCGAGCCTGCCTACGTCATCGAGAGGCTGCACTCCATGGACAGATATGCGACCACCAAACTCATCAATATCTGATGTTACTGAGCCGATATCAACACCGGCATTGGTGAGATCTGATGGCTCCATATTATCGAGTTTAAGTAAGTCCGGATGACAACAGACCTGCCTGAGTTTGAGCAAGGCATTGCTGATGGCTAAGCGGTTACGTTTCACTCCCGAGACAGACACCGCTTTTCTCATCTCTGCCGACATGGTCAAGCGGATCGTTTCATACAGGTCCCCCTGAGTCTCGGTCAGATTGATATACTCATTGATCACCGTCTTATCGGGCAATTCTGTGGCGACCTCAGATTTAAGCCGACGTAACATGAACGGCGCAATTCTCTGCACGAGCGCCCGGCGACGCTCATCATCTTGCTCTTTCTCAATCGGCACTTGATAATGCCGCTGAAACTGAGCATAGCTACCGAGAAAACCCGGCATCAGGAAGTTAAACAGTGACCATAACTCCCCCAGATGATTTTCTAAAGGCGTACCGGTTAAGCAGAGTCTATGGGTCGAAGATAAGCTGGCAACCACTCGACTAATGCGACTACGCACATTCTTGATGGTCTGAGCTTCATCTAAGATCACCAGATGAAAGTGTTGCTTGGCCCAAAACTCAACATCTTGTTGCAGTGTGCCATAGCTGGTGATCAAGAGATCGCAGCTATCGATCTTAGCTTGCAAATTGTGACGTTTAGGCCCAGACCAAAGCAGCACCCTAAGTTCGGGGGTAAATGTCCCAGCTTCATGGAGCCAGTTCGCTAATAGGCTCGTTGGCGCGACCACTAAACAGGGATGAGACAAGTTACCGGCCTCTTTATCGAGCAAGATACTACTCAAGGTTTGGATTGTTTTACCCAGACCCATATCATCGGCGAGTATTCCACAAAATTCGTGCGCCTTTAAAAACTGTAACCAGTTTAATCCCAGCTGCTGATACTCTCTGAGCTGGGCATTGAGCCCCACAGGCGGTGAAACAGCAACATCTATTTGTTTAGCCTTAGCGCCGCGACCTGCTGGGCCTTGGTCAGCTGAACTCACTGCTAAATAAGAGTAAAGTTGCTGAGCCTTTTTCTGTAACCAGTGACTGCCCTGCCAATGCCAGTCTTGCTGGTTAATTTTATCTCGATCAGCCAATTCTGCAATGCGAGTCAGCTGATTCATGGACATGGTTAATGTCTCATCGACTGACAGCGGTTTTCTCTCGTACAGCTCCACCAGTACAGATAAAATATGCTTCACTCTGTCGGCAGGCAGAGACAGACGCTGACCTGAGTCGAGCTCCATGAATACCGTGTCTGTGTCGCTTAAGTTTTGCAGCAAGCCCTGTCTTATCGCTTTGACCAGATAGGGCAATAAATTGATCTTCTTGCCATCTACTTCGACACCCAGTTCAAGGTCGAACCATTGCTTATCTGCAGCTTGATGACTCACCTCTCCATACCAGGTCTGGACTTGGACCAAGCTAAACCGATTGATTAATTGAAAATCAATCGACCAGCCAGCCAACATCAGACGCCTTATGGCAAGCATCTGTTGACTCAACATCTCAGGTAACTGGCGATCTCCTAGCTGGAACTGATGCCAGACTATGGGTTCAAATCCAGATGAAAGCAGAGGAAAATCGGACAGCTGAATACTCATTTCAGAGGCGAGCTTGAGCAGATGCGGTGACTCGCTGGCGACAGCAAAAATGTCGGCTAAACCACACTGCATATTATCGCTGATGAGGGAGAAGCTAGCGATCTGTAAATCCAGATGACTCTGCTCATCCCAGGGAAACTCAATCCCCCTGCGATACACGGTAAGTTTAGGCGTCCATTCCCTATCATCATCTGCGACTCGCTGCACATATTCAGCGTGCTGTTCATCGCTGAGTTCACCCAGAGATGGGGGCAAGTCGGTCAACACCAGACTCATACTGGCAAGGTCCAGGTATTGCCCTGAAGCCACTTGATATAAGGCGCTTGGCTCGACAAAATCATCGAGGTAATGAGGCTCAATTTTGAGAAAACCTTGCTCGCAATGCAGCCAAAAACAGCGCTGAGTCGCCATTAATTGGTAAAGGAATTCACTGTCACACCTTGCTCCTAACCCTAAGGAAAGCGTCTCTTGCTGAGCGGCTCTCGTCTCATCATCCAACACTTGGGCTACTTCTCTTAACCTATGCAGTAAGTAAACGTCGGTTTGAGTCACAAATTTTGGCAAGCTGGCTCGATCCAATACCTCAAAGCCTAAATCTGTCTTGATTGAGTATTGACCTAGTTTACTGACATAGCCTTTATGGACGCTCAGGTGTAGCGACCCCTCCCTTGTTGATAGCAAGTACACCACTCTATGTCGGGCCATATTAGGATAAGGATCGTAACGTTGACTCAGCTCGGTCCTCAATAACCTGAGTGCGGTATCGGCACGTTTCGTTTCACTCGGATAGGGAATGATGGGGTCTTGTCTGGCTAGATAATCAATGGCAATGGCGGCAAGATGAATGCAAGGTAACTGTGACTCGCTACACTGGCTGCACACAGTATTAGCGGAGGCAAGGACTGGACCCGCAGACCAGTCTAATCTGGCAGTGACCAGTGATTGCATAGCATCACCGCCATCAAGCCCCTCAGAGATTATGCGCTGATCTTTAGTCGAGCTAAACTTCGCAGACAACACAGGTCCACTGTAGTCAATATCGACCACCGTCATTTCCAGTAAAACCTGCAGCCCGTCAAATATTACTGACTGGCTAAAATAATTTTCTAGTGGGATCAATCTCGCCTTCCAAGCATAATTGTCGGTTCAAACCCAAAGGCGACTCAGGCGACAGCACCTGTGTCCAAGCGGGTAAACCATTTAAATTAAAATGAAAGGGAGAATTATATCATCGATGAGGTGACGGCCTGTATATTATTTTATTGCGCAATAAATGCCATTTTTCATCCTTATCCTTATCCTTATCTGCATCCCCAGAGCCATAGCCTGTTGAATAAAGCGATCACACCGTTCTGGTTAATTAACGTCTGTAGATTAACGGTTCATATTGAGCCGGTTCTATAACCCATTTTAGCTTTCTGGCAAGCTATCGCTTGCCGCAATGTAATTCTTGTCATTCCCACCATTCAACACTCGTCATAGCCGCAATTTAATACTTGTCAACCCACCATTCAACACTCGTCATTGCCGCAATTTAATACTCGTCACCCCACCATTCAACACTCGTCATTGCCGCAATTTAATCCTCGTCTTTCCCGCAATGCTTGTGGGCGGGAATCCAGCCCTTTTGGCTAGCCTTCAAATGAAGGCTAATGACATTTTCTGGTTAGCTTCTGGCTGAGTTTATATTGGGGAGTGTGTTTATAATTTTTGCTTCATGGTTATCTATAGCCTGCAGCGAGCTTATGTGTAGATACTTCTGCGAGACGCTGCAAGTCCATCCATGGAAGCTCTGCGGTTTCATCCCTGAAACCGAAGCTCGCAGCCGCATCCACACCTGTTCTTACAAGCAAAGAGTAAGCTAGTGGGTCTCTTGGATTTAACTTTGCTAATTGTCGATAATGACTCTAGGGCGCGTCTTTCCCGCAATGCGTGTGGGCGGGAATCCAGCGGTTTGGCTCGCCTTCGAATGAAGGCTAATGACATTTTCTGGTTAGCTTCTGGCTGAGTGGGTATTGGCTAGTGTATTTATGATTTTTGCTTCATGGTTATCTATAGCCTGCAGCGGGTGCCGTGCAGGGATGCACCAATGTCGTGCAGGCAGGATGCCTAAGAACGACCTTATGTGTAGATACTTCTGCGAGACGCTGCAAGTCCATCCATGGAAGCTCTGCGGTTTCATCCCTGAAACCGAAGCTCGCAGCCGCATCTACACCTGTTCTTACAAGCAAAGAGTAAGCAGTGGGTCTCTTGGATTTAACTTTGCTAATTATCGAGAGTGGGTCTAGAGTTCGTCATTCTCGTAATATGGGATAGCAATTCAACACTCGTCTTTCCCGCAATTTAATCCTCGTCTTTCCCGCAATGCTTGTGGGCGGGAATCCAGTTTCTTTGACTAGCCTTGGAGTGAAGGCTGATCACATGGTTTACTTCATGAGGCTATTTTGATATTTGGCAGAGTGTTTAAGGTCGTTCCTTCATGGTAATTTATAGCCTGCAGCAGGCCTTGATGCAGATACTTCTACGAGACGCTGCCAGTCCGTCCATGGAAGCTCTGCCAAAACATCTGACCTACATGGATAGTAGGAAATGCCGAAAAATGTAGGGAACATTTCCGGCCCTTTTTTGGAAGCTCGAAGCCGCATCTACACCTGAGTTTATCAAAGCAGGTTATTTGTTTGTTGAACCTCTATATGGGATAACAATTCAACATTCGTCATTCCCGCAATTTAATCCTCGTCATTCCCGCAATGCTTGTGGGCGGGAATCCAGCGGTTTGGCTAGCCTTGGAATGAAGGCTGGTTACATTTTTGGGTTAGCTTCTGGCTGAGTTTATATTGGGGAGTGTGTTTATAATTTTTGCTTCATGGTAATTTATAGCCTGCGGCTCGCCTAATATGTAAACACTTCTACGAGGCGGTGAATATGGCGTAGCCATGTGCTTATGAACGAGAGGCATGGATGCCGAACTGGCCTTTAGATAGGATATCATTCAAGCACATCCCTGTGGGCTCTGCCAAAACGTCCTTGTTTCGGAAGCTCGCAGCCGCGTTCACCCCCTGTTATTACTCTCTTCGATTTGGCTTTTCTCGACATGTAAAACAAGATTTTGGTCATAAATGAGTTTGTACAAAGGGTCTAGTGACCTTGCATTGATTAGAAAATGTACCCTTATTTTACTCGAATATCCTAATTCGCTCCGACCCCTTTATCCTCTGTCCGTATAGCCTCCAGAATGTTAACTTCTCCATAGTCGTCACCTCATTAGTCTACTGTGTTTATAGAAGGGGTATCCCCTTGTTTATATACAGGTATAACTGGGGTTGAGATAATTGCTATAAAAAAGATGCATAAATCGCTGGGTTAATGCATCGATAACACGAATGTGAAAATATTAATCAAATCTTATCAATAGGTTATAATGTGGTAAAAAGCGTTATGCAGACCTCGTAAACACCCGCGCATCTTTTTTATCTGATTATTTACGCTATTCTATCTGTGAGTTATGAAAATAACACATTTACAACAACCACTTAGCGGTGATAGGCTGGCGGAAAGTTAATAAGCAGACAGGAACGTTATCCTGCTGCTAATCAATAAGCTGTTAAGTGGCTCGGAGGCCGAGAGTATTGTTCACATTTTTTAGAAGTCTTTTCTCAAACGATTTACTAATTGAATTGAGTGAGAAGAAAATATTAATTAAGGTTTTTTCATCTGATACTAATTATGAAGCAGAGCCTTTTATTGCAATAGAAAAAACTAAAAAAGGCGAAGTTGTAAAAGCTATTGGAAGCGAAGCTAAACGGGATACAGCAAGCAATGTTACCGTAACAAATCCTTTTCAACATCCAAGATCTTTTATCGCAGATTTCTTTTTAGCTGAAAAAATTATTCAACATGGTGTATTTGAAATTCATAAATCTATAATTAGGCCTTCACCACGAATTATTATGCATCAACTAGAAAAAACTGAAGGTGGTTTAACTAACATAGAAGATCGAGTTTTACGCGAACTGGCTGTTGGTGCTGGAGCAAGAGAAGTAGTTATTTATTTAGGTAGTAAAATTAATACTAGCGTTGATAGTTTTAACTCAGTAAA
This sequence comes from Shewanella sp., assembly GCF_013214165.1. Taxonomy (GTDB): domain Bacteria; phylum Pseudomonadota; class Gammaproteobacteria; order Enterobacterales; family Shewanellaceae; genus Shewanella. Next base: position 46,676 of record NZ_JABSSM010000020.1, on the reverse strand, counting down.
GGCTAGAGTATCAGCCACTTAATCGGGTAGCCGGAGGTATCTAGCCTCCAGCCCCCACACCACCCTGCATGCGGCTCCGCACACGACTGAATGGATTCAGGAGGTACGAGCCCATGGATGGACGAAGGGAGAATAATGCAGGAGCAATTATCGAGAGCAACGCAGGAGCTTGTTGCCGAGGGCGGTTCATTTAGAGCGCCTAACCTAGACTTTCTGGTTAGCTTCTTTGTTTCGAGAGTGAACTGCGATCCATCCATCTCTTAGTGAACATAATCCCGCTTTGTTAACTCTTATTTCGAGCTTGGCATTACTCAGTGCTTGCTGTATCCCTGGTCAAAGATGTTAACAAAAACAATAACCAAGACACCCAATATTATTCTCTGTTAGATGGCCTGTACCTACTAGAGCCAGATTGCCAGAGAAATTCATTGCTGTTTCAATCCACCCTCCTGCCACGCCATACAATACTCAATAATGCTGTCATGAGTAAAATTTAGACTATCACATTGAAAATAAGACATAAAAATAACCAAGCAGCCGTTTGGTTATGCTTGAATATAATAATTTGAAATGGATATCTCTGGGTCTTAACTAAGTGCCATCTAGCCATCGATGACAGTTGGCGGCTCCTTGTCGGCGCTTACGGTCAGTGTTTTTCAAGATAGTGTTCACAATACACTGTTAACTCTTGGGTATTGCCCACAGGCCCTTTGAAAATCTTGGTGAACTCTTGGTTAACTATGAGGTCAGTTTTATCCAGTTTTCTGGTGGAATATTAAGTCTATTTAATATCTTGGCCGACTCTTGACTCATAGAGCCTCGCTTGCCATCTCTGACTATACGCCCTGTATCATCAACAAGTTGCAGGTAATCTTTGGCACTGAACATCAACCCTTTTGGCATATCCTGTCGTTCATCCCCCACAAATGGCAACAGTGCTTTGGGCTGTTCACCATTCATTGCAGCTTTGATTCGTTTTTGAATACTGGTGAAGTCTGAGCTTTCAGGAGTGTTCGCCATCTTGGCGCGGATTGCCCGATCTATAAATAAAGAGGGATCTAGATAGGCCATACAGGCAAGTACTGCCGCTTCATCGAGCTGGGCTAACTCCACATCAATACGTAATACGAGATGTAAATGGTTACTCCCATTTTTGTGAATCAAGAGGACGTAAGCACAAATATCAATGGCAAACACAGCTGCAAGTTCTAATAGTCGACTTTCAACCCAATCCCGTCTATGCTCATAGGATTGACCTGTGTAATGATCGACTCCGCACAAAAAAGCCTTTCTAACACAACGAGATACGCAGTGGTAAAATAATCATCTTGTTAAATAAAAAGTTCCAAACTGACTAATGATTTTCTTGGTGTCGGCATAACAAACCCTCCTCAACAACTCTGACTTAAGCGTAGTCAAAGGAGCTTCATCTGACAATCCTGGGTGTCTTGGTTGTTGTTGTCTTGGTTGTTGTTGGATCGTTTAGGTCTGCAACTCAAACAGAAATGTTATCGAGTCAATGACATCAAACGGATCTTCATTCCTAAATCGAACGGTAAATTACGCCCTTTAGGGCTACCAACGGTTGATGACAAGTTAGTGCAACAAAGTGTCAGCCAGATCCTGCAAAGCATCTGGGAGCAAGACTTTTTGCGTAATAGCTATGGCTATCGACCGAACAAAAGTGCGCATCAAGCGGTGCATAGCTTAACACTCAATCTGCAATTTAAAGGTTATGGGTACATTGTAGAGGCTGATATTAAAGGCTTCTTTGACAACCTCGACCATGAATGGCTGATGGATATGCTCAAGCAACGCATCGATGACAAGGCAATACTTAACCTGATCAACCAATGGTTAAAAGCGCGGATAAAACCCCCTGATGGTGTCTTTACAAAACCATCGAGTGGAAGTCCACAGGGAGGAATAATTAGCCCAGTATTAGCTAATATTTATCTGCATTATGCGCTAGACCTTGGGTTTGAAAAGAAAGTGAAGCCAAGGATGAAAGGCCGGGCAATGATGGTCCGCTACGCGGATGATTTTGTCTGCGCGTTTCAATTTGCTCATGATGCCGAGCTCTTTTATAAAGTGTTACCGAAACGATTGAAGAAATTCAACTTAGACGTCGCAGAAGATAAAACTTCATTGATGCGATTTAGCCGTTTCCACGTTGGCCGAAAACGTCATTTTGTATTTCTTGGTTTTGAGTTTTACTGGGGGACAGATTCAAATGGTAAATCAAGGCTCAGACGGCGAACCGCTGTGAAGAAACAGAAGGCGACACTGAGCGAATATTACCAATGGTTCAAAGCCAAGCGCTCATTAAAACTGAGGGACTGGCTGCCGCAATTAAAACGAAAACTGACAAGGTTTAGAAATTACTTCGGGCTCCCCGACAACAGCCGAAGTCTGGCAGGTATATATGACCATGTTCTGCATAGCTTATATAAATGGTTGAATAGTCGTAGTGGTCGTCGAAGTTATAACTGGAGTAATTTCAAGAAGATGTTAGAGTATTTTGAAATTGAGAGACCAAAGGTCAGCAAGAGGTTGGTGCTGATTGACTGGTACTAGGGTCGTGTTTTACACGAGCGAATATATAACTGAAGAGCCGGATGCGGTAGTTCCGCACGTCCGGATCTGTGTGGGGTCGGTCTGGCAACAGGCCGCTCTACCACGATTATGCCTCTAGGAATATGATGAAAATTTTCGAGTTTTTAGCTCAAATGAGTGAAGAAAAATTTCCAATTCGTATCGATTATCGTGATCACGTTGGTTGCGTTGATGTAGAAGTGGACGCATTTTCAGAGCGTTGGGTTGTCTCCTTTGATGAAGATGGTTTCGTTGATTTTGTCATTTATAAAGATATTGATGCACCAGACAATGAAAATGCCAAATTATTAGAATCATTATTCAATCGCCCTCAACAAGCTTGGTTAAATGCATCAAAAGATTTAGGAATAAAATTCATATCTCCTTATGTATTTCTTGGCTCTGATGGTGAGGAATACCAAATTACAGGTTGTTTACCTGAGTTTGGTGGACAAAATGGAACTTTGATTACATCCCGTAAAGATGATGAAGATGCTTGTATTGAAGCTAGTAAATTGAATGGCTTTCAAGGTACGGGACTAAACCCCGCGTACTACGACAAATATGATCGTGAACATATCATTGAAACGTTGCGAGATTGGGCTTGGAATTCTAAAGAACAAAAGCCAGAATGGTACGGTGAATAGGCTTATAATCGGGTAGCCGGAGGTATCTAGCCTCCAGCCCCCACACCACCCTGCATGCCCTTTTCATGAAGCAGCTAGGCACACACTGAATGGTCTATTTTGTTCCATACAAAATATGACATTTTCTTCTTCCCTAGAGGTCAGATTCAGGAGGTACGAGCCCATGGATGGACGAAGGGAGAATAATGCAGGAGCAATTATCGAGAGCAACGCAGGAGCTTGTTGCCGAGGGCGGTTCATTTACTCTTAGTAAAGGAATGTCCTAACCTAAACTTTCTGGTTAGCTTCTTTGTTTCGAGAGTGAACTGCGATCCATCCATCTCTTAGTGAACATAATCCCGCTTTGTTAACTCTTACTTCGAGCTTGGCATTACTCAGTGCTTGCTGTATCCCTGGTCAAAGATGTTAACAAGAGTCGAGCTTCGCCACGGCCCTTTGCTTGTGATCCCCAAAGCACTTTGTGGGGTAGGCCCTCCCACAAGCAACGGCTGATTGGATCCTGACGCCACTTTTTATAACCCCTAAGTCACATACGTACTTGACGGCGGATCCAATAGACACTCTAAGCAATATGTGACACACCTTGCTACGCGGGGCAGACTCTGCCAACTCACCTCTAGCCTACGCCTCATATGATATTTTTGTTTTTAGCATCCTGCGTCTCCCTACCTTCTCCATCCATGGAGGCGTTGTGCATCAGCTCGCACTCTCGATGAATAGAAAGGCTAGCGGCTTGACCACCAGGGATGGTGGAAATGCAGATATTGCAGGAGCAAAACATCTGCCCTTCAGACCAACCCTCACAGATAAACCCTTGCCATTCGCTAGTAGTTAACGTTACTATTTTACAAACTAAACAGTATGTTATCAAACTGTGACCTTCCTACAGAGCTGAGAACTAGTAGATAGTCACCTCATTAGTTCATGCCCATGCTGGGCGTACACAAGGGTTTTCAAGTCGAACAAATTACAGTTGGCTTTTTGTTCGTGTCCCACTTATTTTAGCCAACTGCAATTTTCCGCTTAAAACGGCGTTATTTTTTTCATTAACTATTAAGGATAATATATGTTTTCAGGTATGGTTTTTATCGGCATTATTTTACAGTTGGCAGTCGTCGTAGGGATAATCGTCTTCGCAGTCAAATTACTAAACCGTATAACAGAGATTTCAGAGTCCCAAAAATCAATCGCAAACACTCAAACTCACCTGGTTGAAATATTGGCTAACAAACAAAAACAATAACAGTAATCGCACAACAACCAAGACACCCACAATTATTTGTGACGGGTAAATATTGACTGACGATTCACGCTGGATCCGATTATGCCTAATTTGGCATAGAGCATGCCTTAATCTGTCATAGATTATTGCCTGTGACTAGCAGGTGGGATTACTGTGTGGATAAGTATAATATCTATGCAAAAGAGGATGATAATTGGTTTTACTTCGGGTAGTCTGCTGATTAATAAATTGACTGAAATGATGCTGGCAAGTAAGCAATCACCACAGATATCGCAGATGTTCAACAAGACTATCAATGAGACGCTTAATGAGACGATGTTTTGGCCTTTACGGGGGCTTTTTTAGGATAAAACATCGGCTCATTATCTAAAGCGTTGGTATTTTCGAAATATAGAAGAGCAGTATGAGAGAGAGCCTGAGATTAAAAATCATCAAAGTATGTGATGATAAAGTAGAGAAAAAAGGAACCAATGTTGGTTTGTCATTTTATGCATTTTTCGCAAATAAAAATGATGATCCTGAGCTACTCATGGAAGCTGCGGAATGGTGGATAAAGACTCAAAAGCTAGATCATTTCGAAAAAGCATTAAAAATTAAGGAAATAATTCAGTCACTGTAAGCACTATGATTTAATCACACTAACAAGCCTCTGAATTAAGATCCGCCAAGGCTGTCACGCCATTTTCTGAGCAAATTTCCCGCCAGCACATGGTTCACTTATTAGAGGGACGTTAGGCTCTAGGAAGGTATGGCTAAAATAATCTATTTCTTTAACAGAGAAGATAAGTATTATCAGTTATCAAATTTCGCTGGTTTTGGCTTCACGCTGGATAGAAGGAAAAGGCGTACTATGGAGCACTAGTTTCAGGCCATGAAGTTTGAGGGTACGGAACAGTTTGATAAGATTTTAAATTGTGGCTCACCTAAACAGGCTAAGGATTTAGGTCAATCTCGAGCTACTCCGATTCGTCAAGACTGGGACATAGTTAAAGAAGAGATTATGCTCCGAGGGTTGAGAGAGAAATTTAAATCTACTGAATTAAAAGACATATTGCTAAGTACCGGAAAGAAAGAGTTGGTTGAAAATTCTCCATATGACAAATATTGGGGGATTGGCCCGAATGGTAAAGGCAAAAACAAATTAGGTGTACTTCTTATGGAATTGAGAGCGGAGCTTAAACGTGAAAAAGCCTAATCGGGTAGCCGGAGGTATCTAGCCTCTAGCCCCCACACTAGCCAGCATGCCATTTTCATGAAGTAGCACTGGATCCCTCGGTTAAATGTAAACCCGAGGAACTTGCTTTGACCGACCTTAACCACTTGGCTTTTCTGTTCGGCCTAAAGCCCCAGCTGGCGCAAGAACTCGCTAAACAATATCGAATCCACACTGACAGCACTATTTAGCCAGGTTTTACTCAGAGATACGTTCCAGCTTTGCCAGATAGAAGCCATCGAACCCAGAATCAGCCACGCTGATATTCTCGTCTTCAATAAGCTTGAAATGCTCATTTTCAGCCAGGAAGGCATCAATCTGCTCTCGGTTCTCCTCAGGCATGATAGAGCAAGTGGCGTAGATTAACATGCCACCCACTTTTACCATGCGGCTATAACTTTGCAGGATGTGTTTCTGTAGCGCAACCAACACGGGTAATCGCTCTGGAGTGTCACGCCACTTAGCATCCGGGTTACGTTTAAGTACCCCAAGGCCTGAACACGGCACATCGAGCAGCACACGATCGGCGCTGAGCTTAAGACGCTTGATGGTCTTAGAGCTGGCGATGATGCGGGTCTCTACGTTATGCGCGTTGGCGCGGCGAGCGCGCTGTTTCAGACTGTCGAGTTTCCACTGCTCCACATCCATGGCCAGTAAACGTCCCTTGCCCTGCATCTGAGCCGCGATGGACAGAGTCTTGCCACCAGCGCCGGCACAGGCATCGATAACTCGCATACCCGGCTTAGCATCGACTGCCGCTGCCACAAGTTGTGAACCGGCATCTTGCTGCTCGAACCACCCCTTCTTGAAACTCTCGGTACGAAACAGTGCCGAATCAGAGGTGACTTCCAGTGCAGTATCGACGCCCTCGACCTCTTTGGTTTGCACTTGCTCATTTCTCAGCTTCTTGCCTAAGTCTTCACGAGTACACTTGAGAAGGTTCACGCGTAAATATCGCTTAGGTTGCGTACTTAGCGCCGCTCTCTCTTTCGCCCACGCATCACCAAGCTGGGCCTGACCCATGGTATCTAGCCACTCAGGACAACCATCCCACAAGGCGGCTTGCGTTTTGGCTTTTTCCAAACGGTCAAAATATTCTCTCTCATCCACCGGTAATGCATATTGCATCTTAGGCAGCTCGAGTTCATGGAACATGTGCCACACATTGAGCAGACGTGTGCCTAGGCGTGACATCTCCTCATGTTTCACATCGGACAGATAGCAATAGAGATTTAATTTACGCAGAATATCTCCGGCAACCACTGTGATACGGGCCTGTTCAGACGGCGCTAATTGTAAGCCCGAGAAATGATGAGAGTAGGCTCTGTCTAAGGGTTTACCTTCAGATAAAACCATATCTAAAACATTGATGACTAGTTCGGTCGAGCTGGGAGAAAGTGGTGAGTTAAGCATGAAATCGCCTGCGGTGGATGGCTGAAAATATAAGACAGAAATAAAAACGTGTGGATCATAGGAGCTAAGCCTTCAATACGCAAGTAAAGACTGAGCCAGCCCTGAGTATTTTTAAGCGATAGTCCCTATTTGATTAACCATCAGCAAAATGGCAACCCTAAGGTCGCCATTAATTATTGCTTAAGTTTAATAGCATCCACTCGCTGTTTTAACCTTAGCGGGTCTAGTCTTAAGTCTTCGAACCTTTGATGCCATAGAACAAGATAAAGCCATAACAGATGATAGGTAAGAAGAAAGCCTGTTGGATCCCAATGGCATCGGCCGTCACGCCTTGAAGCAGTGGCAGGATTGCGCCGCCAACAATAGCCAGGCACAAGATGCCAGAGCCTTGTGATGTATGAGGCCCCAGATCCCGTAATGCTAGGCTAAAGATGGTCGGGAACATAATGGAGTTAAACAAGCCAACCGCCAGTATCGCCCACATGGCCACACTGCCAGTGCTTGTCATGGCCACGGCAATCAACAGAGCGGCCATTAGCGCATTAAAGGCCAGCACCTTACCCGCTTCGACTTTTTGCATTACCACCGAGCCGATGAAGCGTCCAATCATGGCGCCACCCCAGTAATAGGCAATATAGTGCGCCGCATCGGCTTCTTTCAATCCGGCAATATGACTCTCACCGAGAAAATTCACCAGGAAGCTACCGATAGAAACCTCGGCGCCCACATAGACAAAAATGCCCACAGCCCCCAATACCAGATGGGTCGATTGCAGCGCGCTGGTCTTGCCCTTATAGCTTATCTGGCCAGTATCATCTGCGATGTGGGTCTCTATCTTTGGCAGTTTCAGTTTGGCGAAGACCAGGGCCAAGGTTGCCAACAGGCCCGAAAGCAAGAGGTAAGGCAGTTTAACCACCTCGGCTTCTGCCTGAGCGTGAACCAGTTCGGATGCTGCCGAAGAGGCCACAGACAATATTAATACTGCGCCAAAGAAAGGCGCGACTGTGGTGCCTAAGGCGTTGAACGCTTGCGTCAAATTCAAACGACTCGATGCAGTCTCACTGCTACCCATGGCATTAACATAGGGATTTGCTGCGACCTGTAATAGAGTGATCCCCGAAGCCAGCACAAATAATGCGCCTAAGAAGAGCCCGTAGGTGGCAAATTCTGCGGCAGGATAAAACAAGGCGCAGCCCAGACTCGCGATCACCAGCCCAGTCACTATGCCTTTTTGATAGCCTAAGCGCTTAACCAGCTTACCGGCAGGGATCGACACCAGAAAATAGGCACCGAAGAAACAGAACTGGATCAGCATGGCCTCGGTGTAGCTAAGGGAGAAGACTGCCTTAAGGTGTGGGATCAAGATGTCATTGAGACAAGTGATAAATCCCCACATAAAAAATAGCGAGGTCAGTGAAACTAAGGCGAAGCGGTAACTCCCTTGGGAGTCACTGCCCGCAGCGGCCCCTGAATTGCTCGTTGTAGCCGGACTATACGATGAAGCCATCTTGTGATTCTCTTATGTTATTTTGACAATATTGGTGTTGATATTAAATGTGAATCCATTTCACTTCAATTTAACATATAAACAACCAAACCCAGGCAAATAGATCTCATTATCGATAATATCTCCCTCAAGCAAGCCGTGTCCTGTGATGATTTGCTCTCGACTAAGCTCTCCAAGACTGGCGGGTAAACTCTGATAGCCAACTGACTTGGCCGAAAGATTAAAGCACACCAGGCTCCTTTGCTCGGCCGTTTCTCTGATGAAGACAAGAATAGGCTCTGGGGCATCAATAAAATTGATACTTCCTGTCATTAATGCCTGCTGTTGTTGACGCCAACGGAGAAACTGACGATACGCATTGAGCACAGAGGCTTCATCCGATTCTTGTAGATCGACCGACAAGGCCAGATGACGCTCAGACACGGGTAACCAAGGTATGGTGTCACTGAAACCCGCATTGGGCTTGTCATGTAACCAGGGCATGGGCGTACGACATCCATCCCGGCCCTTAAACATGGGCCAAAACGCGATACCGAAAGGATCTTGCAGCTGATGAAACTCAATAGAGGCTTCACCTAGGCCCAACTCCTCCCCTTGATAGCTACAAACACTGCCTCGCAATGAACATAGCATGGCCGTGAGCATCTTTATCATCGCCGATTGAGTATTGCCTTTTCCCCAGCGGCTAACGACGCGCTGTACATCGTGATTACCTATCGCCCAGCAAGGCCAACCATCACCAATACTCGCCTCGAGCGCCTCTACAGTCTGCTTAATATAGCCAGCACTAAAATCATCGGTCAATAATTCGAAGCTGTAAGCCATATGTAACCTATGCTCACCCCGGGTATATTCGGCCATGGTAGCCAAAGAATCTTCAGATGAGACTTCACCTAACGTCACCGCACCTGGGTAACGGTCAATGAGGCCGCGCAAATCTTCGATAAAGGCTACTGTCTCAGGCCGGGTATTATTGTAATAATGATATTGATAGGCATAGGGATTATCTTCACTAAAGCCCCTTCCCTGACGCTTATCTTTAGGCTTAGCCGGGTTATCTCTCAGGTCTTGATCGTGATAACAGAAAGTTATAGCGTCGAGTCTAAAACCATCGACCCCCTTCTTGAGCCAAAATTCGACGTTATCGAGCACGGCTTGTCTGACATCGGCATTGTGGAAATTCAGATCAGGCTGACTGGTGAGGAAATTATGCAAGTAATATTGCTGTCTCCTAGGCTCCCATTCCCAGGCTCCACCACCAAAAATGGCTAACCAGTTATTGGGCGCCGTGCCGTCATCCTTAGGATCGGCCCATACGTACCAGTCCTGCTTATGGTTGGTGCGACTCTCCCTGCTGTCTATAAACCAGTCATGCTGATCGGAGGTGTGACTCAGTACCTGATCGATAATCACCTTGAGCCCAAGACCGTGAGCCTTAGCGATAAGCGCATCGAAATCATCCATGGTGCCAAACAGAGGGTCCACCGCCAGGTAATCGCTGATGTCATAGCCAAAATCTTTCATCGGCGACTTAAAGAAGGGAGAGATCCAGATAGCATCGACATTCAGACTCGCGATATAGTCGAGTTTAGCTATGATCCCCTGCAGGTCGCCTACACCGTCACCATTGGAGTCCATCAAGCTACGCGGATAGATCTGGTAGATGACGGCGCCCCGCCACCAAGAAACTTGAGTCATTGTCGCCCCTAATAAAAACCTAAAGATATGTAACAAACTCAGCGGCCCCAGCAACACCTTATTGCTTTAACGTTGGTTTGAGGTTACCGGCTGCATATCCTATTTGAATAAGACCAGCATACGTGAAGAGGGAAATAGGCTTCAATATCTCTGCATACGTATGCATAACGTCCCTTACTGCCAGACATGTACCGCCAATCAGGTTAACCCAATATTTAACAAAAACTTAACCCTACTTCCTCCTTGGTAAATATCAGCCATCCACCCCATGAATCGCCTGCTTTTACAGCAGCTGAATCTTTTGAATACGTATGCACAAGATTGTTTTGCTAGGATAAGCGGGAGTAACATCTTCACCGTACCTTAACAAATGCAATACAAGCACAATATCAGGCAGCTCTAATTCACAATCTCATATGCATTATCTGTGTTTTGCCGTGACTGCTAAGAATAAAAATTAAAAGTGAACAGAGTAAATAAGGGGAAGATGTATGTTTAAATGTAAACCTAGCTTGCTAACCATAGCGCTCATTGCTGCCGGCGCTAGCATGCACACCTACGCTGCCGATGACACCAAACAAATAGCGTCGACCATTGAAGAAGAGTCCATCGAAGTCATCCAAGTGACCGGCATACGCCGTAGCTTGAAAGAATCACAATCGCTAAAAATGACGTCTTCTTCCATCGTTGAAGCCATCTCAGCAGAAGACATAGGTAAGCTACCCGATGTGAGTATTGCAGAGTCTCTTGCTCGCCTACCCGGTGTAACGGCCCAGCGTCTCGATGGTCGTGCCAATGTCATCTCTATTCGAGGCATGGGACCTGACTTCACCACGGCCACATTAAATGGTCGCGAGCAAGCGTCGGTCAATGACAACCGCAGCGTAGAATTTGACCAATACCCGTCCGAATTATTAAATCGCGTTGTAGTCTATAAGACACCCGATGCATCAGTCATGGCACAAGCCATCGGTGGTACGGTTGATATGCAAACCATCAGTCCATTAAGTCATGGTGAGCAGACGTTTGCCATCGGCTTACGGGGTGAGATGAATGACTTAGGCGCCCTCAACAGTGGCTCAGAAGATAAAGGCTACCGTGCGAGTGTCTCGTACATTGACCAGTTTGCCGATGACACTATTGGTATTGCCTTAGGTTATGCACGCATGCAGTCGCCTAACCAGGAAGAGCGCTGGCAAGCATGGGGTTATCCGGAAAATGACGAAGGTATCAGCGTCTTAGGTGGCGCTAAACCCTTCGTACGTTCCAGCGAGCTAAAACGTGATGGTGTGTTAGCTGTGTTTGAATATGCACCCAATGATGTATTCCATTCCGTGGTCGATATTTATTATTCGAAATTTACCGATGACCAACGCTTACGCGGTATTGAAATTCCGGCGGCTTGGGGAGCCAATGGTGGAGTTGAAGCCTCTAAAATTGAAAATGGGCTAGTGACCGAAGGGATCATTAGAGGAGCCGAAGTTGTCGTCCGTAATGATGTCAACCAGCGCGATGCTGAGTCATTAGCTATCGGTTGGAATAACGCCTTCTCAATCAATGATAACTGGAGTATTGAGGCTGATATCTCAATGTCAAAAGCTGAACGTACTGATCTGGGTATGGAGAGCTACAGTGGCACTGGACGTGGAACGGGAGTCGGTGCCGTTGACGATCTGGGTTTCGCTTATAACGGTAATGGTAGCTACCATTTTTCTCACAGCCTTGATTATGCCGATCCCAATGTGATTAAACTGGGCGACCCACTCGGTTGGGGTAGCCCTTTGGGCGCCAACACCCAAGATGGCTTCATTAACAAACCTGAAATTGAAGATGAATTAACCTCGTTCCGTTTAAGTGCTGAATATATATTTGATCAAGGCGCAGTGCGCAGTGTTGAGTTCGGTGTTAATCGTACTAACCGTGAAAAGACTAAGCTAGATAAGGGTTATTACTTAACCCTAAAAGGATATGACGGTACCGATCCTAACTATGTCATGACGGTACCTGAGCAATATTTATTGGACCCTACCTCACTCGACTTCTTCGGCATGGGAGACGTATTAAGCTACGACTCTTTAGCCTTTTATAATGATGGCAACTACATTGAAACTGACGTAGCAGATGTAGATTTATCCCGAGCGACCAACTCATGGGCAGTCTATGAAGAAGTCTCTACGGCTTACATCATGGCGAACCTAGAGTCAGAATTATTCGGTTTCCCCTTCACCGGTAACCTAGGTTTGCAGGCCGTACATACAGACCAAAGCTCCGACGGTACCGTCGCGACGGTTGCCAATGGCGCAGTGATCTTAACGGATCGCACCGCAGGAGACTCCTATCTTGAATGGCTCCCCAGTGTCAACTTAAGCTTTGAAATCGCTGACGATCAAGTGCTGCGTTTGGCGGCTTCTCGCACCATGACTCGCGCGCGTATGGATCAAATGAATGCTAACGTTCATTTTAGTTACAATGAAAATCCAAACGATGGTGTGAACTGGTCAGGTGGCGCGGGTAACCCTGAGCTGCGTCCCTGGTTAGCCCGTCAATATGACATAAGCTACGAAAACTATTTCAGCGACCAAGGTTACTTCGCTTTAGCCTTTTTCTATAAGGATTTAGAAAACTACGTCTATGACCAGCAGTCTAACTTCGATTTTAGTAGCATTTTACCCCAAGCCCCGGGTGACAACCCTATCGGTGTCGTCTCTCAACCACAAAATGGTGACGGGGGCTATATTCAGGGTATCGAAGTATCCTTGTCACTGGATTTCGGCATGTTCGCCGACGTACTCGACGGGTTTGGTACGGTATTGAGTGGTGCTTATAACGACAGTGAAGTGAAAGAAACACCCGACAGTGACCCGACTGCCCTACCCGGTTTGTCGGAGAAAACCTTCAATGCGACGGTTTACTATGAGAATGCGGGCTTCGAAGCACGCATCAGTTCTCGCTATCGCTCCGACTTCCTCGGTGAAGTCACCCAGATCAGCTTGCAACGCGTCAATGTCAATATCAAAGCTGAAACGGTTGTGGATGCTCAAATCGGTTACAACTTCTCTGCCAGTGGTATTGATGCTCTGTACGGATTATCGGTCGTTATGCAGGTGAGTAACCTAACCAACGAGCCCTTTACTTCGTACACCGGTGATGATCAACGCTTGGTGCGTGATTATCAAAATTATGGACGTAATTACATGCTCGGTATGAACTACAAGTTCTAATAAGGCATGACCCTTGAGCCTCTGTAAGTTTTTACGGAGGCTTTTTAGGTTAGCGAAACCTGTCATCAAGGAGGCGATTACGATGAATACCAAGCATATAAAAGACATTGTAATTGTAGGTGGTGGCACGTCGGGCTGGATGACCGCCGCCATGCTATCGAGACTATTTAAATCACAAATTAACATCACCCTGGTTGAATCAGCAGAGATAGGGACCATAGGCGTAGGCGAAGCGACCATACCTCCCCTACAAATCTTCAATGATGTGTTGGGAATTAACGAAGCCGACTTCATTAAACACACCCAAGCGACCTATAAGCTAGGCATAGAATTTACACACTGGGGCGCACAGCATGAAAGCTACATGCACGCCTTTGGCAATATGGGTAAAGATATTGGTTTTACCCAGTTTCACCACTATTGGATGAAATCGAAACCTTCCAGCCCAAGCCAATTGTGGGACTTTTCACTCAATTTTCAAGCCGCAAAAAACAATAAATTCTGTGTCATGGATAACGTTATAGGCTCTCCTCTCGCTGGCATCACCCATGCGTACCATTTCGATGCGCATTTATACGCAAAAATGCTGCGGCGTTACAGCGAAACGCGAGGTGTGCGACGTATCGAAGGCTTGATCACATCGAGTCAACTTGCTGATGATGGCGGTATAGAGTCCATTACCCTGAAGAATAATCTCTGTATTAACGCTGACTTTTTTATTGATTGCTCTGGATTTTCCGCCCTACTCATCGACAAACAACTCAAGGTGGGTTATGAAAACTGGCAGCACTGGTTGCCTTGTGATGCAGCCTACGCAGTGCCTTGCGAACCCGTGGCACCGATCACACCATATACCCGTTCTACCGCCCATGATGCGGGTTGGCAATGGCGGATCCCATTACAAAACCGCACCGGTAATGGCCTGGTATATTGCAGTAAATACATGAGCGATGAGGATGCAAAACAATTATTACTCGACAATCTCGACGGTTCCCCCCTAGCAGAACCGAAGAAAATTTCTTTTAAAACAGGTAGAAGAAAAAAACAGTGGTACAAAAACTGTGTTGCAATTGGCCTATCCAGCGGATTTCTAGAACCGCTGGAATCCACCAGCCTGCACCTCGTTCAATCAGCGATTATCAGGTTGAGCAAATTATTTCCCCATCGAGGGATACATCAGCAAAGTGTTGATGAATTTAATCGACAATCGCAATTAGAGTTTGAACAAGTGCGCGACTTCATCATTTTGCACTATCACCTCAATCAAAAAAATGGCCAAGATGATTTATGGCAGCAATGTCGTGACATGTCGATCCCTGACAGCCTGCAACACAAGATAGACTTGTTTAAAGCCACAGGCACTGTTTTTAGGCATCAAGATGAATTATTTACCGAGGCTGCCTGGATACAAGTGATGTTAGGACAAGGTATTTATCCTGGCGATCATCATCCCCTTGCCAATACGATCAGTGATACCGATCTCCAGCAGTTTTTATCCAATGTCAGCAAAATCATAAATCGCACTGTCGACAAGATGCCTGAACACGCGCAATTTATTCAGGGCTTACACTCAAGACCCAAGGCGGAAAAATGAACTTACCATCTAGTCCAATCTCGCATTTATTTGTACTCAGCATCCTGTTCAGTTCGTTTTCATCGGCAGAGATAAACGGGTTTAACGTCGAACCTGAGTCCTGGTGGGCGGGAATGCATAACAGCCAGCTGCAACTGCTTGTCTACGGCGAAGACATCCATCACCTGCAGGTAAAATTAATTAAAGCCAGTGATATTAAGCTATTAGGTGTCGATAAAACATCGAGTCACGATCACTTATTTATCAAACTTGATCTCGCTAATGCCAAACCACAAACCATTGAAGTTGGCTTATATGACCAGAGCGTGCTTATCAAAACCTTTGCCTACACGATTAATCCCCGTGCAGAGGGCTCCAGAGAACGCCAAGGTTTCAGCAATAAGGACGTTATCTACCTGATCACCCCTGACAGGTTTGTCAATGGCGATCCTGACAATGACAATCACCCCCAGATGCTGGAACGGCTTAAGCGTAAAGATGTCAACGGGCGTCACGGCGGAGACATACAAGGCATCGAAAATAGTCTAGATTACCTCGCTAAACTAGGCGTCACTCAGCTTTGGATAAACCCACTGCTGGAGAACAATCAAGACAAATACTCTTACCACGGCTACTCGACCACAGATCACTATCGCATCGACCCAAGATTTGGTAGCAATGAAGATTATCGTCAACTGATCACCCGCGCCAAAGAGAAAGGCATTGGCATCATTAAAGACATAGTGGTTAACCACATAGGCTCCAATCATAGATGGATGAAAAACCTGCCCAGCTCGAGCTGGATAAACGGCTACCCAGCAGCACAAGATAACGCCCAGATCACATACACCACACACAGACGCACCACAGTTCAAGACCCCTACGCGGCTCAGTCAGATCACAGTCATTTCGTCGATGGTTGGTTTGTCGACTCGATGCCAGATCTCAACCAACAAGATCCCCTGCTCGCCACTTACCTCATTCAAAATAGCATCTGGTGGATCGAATACGCCGGGTTAAGCGGCATACGTGAAGATACCTACTCCTATGCCGATAAGGCCTTCCTCAGCACCTGGTCTAACGCCATCATGAGCGAATACCCAAATTTCAATATCGTCGGAGAAGAGTGGACCAGTAACCCCATCACAGTTTCCTATTGGCAGGCAGGTAAACGCAACCAAGATGGCGTCTATGTCTATTTTAGGTTTAATGATGATGACACTGTGATGGTGATCATCAATAAGAATGATACGCCTGTGTCTCTGGCTACCGCGCGCTTTCACACTCAGCTTGATGGCTTTAATTCAGGGGTCGATGTGATCACCCATGAGCGTGTGCTGTTAAACACATCAGCGAACGCTCAGGTAAGACTCCACCTACCCGCACGTGGGGTGCAGGTCTTATCCTTGCAGCGCTAGCCTGAACACGTATGTGGGCTGCCCTACAAATAAAACAAACAAGACGCATAAATAACACCATCAACATGCAGAATAAGTTGAACCAGTCTATGAGAATAATGAATACAGTGACCACCTCGATATGCGCTCAATCATGGGCCACATCGCGAAAAATGGTGATCCTAGCCACCTTGCTGACAGGGTACTCAACGGCCACAGCCGGAGTGCCGGCACAAGCCATGAACGGCGAAAAAACAAATAGCAAGCATGTCGAGCAGTCAGCTAAGCCGGTGATCTACCAAGTTTTCAGCCGATTATTTGGCAACAAGAATAGCAACAATAAGCCCTGGGGCACCATGGCAGAAAATGGCATAGGCAAATTCAGTGACTTCGATGATATCGCCCTCAAGAGTATTCAGTCTTTAGGCGTCACCCACATCTGGTATACGGGCGTGCCCCATCATGCCTTGATCCGTGACTACAGCCAACACGGCATAGGTAATGACGATCCCGACGTGGTCAAGGGCCGGGCGGGGTCGCCCTATGCGGTGAAAGACTACTATAACGTCAATCCAGATCTGGCCGATGACCCCGCCAATCGATTAAATGAATTCAAGGCCCTTATCCAGCGCACTCATCAACATAACATCAAGGTGATCATAGATATCGTGCCCAACCATGTGGCGCGCCGTTATGCGTCCACCTCAATGCCGGTAGGCGTTAATAACTTAGGCGAAAATGACAACACACGCGTCGAGTACGCCAAAAACAATAACTTTTATTACGTCACTGGCGCCTCGTTTCAAGTGCCCGACCTAGGTAAGAGCAAACCACTGAACGGTGAAGCACATCCACTGAGTGACGGTCAGTTTGATGAATTCCCTGCAAAATGGACCGGCAATGGTTCACGCCTCGCCAAACCCGATGCCAATGATTGGTATGAAACGGTGAAGATCAATTACGGCGTCAAGCCTGATGGACGCCACGACTTCCCTACTCTGCCCAGAGAGTATGCCAAGCTAGATGTCTCTGCTCACTATCAGTTCTGGCAAGGCATCGATGAAGCTCAGCTACCCAACTCTTGGGTCAAGTTCAAACAAATAACAGATTTTTGGTTAAGTATAGGCGTCGATGGCTTTCGTTACGACATGGCGGAAATGGTCCCGGTGGAATTTTGGAGTTACCTCAACAGCCATATCAAGCAGATAAACCCCGATGCCTTCTTACTGGCTGAAGTGTATAACCCAGCACTGTTTCGTGACTATATTCACCTAGGCAAGATGGACTACCTCTATGATAAGGTCGACCTGTATGACACCCTTAAAGCCATCATTCAAGGGAAGCAATCGACATCAGCCATTGAGACAGATAGGCTAAGAGTCGCAGACATCGCTCCCCACATGCTGCACTTCTTGGAAAATCACGACGAGCAGCGTATCGCCAGCGCCGAATTTGCCGGAGACCCTTTCGCCGCCCTGCCCGCCATGGTGGTATCACTCACCCTGAGTGAGTCCCCGACGCTCATCTATTTTGGCCAGGAAGTCGGCGAAGATGGCAGCGAGAACGCGGGCTTTGGCACACCGTCGCGCACCAGCATCTTCGATTATATCGGCGTGCCAGCACATCAGCGCTTTATGAACGGCGGTAAGTTCGATGGCGGCCAATCGACCAAGGATGAGTTAGCACTCAGGGATTATTACGCCCGCCTGTTAAACCTTAGCCACACGGCCCCCGCCTTGCTCGGTGAATACTATGATCTAGATACGATCAATCGTGTTCATGGCAGCGAAAAACTCAGTCAAGCCCATGATCAGACTCAAATAGGCCGATCTGGCTCTGACTATGACTATGACTATCAATATGATGACATGACGTTCGCCTTCGCCCGTTTCAGCCAAGACCAGCAGTTAGTGATCGTCAGTAACTTCAGTCGTACACACGGCAAAGCGTTTACACTCAAGCTGCCCGCGGACTTGATCGCTCAGTGGCGAGTCAAACCCGGTCATTACCCTTTGGATGATTTGCTTGCAGAGCCGTTAAATCAGCCGCTAAACCAACTCAAACCCCATAAGCTTGTTATTGATGGCGCAGGCACAGGATGGCTAGAGATTCAACTTAAGCCGTTAGGATCTAAGATACTGTCGCTATAATCTACGCGGGTAATGTCAGCACAACACACACAAATAACCATAAGCGCAAAGAAACAAAAACACAAAAAAGGCAGGTGAATTCACCCGCCTTACTGTTTCATTAGAGTGCTTATTCGAGCGCTTATTCTAAAATACGCGATGGCGTTTAGCCTTTGTTTACTGGATACTTAACTCTTAACTCTTAACTCTGGGTATGAGCTATCGAGCCCAGGGATTAAGCGGCAACTTATTATCGGCTGAGCTGTCTTTTTTGTCAGTTTGTTTAGGTGTCGATGACCTGCTTGAGCCGTGAGTCGACGCGCTGGATGTCGATGCCCCGCGCTTATCTTTTGGCTTAGCCCTGCTATCTTTCGAATCATCTCTAGCCGGCATATTCTTAGGCACGAAATTCAACACCGAGACAGGGACTTCTTTACGTGGCTCGAAGCCTGCAACTACTTTTCTGTCGATCAAGTGATCGAGACGTTTTTCAATCATGCACAGATTCTTGAAGTCATCTTTAGATACCAGAGATATCGCCTCACCGGCGGCGCCCGCGCGTCCGGTACGACCGATACGATGCACGTACTCATCGGCAGGATATGGCAAGTCATAGTTGATCACTAAGGGCAGCTCATCGATATCTATGCCTCGAGCGGAGATCCCGGTAGAGATAAGAAACTGTATTTTACCCGACTTGAAATCCGCCAAGATCTGCTCTCGAATGGCCTGAGCACGACCACTGTGGATGCACTCGGCTTCAATGCCTCGTTTCTCCAGCTGCGTCACTAGCTTAGCCGCGCCGTGTTTAGTCTCGATAAAAATAAGCGCCTGCTGCCAGCTGTTTTCTTTGATCAGATGGCTCAATAACGCCGACTTCTTATCTTTATCCACCGTCACTAACCACTGGTCAATATTGGGTTTACCTTCACTTTTCTTAGTGACGGAGAGCTGAATGGCATTAGGAATGGTCTCTTTGGCAAGCTCCCTGACCTGACGCGATAGGGTCGCCGAAAACAACAGGTTTTGCCTGTCTAGCGGCAAGGTATCTAGGATCTTAGTGATGTCTTCGATAAAGCCCATATCCAGCATTCTGTCGGCTTCATCGAGCACTAGCATTTCGATTTCATCGAAATGAATCGATCTTTGGGTATACAAATCCCTCAAGCGACCCGGAGTGGCGACGACTATGTCTATGCCTTCTATCAAGGCCTGTTTCTGCGGCTCGTAATCGACGCCGCCATATACCGCCAGCGCCTTAAGGTTAAGGTACTTGCCATAAGCCGCTATGCTGTTGCAGACCTGAACCGCGAGCTCCCTTGTGGGAGTGAGAATAAGTGCACGAATACGTTTCTTACGTTGGGTTTCCCCTCTTGCCAACATCTCTAGCATAGGCAATACAAACGTGGCTGTCTTACCGCTGCCCGTCTGGGCTGCCGCGATCAAGTTCTTGCCTTTTAGGGCCAGCGGGATAGCTTCGGCTTGAATTGGCGTTGGCGATGAATAACCTAGCTCGGCTAGGGATGTTAAAATCGGATCGCTTAATCCAAGATTAGAGAATGACATTTTGGGTCTCAACATAATAACGAATAAATAACTGTTTAAGCCTTAGATCACATCAGCTAACGCCAGGCGCTTAGTATGCAACACTCAACATAAAGCACTTAACATAAAGTAATTGTTTAATTGGAAAATGCGGCAAAACAGAGAAAGTGCCGCCATTATAACAGGGCCGAGCCGATAACGAGAAGCGCCATCGGCGTAAAACCGCTAATCTCCCCTTAAAAATGCAGCATCTATCAGCCCTGCCCAGCATCGGCAAGCGACATGGTGACACTCGGCTTATGTTTAATAATGCGATCCCGTCCGGCCAAAAATCCGCACACGCTGCACAGGACACAAGATATCGCACACAAGATTAAGGGTAAGCGCCAACTGCCCGTCGCATCATTCATTGAGCCGATAAGGATCGGACCCGTCGCCCCCAACAGATAACCTACGCACTGGGCCATGCCCGATAATGCGGCCGCTTGATGTGAATGCTCGGTCCTATGGCTGATACAAGACAAGCCGACGATGAAGCCTGCTCCCCCACCAAAACCAAACACCCATACCCACACGGTGGCAAACTGCGGCAGTAACAACAAACCCAATATGCCGATTAAGGCGATAAGTGCTGTGCCGAAGGCGAGCAGGCTCTGATCTTTTAACTTACCCATGATAGGAATGAGCACGATGGCGGGAAGCGCCGATGCCAGTAGCATGAGGCCCGCGTTAAACCCGGCTTCAACCTCTGAATAACCGGCATCTATCAGCATGCTGGGTAACCATCCTATAAGGATATAGGTCACAAATGAGTTGAGACCCAGAAAAAAAGTCAGTTGCCAGGCCAAGGGCGAACGCCACACATAGCTATGGGAATCGAGCTTGGGGCTATTTTTTGCGGTAAGCGTACTATTGCGCACCTGAGGTAACCAAAACAGTATTGCCCCCAGAGGAAACAGGATGATGCTGGCTAGGGCGAAGGCCCAATCAGGCATGAATGGGATGCTTAACTGCTCGGCAAGATTCGACATGGGCACCGCCAGAGCCGAACTTATCGCCGAGCCAATTCCCATGCTAAGCACATACACAGCCGTGAGCGTCGCCACCTTAGTGGGGAAATCACGTTTGAGCAGACTAGGTAAGAGCACATTGGCGATGGCAATCCCGGCTCCGATGACAAGAGTGCCAAACAGGAGTGCGCCGGTCGAACCCAGCGCCCGCACCATGATACCGACAAGGATGAGCACGAGTGCTGCCATTAGCGCGCGTTCCAATCCTAACCTGAGGCCTATTTTAGATGACAAGGGCGACATAAACGCGAAGGCGAGCAAGGGCAAGGTCGTCAATAATCCAGCTTGAGTCGCGGTTAAACTCAGTGAATCTCGGATAGCATCCAGCAAGGGGGCCACGCTGGTGATGGGACCACGCAAGTTAGCCGCTATAAACAAGATCCCCAAGATAAGAAAAATTGATTTAGTGGCCAAGGATTGATGTTCTTTGGTCATGTAACGCTCCAATAAATAATAATAACGCCACTCTAGCCGTTAATTTATTAGCTGAATTAAGCTATATTGACATTTTATTACTAAATACAGTCAAACCTATGGCGTCAGATGCATCATTCTTCGAATTTGATTCGGACCAATATCCACAGAAAGTGGTCTCTTTGAGGTCAAGAGGTGGAGACAGTGAATATGAGACCCCCTTCCATCGGCACAGGAAGGGGCAACTGGTGCTGGCGACTCATGGCCATGTGACCTGTAACATAGACGACGGGATCTGGATGGTGCCGACTCATTGCGCCGTGTGGATCCCGAGTTTGGTGCCCCACAGCAACAGAATATCGCCGGATGCACAGGTCTGCATGCTGTTTATCGACCCTCAATTGCCGAACTTACCACCAAAGAGCTGTACCTTGTCCATCTCTCCCCTGGTAAGAGAGCTGATCTTACACTTGACCAGCTTGGCTCAAGACTACGGGCCCGACAGTGCGACGGCTAAACTGGTCGATGTGCTTATGCATGAGCTCGTCAAGATGCCTACCGAGCAATTTGATTTCCCCATACCTAAGGAGCCAAGACTCAATCAAATCGCTAAGGACTTGATTGCCCAGCCCGATAATAGGGAAACGATTGGCCAGTGGGCGGCGAAATTTGCCATGAGTGAGAGAACCTTATCGCGCCTGGTAAAACAAGAAATCGGCGTCACATTCGGTCGCTGGCGGGGTCAACTGCATATCGTCATCGCACTGCGCGAGCTGTCATCGGGATATACGGTACAGAGGGTATCTGAAGATTTAGGCTATGAGTCGGTCAGCGCATTTATTACGTTTTTCAAGCAGACCTTAGGTCAGCCGCCGAAGCAATATATCAAGGGGTATGCATAATCTGTATTGGCGCTGAGGATAAAAAACGGTACTCGAGGCCAGATGACCCCAAGTACCGAATTGACGTGTTTGTTTGATAAGCTAGCAAAGGTTTCTCACCTATGCTTTATTGACACTCAGTGTGATTAAAATTTATAGTCAAAATCGTAACGCATACCCACCATGATTGAATCATCGGCGTCTCTGTGCTCGAAATCTGTCTTCTGATATTCTAGGAACAGGCGGAAATCCGCAGTTCCCTGCCACTCTAAAGTGGTGTTATAGGCATTATAATTACCCGAGCTCATATCATCGATACCGTCATCGAAGCTAGATGCACCTAGCTTAAGCTTATAGATCTCTGTGATAGCATAAGCACCGACCAGATCCAAGGTCGACCCGTCGACACTGTTGACTTCAGTACCCTGATAGGAAGCCGCCAGATACAAATCGCCGAAGCTCTTCGCTACCGAGACACCTATGCCCGTCTGTTCTTTAACGCCATTGAAGGCGTCAATGTCATATGACTCTTTACTATAATAGGCGACGGCGGCACGCAGCAGGTCACCGTTATAGACCAGACCCGTATTAAAGAAATCACTGTCGTTATCACCATCGAACTGTGAATCAACCGAGAAACTCACGTCACCGAAGTCTTTACGGTAGGTCACTAAGTTATTGACCCGGAACGGACTGGCGCTGTCATAGGCCAGTGGCGTCGCGGCGCGGTTGAAAATATCCACGGGATCGGCAATAAAGCGATATTGCGTCGATGACTGCTTACCGATTGCCACGCGGCCAAAATCGCCCTTTATGCCGACATAAGCTTTACGTGCTTCACCAAAATCACCATTTGCCTGTATGTTGACTTTAAATTCACCCTTGGCAAAACCTGTCAAACCATACCCCAGTTCCTGATCCGCCGCGATACCTATACGGGACAAGGCATCACCCACATCCCACACATCATCGGAGCCCGACATTGTCACCCCGAAGGTGGGTCGTAAAGAACCATAAAAGTTGATGCTATTAGATAAGCTTTGACTCTGCTCACCAGCCTTGTCATCAGTCTTCTCCTGCTCCTCCAGTGTCGCCAAGCGCAGGCGGATCTGATTAAGCTCTGTCTGTAACGCTTCTTTACTCACATCTTCATTATTAGCCTGAAGTCCAAAGGTGGGTAAAGCAATGAGCAAAGGAAGTAATACTGTTTTTGATTTTATATTTAACATTTGTCTTTCCTTAGTACGAGATAAATGCAATGACAGACAGCTCAACTTGACATTACGAAGGCAAAGCGCTCTCCTTAAGGCTGTATGAAACAGCCCCACTGAGAGTGTGTAGAAATGTGTTAACTGTTGGGAGTGCTATCCCGGTAACTGTCTATGCTAGGGCAACTGCAGATCAAGTTGCGATCGCCATAGACGTTATCGATACGATTGGTACTGGGCCAGAACTTGTCCTTGTGGCCATTGAGCCCTGGAAAGCACGCCTGCTGCCGCGAATATGGATGATCCCACTGAGTCTCACTGAGATCTCCCATGGTATGCGGGGCATTAACCAGAGGATTATCACTCAGGTCCCATTCTCCGCTTTCCACCTTGGCGATCTCCGCTCGAATGCTCACCATGGCATGGACAAATTTATCCAGTTCATCCAGTGATTCACTCTCGGTCGGCTCTATCATCAGGGTACCGGCCACTGGGAACGACATGGTAGGCGCATGGAAACCAAAATCCATCAGGCGCTTAGCCACATCTTCCTCACTGATCCCCGAACTCTCCTTAAGAGGACGTAGATCTATGATGCATTCATGGGCCACACGCCCCTCATCTCCCAAATACAGGACAGGATAATGTGGTCGCAGTTTCTCCATCAGGTAGTTGGCATTGAGGATCGCAAGCTCAGTCGCCCGAGTCAGACCCGATGCGCCCATCAAGGCGATATAGGCCCAAGAGATAGGCAGAATCGAGGCACTGCCCAGAGGCGTAGCCGACACGGCTCCCTGGGTATTATGTATACCGTGGCCAGGCAGGAAAGGTGCCAGATGAGATTTAACCCCAATCGGTCCCATCCCAGGACCGCCGCCGCCATGTGGGATACAAAAAGTCTTGTGTAGGTTCAGATGAGACACATCTGAACCAATGAAGCCCGGCGAAGTTAGTCCCACCTGAGCATTCATGTTGGCGCCATCGAGATACACCTGACCGCCCGCCTGATGAACTCGCTCACAGATCTCGCGAATGCCAGCCTCGTAGACACCGTGAGTCGACGGATAAGTGATCATGATGCAAGAGAGTCGATCCTCATGCATGGCGATCTTAGCCGCCAGATCCTCAATATCCACGTTGCCCTTAGCATCACAATTGACGATCACCACCTTCATGGACACCATCGCCGCGCTCGCCGGATTGGTGCCATGAGCCGAACTGGGAATGAGACAGATGTTTCTGTGACTGTCACCACGACTGGCATGATATCTCTGAATCGCGATAAGGCCCGCGTATTCTCCCTGGGCCCCAGAATTTGGTTGCAAAGAGAAGGCATCGTAGCCGGTGACGGCTTTCAGCATCTCACTAAATGACTCGGCTATCTCCTGATACCCCAGACTTTGATCTAGCGGCGCGAAAGGATGCAGCTTACCTAGCTCAGGCCAAGTGACAGGGATCATCTGCGCCGTGGCATTGAGTTTCATGGTGCATGATCCTAAGGGGATCATGCCGTGTGTCAGAGAGAAATCCTTATTTTCTAGTGATTTAAGATACCTAAGCATCTTGGTCTCGCTGTGATAGCGATTAAACACCTCATGGGTCAGATACTCAGACTCTCGAATGCAATTTTCCGGAATGGCGGCAAATTCGTTGGCAGAAACCTTGGCATCTATATCCGCTAAATCCTGAGTCTCACCGGTTATCGCTAGCCACAAGGCCTCGACATCTTCCGCCTTGGTCGTCTCATCGAGACTGATCCCCAAAGCATCGGGCAGCAAACGTAGATTCAAGCCGGCCTCTAGGGCGCGCTCATAGATGGCTTGAGTCTGTTCACCCGTCTTCAGTGTCAAAGTATCGAAGAAGTGCTGATGGCTCAGCTCAATACCCGCAGCCTCGAGTCCGGCGGCTAAGATGGCCGTCATATGATGCACCCGGCGACCTATCTTCTTCAGTCCAGCTGGGCCGTGATACACGGCATAAAATGACGCCATATTGGCGAGTAACGCCTGTGCGGTACAGATATTTGAGGTGGCTTTCTCACGACGAATATGTTGCTCACGGGTCTGCATCGCCATGCGCAGCGCGGGCTTGCCCTTGCTGTCGATGGACACACCTATCACCCTGCCGGGTATGGTGCGCTTGTATTTTTCTTTCGTCGCCATGAAGGCGGCATGTGGGCCACCGAATCCCATTGGCACACCGAAGCGCTGAGCGCTGCCGATCACCAGATCCGCGCCCATCTCGCCCGGAGACTTGAGTACGGTGAGGGCCAGCAGATCACTCGCCACCGCCACTAGGGCTTTCTTACTTTGCACCTGAGATATCAGCTGCTGCAGATCTTGTACCTGGCCAGTAGAGCCCGGATATTGCAGCAAGGCGCCGAAAACATCGAGATCGGCAACCTCAGCCGCCGGAGCCACCAAAATATCGAAGCCAAAATACTCGGCGCGGGTCTTAATCACATCCAAGGTTTGTGGATGCACATCGTCGGCGACGAAAAACAGGTTGCTCTTGCTCTTGCCGGCGCGCTTGCACAGGGACATGGCTTCGGCTGCTGCCGTCGCCTCATCGAGCAATGAAGCATTCGCCAGCTCCATGCCGGTCAGATCCATGATCATCTGCTGATAATTAAGTAGGGCCTCGAGTCGACCCTGAGCAATTTCTGGCTGATATGGCGTGTACGCCGTATACCAACCGGGATTTTCCAGTACATTGCGCAAGATGACATTAGGCACATGAGTATCGTAATACCCTTGACCTATGTAGCTGCGATTGATGATGTTCTTACCGGCAATGCTCTTGAGTGACGCCAACATATCGGCTTCACTCAACGGGCCTGCCAGGGCCATTTCTCCCGGAAGACGAATGTTAGCGGGAACGGTCTGATCGATGAGCGCTGCTATCGACTCGACACCGATAGCGTCTAGCATCACAGCTTGATCTTGTTCACCCGGGCCATTATGGCGAGCTATAAACTCGTCATCAGTTGCCAGTTGCGTGAGTAAACTTAGGGTTTTCATGTCATCTCTAGCCATCTTGTACGCCTCCTATTTAATCTTCGAGGCCAGCGAGATAAGTCTCGTAGCTCATGAGGTTATCCAACTCTGATGGATCAGACAGCTTTATCTTAGCTATCCATCCCTCATCAAATGGTGAATCGTTCACCGTCTCAGGACTGTCATCCAGGACTTCATTGACGGCGATCACCTCACCCGATACTGGCGCATACACATCCGATGCGGCCTTAACCGATTCTATCAAAGAGAAATTTTCCCCGGCAGTAGTGACATCACCCTCTTCGGGTAGTTCCACGAAAACCACGTCGCCTAACAGCTCCTGCGCACGCTTTGAGATGCCAACTAACACAGTGCCATCGCCATTGTCTTTGACCCACTCATGGGTACCGGCAAACTTATAGTTATTTTCAATTGCGTTCATTATTCTTATTCCTGACTTAAATTCATTTTTATTCAACGAGTAACAATATATTTTGAGTCTTGGTAACTCGGACTTGATTCGCCCGAGTTAACCATTTTCCTGAACTATCGATACAAGGGGTATTGCTCACAAAGTGCTTGTACCTGTTGCAGAACTTTTGACTCCACCTCACTATTGTCATCCGGGTTATTGGCTAAACCGTCTAGCACATCGCCTATCCAGTGACCTATCTGAATAAAGTCCTCACGGGAAAAGCCACGAGTGGTGCCCGCCGGCGTGCCCAAGCGTATTCCCGATGTGACCATGGGCTTCTCGGTATCGAAAGGAATGCCATTCTTATTACAGGTGATGCCCGCACGTTCAAGACTTTCCTCCGCACGGTTACCCTTGAGCCCTTTAGGTCTGAGATCCACTAACATCAGGTGAGTATCTGTGCCTTCGGTGACGATATCGCAGCCTCTGGATTGCAGGGTTTGTGCCATGGCCTTAGCATTTTCCAATACTCGAGCGATATACGTCTTAAATTCAGGCTCTAACGCCTCGCCCAGCGCCACAGCCTTGGCCGCGATGACATGCATCAAGGGGCCACCCTGCAGGCCGGGGAACACAGCCGAGTTGATCTTCTTGGCGATATCTTGGTGGTTGGTCAAAATCATACCACCGCGAGGGCCTCGTAATGTCTTATGGGTCGTGGTGGTGACAATGTGTGCATGGGTAAGCGGGTTTTGATGATTACCCGTGGCCACTAAACCGGCGATATGAGCCATATCGACCATAAGATAAGCCCCCACTTCATCGGCAATGGCCCTGAAGCGTGCAAAATCAAGTTCACGGGGGATCGCTGAGCCACCAGCGATGATCATCGCCGGCTTATGCTCTCTGGCCAGGGCTTCGACTTGCTCGAAATCCACCAGACAATCTTCCTGCTTCACTCCATATTGAATGGCATTGAACCACTTGCCAGATTGCGCTGGGCGAGCGCCATGGGTCAAGTGACCACCGGCATCCAGAGACATGCCTAATATCGTATCTCCTGGCTGCAGCAACGCCTGAAAAACCGCGCCGTTTGCCTGAGCACCTGAATGAGGTTGCACATTGACAAATTCGGCGCCAAATAACGCCTTGGCTCTGTCTATGGCCAGTTGCTCGACGATGTCGACAAACTCACAGCCCCCATAATAGCGGCGTCCCGGATAGCCTTCGGCGTACTTATTGGTCAGCGAGGTGCCCTGCGCTTCCATGACTGCCTTAGACACTATGTTTTCCGAGGCGATCAATTCAATCTGCTGCTCCTGACGCTGGGACTCCAGCTCAATTGCGCCTTGAATTTCTCCGTCGGTGGCGGCAAGGCCTGCACCGAAAAAATGCTCTAGTTCGTGTGAGTTATACTGGCTTTTCATTATTAAGTTCCTTTAATTAGTAAGCAATGACATTGATCGCTCTTACCGCGCCTTTGTGTTGCGCTCAATTCTGTGAGAGTAATTTATTTTCTGACTGTTTGTCGCCTAGAGCAGCCTCATTGGCAAAGGCTAACTCGGCATGAGTGAGCCCGGTTTGCTCACAATGTGATAACAATTCACGGTCACTCAAATTGGGGGTCGCTAATGTCGAGCTTAAGCGCTGTTGTGGGTCATCCTCCCCGACTGAGAAGTAGGTTCGACTCAGCACGAGTCCCCCCTCTGCATTCAAGGCTTTTATTGTCATGGCATTGGGATGCTCTGGCAACGAAGTGTCATAATGAAAGATGAGGTCTTCTTCCGATGAGAAGTCGATCCAACGTTTACCCGACAAAGGCAGCTCACCGGTATCTTTAACCAGGGCCAACAGGCCGGGAATCTTATCGGCATCGAGACACCCGGGCGATTCCGCCATCAGACCCAATACACAGGCATTATCTGTAGCATGGCCTCTTCCTGTGAGTGCCAGAGAGCCAAATAACTCTACTCGCACCTTATCGACTTCTTGCAACAGGTCCTGATTCACCAGTTCTTTTGCGAAACGATTCGCCGCAAGCATAGGGCCTACCGTGTGAGAACTCGATGGTCCTATGCCAAGCTTAAATAAATCAAAAATACTGTGAGCCATAACTAGGGTCTCCTGAGGATGAATGTCTTGATCCCGATCACGTTTACAACATATCAGGCTTATTTTTTATTAACAACAAAAAAGTTTCCTATTGGAAACTTTTGATGAAAACTGAATATTTATGCAAGGTCAAATAGGCAGGATAAATGTCCACTAAGAAGGACTTACATGGATAATGAAGCTTCTAAGTCGATAAACTAGAGCTGATCACACGTGAATTCCCCTCATCTCGGTTCATGAAGTGTCAGGAATATGTAACAATGAATCAATTGAATAAAATATAGGTCGATTTATCCCATGATTGAGAACGAAGTCACCGATGCGTATCCCTCTATCGCCCTAACAAGAAATGAAGGTGGCGAGAGTAAAGTAGCATCCGTAAACATAGGCGAGCAGCTCAAGGCCATCAGAACCAAGAATAAACTGACTCTGGAAGAAGCTAGCAAACTCACAGGATTAGCCAAGTCCACCCTGTCTAAGATTGAAAATGAACAGATATCACCGACTTTTATGGTGATGCAGAAGTTGGCGGCTGGGCTGGAAATTGACCTGCCTCAGCTATTCACTAAACCTAAAACGATGCAGGCAACCGGACGCAGAGACATCACCAAGGCAGGAGAAGGAAAACAACAACTCACTCCGACTTATGAGCATGAATTACTCTCGACTCAACTGACTAACAAGAAGATGTTGCCCTACAAGACCTGCGTCCACTCACGCTCATTCGATGAATATGGTGATTGGGTACGCCACGAAGGTGAGGAATTTCTCTATGTTCTCGCTGGACAAATACAACTCCTCACTGAATTTTATGAGCCAGTCACCTTAAATGTTGGCGATTCAGCCTATTACGATGCCACCATGGGACACGCCGTGATATCACTCAGCAAGGATGACGCCCATATTTTGTGGATCACCTCATCTTGAACTCGCGGGTTCTGAATCTATGACGTAACGGCTTGGCCCTAGTTCCACAAAGACCAAGCCATCAAAACAGACTTCACCGACAAACGATGTGCCCTTCTCACGTCTGTTCAATTCGCCTCTCACGCCTCCATAAGAGCTGGAAATCAGCCATAAATACTTAATAAATCTAAGAAACTGTATCCAATATCCCCTAGTTCCCTCTCTCCCTTTAGGAATAAATAATCGCTAATATTGGAAAATAATCTAAAACCCACTCACAATCCAAACTTAGAAAAATAAAAAACCAGATTGACTTAACCCTTACTATTCAGTTAGTTAAGGTCGAAATACATGTTTACCAACTAAATTAACAAAAATTAAACCTTGTGCTTTTTCTCTAAATTGACTAATTTTTTCCTATCGGAAACTTTAACAAGCGGATTGTTCGGGTTTTCGATGATTGACGCAGAATTAAAAAATAAATAGAAACAGTAGTAAAAAATAAATAGAAGCAGTAATAAAAAACCAAATAGAAGCAGTTTGGATGCATCCTAAAAAATTATAAAAAATTAAGAGGTTCTCGTGGAAACTATTACAAGTGCACTATCTTATATCAATGGAATTGTCTGGGGAGTACCCATGCTGGCCGTTATTCTCGGCGTGGGCTTATTCCTAACTATCGGCCTCAAGATGATGCCGATCCTAAAGCTCAGCACCGGGTTTAAACTGCTCTGGAGTGGACGAGCCCCTAACAAAGACAAACAAATTAAAGGAGAAATCACTCCGTTCAACGCCCTGATGACCTCACTGTCAGCCACCATAGGTACAGGTAATATTGCCGGTGTTGCCACGGCCATCTTCCTCGGTGGCCCAGGCGCGCTATTCTGGATGTGGTGTACCGCACTGGTTGGTATGGCGACTAAGTTTGCCGAAGCCGTACTGGCAGTCAAATACCGTGAAGTTGACGAAAATGGCAACATGAGCGGCGGGCCCATGTACTACATCAAGAACGGCCTCTCGAGCAAATGGACCTGGCTAGCCACCGCATTCGCATTATTCGGCTCCATCGCAGGTTTTGGCATAGGCAATACGGTGCAAGCCAACTCGGTGGCTAACGCACTGGATGTCAACTTCGGTATCGATCCTTGGATCACTGGCCTCGTCATGATGGTGCTCGTCGGCCTAGTGCTCATGGGGGGTATCAGACGCATCGCCGATGTCGCAGGCAAGCTAGTTCCCCTGATGGCGACCTTCTACATCGCCGCTGGTGTCGTGGTCCTCGCCGTTCATTCTGCAGAAATTCCTGCAGCCTTGACGCTTATCTTTACTACTGCATTTACGGGGACGGCTGCCGAAGGTGGATTCGCCGGTGCTGCGGTATGGGCTGCTATCCGATTCGGTGTGGCCCGTGGCGTATTCTCCAACGAAGCGGGCCTAGGTAGTGCGCCAATAGCTCACGCTGCCGCGAAGACTAACGACCCTGTCGCTCAGGGTCTAGTAGCCATGCTAGGTACCTTCATCGATACCTTAATCGTATGTACCATCACAGGTTTGGCTATCGTCGTCTCTGGCGAGTGGACCAGTGGTCAAACTGGCGCCGCGCTCACATCTGCCGCCTTCGCCAGTGCCATTCCTTATGGCAACTTTATTGTCGCCATCGCCTTGTCCGTCTTCGCCTTTACGACCATCTTAGGCTGGAGTGTATACAGCGAAAAATGTGTGCAATACCTGCTCGGCCCTAAAGCTGTCAAGCCCTTTCGTGTGCTGTGGATCTTAGTCGTGCCAATTGGCGCCGTAGGATCATTAGAGTTCATCTGGTTATTGGCCGACACGCTCAACGCCATGATGGCCATTCCAAACCTGATCGCCTTAGTGCTGCTTAGCCCAGTCGTGTTCAAGCTGAGTAAAGAGTATTTCAAATCTAAGAGCCGCATCGATGAAGATGATAACGGTGCGAAAGAGCCAGGTTAAGGCTAGTCACGCCGCAAAATTTATTTCATCAAAAATATAAGCCCCGTTCGCGGGGCTTCTTTGGAGTCCAAAATGACACAAGAAGTACAAGACTTATTAAAAACCCCATGTTTCGCTCTCCATGTGGAAGCGGGAGCCAGAATGGTGCCCTTTGCAGGCTATGAGATGCCGGTTCAATACCCATTAGGAGTCAAGAAGGAGCATCTGCACACCCGCGCCTCTGCTGGCCTATTCGATGTGTCCCATATGGGTCAGTTACGTCTTCATGGTCCCAACGCCGCTAAGGCGCTTGAGACTCTGGTACCTGTAGACATATTGGATCTTCCCCAAGGTAAGCAAAGATACGCCCTGTTCACCAATGATGAAGGTGGCCTTAGGGACGATCTCATGGTGAGTAATTTTGGCGACCATCTGTTCATTGTGGTCAATGCCGCGTGCAAAAACCAAGACATCGCACATTTACGCCAGCACCTACCCGCAGATGTTGAGATAGAAATCCTCGAAGACAGGGCATTGTTAGCCCTACAGGGGCCACTCGCCGCTCAAGTGCTAGCGCGGCACATTCCCGGCACCGCCGACATGGTCTTCATGGATTCTAGAGTACTCAAGTTCGATGGCGTCGATTGCATCATAGGCCGAGCTGGCTATACCGGAGAAGATGGCTTCGAGATATCTATCCCCGCCGAACATGCCGACAGGCTAGCGCGCCTACTCCTCAATGAGGTTGAAGTTGAGTGGATTGGACTCGGCGCACGTGACTCTTTGAGGCTCGAGTCTGGCCTGTGTCTGTATGGACACGATATCGATACCAGCACCACACCCGTTGAAGCCAGTCTGCTCTGGGCCATCAGCAAGTCCCGCCGTACAGACGGTATCCGCCCGGGCGGTTTCCCTGGCGCCGAGATAATATTGGCGCAGATAGCCACCAAAGATGTGAAGCGCAAGCGCGTCGGCATGATTGGACTCGGTAAGGCCCCCGTGCGCGAAGGCGCAGTGCTCTACAATGAGCAAGATCAAGAAATAGGCATTATCACCAGTGGCACCGCCGGACCCAGTTTCGGTTTTCCCATCGCCATGGGCTATGTTACCAAGGAGTTTGCCAGCTTAGACACCTTAATCTTTGCCGAGGTTCGCGGTAAGAAAATGCCGATGAAGATAGCCAAGATGCCATTCGTTGAGCAGAGATACTATCGAGGATAAATGAGCCGCAAGCTTGAATAAATCCTGTACACTCGGCTCAGTCATTTGAGTCGAGCCCTCTGAATTGAGCTCGCTTCATTAAGGAATCTTATGCAGGTTATTGTACTCGGTGGCGGCGTCATAGGCTTAACATCGGCCTGGTATCTGGCTCAAGCCGGACATGAAGTCACCGTTATCGACCGTCAGCTCAATAGCGCTGAAGAAACTAGCTTTGCTAATGCTGGCCAGATATCCTACGGTTACTCCTCCCCCTGGGCTGCACCTGGCGTGCCCATTAAAGCACTGAAGTGGCTTATTCAGAAACACGCTCCCTTAAAAATAAAGCCCGGCATGTCACCAGACCTCTATCTGTGGGCAAGTAAGATGCTATCCAATTGCAACCAAGCCAGTTATCAGATCAACAAGTCTCGCATGTTACGTGTGGCCAACTACAGCCGGGAGTGCTTAATTGAGCTACGACAAAACCATGCCATCGACTACGAGGGTCGCCAGCAAGGTACCTTACAGGTGTTTCGCAGTCATGCCCAGATAGACGCCGTCGCGAAAGACATCAAGCTTTTGCAGGAGAGCGGCACCCGCTATCAGGAGCTGGATGTTCAAGCCTGTATCCAGGCTGAGCCCGCATTAGCCCACGTTAAAGAGAAGCTAGTCGGCGGTTTACGCCTACCCGACGATGAAACCGGAGACTGCTACCTATTTTGCCAACAACTGGTGATCTTAGCGAAACAGGCCGGCGTCTGCTTCAAATTCGGCGTCGAAATTTCCGGGCTCGAACGCACTGACGGCAAGATAAGCTCGGTATCGACCAGTGTTGGCGAGCTAAAAGCCGATGCCTATGTGGTCGCCTTAGGCAGCTACTCCGCCGCCCTACTCGCCCCATTAGGCTTGTCAGTCCCTGTCTACCCGGTAAAAGGCTACTCCCTGACACTGCCCATCATCGACGAATCGCTCGCGCCAGTATCCACTGTCATGGATGAGACTTATAAGGTCGCCATCACACGTTTTAAGCAACGAATTCGCGTGGCAGGAACCGCCGAACTTTCGGGCTATAATCTCGATTTGAGTGAGCAACGCAAAGAGACCATCGCCATGGTGGTTAATGATCTCTTCCCCGGAGGCGGTGATATAAGCAAGGCCGAATTCTGGACCGGACTTAGGCCCATGACACCAGATGGCACGCCTATCATAGGCAAGACTCAGATCCCAAACCTGTTTACCAATACCGGACACGGCACACTAGGCTGGACCATGGCCTGTGGCTCGGGGAAACTACTCGCGGATCAGATCAGCGGCAGAACGCCAGATATCGACCCCCAAGGCTTAGATATCTTCCGCTATTCATGACCCACTTAAATGGCGCCTTTGCCACATTTTGTGACAGGCTAGATTAGTTTATAACATGAGCGGATCGGTTAACTGATAAGACGGACATCACTGAGCTGAGTCCGTTTTTTTATGCCTCAAGAACAACATGGCCCAGAGAAAATGCACTCAAGCCTTTGTGCACAATAAGATTCGGCAATGATATAAGACTCGTCACCTTGGCCTAAGAAAAGCACAGGGTTTACCCCCTCAACGCAAGCTTGATCAATGTCTATTTTACCACCTTAGGTGGCAAGTAAATGGTAAATTCATTAATGGGTTCAATCAGTACACTGTGAGGTAAAGCTTGCTCTTTTTCAGTGACAAATCCCAGGCGAGTCAACAAGCCAAATCGCGCAAATTTAAGTTTTGCAGATTTAACTTTTAGCTGTTTATGCCAGACTCGATAAGTGCCTAACTTGCCATCACGTCTATGATAAAAACCCGCTAATGGGTGGGTTAAGTAAACCAGGCCGGTTTCAGTATCTGGGAATCCCAGCAGTGCTATATCTGAATGCTCAGCTTGAGTCAGTTCAACTTGTGCTGGCGCCCAGCTCGCCTCCGTGATCATGTGGTAATGTCGATAAATCTGCTTCGAGGCATCATAATCACAATCAAATTTAATATCACCAGGATACCAAGGTAAATTCCATAGCAGTCTAGGGAGCGCTAACGTCCAAGAGTCGAGTGTCGTGCCTAAGAACCAAACGCAGCGTTCATTCGTTGTTTTATCTATGATATAGATTCGGTAGTTGGTTTGCCCCATAGTAAATTTAGGCAATGGGTAAACGGCAGACGTAAAATCAACATCGATAAAAGGCACAACCGAAATCAAGGCTTTTTCTTCACCGTGAATGACCACAGTATCTAACGTAAATCGTGCAGGGAAAAGTCCGTCAAACCGAGAAGGAGGCACTGCATATGTGATTATTGCAAAGTGCTGCAACTGACATGAAACATCGATTGCGCTAGGCTTTGGTTTATCATGGAGATGGTGTTTAAATTTACGTAATTCCAACCCAGCCCCTTACTGTCAATATCATGCCCAATTCTAGGGGATCCCAGAATTTTTTCATTTTAAACAATAGGCCCTATCTTTAATCCTCTCCGGTACCCATCCCCAATGCTAGCATATATTGAGCTAGTTGCAGGGCATCGTTGTGCTTACTGTTCGATAGTACGTTGGACACGCCTGTTGATCATCGATTTTACTGTGTTGACCTCGCTTAAACTTAGCCTGTATCTCTGATATTTCAATCGATAGACCTATGATGGCGCCACTGAGTTTGTCGATAATTTCAGGGCTCATGATATCGTGTTTTTCGAGTAAGTCAGCTGCATACTTTGCGCTCATATTTCTCACTAATTGAGCAGTATCTTCCTTGCTTGAAATCTTAACTATGCCCTTTACATGCACAGCGCTGCAGTTCCAGCTTGGCACTGCTGGGTAATTTGCATAGGGAAAATAACCAAGACATCCATTTTATGAAAAATAACAAAAATAACCAAGACATCCATTTTATTCTAAGAGATATAACCTGTTGCTACTAGAGCCAGGTTGCACTTATTACTTGATACCAGCATTACTGTATCAATCCTCCCATTTTATACACCAAACAATACTCAAACATTCTGTCATGAGTGAAATTTCGCTATTTTATTTAAAATCAGACATCAAAATAACCAAACTGCCGTTTGATGATGCTTCAACAAAATACTTTTGAAATAACTTTCTTTGGGTCTTAATTAAGTGCCATCTAGCCATCGATGACAGTTCGCAGCTCCTTGCCGGCGCTTGCGTTCAAGATGTTCACAATACGCTGTTAAGTCTTGGGTGTTGCCCACCGGCCCTTTGAATATTTTGGTGAACTCTGAGGTCAGTTTTATCCAGTTTTCTTGCGGGATATTAAGTCTATTTAAAATATTAGCCGATTCCTGACTCATAGAGCCTCGCTTGTCGGCTATGACCATTTTACCTG
Source organism: Shewanella sp. (assembly GCF_013214165.1). GTDB lineage: Bacteria > Pseudomonadota > Gammaproteobacteria > Enterobacterales > Shewanellaceae > Shewanella. The sequence continues at coordinate 9,981 of NZ_JABSSM010000020.1, read as the reverse complement.
TATCATCAACAAGTTGCAGATAATCTCTAGCATTGAACATGAGTCCCTTAGGCATTCCTTTATATTCGTTACCAACAAAGGGCAATAGCGTATTGGGCTGCTCACCTTTAATCGCAGCCTTAATACGCAGTTTAATGCTAGTAAAATCTGAAGTTTCCGGTGTCTTAGCCACCTTAGCTCGAATAGGGTTCAAATCTACATAGGCCATACAGGCAAGTACCGCAGCTTCATCAAGCAGAGCTTGGGACTTGAATCGTCCCTCCCAGAAACGCCCAGTACACTTGTCCTCAGCATTGGCTCTACGAGCGATAGGTTCATTCAGTGCCCGCATAAACCAGGAAATATCCATCAGTCGTAAGCGGTATTCTTTTACTCGTTTATTGATAATGCTTTGTTGATAGGATTCAAGTGGTTCACCTTTAACAAAGTCATGATTAAGGCTGTCGCCTTTAAACAGCTTTTGCCATTGAGTGACCACTTCTACATCTGACCAATGTTTAGCTAACTCCACATCAATACGTAACACGAGATGGAAATGATTACTCATCACTGCGTAAGCACAAATATCAATGGCAAACACGGAAGCAAGCTCCAATAGTCGACTTTCCACCCAATCCCGTCTATGCTCATAGGATTGACCAGTATAATGATCGACTCCGCACAAAAAAGCCTTTCTAACACAACGAGATACGCAGTGATAATAGAGCGTATCTTCTAAACTGACTAACGCTTTTCTTGGTGTTGGCATGACAAACACTCCTAACAACTCTCACTTAAGCTTAGTCAAGGGATCTTCATCTGACAATCCTGGGTGTCTTGGTTATTCCTGGGTGTCTTGGTTATTCCTTTCCATCTGACAATCCTGGGTGTCTTGGTTATTCTTCCATCTGACAATCCTGGGTGTCTTGGTTATTCCGCCAAATCGAATGAAATAACAGTGATCCCAGAGTTAATCAAAATACTAGATTTAAAAGGTGCGCTGGTTTCAATTGATGCAATGGGCTGCAAGAAGAGCATTGCGAAGAGTATCATTGAGCAAAAAGCAGACTATGTGCTAGCGGTAAAAGGGAATCAAGGTTCATTGCATGAGGCCATAAAATCAAGTTTTTCGAAATGTAGACAGTCCGTATCAAAAAACCTATTGCTTAATAAGCAACATGGTCGACTAGAGGCCCGTAGCTACCATGTCTTGAATGCTAAAGAGATTGCAGCCGATCCCCCTGAGTGGCCAAAACTTAAAACCTTAGGAATGGCAATGAGTTATTGGCAGGTTAAAGGCAAAGAACCGATCCTGGAATATCGCTATTACATCATCTCAGTCAAGTTAGACGAGGAGTCTTTTGGTGAAGCGGTTAGGAGTCACTGGGCGGTTGAGAATAACTTGCATTGGGTACTAGATACTTCTTTAAAAGAGGATAACTGTCAGATTTATAAAGATAATAATGCACAAATTGGGCCATACTTAGGCAAATATCACTAAACATGTTGAGAGCAGAGCCTACAAAAGTGAGTATACCAACGAAACAAAAAAGAGCGTGGATGAAAACATCCTTTTTAGAGAAGGTGTTACGAGCAGGGTTGGCTCAGGTGAGTAAAAAGTGAACACTCACGGTCACCCTGCTCAACAAGCCAAGCATAGCCTCCTGTTTGTTCATTAAAATGATGGCTTCTTAAATAATTAACACCATGCAAGGCAGCCATTAAATAATCATCACGAGTATCATCATCGAATATTTGTGCCGCTACTGCAAAGTTTATGGTTAATCGACTACTGCTAACCAAATGACCGGGACTGTCACCCGTACTGACTTGTCCGTGATTATCGAATTGTTGATAATAACCACCATGTCCGGTATCTATATACGGGGAAGATAAAACCCTAATATTGAACGTACATGTTCACGAAGAAAATCAACAGATCGAAAAGCCTGGTTATTTCCTATAGGAACATTAATCTAATGTAAAGTCATAGTTGATCTCGTAGCATGTTTAGCACATTATTTCATGTGACATGAATAACAGAATAGATATGAGGCATCACATCTATCTCGAGACCATACATTAATAAATAAGTAACATATCACCAGAACATATAAGTAATAATAGCAAAGATGTTTTAATTAGAAAAGGCCAAGGATGATAAAACTATCCTCGGCACATTAGGATGAATTAATTAGAAATTGTATCTAGCACCTAGAGTGAAACGGCTACCGGTATCCTTCAACTCTATCAAACGTTCTTCATAGATTGAGAAAGATTTAGTGCGTTCATTGGTGATATTGATGGCTTCAACGAATAAACTGAAATTATCAGTTAAGTCATAGCTTGCACTGGCATCCCATTGACCGTAATCACTGATCATTTTAGGTTGGCCACGATTAGCATTTAATGATTCAGTGTAGCCATCCCTGTAATTATAAGAGATACGAGCTTGTAAAGGTCCCTTCTCGTAAAATGCAACTAGGTTGGCAGATTGTGATTTACTTTCAAAATCTTCTTCATCAGTTGTTTCTGTGACATCCGTATAATTTGTCTGCAAGCCTAATCCATCGAATGGAGCGGGTAAATGATTAAAAGTATACTGGAAAGCAAGTTCAAAACCATCAATCTCACCTTTTGAAACATTTTCAGGTCGGGTTGATAAAAAATCATAACCTTCAATTTGTATTGTTTGTGTTTTTCTTTCCCATTTATCGGTTAAGTCTTTATGGAAAATAGCCGCACTCACATAACTTACATCATCCATATACCAACTAAACGATATATCGTAATTCCAAGCTGTCATTGGTTTTAAACCAGGATTACCACTGCTGACATTACGTTCAGTCGGTCGAGTGTTATAATTCCTATCGAGTAAAAGATTACTTAACGTCGGGCGAGTAATTGTTTTTCCGGCCGCCAAACGCATAACCAAATCATCTTGAATATTCAATTTAAAGTTCGATGTGGGTAGCCAAATATCATAATCACCCGATTCACTAATGGCGACTGGATCTGAGAAGTTAACTAATACCTCATTAACACCATCGATTTCTTCAAAAGATTCTATGACTTGAGAAGTGCCTGAAGAAGTGATATCCGTCTTAGAATAACGAAGTCCTAAATTACCTGACCAGGGAAGCTCACCTAATTCACCTTCAAAGTTCGCCAGAAAATAGGCGCTCAAGGTTTGTTCCAGCACAGAGCCAGACTGGCCTAATTTAGGTTGCACTCCGAATCCACCATTGGCTTGAATATCAGCAATAGCTTGTGCTCTTTGTTCAGGATCTCGAATGCCGGCAAGACCCGCATCTGACAACATGAAATCAACCAACTCGTCATTATCCCATGTAGGCCAAGCCCCGATACTGCCGCCGCTCTCACCCGACAGGAATCCGTTGCCATCAAAGCCAGACACTAGGCTCTCTGGCATAAATCCATCATACTCGTGCCCAGTCCAAGAACAATAAATACACGAAATATTATCCGGCGTTTTAGCCACATCTTTAGATTTTTCACGTCGAGAATAGCTGACACCGGCTTGCACAGAGGTCAATATATCGCTATTTAACTCATAATTTGCATCGAATGTTGCCTGAGAAGCCTCATCGGTAATGTCCCTTCCTTCGTAGGTAAACCAACCCGGTTTTACTGTCGAAAGATCGGTTAAATCACCGATATTACTATAAGTAGGCAACGTATCACCATCGTATTTATTCATGGTAATTTCACGATCTGGATTTTCAAAGTAACCGACAAAATAACTTTGGTTTCCCGCTACTTTATCAGTTGATTTTGAGTAAGAGGTATCAAAAACTAACGACAACTGCTCATTGACCACCCAGTCAGCATTAAATCCTATTTGTTTTGTTTCGGCAAATCTCGGTCTACTAAAAGATACAAATTCGGTTGGCCGGGCGCCAGCTGCACTCTTAAAATAGTTTACCGTATTATTTTCATCGACAGTGGCATCGGTAACCATAGAGTCGCCTACCCACCATGCAATACCATGACTATCAGAATTTACATCGAGTTTTGAATATAAGCTATCTAGGGTTAATAATAAATTATCTGTGGCTTGCCATTGTAGCGCTATGGTGCCACTGACTCGCTCTCTTACGGACTGATCTACATCTTGGGTATAATAAGAAGGAAAGGATACATCGGTTAATTCAGCTATACCGTCATTATCAAAATCAAGATCTCTGTGTGCTTCATAGCCATCAGTAAAACTTCGTTCGGTGCGAAACTCTCGTTTATAATAATTTAATGAACCAAGTAAGCCCACAGTGCCATCGTAGAACGTATCACTCAAAAGTCCACTAAACTGTGGTGTCGTTTTTTCAGATGAATCGTCATATAAAGCTTTTACACTGACAGCGCCTTTGAAGCCATCATAATCGAGAGGGCGAGCTGTTTTTAGATTAACCGTTGATGCTATGCCACCATCTTGCAAGCTTGCTGTCGGTGTCTTGTAAACATCGACAGAACTAATGAGTTCTGATGGAATGATGTCAAAACTAAATTCACGTCCTTCATTTTCTGTCGCAAGGACACGACCATTTAACAACACAGTACTATGCTCAGGTCCCATGCCTCGAACAGTAATAAATTGACCTTCACCGCCTTTACGCGAAATGGTTATACCTGGTATACGTTGCAAAGATTCTGAAATATTTTGATCAGGAAACTTACCTAGGTCTTCGGATGCAATAGAGTCAATAATAGATGATGCGTTACGCTTATCTTGTAGTGCTCTTTTCTGACTACTGATATAACCAGTTACCCGGATGATCTCTATATCTTCTAACGTTGAATCCTCAGGATTTAATTCCTCGGCTATTAACAAACTTGAGTTTAATGCTAATGTCGATATTACTGCTAGAGCTATTTTATTTCTTTTAAAATTATTATTCATCTCAAGCTAACCTCTTAAAATTAATCAATAGATATATTGTTCAAAGATATATTGTTCAATTCCCCAGTAACATAAAACTTAGTCCCTTAACCATACGAGGAACACAAAGTTTAACGTTAAACTCGGTTAAACTGCAAGCTATTTGCAACTTTTATTCAAACAAACAGCATCATATGTGTAACATTATATCCAAAAATTAACAGTTCAGGTTTAGATCATTGTTTTTATTATGTTTTATGTTTTATGTCTTATGTCTTATGTTTATTTCATAAAGTGTGGTTTTAAAATAAACCTTCGCTCTCGTCGCTGCATGCACCTTCATATGGCCTGCAAACTCACCGCCATTATCCAAGGTTATCGTCAATGCCGTATGGATCTGCCCAAGCAAAGCGATCATCGCATCACTCACTTCCTGTTTCGTTTTTCTGAATACTCGTCGTGCTAAGGTAAAGCGACTGCAGCGATCCACTAATGTCACTAAATGAGCGTTTTACCCATGAACGGTATCGCCTTCCCAGTCACCTATTTGTTCTCTTGCTGCTACAATTTCGGGCGTTCACTGATATCTACTCGGTATGGGATCAAGCTGACACCCGCATTACGCTTCCTTTTGCCACCTTTCCAACGCGTTTTACCATAGCGAGGGAGCTGCTGATATAAAGTGCCACCTTGTTGCTTATTCTCTTCAATACGCCGATAAATGCTTGTATGACTCAAGCATTCACTTGGGGCGAATTCTATTGGCATGCGGTCATAGTTGGGGCTGGTGACATTTCGCTTTAACTCACGACATACGGTACTAAAATGTACCCCGACTTCCTCGGCGATCTGACGAAGTGTCATACCTGTTTTACGGGGGTAGATATTTGGTATCCTAGTTCCTGAGTGAGCTGATGGTACTGTTTGTTCATGACAGACTCTGAATTTGTGTGTGAGAACTAAAATTCTGCCTTCAGCTCTCTCACTTTTCAACCTTAATCTGTTGCACTTATTGTATTACTCCAGCCATGCTCAGCACAGCCAAGACACACTCTAAGTTAGCTTCTGTAACCGTTAAGACAGGTTATTGTGAACCTGTCTTAACGCCATAGGCCGTAGCTCTCACTGAGATACATTGCACCGAATAACCAAACTCACCCATAATTTATCCTCAATAGAGATATCTGCCAATAGTGCTGTTACTTCAATCTTGGATTGAGTTACATCCGCTCAAGAGCACCAGAGTAGTCAGTATCATAAAGTTAACTAATTTCAATGATTAAACCCTAAATAAAACCCTAGATAAAACGCCAGCAAGGTTAACCTAAACTTGACTTAGTGTTAAGAAATATGATGAATACGTATGCATTTCATTGTATCAAATTCGTGCCCGAGGGTACTATGCCACTGTGTTCAATTTAAGATCATATTTGTGACATTGAACAATCGACATAGAAAATAATAATAATAATATTAAGGTAATTGATAGTATGTCTGAGCCCCTACTCCATAGCAATCAGGCCCCTCATGGCCGCCCTAAACCTGAGCTCAGCTTCTGGCAGATTTTCAACATGTGTTTCGGTTTTCTGGGGATCCAATTTGGCTTCGCACTGCAAAATGCCAATGTCAGCCGCATTTTTCAGACGCTGGGCGCCTCGATCGATGAGATCCCCATTCTCTGGATAGCCGCGCCGCTCACCGGCCTCTTGGTGCAACCTATTATCGGCTATATGAGTGATAACACCTGGGGAAAACTGGGACGACGTCGACCTTACTTTCTTATCGGCGCTATCCTGACAACCTTAGCTATCTTCATCATGCCTAACTCGCCGACTCTATGGATTGCCGCTGGCATGCTGTGGATCATGGACGCATCGATCAATATCGCCATGGAACCCTTCAGGGCGTTTGTCGGTGACAACTTACCCCAACGTCAGCGTCCCCTCGGCTATGCCATGCAAAGCTTCTTCATCGGTATTGGTGCCGTCGTTGCTTCGGCCCTGCCCTATATACTGACCAAGTATTTTGACGTGGCCAATACGGCACCTGCGGGTGAGATAGCCGACTCGGTGCGTTATGCCTTCTATTTTGGTGGCGCCGTACTCATGTTAGCCGTGGGCTGGACTGTCATCTCTACCAAGGAGTATTCACCGCAAGAGCTGGCGGCATTTGAGCGTCTGGAACAATCCACAACCAGCCAAGGATCAGCACATCTTCGAGCAAGCAAGAGGAGCGAGCAGGCCTACCGCTCATCTTCCTTCATCTGGACCGCCCTAGGTGCCTTGTTCACTCTGATCATCTGGGGTCAAGATCTGGATAAGCAGCTCTATATATTGAGCTTAGGTATCCTGTCCTTCGGACCGCTGCAATTTTACTGTGCCCATAGGCTCAGGCACATCAGCAAGCGTCAGCCGGAACAGACGCGAGATAAGCAAGGCCTGGTATTTTGTGTCATCGACGACATGTTTCACATGCCCAAGGCCATGCGCCAGTTGGCAGTGGTGCAGTTTTTTTCCTGGTTTGCACTATTTTCGATGTGGATTTACACCACTGCGGCGGTCACAGATCATCACTATGGCACCCAAGACGTATTATCTAAGGCCTATAACGACGGCGCGGACTGGGTGGGCATGCTATTCGCCTCCTACAATGGTTTCGCCGCCCTGGCCGCCTTGGTGATCCCTCTGCTTGCCAAGGCTGTGGGTCTTAAACTGACCCATATGATCAACTTGTTCTGCGGTGGCATAGGCCTGATAAGTTTCTTTTTCATCACAGATCCCAGCCTGCTCTGGCTGCCCATGATAGGCGTAGGCATAGCCTGGGCGTCTATCTTGTCGATCCCCTACGCCCTGCTGGCGAACGCCTTACCCGCACGAAAAATGGGTGTCTATATGGGCATATTTAACTTCTTTATCGTTATCCCTCAACTGCTGGCCGCCAGCGTGCTGGGGTTAATTATCAAACAGGTATTCGATGGCAAGCCCATCTTTGCCCTCATCATAGGCGGCATACTCATGATGATTGCCGGCGTCAGCGTGCTGTTTGTCAACATGCCGACTCAAACCCGATGAGATCCATCATCTCGACACAATAACACCAATAATATTCAGCTTGGGGATTGACTCATATGTTCCATAAAAACTTGCCTTCAGCCGTGACTAAGTCGCTAGTGACTCTGGCCATCGTTGCCGCCCTCGGTGCTTGCTCACCGACAACCGACAAGCCAGAGATAAACGCGCCATCTGGCTCGAACACACTTGCCCCCGGTGCACCGGGATTTGACCCCACATGGGCATTTGCCGGTAAGACAGGCATAGGCACCTCTTATGCGCCCTACTCAACTCCTAACAATGAGTCAGAGGCACAGAGCAAGGTCTGGTTCTCTATCGCCCAAGGCGTGCTGACCGAGACCATGTATGGTTTAATCCATAACGCCCAGCTTAAAGAGCTGCAGTTTATCGTTAGCGGAGATGGCTTCGTCGATACCGAGAAGCAAGATACCCTCAGCACAATCGAATACCTTCACCAGGATGAGTCGGGTCGCCCATTGTCACTGGCATATAAGGTCATCAACACAGATAAGGATGGCAAATATAAGATAGAGAAGCATATCTTCACCGATCCACTTCACGCCAGCCTGATGATACGAGTCACCTTTACCGCCTTCGAGGCCGGGATCACCCCTTATCTTTACGTCAATCCCCATATGGATAATAGCGGCGCCAACGACATAGGCGAGGTGGTAAGCCAAGACGGCAACCTGACACTGATTGCCTACACCAATGAAGCAAAATCCAGTGTGATGACGGTGAAATCCGATCTGCCCTTCATCAAGGCCAGCACAGGCTTCGTCGGGGTGTCCGATGGCCTCACCGACATTAAACAAGATGGCCAGATGAACTGGCAGTACGGGTCGACATCGGATCCACAAGCGCAAACCATAGGCAATGTTGCCCTCACGGCGCAATTGCCTGGACTCGAGAAGAGCACAGATAAAGAGACAAAGAGCCTTAGCTTCAACCTAGTGCTGGGATTCGGTGATGATCCGGCCCAGAGCATGGCCAATGCCGATGCGACATTAGCGCGAGGCTATAACCAGGTATTAGCCGACTATAATGGCGAAGGCGCAGCCATAGGTTGGCAAGACTACCTCGCCTCGTTAACCGCCCTACCTGCTATGTCCGCCAATACCACAGATGAGGGCAAACTCTTGTATGCCAGCGCCCTAGTACTCAAGGCTCAGGAGGATAAGACACATAGCGGCGCTCTTATCGCCTCCTTGTCTAATCCTTGGGGTGACACGGTATCGGCAAAAGTGGCCAGCACAGGCTACAAGGCCGTGTGGCCGCGGGATTTTTATCAGTGCGCCATGGCCTTTCTCGCCATGGGGGACACTCAAACGCCTAGGGTGGCATTCGAATACTTAGAGAAGGTACAAGTCACCGAGCATACCCCAGGCTACACAGGCACTGCCGGCTGGTTCTTGCAAAAGACCCATGTGGATGGCGCCATAGAATGGGTTGGCGTGCAGCTGGATCAAACTGCCATGCCCATCATGCTCGGCTGGAAACTCTGGCAAGCCGGAATATTTACCGACGCTGAAATAGCCCATTGGTACCAGCGGATGCTCAAACCCGCAGCTGAATTTCTGGTCACCGGAGGCGAGGTCAACCTCGACTGGAATCACACTCACATCACGCCGCTAAAAACCCAGCAGGAACGCTGGGAAGAACAAGCAGGCTATTCTCCATCAACCGCTGCAGCAGTTATCTCGGGCCTGATGGCCGCCAGCGATATCGCGCGCCAGGCAGGCGATCTCACCGGCGCCCAACGTTATCTCGATACGGCAACATCCATGAAGCAAGGGCTCGCAGAACGAGTCATCACCACCGACGGTTTGCTGAGCGCCGAGGGCGTAGCCATGACTGTCGCTGACGAGCAGCCTACGCCTGCCTATTACCTGCGTCTCTCGCCTCAGGGTAAGCCTAATGAAGCGACGACACTCGGTGATAACAATGGCAGAGCTGGGTTAGATCAACGACTCATCTTAGACGCAGGCTTCCTCGAGTTGGTCCGTTTCGGTGTCATCCCGGCAGATGATAGGG
>NZ_JABSSM010000002.1 GCF_013214165.1 Shewanella sp. | reverse complement strand
GAAAAGCCACCTGAATAAGGTGGCTTTTTTGCGTCTGGGTATTTTAAAAATATAGATGTTATTGCCCATATCCTACTTCAGTGCAGGCAGGTGACTTTTCCACTTAAGCACGTACGTGCAATGCCTACCCCGATGTCGGTTAAATATCGACACTTCTGCCAAAATATATCCATATACAAGTGCCAGTTTGCCATCCATGGCGCTCGTTCCTAGGCTTATGACTAGCGTCATATACACCATGGCGGTCGCCACGCCGCTGAGCTTGGTCAGAAATTGCATCCATGCATTGCTGACATTCACCACATCCCCAGTTCAGCGACTGCGTCGCTTCTCGCTACAAAGCAGCTGAATACTGCGCATTCAGAGCACTGTTTTTCGGCCCTCATGTACAAGGTTGAGATTTTCTCCTCCTCCCTAGTATCCAGCTCTACCTTTTTTATGTCTTATATCTTTGAAGATCATCTATACAGACATTGGCTGACAATGTATTAGGCCGATAAAAGGGAGTCATCAGAGGATATTTGGTGATAGTTTAATATCATCTGCAACGATTTTTATCGTTAATTAGTGTAGCTTGCTAAAGCTTAGCTTGTTAAAATTTAGCGCTTCTTAGAAGAGCGTCTGCTCGTGTCTATTTTTACTTTAGTTTTAGGTGCTATTAGATTTGTTAAAAATCAATCGACCCTCTTTGGTCTTTGTTGTGCCCATATTCGCGTTTATTCTATATCTCTGTTTGCTGACAGCAGTATTTTTTTATGAGCGTAGTGAAAGTCAGGCGGAAGCGCTATCTCAAACACAAACTAGAATTGAGCAGCATCTGATTCGAATGCAGTATATTGTCGAGTCTTCATTGGCTATTCAGGACACTGGACGCATAGAGCAAGAGATATCCTTGGCGGCCACAGATCTGGATGTGATTGTTTTTACTGTTTTATATCAGGATGGCGAGATCCGGTTTGCTAATCATCTGGTGTGGCGTGGCAGTCAGGCTAAATATGTCATCGATGGCTATGAGCCGAATGTTCACCGTAAAACCACTCAAGCAGATACGCCGACAATTCAATTTAATCATGCTCGTCTATCTATGCAGGCCTATTACCCTATCAATAGCACCACGACTCTGACTAAAGACCAGGGCAATATTATCTATCTGGAATATGATGTTTCTCCTTTGCTTTCTGATGTTAAAGAGGCAAGTTTTCAGAGTGCTATTCGTTCATGGCTTGTAAGCCTGGTCGGTTTAACTATCTTGCTGTTTTTACTGTATTTGTATCTAATACGTCCCTTGAAACTTATGGCCCTGCAAGCTAACAAGGCGAATGATGTTGTTAAACTTAATGGCTCTCTTCCTGAGTGGAAAGCTTCTCCTGTTACTGTGGTATTTAGTGAATTAGAGGCGATTAGAAATCACCTTATCAATTTTTCGGACAAGCTTAAACGTAGTGAAAAGCAATTGGAAGATAGTCAGCAAAGGTGGTTATTTGCCATTGAAGTGTCTAGAAATGGCATATGGGATTGGAATTTTGCCACCGGTGAGGTGTTCCTTTCTGACCGCTGGAAGGAGATGCTAGGTTACTCTGAAGATGAATTAGTCGATGAGTTTTCGACCTGGGAAGCTTTATTACATCCGCAAGATAAGCAGGATGCATTGTTTAGCCTCAACCAATATCTAACTAACGAGTTGGATGAATTTGAGAGTGTTCATCGACTCAGGCATAAGCTGGGTCATTATATCTGGGTTTTAGATAGAGGCATGGTTGTTGAGTGGGATGATAAAGGCAAGGGCACCCGAATGATTGGCACACATACCGATGTTACCAGTGACGTGGCAAATAAACAGGTCATTCTCCACCGGGAAAAACATGATTTGTTAACCGATTTGCCAAATCGTAGTAGCTTACTCGATGCACTCTATTCTCTTAAGGAGAGTAAACAAGAGGTTTCAGCGGGTCTGTTTCTTATCGATTTGGATAATTTTAAGATGATAAATGATGATCTAGGGCATCATTATGGTGATAGATTACTCATCAAGGTTGCTGCGCGTCTCTCCAGTTTTTTTGCTACTAATTCATTGATAGTGAGATTAGCCGGCGATGAATTTGTCGTCTTGGTTAAGAATCTCCCTCAGGATAAAAACTCTGCTAAGCGAAAAATTAATGCCTTGGCCAGTCAAGTGCGTCAGGTTGTCGGCCGTAGTTTTCATATTAACAACCAGACCTTCAGTGTCTCTGCCAGTGTCGGAGCTTGCTTCATCGATAGTCAAATTCCCATCGAGCCTGAGCTATTGCTCAAGCAAGCAGATGTGGCCATGCACCAGGTGAAGGAGAAAGGAAGAGATGGGTACCTGCTGTATAGTGCCGAGATGGAGAAAGTTGCCCAACATAGCCTGTTTATCCAGAGTGAGTTACGGAGTGCAATAGCGGCGAATCAACTTTCTTTGGTCTACCAACCCATAGTCGATTGCAGGGGGCAGGTTGTTTGCGTAGAAGCTCTTCTCCGGTGGAATCACCCTCAGATGGGTAATATTCCACCATCGACCTTTATTCCTCTTGCCGAGGGTAGTGGTTTAATTGCAGAGTTGGGCGACTGGGTACTGCTAGAGGCCTGTGCATTTATCAATAAGCTACAGCACAAAGGCGTATTCTTAGATGCGGTTGCTATTAATGTCAGCGCCAGACAGTTTAACCAAGGGGAGTTTGCCGAAGACCTGTTAAAGGTTCTACACCGGCTTGGTGTTAAGCCCAATGCTATCGAATTAGAACTGACCGAGTATTCTTTACTGAGGAATTTAGACGTCGTTAAGCAGGCGATGGATAAGCTGAGACAGGCTGGAATATCCATCGCGATAGATGATTTTGGCACCGGATACAGTTCATTAAGTTATTTGCAGAGCCTTCCCTTGTCTAGGCTGAAACTTGATGCGGCGTTCGTCAGTAGGATAGATGTAAACGAGTCATCGAATGCTATCGTTAAGGCGATCATCGACATGGCTCATGGGCTGAATTTAAAAGTCGTTGCTGAGGGGGTAGAGACCCTGGCTCAATATAAATTTTTACTGCACAATGGCTGTGATTTATTTCAAGGCTACCTCTTCTCTCGGCCATTAAAGCAAGCTGACCTGGTTAATTTTATAGAGTCGATTGCTGTTAACGGGCTACCTCTGTCGGCTAAAAAATTTGCTATAAACACACCGAATTAAAAAAGTCAGCTAATCAATTGCAGCCGCTAGATCAGCAAATAAACGATGCCTCATTTTCATATCTATTGGTATCAGCGCGCTATGGCTTACTGGCTGTGGTGAGAGGCTAAAAATTTAAGCAGCTGCTCTACGGCAAAGTTGCGGCTTTCATCTTGCTCCATAAAAATTTCGTGACGAGCATCGGCAATATTGATCAGTTCGCACAAGCCTCCTACCGCATGGTACTGGGCGAAATTATCGACAACTGTGTCCTCATCGGCCTGCAGGATCAGGATAGGTGTCTTAGTTTCCTTAGCCGCTTTTACCGTTCTTGCACCGGCGTCGATAGATTCGACTAGCCAGTGGTTGGTGGGAGAGCCAAGTTGTAGCTCCGGACGCTGCCGATAAAGCTTACGGTAATCCTCATAACGCGGCTGGCTCTTGGTCAGATCATTGTTGGCAAATTCAGCTCCGTGGTAGTCCTTACCGCCCAATATGTAGTTAGGCTCAGCGCCATTTTTAGAGTCCAGTTTATTCGCTAACCAGCGGATAAACTGGCTGCTGATTGGCAATTTGATGCCGTACATAGGCGCAGAGAAGACGGCTGCGGTGAAGGTGTCAGCATGCTTGTCCATATAAAGGGTGCCGATGGCCCCCCCCATCGAGTGGCCCACCAGGAAAAGGTCTTGATAGCGCTTAGGGGCAACCACAGTGTCGATAAAGAAAGCAAAGTCATCGACATACGTACTGAACTTATCGATATGGCCGTGATGAGGATTGATTGTGGTGCGGGCCGATAAGCCTTGTCCGCGATGATCCAACGCGAAAACACTGTAACCTTGATGGTAGAGATCGAAGATAAGCTCTTTATATTTAAGATAAGACTCGATGCGACCACTGCAGATCACTATGGCTCGTTCACTGCCTGGATGTTCAATGCACATATAGGCGAGAGAGATATTGTCAGCAGTTTTTATATTAGACTCTGTCACCTTATCCCAGAATGCGACCTGCTCATGGGTATTGAGCATCAGCTCGGAAGAGAGAGGCTTAGTTTGAACGCTAACTTGATCATTTATTTGTGATTCGACGTCTATCGACATGATATCTACTGGGCTTATGTATGCTGCTTGCCAGTGTAGCACAGAGTAAAAAGCCGCCGCGAGTGACGAGTATCGTCTTAGAAGATCCTATATTAATGGATACTCGAGACTCTGTAGCTTGGTTAACTTTATTTTGCGTTTTTTTGCGAGGAGATAAAGTCTATGATCTGTTGCTCTAACACAGACATTGGCACAGAGCCATTTGCTAAGATGGCATCATGGAAGGCTCGGATATCGAACTTTTCACCTAGCTCCTCTTCAGCCTGGACTCGCAGACGCTTGATGGTGAGTTCGCCAATCTTGTATGACAAGGCTTGGCCTGGCCATGAGATATAACGATCTATCTCTGTGGTGACATTGTGCATGGACAGAGCCGTGTTATCGGCCATAAAGTCCAGCGCTTGCTGTCGACTCCAGCCCTTAGCGTGCATGCCTGTGTCGACGACTAGGCGAGCCGCACGCCACATTTCATAGGTCAGGCGGCCAAAGTTGCTGTAGGGGTCTTGATAGAAGCCTGCTTCTAAGCCCAGATACTCTGAGTAAAGCCCCCAGCCCTCACCGAAGGCCGAAATATAACTATAACGGCGGAAGTTCGGCAGATTGGTGAGCTCTTTATTGAGGGAGATCTGTAGGTGATGACCGGGGACGGCTTCGTGCAAGGTCAGGGCTTCCAGCTCATATAGAGGCCGTTTATCTAAGGCATAGGTGTTGACCCAGTAGTAACCTGGTTCATCGTCTCTGCTGGAACCTGAGTAACGTCCTGTGGTGTACTTAGGCGCTATCTCGGCCGGAACGGCTTGAATTCCGTATGGGGTTCTTGGTAGTTTGCCGAAGTATTTAGGTAGCATGGCATCGGCCTTCTTGGCGATGAATGCTGCTTCTTTCAATAGTTCTTCGGCCGTTTTAGGGTAAAACTGAGGATCGGTACGCAAAAAATGTAAGAAGTCGGCGAAACTGGCCTCGAAACCGAGATCGTCGATGATGGTCTGCATCTCAGCGCGGATACGTTTTACTTCTTTATGCCCAAGTTGATGAACTTCATCGGATGTCATATCGAGAGTGGTGTAATAACGGACTCGGTTTTCATAGAAGGCTGCGCCATCAGGGAGGCTGGCACTGGCGATATCTGTACGGGCAGCGGGAATGTATTTCTTGGTCATGAAGTCGTAAAACTGCTGATAAAGCGGCAATACCTTGAGTGCTATGATTTGTTTTCCTTGGGTCGTCAGGTCATCTTTCTGGACCTGAGTAAAATGCTTCGGGTAGTGAGTGAAGGGCTTGAAGTAGCCACTGTCTTCCACTGGGACCATGAAGGCGCTGATGCTGTCTTCGAAGCCATTGAGGGTGACTCTCGGCGGAGTGATCCCTGAATCTAAGCCCTGTGTTAGCCAATAAATTTGCTGAGCGAAGTAGTCGGGGAGGTTTGATAATTTGGCTATATAGTGTTGGTAATCTTGCTCCGTTGCGAATCTTGCCTTAGCAATGGAGGAGATATAAGCATGAAAACCGCTCTCGGCCGTGATCGGCAGATAGTGGTCCTTGTACCGATAGAGGTCGACACTGTTTTGCAGCTGTCCCTGGAGGATCTGGGCGTTAATTTTGTCCTCTTTCGAGAGGGTATCTCTGTCTAATTCCTTGAGCGTGGTGAGCAGCGCTTGCTTACGATGATTGAGTGAAGCTAAGTTAGCAGGAGATAGGTCGGATAATTTACCGGCTGCACTGGCATCACCCTCGGAGGCAGCCAGTGATGGGTCACTATCGAGTTGAATCAGCCAGTCAGCCTCTATAATCGATTTAAGCGTTAAATCACTCACTCCCATCGTTAGCGGGCTCTCGGCAGATGTCATCGACTGAGCTAGTTCCGGAGAGATGGAGTTGATTTGGCAAGCGCTGAGAGAAACGGCGAGTAAACCGGGAAGCAAAAGCTTAAGCATGACAGAGACCTTAATGGCTATTATTGATTATTATGGCCTCGATTATGCCTCAGACTTGTTAGTGAGTGAACTGTATACAAAAACAGTTATAAAAAAGTACCAATTTAAATACAAAATAGAGAGACCAAAAAGCCGACTAGATGTCGGCTTTCATTTAGCTATCTCGAGATAGGTTTTAAATCACAGGAGAGAACAGGTCTTATAGTCTATTAAATTACGCGTGAGAATTGCTGCTGACGAGCCTTCTCTCTGTAATAGACGTCGAAACAGATACAGATATTACGGATTAACAGTCGGCCTGTGGGGCTGATGGCTATCTTCCTGTCAGTGATGTCGACTAGCTTATCATCGATAAATGTTTGCAGTAGTTTGAGATCTTCTGCGAAGTAGTCTTCGAACTTAATCCCTAGCTTGTCATCGATTTGAGCCATATCTAATTCGAAGTGACAGATAAGCTGTTTAATGACCACGCGGCGGATTTCATCGTCACGGTTCAGGCCACAACCTTTCCATAACGCATGACCATTAGCATCGATAGACTCGAAGTAAGGCCGAATATCTTTCTGGTTCTGGGCATAACAGTCGCCTATCTGGCTGATCGAAGAGACGCCCAGCCCTAATAGGTCACATTCTTCTTGGGTAGTGTAGCCCTGGAAATTTCTGTGGAGTCTGCCCTCATTTTGCAAGATAGATAGCTCATCATCTGGCTTGGCGAAGTGATCCATGCCTATGTACTGATAACCAGCAGCGGTTAAGGTTTCGATTGTCTGGTGCAACATCTCTAGTTTCTGCTGCGGTGAAGCCAGATCTTCATCTTTTATCTTACGTTGAGCCGCGAAACGAGCAGGCAGGTGTGCATAGTTAAAGACTGAAAGACGATCCGGATCCAGATCTAAGACTCGCTGCATGGTTTCTGCAAAGGTTGCTGGTGTCTGGTGAGGCAGACCATAGATCAGATCTATATTGGTCGAGACGAAGCCCAGCTCCTTGGCCTTAGCCATGAGATCGAAGATGAACTGCTCATCTTGCTCGCGGTTGACGGCAATCTGTACCTTCTTGTTGAAGTCCTGAACGCCGATAGAGATGCGGTTAAATCCCGCCTCTTTAAGCGTATCTAACATGGTCAGCTCGATTTCACGGGGATCGACTTCAATCGAGTATTCGCCGACTTCGGCTACATGGAAGTTGGCCCTGATTAGCGCTGATAGTTTGAGGATCTGATCTGGACGCAGGAAGGTCGGCGTTCCACCGCCCCAATGGATCTGGGTGACGAGGTAGTCCTTAAATAGCGGTGCGCGTTTGATAATTTCAGCGGCTAGATACTCAAGGTATTGGTCGGCTTTATGCTGGTGACGAGTGATGACCTTGTTACAACCACAGTAGTAACAAAGCTTGGCGCAGTATGGAATATGGATATAAAGAGAAAGCTTATCACTCTTGCTGTTCTTAATCGAAGTCAGCAGTTTTTCTTCGGTGAATGAGTCATCGAACTCAAGCGCCGTCGGGTAAGAGGTATAACGGGGACCGCTGTAATTGTATTTTTCGATCATTGACTGATCCCAACTAATTTGGGTGGGCTGCTTCAAGGCGTGTCCTCCAGAGTTATAGTCTAGCAAGAGGTAAAGTATGCATGGTTATTGGTTTAATAACCTTGATCTAAGTTGTATAAATTGAAGCTGATATGAGTAATTCGAGGGAAATATTCACGAAAAGAGGGCGTTTGTCTGTGCTCTTATGGGGCATGTGTGCACAGACTCACGGGATTGGGCTATTTAGGCTGATATAGAACCTACTGAGTAGCAGAGCTTAACCGAGTTAATGAAGTGGGCTTGGTGTAAAGCTGGTTAGTTGTTTCGCTTCTTCAAGAATATCGGCTTCGAGTTCGGCTTCGGAGCGCATGCGGGCAAAATCCAGCTTCATGCGTTGTTGCTTCTCCAGCTTCTTTCGTTGAGCCATGATGGGGTGATCTTGGATCACCGAAAAATGTTTGAAAATAGCCGGATATTGCGCTTCAACCTGTTCCGACATAGATAAAATACTGAACAGTTTGGCTATTCTCATTACGCCTTCTGAAAGCTCGCAGCGATCTTCTAACATAGCGGTGGCAATGTAGCGGATGCTGTTCAAGTGCTCGTCCAGGCGCGCCTGGTTGATGTCTTTTAATTCTTGTTGATGCTTCTTCTTTTGGATGCTTTGCTTACGCAGCTTAAGCAACAAGGCTATGGCGTAGCCCGCAAGGGCGATAATGATGATAAAACCTATGACTATAAGGGCTGTTGTCATGCTCTGTCCTGTCGGTATAGATAGCTAATACTAAAAAAAAGGCACCAATAAGATGCCGTTTTAAGAGAGTACTAAGCGTTAATCTTTATTCTGATAATCTTTTAGCAGATCTGCGCCGGATGCAAACTTGTCCAACAAGTCGTCGTCGCTAACCGCAGCTGCGGACTCAATAACTTGGCCAAGATCGTCTTCCTCGGTGATGCCTAAGCGATCCATGAGTGCTTCAATCTGATTAAGCGTCTTATTGAGCCACTTCTGATCGTCTTGGCTTAGATCTTTACCCTCTTCGAGCATATCGAGTAGTTGATTTAGTCTTGGATCTTCTTCGAGCTTAAATAGTTTCTGCTCATCGGTCAGTTTTGGACCTTGCTCTTTCTTAGGGGCAATCACTTGGACCTGGCTTGGAAGATCAAGTTTTATCGCCTTCTTGCTACCATGTCGTGGATCATTCTTGCTGGCAGCCGAACCATCTTTGCCACCGACAATATTTGAATTGTGACGGCTTCCTGCCTTGTTTCCTGATTTGTTCTTCTTGCCTGCAAGAGCACGATCACTCTTCTTGGTTCTTGGAGCTAACTTAGGCGCATTTTCATTGACTTTACGGGATTTCTTAGAATGTGACATGGTTTTTCTCAATAACTGGTAATACGAATTTAGATGTAAATGCGCTGATTACAGATCAATAAGCGAACTTGGGTCGCGTTTTATAGCAGATCCTGATGGTTTTTGCACCAAAATGAGATCATTTGCTGCCAATAATAGCCTAAAACCTGCCTGTTCGGCTAGAAACTCGAAGGTCTCTGGCTGATAAAAGCTGACATGTGTCAGGTTGTTCTTATGATGCCACCTATCGAAAGCATGGATTTCGGTGAGCAACTTAGTGTTTATTGCCAGCCAGCCGCCGGGTTTCAAGAGTCTACACAGCAGTGACCACTCCTTGGATGGGAAGCGGAAATGCTCGAATACCCGATAACAGCAGATAAAGTCATATTCTTGTTTCAGCAGACCATGGTCGGGGGCAAAGTAAGGGTCATACTGCCGTAAGTCATGTCCCTGGGCTCGTATTGTATCGAGTGTCTGCGAGTCGGCTAAACGGCCAAAGTTAAGCCCGATTAATGCTTGATCGGTTTCTTGTGCGATCTGCTGTATCAAGCTGAGCAAAAACTGCTTCAGGGGCTTTTGGTATTTACTGGCACTCAGTAGGTATCGCTTTTTCTCTACCTGGGGCGGGAGATGAGAGTTAGCGTCGGAAAATACTAGCTGGCAGTGATGACAGGTATAGATACTGCGTTTTCTATCTTGATGAAATAGTGAGGTGTTTTCGTTGTGACAAAGAGGGCATCTAAGCATATAGGTATGGATCTACTCACCATGATAAGAATAGTAATATTTTGCCATAAAAAAAGGCGACAGTACGACTGTCGCCTTCAAAAAGTGTCAGAGACACCAATTCTTATTTCAAGTATCCGTACTTGCTATGCGACTTTCCCGGTCAATTTCCATCTTTTTTTAGTCTGCTTTCCATGCATGTTTTTTAGTTTTTGGTCTTCCAGACGCTTTCTTAATAGTCCTGAGTCTTCCTGACTACAGCTTCCGTAGATGGTCTTCATGACACATCACAATCCTATCGTCATCTTTGACGCCAAATTTAACCATCCATGTTAAGGTTTACTGTTAGCTTAGTGCTAGTGTTCTAAAACTGATACTAGGTATCGGCGGAACTACTTTCTCTAAACCTGCAAGGGAGTGCTATTACAGCTAAATGGCCTTCCTAACCAAGTTCCTTACAAAAATTATTCTGACCTGGATTTCAATCGAAATCACGACTCTTATTATATTTTAATGAGTGGTCTTAATTATATTATTGTTATTGAATCTATTTATTCTTATATCTTAAATGTCACTAATACCGAAAACTGTAAGTTATTATTTGATATTTTATACAAACAGATGGGTTCATCTCGGTACGGGACCAATTAAACCTAAATCTGTGATCTCTGTCAAGTATGTTTTTGCGGGTAGTTTACGTAAAGGTTAACTTGAGAGAGTTAAAAAAGGTGGGAAGACCACCTTTTTTAACATGCCAAAAGTTACTTAAGGCTTGATATATATTTAGATAATGCTTCGATATCATCGCTGGTAAGTTTCTTTGCGATATCTTGCATCATGCCATTCAAGTCGTTGTTACGATTTGTATCGCTAAACTTGTTAAGCTGTATTTTTAGATAGTTGGCATGCTGACCACCGATATCAGGGAAGCCTGCTAGCTCTATCCCCGCACCATCCGGACCGTGACAAGCGGCGCAAGCGGTAATGCCGCGAGCCATGTCGCCACCCTTGTATAGCTGCTCACCTAGAGCCGGAATATCTTTTACTTCTATTTCAACTTTTGTCTGTGAAGAGTAATACGCAGCGACATCTTCGATATCTTGATCGCTGAGCATCATAGCCATTCCCCCCATAATTGGATCGTTACGACCCTCTTTTCCGCCTGTTTTAGCCGCGCTACGGAAATCGTGTAGCTGCTTAATCAGGTAGGTGGCTTGCTGTCCAGCAAGTTTTGGGTACATGTCTATCATGCTGTTACCATCAACACCGTGACAGGCAGAACAAACAATTGCTTTAGTTTTTCCCGCTTCAGCATTGCCTTCAGCCATTGCAGGCAAGGAGATACAGGCTAACACTGATAGCGCAAGAGCTAACTTTTTCATGGCGTTCCAACTTATTGTTAAATTTTTTGTCCTGAGCTTACTAGCTAAGCCCGCAAGCGTGATAAAATGCTACTTATGTGATCGGGGTAATATTTTACACGAAATTGTGAAAATGTAAGCAACTCTTCGATATTTATAGTGCAAACCCTAATATTTTTGGAGTCAGTAGTGACTGAATCTCGTATTGATTTTCGTAAAGCCAAGTTTTTAATCAGTGCCCCGGACATCGCACACCTAGACGAGTATCTGCCTGGAGATGCCGGAATCGAAATAGCCTTTGCAGGGCGTTCGAACGCGGGTAAGTCTAGCGCGCTGAATCTTCTCACAGATCAAAAGAGTCTGGCACGAACCAGTAAGACGCCGGGAAGAACCCAATTAATCAATGTATTCGAACTGGATGAGCATCGTAGATTGGTCGATCTTCCTGGTTATGGTTTCGCTCAAGTGCCACTAGCCCTTAAGAAAAAGTGGCAGCTAGCTCTGGGGGAGTATCTACAGGAACGTCAGTGTTTAGGCGGCATGGTAGTCTTGATGGATATCAGGCATCCACTGAAAGATCTCGACATGCAGATGATCCAATGGGCCGTCGAGAGTGAAATCCCTGTGCTAGCCCTGTTAACCAAAGCCGATAAAATGAAGCAGAGTGAGCGCATGAAGATGGTTAATGAAGTCAGAAAGCATCTGGGTGATTTTGATGATCGGGTTAAGGTAGAGCCTTTCTCATCGCTTAAAGGCATAGGTAAGGCTAAGGTTTTAGACATCTTAAATACCTGGTGTCACCCTCAATGGTTGGTTGACGCATTAGCCGAAGCTGAGGCGGCGGAAGCAGAGGAGGAAAATTCTGCTATTAAGGGCTAACTTAGCTTAAATAAGCCTATAACGAATAAAACAGCGCCTGCCATTTTTCATGGTAGGCGTTTTTTTTGGCTATTACTTTTTTCTTGCTTAGGATTAACTAGAGGAGTGAAGAATTACAGACAAAAAAATAGCCGACGCAATAACCATCGGCCCAATTAGCTCTTTTGGGGAGAAGCTAAATTCAACAAGACTCAAGCGCGATGAATATAGACTCAATGGCGCTTAATGACGACAGCATAGCGCGAATTGAAACCGATTTAAAGTAAATGCTCTAAAGTTTATTTAGGGCGAAAAAAAGCCCCAGCAAATAAATTGCTGAGGCGCCATAATTTGGCTGTTCATTTAAAAAATGAACTAAAAAGGTTTGAAAGATAGAACATCTTAACCTCTGTACCCTACACAGAGAATAATACTCCATTGGACGTTATTAGGAAAACAGTTTTTTATAAAAGGAGTCAATATTGTGATTTAGATCTAACGTTTTCGTAGATGAAATGTTAGTTTTTGATCCGTAATTATCATTTTAGTGATTGGAATAGAATCACTTAGAGTGCTAGGGATGAAAAATAATCATTAACTGATCTTTTTTCAACAAATAGAGTATTTGCTTAACTAAATGGGTATGTTTTTCTGTTTTACAAGGTGAACACATGTCTCGTACGAATAATCAGACGACGAAAAAGCGAGGAGGAGCAAGGAGAAAGCCTTCGATTTCTATCAAAGGCTTTCTAGGAGATAATTAATGAAGCCAACAAGGATTAATGAGCCTGTTCCCAATTGTCACCTATTCCAGCTTCCGCAAGCAGTTCGACATCTAGGCTGACTGCATCGGCCATCAGCTGACAAACTTTCGCTTGCAGCTCTTCGGCCTTATCGCTGTCGACCTCGAACACGAGTTCATCGTGTACCTGCATGATCATGTCGATCTCACCGTGAGTCTCGGTGGCAATCCAATGGGCTATGTCGATCATGGCCTTCTTGATGATATCGGCAGCCGTGCCTTGCATTGGCGCGTTAATCGCCGCCCGCTCAGCGGCCTGGCGTCTCATGGCATTTCTATCTTTAATGGCGGGTAGATAAAGCCGGCGACCGTAGAGCGTCGACACGTAACCGAGATCTGCGGCTTCGGCCCGAGTCTCTTCCATATATTTGAGTACACCCGGGTAACGTTTAAAGTAAGTATCGATATACTTTTGCGCCTCAGGGCGAGGAATATCTAACTGCTTAGCGAGTCCAAATGCCGACATGCCATAAATGAGTCCGAAGTTTACTGCCTTGGCGCGACGGCGTTGCTCCTTGGTGACGTCATCGAAGTCCACATCGAATACTTCGGCTGCGGTTGCCCGATGAATATCCTTGCCTGCTGCGAAGGCCGTGAGTAGCCCCTTATCTTGGGACAGATGAGCCATGATACGCAATTCGATTTGTGAGTAATCTGCTGCGAGTACCTTCTTACCTTCTCGCGCAATGAAGGCGTGACGTATTCTGCGGCCCTCTTCGGTACGAATAGGGATGTTTTGCAGGTTAGGCTCACTGGAAGACAGGCGTCCGGTTGCCGCGTTGGCCTGATGGTAACTCGTGTGTACCCGGCCACTCTGAGCATTGACCATGAGGGGTAACTTGTCGGTGTAGGTACTCTTAAGCTTAGCTAAGCTTCTGTGTTGCAGTATTATCTTAGGTAGCGGGTAATCTAAGGCTAACTCGACTAATACGTCCTCTGCAGTCGAAGGTGCCCCCTTAGGCGTCTTCTTGATAATAGGATAGCCCAATTTCTCAAAAAATAGCGCCTGCAGCTGCTTAGGTGAATTTAAGTTGAATTTCTCATCGGCGATCTCGAAGGCTTTTTGTTCTAATTCAGCTATGGTCCTGGCGATCTCTTCACTCTGTTGGCCTAACATCATGCTATCGATTAAAACGCCGCCACGCTCAATATCTGACAGTATTTGTATGAGTGGCAGTTCAATATCGGTAAACACAGCAGCCAGTTCCGGCTCTTTCTCTAATCTTGGCCATAAATGCTGGTGTAATCTAAGGGTAATGTCGGCGTCTTCTGCAGCGTAGGGAGCCGCAGTTTGCAGATCGATCTGATTGAAGGTGAGCTGTTTGACACCTTTGCCCGCGATCTCCTCGAAGCTGATATTCTTGTGACCTAGATATTTAAGTGCCAGATCATCCATGTTGTGCTTAGTCGCAACCGAGTTGAACACGTAAGACTCGAGCATAGTATCGAAGGCTATGCCTTGTAGCTTAATGCCCAGATTGGCAAAAATACTGATGTCGTATTTAAGATTCTGACCTACTTTTTTAAGCTCAGGATTTTCAAGCAAAGGCTTGAGTTTTGCTAAGGCTTCAGCTTGAACCAGCTGCTCTGGTGCATCGAGATAGTCGTGGCCTAGTGGCAGGTAGGCAGCCTTACCCACTTCAATCGCGAAGGAGATACCGACTAACTTGGCCTCCATATAGTTGAGGCTGGTCGTCTCTGTATCTATGGCGATGAGCTCTGCATTAGCGAGTTTATCTATCCAGAGGTCTAATTCTTCATGGGTGTATATAGTGGTGTATTCAGTTTGAATATCTTGCCTGATCACCTCTTCATCGGTTGCTGTCTCGCCTTTACCCGAACCCGTCTTATTATCGAGTACTTCGGCTAACCAACGTTTGAACTCCATCTCACCGAAACATGATATCAATTCATCCCGGTCTGCCGGCTTGATAGTGAGCTCTTGCCAGTCTTGTTCTAGTTCAACATCTAACTTAATCGTTGCCAATTCATAAGATAACTTGAGTATATCGCAGTGCTCGGCCAGTTTAGCCGGCATGGTCTTAGCGCCCCTGAAGCCAAGTTCCGGCATCTTCTCCGGAGCGGCAAGGATCTTATCTATGCCGCCGGCACCCGTTAGCATGGCCACGGCGGTTTTCTCGCCTACACCTGGAAGCCCAGGAATATTATCGGCCTTGTCACCCTGTAGGGCTAATAAGTCGATAATGAGTTCGGGTCCGACACCAAATTTTTCGGTGACTTCGTCCGGCCCCATGATGGTATTGGTCATGGTGTTGATCAGGGTGACATTCTCATCGACGAGCTGGGCCATATCCTTATCGCCAGTGCTGATAAGTACGGCTCTGCCTTCTTTACTCGCTTGGGTTGAGATAGTGCCGATAACATCGTCTGCCTCGACGCCGGAAATACATACCAGAGGCAGCCCCATAGCACGTATAATCCTATGCAGAGGCTCTATCTGAGTGCGAAGATCATCTGGCATGGGTGGCCTTTGGGCCTTGTAATCTGCATACATGTCGTTACGGAACGTTTTACCTTTCGCATCGAAAATTACCGCCATCTGCGTCGGCTCATACTGTTTGAGCAGGCTGCGTAACATGTTAATTACGCCATAAACAGCGCCGGTGGCTTCACCCTTAGAATTGGTAAGATGTGGTGGTGAATAATAAGCACGATAAAGGTAGGAGGAGCCATCTACTAGCACTAACGGATTTTCGGCAATTTTAGGCATAATTTAAGTTTCGATTTAGGTTTCGAGAGCGGTGAATGACTCTGATTTTGAGTGCATTTTTGATAGTGATGCTAGCATGCCACAGAAGGGGAATTTCAGCCACGTCAAATAATACAGAGCCTGTGGATAAGTCTGTGAGTTAAACTTTTCATTCGTCGGAGAACGGTCTGATACAGTAGAAAAGATGTGGTCGTAACTTGTTGAAATCGTGGTAAAAATAAAAAAAGCGTGAACTAGACATTAGTTCCTTGAAAATCATCCTAATTTGTGGACTTAATTATTTTCCTGTGTTTCCTGACTCAAGTGTTGGCTAAATATTCAGCGCTTGGTAAAGTCAATGCACTAACTTAGCACGAAAAATAATCGGATCAAGGGCTTTGTTGTCATCTTGTTAAAATAAAAAAGTATATGGAGATTAGTTTTAATGAAAAAAATAGCAGTCTTATTGAGTGGCTCTGGTGTATTCGATGGTAGCGAGATACATGAAGCTGTTTTATCTATGTTAGCGCTGGCAAAGCTGGGCGTGGGCTACCAGTGTTTTGCGCCTAATATTTTACAGATGCATGTGGTTAATCATCTCACTGGTGAGGTGGAATCGGACCAGAGCAGAAATGTTTTAGTTGAATCGGCTCGTATTGCCAGAGGCGAAATTAAGGCGACCGAAGATCTTGAACTCGATGAGTTTGATGCACTGATCATTCCTGGTGGCTTCGGTGCCGCGAAAAATTTATGCAACTTTGCTACTAATGGCAGTGATTGCGTTATTGCGCCAGAAATCACAAGTTTTATCGGTCAGTTTGCCAATAGTAACAAGCCGG
The DNA here is from genome assembly GCF_013214165.1 of Shewanella sp. Lineage (GTDB taxonomy): Bacteria > Pseudomonadota > Gammaproteobacteria > Enterobacterales > Shewanellaceae > Shewanella. The sequence continues at coordinate 172,546 of NZ_JABSSM010000002.1, read as the reverse complement.
TTGGCTTTATCTGTATCGCACCGGTAATGATCCCTCTGTTATACGGCGAGGGTGTCATAGGCACTATTGGTAATGACAGCGAGACTGCACAAGCCTTCAACTCGATGGGCGGGAAGCATCGGGAGGCCGAGGTTCAGGACATAGTAGTCGATGAGATAAACAAGGTGGTGAGCACCCCAGCCTATATGCTGGTGGCTAATATCGCCGAAGCGAGTGTCGGTATCGACAAGCTAGTGAAGAAAGTGGTTGAGATGGCTTAAAGCAGCGGGCTAGCGCTTAATTCTTTTACTATCAATAAATCCTTGTGCGAGTCCGACGAGTAATCCGCCTATGTGGGCGCCATTGGCGATAGAGAGGCCGAACATATCGGTGAAGCCAAACACTAACCAGACCAGCATGAAGCCCATGTAGGCTGGTGGTAGGCCTATGCCTAATTCGGGGCGTTTAGTACCCATGACCCAGGTATAACCGACCACGGCATAGACGACGCCGGATAGACCACCGAAATGTGGTCCTCCGACGAAGTACTGGGCTATGTTGGGTAAGGTTCCCGCAACGATCAGCAAGGTGAGTAGCGGGAGCATGCCTAATTTATTCTCTATCTTGCCTCCCAGATACCACCACCAGAGCAAGTTGAAAATAATATGCAGGGCGGAAAAGTGCAGTAGACTTGGGGTGAACAGGCGCCAAAATTCTTTCAGGCTAGTGTCGGGAACGGCATTAAAAAATGACAGATATTGATAGATCGAGTCGGCAAAGCCCAGATTGAATCCCGCAAATACTAAGACACAGATGAAGATGATGCCTAAGGTCAACGGGCCTGCACCGGTAATAAATTGTGTCACCAGTTGCAGCGAAGGGGAGCCGTAGTCGAGTTTAATTTTGCTATCACCATTATCCCAAGAAGCCTGCAGATACTTAGGATCGTGAGGGTTGTGGGTGAAGCGCTCAAACTCCTGTCTGGCACGAATACTATGATGGTCGTTGAGTACACAGATACTGACGCCCTGTTCGGCGGGCAAGATTTTACACTCAATCTGCTCGCCTTTAAGGTAATCGATCAACGCTTGAGCGGCTCGCTCGTTGGGGAGCCTACCTATTTCAACCATAGAGTATCCTTGAAAGGGATTTATTTGTTTATGCGTGAGCTTGGTGCCAAGCCTGATAGCCACCATCTAGGCTATAGACGTCATCGAATCCCTGCTCGACTAAATATTGTGCCGCGCCCTGACTGCTGATGCCATGATAACAGATAACAATAAGAGGTTGATCCATATTAGCTTCTGCTACGAAACTGGCGAAATTTTCGTTATTGAGATTGATGGCACCTTCAATGTGACCCGAGGTGAAGCTGGCTGCGTCGCGAATATCTACGATCTGAATATCTGAGTGACTCTCTGAGAGCTGAATCAATTGATTGACGCTAAAATGTTGGAAGTTAGACATAGAACCTTACAGCAAAAATTGAGGGATAGATTAATTGTGCGATAAGGGGCCGCAATAGTACAGCCCCTTATATAGCATTCACAACGGCAGCCGTTAATCCCAGTCGAGGATAACCTTGCCCGATTGTCCCGAACGCATGGCGTCGAAGCCTTGCTGGAAGTCATCGATCTTGTAGTGATGAGTAATGATAGGTGAGATATCTAGGCCCGATTGGATCAAGCTGGCCATCTTGTACCAGGTTTCGAACATTTCACGGCCATAGATGCCTTTAATGATCAATCCCTTAAAGATAATCTTGCTCCAGTCGATGGCCATATTATCGCCAGGAATACCCAGCATGGCGATTTTTCCGCCGTGATTCATGGTATCTAACATGGAGTGGAATGCACTCGGTACGCCAGACATCTCCAAGCCGACATCGAAGCCTTCTGTCATGCCAAGCTCAGCCATGACATCTTCCAACTTCTCTTTAGTCACATTGACAGTACGAGTCGCGCCCATCTTCTTGGCCAGTTCGAGTCTGTATTCGTTGACGTCAGTGATCACCACATGGCGAGCACCAACATGGCGGCATACTGCGGCAGCCATGATACCGATAGGACCGGCGCCGGTGATCAACACATCTTCACCGACCAAGTCAAATGATAGCGCGGTATGCACGGCATTGCCGAAAGGATCGAAGATAGCGGCAAGATCGTCTGAAATATCATCGGGGATTTTAAAGGCGTTAAATGCCGGAATAACCAGATATTCAGCGAAAGCGCCATCACGATTTACGCCGACACCCGAGGTGTTACGGCATAGGTGAGTTCGGCCCGCACGACAATTTCGGCAATGGCCACAGGTGATATGTCCTTCACCTGAGACTCGGTCGCCAAGGGTAAAGCCACGGACTTCCTGGCCGATCCCGACAACTTCACCCACATATTCATGGCCGACAACCATAGGTACCGGAATGGTATTTTGCGACCAGGTATCCCAGTTATAGATATGTATGTCGGTACCGCAGATGGCTGTCTTGCGGATCTTGATCAATAGATCGTTATGCCCTAGCTCTGGCTTAGGTGCATCGACCATCCAGATGCCTGGTTCAGGCTTTAACTTGCTTAATGCTTTCATTTAAATAATGCCCATCTCTTTGGCGATGCGAGTAAATGACTCGATAGCCTTATCCAGCTGCTCTCTAGTATGAGCGGCAGACATCTGCGTGCGGATACGCGCCTGTCCCTTAGGGACAACAGGGAAAGAGAAACCAACCACATAGATGTGCTCTTCGAGTAGACGATTAGCGAAGTCACCTGCCAGTTTTGCATCGCCAATCATCACAGGGATGATGGCGTGATCGGCTCCACCTAAGGTAAAGCCTGCTGCGGTCATTTTTTCACGGAAGTAGCGGCTGTTTTCCCACACGGCTTCACGCAGTGCCTGTCCTGTTTTTAGCATCTCGAGCACATGGATAGAGGCCGTGACAATCGAAGGTGCTAAAGAGTTAGAGAATAGGTAAGGGCGTGAACGCTGACGTAGCCAATCAACGACTTCTTTCTTGGCCGCGGTGAATCCACCCGAGGCGCCACCTAATGCCTTACCTAAAGTGCCAGTGATGATGTCGACACGATCCATCACTTGACAATATTCGTGAGTTCCTCGGCCATTTTGACCGATAAAGCCTACTGCGTGAGAGTCGTCGACCATGACGAGTGCGCCATATTGGTCGGCCAGATCACACACACCCTTGAGGTTAGCGATTACACCGTCCATGGAGAACACGCCATCGGTGGCGATCAAAATATTACGTGCGCCCGCTTCTTTGGCTGCCTTAAGCTGCTCTTCGAGGGCGGCCATGTCGTTGTTGGCGTAACGGAAACGTTTCGCCTTACACAGACGAACACCATCGATAATAGACGCATGATTCAGGGCGTCAGAGATAATGGCATCTTCCTTGCCAAGCAAGGTTTCAAACAGACCCGCGTTGGCATCGAAACAAGATGAATAAAGAATCGTGTCTTCCATACCCAAAAATTCGCTCAGGCTAGCCTCAAGCTGCTTGTGTATGTCTTGGGTGCCGCAGATAAATCTGACCGACGCCATGCCGAAACCATGATTGTTTAAGCCGTCTTGCGCCGCCTTGATGAGTTCAGGATGATTGGCTAAACCAAGGTAGTTATTGGCACAGAAGTTCATGACTTCGGCGCCATTAACCCGGATTTCGGTCTGCTGAGGAGAGACGATTATGCGCTCGCTCTTATATAAGCCTTCGGCTTTTACTTCAGCAAGTTGTTGATTGATCTGGTCGTAGAATGAGGTCGTTGCCACCTGAATTCTCCTTAATTAGCATTATATTGAGTATTGGAGTGGCGGCATTTTAACCTTAAAACCGCTCGCCCTACAGCCTTTTTTTACCTGTGATAGCAAGATGAATTAGATTAGGGCTAGTGCGACTTTAACATCAATAAAGCTAATCCATAACAAATGGGGTGCTTCGGTGGGCGGTATCAATATAAGCCTTGATTATAGAAGGAATTTTAACGTTTTGGTGGCTTTATTTTGCTTAACATATGCAGGGGGATATCGCCGACAACTCGTCGGCGATATGGGTATTAGGCTAGTTCTTCGACTCGGGCCGTGGCTAATTCTTGATAATGCTGCTCGAGTCTGACAAATGTCGCGTGGGAACTTGGCGTCGAATAGGCCTTAGACAGCATCAAGATCCTCAGCAGCCCCTCATAGAGGGAGGATTTAGTGATCTTGGTATCCGGGGAGTGGGTCTGCTTATAGCTGATCCAGAAGCAGACAATCATTCTGATGGTTTCCGCCAGAGGGGGGATCTCATCTTGCTCGATAGCGATCACACCATCTTGCTCGAGTTTACTCAGTACATGGCTGCAACGGGTGAGTACTTGTTGCTGCACCTGTAAATATTGCCGCTTCAGTTCATCATCACGACTCAATATATCTGTGAGGTTGGCATACATAAACCTAAACTCCCACATGGCATAGAAGATGGCATCGAAGTAGCCTATCAAGAGGTCGATAGTGACGGGTTTGCCTTCATAGGGCTGAAAACTGCTCTCAAGGTGACTCTCGTAAAGGGAGAAGATTGAGCGAATAATGTCCTCTTTATTACGGAAATGGTAATAGAGGTTACCCGGGCTAATGCCTAAGTGTGCGGCGATATGATTGGTGGTGATAGTCCTTTCACCATGCTCGTTAAAAAGCTCCAGGCTGGCATGTATAATTTTATCGCGGGTTTTCATCTTCGTCCTAATGGCATTTTACTTAATAACTTAGTTGACAAACATACTAGCACTGACGGAATTCATCAGGCAAAACTGATTTGTAAGTTACTGTCATATTACTTATGGCTGTGTGTCTGTTGCAAAGGATATTAGGAGATATAAAATAAATGCTGAACCGACCAGTAATGGTTTCACTCCTGTTTGGTAGGTAGCAGGCCTATAAGTATGGCCGTCCCGTGACATTATCCCTGAGTTTAGGGCTGTGATAGCATTAGCCATTCAACTGCCAAATATTTTAAGTACCTGATCATATGAATCGTTTTTTCTACTCTGCCTTACTTTACCTGTTATTGCCGTTATTGGTTATATATCTAGCCATACGTGGGGTGAAGAGCGCCGACTATCGTGGCCGTTGGGGAGAAAGATTTGGTCTGACATCACTGCAGCCAAGCGATCTGTTAATTCATTGCGTGTCCATGGGGGAGACATTGGCGGCGGTGCCCTTGATTAAAGCGATTCAGCAAGCCTTTCCCCAGCTGACCATTACAGTGACCACCACTAGTCCTACGGGTTCTGCCGAAGTGGTAAAAGCCTTTGGTGATAGTGTGCAGCACTGTTACTTACCCTTCGACATCTCAATTTGTGTCAGGCGTTTCCTCAAGCAGGTCGCGCCTAAGACTTGCATCATCATGGAGACGGAGCTCTGGCCTAACCTGCTGCATCAGGCATCGAAGTCTGGGGTAAACTTGATGCTGGCGAACGCCCGCTTATCTGAAAAGTCGGCGGGAAAGTATCGCAAACAGGCTACTCTGACCTTGCCCATGTTACAGAGCCTAGATCGAATAGCGGCTCAATCTGAGCAGGCGGCGGCGCGTTTTATCGATTTAGGCGTTAAGCCTGAAAATATCAGCGTCTGTGGTAGCCTAAAATTCGATCTCAACATATCGGCAGATAAAAAAGCGCAAGCCAAAGCATTGCGCCTGGAGTGGCACAGGGGCACTAGCCCAATCTGGGTGGCCGGCAGTGTGCATCCTGGGGAGTTTGATGCCATCTTGAATGCCCACCGCCAAGTATTAGCGGCTAAACCCGATGCCTTGCTTATCATGGTGCCCCGTCATCCAGAGCAGTTTAATGCCGCCGCAGGTAAGATTGCCGATGCCGGATTTAACTTAATTCGTCGCAGTTTCAATGAGCCGCTACAGCCAAATACTCAAGTACTATTAGGCGATACTATGGGGGAGCTACTCAGCTTCTATGGCGCCGCGGATCAGGCTTTTGTCGGTGGCACTCTGATCGACAATGGTGGCCATAACCCATTGGAGCCTGCCGCATTTGGAGTACCCGCGTACGTCGGCCCACAGCATTGGGATTTCGCCGAGATAAGCGACTTGCTTCAAGATGCCGGGGCTTTGCAGGTGATCGCGTCGGATAGTGAGCTGGCTGGAGAGTTAATCAATAAGTTCAATGACGGATCGGCCTATGACGCCGCCAGCGAGGCCGGGCTTAAAGTTGTCGCCGCTAATAGAGGCGCGCTGAAGCAGCAGTTTGATCTCGCGAAACAATTGATTGACTCACGAGATGGCTCCCAAACTAAATAGTTATTTGGTTTTACGATGGGCATGTATCAGGCATAAATTCATATAAAAGTTCTAGGCCTGCTTCTTCATGCGTAACTGATATAAAGCCAGTTAATTGGGATAATGCACCTGATTTGTCAATAGAAGTTCGCAATAGGTAGCGAGTACTGGAGTCGTAGTTTGGTTAATACAAGCGCAGCTTTGGGAGCGGTAGGCTCTGCCAAAGAATTAATGAGCTAATACTAATGAATATTTCGATCTAAGGTTTCGCATAACCTTTTAGTAATTCTTGCCAGTTAGATTCGGTGAATGCCAAGGAGGGCAGTTTGCCCTTCTCCTTGTTGAACGAGCGCAATAAGCGCTCAAGATTTGCCGCTTGCCACCTAGCATTCGGCGCGCGGATCTCCCCTCTGTCGAAGTCGATCAGATAGAACTCGTCAGCTGTGATGAGGATGTTTTTTGCATTGAGATCGGCATGATAGACGCCGCGCTGGTGGAACTTAGCGATGCAGCTTCCCAGTTGTCGCCACTGCGCGTCTGTCATTGTTGCTGTGCCTAGCTTGGCCACCAGATCCTGTGCGCCTGCGACTCGCTCGATGATGATATCGGCGCGGTAGTGCAATCCGCTGCGCACAACATTGGCGGCAATAGGCCTAGGCACGGCAAAGCCTTCATTAAACAGCTGGGTCAGTAGCGCCAGCTCTGCCACCGCTCGGGTCTGGTGTAATCCGGTGAACAGGTATTTGTCCTTACTTAGCTTCTCTATCAGGCCGCCACGATAGTAATGGCGTAATACCCATTCACTGTCGCTATCGACAGGTGCCTCGTTCTGAGATGCTTCCGCAGCAGGCTTCACAAACCAGGTGATATAGCGTCCCTTAGATGAGCCGGTGACTGCAGATCGTTGCTGCCAAAAATCAACATCGAACCATTCTGTGGTGATCCCTTGTGCCGCGCTAACGCAAAACGCGATAGCGCCTTGGTTGGTCTGTTTTATCTGCATGGTCATCTTGGGTTGTTCTGTTTGAACGTTAGCTGGCATAGAGTCTGACTTAATTGAGTAAAATTAACGTGAAGCATGAGGGCTGAGCTCATTCTACATCAAGTTGTATGATTCGAAAAAATTATAGCTGTTTCAGCACCGAGGTTAGATTTTCTTGCCAAGGTTTTGCGGTCATTATCTGCCTGGACGCCGTTATATCGAGCAAGCTAAATTTGGGGCGTGAGGCCGCACTGGAGAACTGACTGGATGAGATAGGCTCAATTGGGATACGAGTATCGAGTTTACCCAAATCCAGGGCTATATCTTGAATGGCCAGGGCGAATTGATACCAGCTAGCCCTGCCAGCATCGCTCCAGTGATACATAGGGGCTAACTTATCTTGTTGGCTCAGACTCCAGATAAACTGACCTAGCTCGGATGCCGAAGTTGGACAAGAGATCTGGTCATCAATAACCGATAATTTAGACTGCTGAGTCATGAGCCTGAGCATGGTCTTGACGAAATTCGTGCCAAATTGGGAGTAGAGCCAGGAACTGCGTACTATGCAGGCATCTTCGTAGTTAACGGCCATGACCGCTTGCTCTCCGGCGAGTTTAGAGGCGCCATATACATTGATCGCATCTGGCCTGTCATCTATCGAATAGGCCTGGCCTTGCTGACCGTTAAATACGTAATCGGTCGAAAGGTGGATCAAGCGAGTCCGGGTCTGTTTCGCCGCCAATGCAATATTTCCAGCACCATCTCGATTGACTAAAAATGCCTGCTCTCGCTGCGATTCTGCCATGTCGACTTGGGTATAGGCGGCGGTATTGATGATGAGTTCGGCGCGGGTCAGTTCAATCGCGGTTATGAGTGACGCTAATGAGCCGATATCGACATCATCTCGGCCCATGGTCGTGACATGTATTGAGCTTGGCTTATTGGCGATTAAGGCCTGAGCCAGTTGACCGTCTTTACCTATGATGAGTGCGCGGGATATCGCCGTCATCGAGTCTGACCATCAAGTTTGGGCAGGGCATCTAGGCCTTGTCGGCCCCATTGGGGATTATTGATATACCAGTCTAAGGTGCTGGCTAAGCCAGATTCGAAACTCTGTACAGGCTGCCAGCCCAGCTCTTGCGCTATTTTACTGGCATCTATGGCATAGCGTCGATCATGACCCGGCCTGTCTGCCACAAAAGTGATCAGTTGTTTGAAATCATCAATACCTTGGGGCTTATCTAAGATGCGTGTGTTTAACCGTTCACAGATCTCGGTCACCACCTCTAGGTTAGTCTTCTCGTTACCGCCACCAATGTTGTAGGTTTCACCTAGTTTGCCCCTCAAGGCCACAAGGTAGAGTGCCCGCACATGATCGTCCACATGGAGCCAGTCTCGGATCTGTTGTCCATCTCCATATATGGGCAATGACTCGCCTGCTAAAGCCTTGTGCAGTATCAGGGGGATGAGTTTTTCAGGGTATTGATAGGGGCCATAGTTATTCGAGCAGTTACTCAGCACGACCGGCAGTTTATAGGTGCGCCCCCAGGCCCGCACCAGATGATCCGCCGCCGCCTTACTCGCCGAATAGGGCGAACTAGGTTGGTAAGGGCTCAGTTCGGTAAACAGGCCTGTGTCGCCTAACTCACCGAAGACCTCATCGGTGGAGACATGGTGAAATCTAAATGTCGCCCGTGCTTCGATATCTAGTCGAGCAAAATAATGGCGGCAGGCCTCCAGGAGGCAGTAGGTGCCGACAATGTTGGTCTGGATGAATTCAGCCGAGCCGTCGATGGAGCGATCCACATGGCTTTCGGCCGCCAGATGCATGACGATATCGGGACGGTATTGAGTCAATAAGCGATCGATAAGTTCACGATCGCAGATATCCCCTTGGATAAACTGGTAGCGCCGATGGGTACTGATACTGGCCAGTGACTCAAGGTTGCCAGCATAAGTTAGCTTGTCTAAGTTGATGACTGTGTGTGACGTCTCGTTTATCAAGAAGCGTATTAACGCCGAGCCGATAAAGCCCGCACCGCCGGTGACCAATATCGTTTTATTGCTGACAGTATCCATAATCACACGCCCCTAGTAATGGCATCGAAGGAGAGACCCAGCTTATCTTTACTTGATAATATGGGGACTTGCCCTTCTAAAGGCCAATCAATGGCTAAGCTTGCATCGTCCCAGGCGAGGGTTTTCTCGAACTCGGGGGCATAATAATCGGTACATTTGTAAATTATTTCCGCAAAATTTGAGGTGACATAAAAGCCGTGGGCAAAGCCTTTTGGGAGCCACATCTGCTGACGGTTCTTGGCCGATAGATAGGTGCCGAACCATTGGCATAAGCTTGGGCTGCCTTCACGTAGGTCGACCGCAACATCGAATATCTCGCCAACAACTACACGTATCAACTTGCCTTGGCTGCGTGGCGATTGAAAGTGTAAGCCTCTCAAACAGCCTTTTGTCGAACGGCTATGATTCTCCTGCACGAATGTGACATCGGCTATCTGCTGCCTAAACCAGGAGTCACGGAAGGTTTCGCAGAAGTTGCCGCGCTCGTCTTGATGCACGCGAGGATCAAGTAATTTTAAATCTGCAATCGGGGTGTCGGTGATGTTCATAGGGCCATTATGTTCTGAGCTGAGTGTCACTGTATTTATAATAAGGGAGTTTGCTCTCAATGTTGAGGGCAAATGGATGAGAGTTAAGGTTTTGGCTATATATCGGTGGAACTTGATTGAAAGCTTGGAACCTAATCCAGATCTCAATTAAACTCTCTGGGTGCATCTCTAATTCTCGGATCCTATGAGCTTAAAACTAGATAATATCAATTCCTTGTGTTTGTTACGCTTGTCTGCAATCGGTGATGTATGTCATGCCGTGGCTATGGTGCAGGCGATACAGAGGCAATATCCCCAGCTTAAGATCACTTGGATTATCGGTAAGGTTGAATATCAGCTGCTTAAGCATCTGCACGGTGTCGAGTTTGTTATTTTTGACAAGTCACTGGGCTGGCGTAGCTACTTCAAGTTACGCAGGGATTTGGCGGGGAAAAAGTTCGATGTGCTCTTGCACATGCAGGTGGCTTTGAGGGCGACTATAGCCTCACTGGCAATATCCGCCAAGGTGCGGATCGGCTTCGATCGCGCGCGAGCGAAAGAGGGCCAATGGTTGGTGACTAACCACAGCGTCGAGCCACTCGTCACTCCCCATGTGCTCGAAGGCTTCATGGGCTTCGCTAAAGCGATAGGGGTGACTGTTCTCACTCCAAGCTGGGAGATTCCAGTGCCTCTCGCCGATAGCGAATTTGCCAAGAAGATGATCCCCGATGGCGATAAAACCTTAGTCATCTGCGCCGCCGCCAGTAAAGCCGAGCGCAACTGGTTACCTGAGCGCTACGCCGCGGTGGCAAAGCATGCCATAGCCAAAGGCTTCAGAGTGATCTTGTGTGGCGGACCTGCGCGCCTGGAACTAGAGTTAGCCGAAGCCATCGAACAAGCTTGTGGGCTTCCTCTGGAAAATCAGGTGGGTAAGACCTCTCTCACTCAGTTATTAGCCGTACTGAAACAAGCCTCTATAGTGTTGGCACCCGACACAGGTCCTGCGCATATGGCTGTGACCCAAGGAACCCCGGTGATCGGGCTTTATGCCCATTCAAATCCAGGGCGCACGGGTCCATACACCAGCCTTAAAAATGTGGTGAGTGTGTATGATAAAGCCATCAAGTCTCAGAATGAAGGTGATGTTCTTTGGGGGAAGCGAGCTAAAGGGCAGTCTTTGATGAAGATGATTCTGCTTGAAGCTGTCATCAAGCAGTTTGATATACTCTCGAGTGAGCATCACGCTCACTCAAGTTAAAAAACAACTTGGACCGCACTGGCTGATATTTTTATGGATAGGATGCTGTTGGATATTCGTTAAGTGCAAAGCTCTGTAAAGTGAGTGTCGCGTCTATAATGGGAATCGTGGTAAAATGGCGTGCGTAATTGCACTAGCACATTATATATCAGATCGATTTTTCATGAAGGATAAATGGATGTTGTCGACACCAAAGTTTTTGTTTGTTCCTGTATCTACTCCTGAAGGGATTGGGGAGTACATGCGTTCTAAAATTATCGCCGATGAGGTGATGAATCGCTGGCCGGAAGCGAAAATTGATTTCGTTCTCAATCGACATGTTGCTTATATTGGTGATTGCCCATATTCAACTCACCTTGTGGATGATACGCCAACTAAAAAAACCCGTGAAGTTAACCAGCTAATAACGGAACTCAAGCCTGATGTGGTTATTTTCGATGCGGCGGGCCGTAAAGCCCAACTTAAGCACGCCCATCGCATGGGGGCAAAAGTTATTTTTATCAGCCAGCACAGTAAAAAACGGTCGCGGGGGATGAAGATTGCTCGAGCACGGGTGACTGATAGCCATTGGGTCGTTCAGCCTAAGTTTGTTATAGGAGATATCAGTCGATTCGATAAATTGAAATTAGACCTGATAAAGCGCAAGCATCCGATATATACCGGCAGTATCTTCACCTCGCCAACGACTGAATTGCAACACGCACTCTTCGATAAATATGATATTAAGCAAGGCGAATACCTACTCTATAGTGCGGGTTCTGGTGGCCACCGTCTGAAAACGGGCTTGGCAGCCGATATGTTTGCCCAGCTGGCGAAGACTATCTATCGAGAAACTGGGATTTCGAGTCTCATGGTTTTTGGTCCAAACTATCCGAAGCCTCTACCAGATATGGAAGGGGTCATTGCCATTCCTCATCTTAATACCCNTGAGTTTATTAACCTANTGGACGGTGCTAAGGCTGCTATTTTGAGTGGCGGAGATACCATGCTGCAATCCATTGCCCTGAAAACACCAGCACTCGCTGTGGCAATATCTAAGGATCAACCGCCTCGTATCAATAGCTGTGCCGCTGCTAACGTGATCTTAGCCTGCGGCAGTGACCAGCAGGAGATGTTGGCTAGGACGCGTCAGTTGCTCGACGTCGAATATCTCGATAGCTTACAAGCAAGAATGACAGGCTTGAATGGTTCCAATGGCTTGGATATTGGTATGGCTGAGATTGCCCGCCTGATAGGGAGCCCTGAGAGTTAAATAATCGGCTATAAAGTGATTATTTAACAGTATCTTTGGCATCAAGGCCTTCACTCATTAACTCATTTTTCTAATTGAAAACCATCTATTTAAGAAGTAGATGGTTTTCATTGAAATAGCTGAAATTAGCTAACCTTTATCATCTTGGTGTATTGTTGATAAACAGTGTCAACGGAAATATCAGAAATATGTCCTCTCCCCTCAATGGCATACAAGACGTGTGATGAAGGACTTGCTGGCGGTGCCCAGTAAGGCTTCTTTTGTCGCATCATGGCTATAAGGGGCCTATTCGATGCGGTGGCAAAATGCATTATCGCTGTCTCTACGGTTATGACCAGATCTGCGTTTGAAATCATAGAGGGTAATTCAAAAAAATGCTCATTAACTGTGAACACGGATACTTGCATTGTGGCTAAATGAATATTATTTCTTACCGAATCAGATACTTTTGTATAATTTTCTTTAGTGACATTTACGACAAAACGACTATCGGGGCTTTTGTTGCCAATCAATTGAATTAATTCGAATAGTTGAGGTTCTTGCCAGTCTCGTTTGCTATTGGTTGAAAGGTGATTCAGGAATATCAATGGGCCCTGTCGAGCGTTATCGGTAAAGTGTGTTTTTAACCAGTTTTGCGTGGTTACGGCGACATGATCTGGAATGGTTAAGCTTGGCATAAAATCATCTTTATCCAACTTAATACCTACAATCCTATTCAGCAATTGATAGTACCTGTCGGTGATGTGATGTTTGGCTGGTAAATCATTTTCTTTAAGCTTGAATAGTCGATCGCTTTTTCTAAATAGAAAACTGTCAAACAGTCCAAAATACTTGGATTTCCCTATGCTTGAGACAATAAAAGCATCTGGACCTATCTCTCTGGCAATATTAGAAAATTGCTCACTCTTACTCCCTGAGTGGGTGATAATAAGATCGTAATTGAGCGACTGGGCGTCGAGAATCTGTACTTGTTGCTGTTTATCCGATGAGCAACATCCATAGCTTCTTGTAAAGGCGGGTTCGGTTTCTATCCATTGCTGAAGGATCTTACTGCGCGATAGACGCCAACTCTCTGTATTACACCTGTTATCATCTAACCAAATATCGAGTTCAATATGAGGGTATTGTTTCTTTAATGCGATAATAAAAGTTTTTATGTATAAAAAATCACCCAGCGCGAGAGGTGAAATGAATAGCAGTCTCTTTGCTGCTGTTAGTTGATTTTTTGAGATGATAGTCATAAATAATTGTTATTTATTTGTCGTATGCCAAGCATACCCTGAATGTTCATGTTATAAAAAAAAATCGATAATGATAGGCGCTGATTTCATTGCCTTGCTTATCGTGATTGCTGTCTTTATCTGTAGTCTTGGAGCTAGCGCATATAAGGGGATTTTCCCCTATATGCTGATTATTAGCTGAAAAGTGCAGTAAACTCGCTCCTGTATACCTTGCGACAACGCGAGGTGTTTACTTATTGAGCTGTAAGCGGGATTACTCTCTCAGCTTATTAAGCGTGTTGTTAATTAACGTACTTGAGGTGCCTTGTGTATATGGAAAATATATGACTTTACAGCCAACTTCTTCCAGCTCTTTCTCATGATCTTGCCACTTTTCTGTGGCATACCAATCATCACCTACAAACAAGTAGGATGCGTGATTTTTCTTCGCCGCAGCGGCCTTATCCATATTATTTTGAGGAATCGCTACGTCGACATAACGGCATGCTCTGACGACCTCAATTCGCTCATGATATGGAATAACGGGTTGTTTTCCTTTATAGGCAACCAATTCATCTACCGTAACACCAACGACTAATTTATCGCACATCGCTCTTGCGTTTCTCAGTATATTTACATGCCCTACGTGAAAAAGGTCGTAAACGCCACTCGTATAACCAATTATCATTTCAATACCTCTAAATTTTTTTCAAACCAAAGTTCATATGAGGTGAGTGACTTTGGGTTTTCGAAAATTTTCGTTAAATCGACGGGAAAGCCTACTTTCTTTTCAAATGCAAAACTGGCTCCTTTATAAGGGCTGATAAGCTCTCGTAAAGGGAGTTTTCCCAGTTCCCCAGCCATCAACTGTTGATGTGTATACTTGATGGCTGATTTAAATACATGATGGTTCGCAATTGGATCTCGGCCTTCTACTCCCGCGGCCATCAAGGCAAAATCAAGACGTCTGAATAGTATCGGTAAGTGATATTTGATAAAGAAATACCTTACTTTTTCAAATACAGATAGTGTGTCAATTTGATCAAATAGCTGAGAAAAATTGCGGTAGGTTTCAGTATCTTTAGCAGGAACTGAATAGCAATAATAGTTTAGAAATGTATCTAGGTCGAAATTATTCTCGCAAGATGCAGCCCAGTTAAATACACGATCATAGCCACCGAAAAATTCATCTGCACCTTCGCCTGAAAGTAAAACCTTTATGCCATCTTGTGCCGCAATACTTGCGATTTTATAGAGTAATACTTCATTGGGGACAGACATAGGTTCACCGCGAAGTTTTAATAGATATTCAAAACTGCTTTTATATTCATCGGCTTCACATTCATAGATACAGAGGTTTTTTATATTTTGTGATTTAAGGTAGACAATATCGTCATCGTCTTTGAACCCGATAGTGTACAGGTGGTCAAACTCCGCCAGCTGATGGATTAGGTTACTGTCTATTCCACGACTCAATAGTAGGCCTACTTTAGCGTCAGAGACTAAACGTGTTTTTATTCCTGTGCGGATGTTTTCTTCAAGCTCTGAGAGTGATGGACTATCGTAGTTGTTGAAATCATTTAAACAATCAAAATACGTACCGTTTACTAGGCATTCACCTGGCGTTACACTTTTTATTCCTGAAAAATAGGATCCGCTAAAGATAGGAGCTCTAGCTGAATGGTACTCCTCAATTGCGAGAGGGTTTACCGATAACTCAAATAACGCCTTCAAAACATTAGGCTCTGATGAGAAAGAGAAACCATAGCTATCTTCATGATAAAAAAGAGGCTTTACACCAAACTTATCCCGAGCAACATACTTTAATTCACCATTGCTATCTATATAAACAAATGCAAAAAAACCATCTAACTCGTTAAGGTCAATATGCTCGGAAACGATAAGATCACTAAGTAGTTCAGTGTCACTAGTATAGTCTTTGTTAAAATACTTAAGACCTAGCTCTTTATAGTTCAGTATTTCACCGTTAAAGACTAAAGTACCTCCAGTGTTATCGATAAAGGGCTGGTTACTCCCCGTGTTCAAATCGATAATGGATAGTCTAGAGTGATACGCCTTCCAACCATTACGTTCGACTAGGCCCGATGAGCAGTCAGGCCCACGGAAACGTAAACATTTTTCAATTAAATCGGCATGTTCTCGTAATACATTTGGGTTGTTAGAAATAAAAAATCCACACATATCATCCCTTACTTTTCTTCAATCGTGACGATAAATCGTCAATAACGCTGATAAATTTTGTCTCAGTATACCTGCTCCTTCTGAGACTTCTGCTATTAATTTTCTTACTGTAAAAAAGAGCAAAGCAGCCTGTGGGTTAGACTGAGTAACTCGCTACTATCGATTTATCATTGTTACTATATGGTTGCGTTTGTTTTCAAATTGGAAGGATATAACATAAATTGGGTGACGTTTTTAGACGTCAATACTAGCTGCTGAATGTAAGCGTATCTTGCTCATGAACACCGTGACTTTTCGAGGTGGCTGCCGTACTATTCGCGTTGTTGTTTTATATTTTAATTAGTAAGGTTTATCTTGATTTGCTTTGACGTATTGCACCCTTATTATTTGCCGCAATATTTTCCAGTTATGGAAGAATTAATTGCACGTGGTGAAACCGTGAAATTTGTCGTTTATCGCAGCGTAGATCAGCAAGCTGTGCTAGACCATATTGTTGCCGCACACCAACTTGATACGCATTGGGTTGACTCTACCGATGATGCATTGAATTTTTATTTGGCAGCCAAACCAAGTTGGATCATTTTTGGTAATGCTTTTGAACACATAGATAAGCTCAAAGGACATAGTAAATCGGCTATGGTTCAGCATGGTATGGGCCCCAAAGCATGTTATTACCAAGTCTCCGAGTCTGACTTTGATGTTCGATTTGTTGAGGGTGAATATCGGTTAAAGCGTCTTCAAAACATGTTTCCTCGGAAAACATTTGTCGATACTGGTTATGCTAAATTAGATCCTATTATTCAAGGTAAAGAGCCTGGATTAGACCTCATTTCTCTTGGTTTAGATCACAACAAGCCAACCATTCTATACGCACCAACATTTTATCCTAGTAGTATAGAAAAAATGGCTAAAGATTGGCCTCGGCTATTCAGTGAGTACAATATATTATTGAAACCTCACTATTTTTCGATGACGAAATCAACCTATAAAAAGCAAAAACAATTATTGGAGCATTGGGCGAGCTTTACCAATGTCTATCTAGCAACACTCGAACAAACTAATTTATTGCCATTCATGGCTAGTGCCGATCTGTTGATCAGCGATACATCTTCTGCCCTTTTTGAGTTTGTCGCATTAGATAAGCCGGTTGTATGGTGTGATTTTTACCATTTACGTTGGAGTTATAGAGGTATTTTCAAGTTTCGTTTTGATCGAAGAGTTGATGAAGATCTTTATAAATATGCAGCTGTTGCAGCACATGCCAAAACATTCAATGATTTAAAGCGTGCTGTTGATGAGCAAATTGAAGCGCCTAATTCATATGCACCTCAAAGAGCAAAATATACCTATGAGCTTGCGGGTAAGGTTGATGGCTTGTGTAGTCAAAGGATCGTCGATTACCTTTTATCTGGTAAGGGGTAGTCATAGAGGACATCGCCAAATAATCCATAAGTTATTTGGCGATTCTCAACAGTGGATTATTGGCCGATAAAGTGTTGTGACTTAAGCCAGTCCAGGTATTCGGGTACTGCTTGTTCTACCGTTTTAAATGCCTCAGTGTAACCCGCTTGACGCAGCCGAGTTAAATCGGCTTGAGTGTAATGTTGATAAGCGCCCTTCAACTTCTCTGGGAAGGGGATGTACTCAATTTTACCCTTGCCGTGATAGTTAATGACGGCATTCGCCACATCGTTAAAGCTTTGAGCCTCACCAGTACCACAGTTGAATACACCCGATATCTCAGGGTGCTGCCATAGCCACAAATTCACCTTAACGACGTCTTCTACATAAACGAAGTCACGTAGCTGTTGACCGTCCTGATAACCCTCAACGCCCTCGAAGAGTCGACAGACTTCAGTCGCGTTAATTTGATTATTAAAGTGAAATGCAACGCTAGCCATGCCAGCTTTATGCTGTTCGCGGGGGCCGTAAACGTTGAAGTAACGCAGGCCTGCGACTTGAGTGGTTAATTGCTGCTGCCTAACATATTGATCGAACAGAAACTTAGAGTAGGCATAGACGTTTAATGGCTTCTCAAACTCGCGCTGTTCAACAAACTTATCGCTGCCGCCATAAACAGAAGCCGAAGAGGCATAAATCAGCTGACAATTATTTGCTTGGCAATAATGGAGCATGCTCTTCGAGTACTCATAGTTATTGGCCATCATGAATTTTCCATCCCACTCAGTCGTTGACGAGCAAGCACCTTGATGGAATATCACTTCAAGTTGACCGTCGAAGACGCCAGATGTTATCTGGGCAAGAAAATCATCTTTATCGAGATAGTCGGCGATTTCACAGTCTGCTAGATTAAACATCTGCGTGCCATCGCTGAGATCGTCAACGGCAATGATGTCATTGCGGCCCATATCGTTGAGGGCTTTAACTAAGTTACTGCCGATAAATCCTGCGGCACCTGTGACTACTATCATATTCATCTTCCAATTTTCAGGCGAGCTGAGCATTTCTCAAATCGCGACAATTATTATTACTTGCTTAATTTAAGCATAATGCGCATCTAAGTAGGCCACCACATCTTTTGTGACAGCATCAAAATCGATTAGCGCCATGTTTCGTCCCGTTCTTTTACCTATTGGCGGCGTGTAAGATAAACGTTTATGGCGCTGAGACAGGGTTTGCCAGCGGACGTCAGGAGCAGAGCGTCTGCCGGCATAAAAACCAACTGTGGGCACATTATGTAAGCCTGCGATATGTAGTGGCCCCGTTGAGCCCGCCATAAACATGTCAGCAGCAACGATAGATTTTGCAAAGTCAGCCAGACTCGAAAGCGGTTTTGCCATGATAACCTTGACAGATTCTTGGTCGAGTTTGTCGGAAATCTCTTGGGCTAAGCGCTCTTCATCTCCGCTAAAGGTTAAAACGAATTTGCAGTTTACTCGTGTTTTACTGTCAATATTGATTAATAAGCTTGCAAAATCAGTCGGCGCTAAGCCACCTGATGAGCCGCCGGTTCCTGGATGCACAAAAATGAGTTTTTCATCGCCCTGGCGACCATAATAGCCTTGCCATTTTTCCCGTTCTGCACTCATGTCCCAATATTGCAGAGGAAGCGTTGGGGTTTGGTAGCCGTGCTGTGTTAGAAAGTGCTCCACGAGCATACAGCCTCCACGCCAGCCGCCTTCTCCTTTTTTATACTGTGCATCGGCTGTATATTTATATAAATATTGGTACCAGTTGTGCTTCGGTGCCAGCTTATAGGCTGTATCCAGTTGACGAATAATCTTATAAACTCTGAAACGTGAAAAAGATACGAGTATTGCATCGTAGTTTCGCGCTGCCAATTCTCCGGTAATTGCCTTGTCATCACCGGTATCGACTATGACGTGATCTACGTAGGGGCAGACCTCTGCAAGCGATTTCACCGCTGGAGCGACGAACACCTCAATACTGGCTTTGGGCATTGCTGTCTTTAACAAACACAATGCCGGCCAATAAAGGACAAAATCGCCGATCTTGTCATGTCGAATGACTAACACTCTTTCGATCATTTGCCAGTAACCAAGTTTTGATTATTATTTACCATATGTAATATGCAGCTATTATCCGCATCCTCGATAAAACTAATTTTAAAACGATAAAAATATCGCAAATGATAACAGTTTTACAGGGCTTACACTGCACTAATGATTGTTTGAAAATTGATTTGAAGATTAGATCCCGCTTAACAATAGCGATATAACTATTGTCTTAATCTTGTGATGTTAAATGTCGTTAAGGAGTAGCGAAATGGCATGTTTTATCTGTCTTGCTAGCTAATAACAGTTCCATTAAATAAGTGAACCACAGGCTTAAACAGAAATTGCCTGCAAAGGTAACAGCTGCAAGAAAAATTAGGTACAATCAGTGTCTAACTTTGCAAAAGATAAGAGTGTTATGAAGGTTTCTCTGCCAGCATTTGAAAAAGCTAAGGTCTTAGTCGTCGGTGATGTCATGCTAGATCGCTACTGGACTGGGCCTACAGGACGTATTTCTCCTGAAGCGCCAGTACCTGTGGTTCGAATCAATCACATCGAAGACCGTCCTGGTGGAGCCGCTAACGTGGCACTCAACATAGCTTCTCTGGGTGGTCAGGTTTCCTTAGCCGGCATTGTTGGTCAAGACGAAACTGCCGATGCATTAACCGCTGGGGTGCAAGCGCTAGGGGTGGAACCCAAATGGCATATCGTGGCCGATAAACCGACTATCACCAAACTTAGGGTGATGTCCCGTAGCCAGCAATTGATCCGTCTCGATTTTGAAGAGCCCTATGCTGCGGTTGAGAGTCAAGCCCTGCTAAATGCGGCGCTCGAGCAGCTGGCTAGCGTCGATGTGGTGGTGTTATCTGACTATGCTAAGGGAGCCCTCGTCGATCCCCAGCCCTTCATTCAACAAGCAAGAGCGCTTGGGGTTAAGGTGTTGGTCGATCCCAAGGGCAGTGATTTTTCCCGTTATCGTGGCGCGACCCTGATCACACCAAACCTGAATGAGTTTGAGATGGTCGCTGGCGAAGTCAGCTGCGAAGCCGATCTTGTCGAAAAAGCTCATAAACTGCTTAAGAAATTTGAACTTGAGGCCATACTGGTTACCCGTTCAGAGAAAGGCATGACACTGATCACATCAGACGAACTCGAGCTGCACATACCTACCGTAGCCCGAGAAGTTCATGATGTGACCGGTGCCGGTGATACGGTGATCTCGGCACTCGCTACCGCACTGGCTGCTGGTAGCTCGCTTCCAGAAGCTTGCGCCATTGCTAACACGGCGGCGGGGATCGTGGTGGCTAAAGTGGGGACCTCTACGGTCAGTCGCATCGAGTTAATCAAAGCTATGTCTCTGAGCAATGGTGAGATGGGCTTCGGGGTGATTTCTGAAGACCAACTCGCTTACGCGCTGGAGCAGGCGAAATTACGTGGTGAACGCGTGGTGATGACCAATGGCTGCTTCGATATTCTCCATGCTGGTCACGTGAGCTACTTGCAGGAAGCAAAGGCTCACGGAGACCGGCTGATTGTCGCGGTCAATGATGATGACTCGGTGAAGCGTTTAAAGGGAGATGGTAGACCGATTAATCCTCTCGACAGGCGCATGGCGGTACTCGCAGGCCTAGCTTCGGTCGACTGGGTGGTCCCTTTTAGCGAGGATACACCTCAAAGGATCATCGCCCACTTGTTACCCAATATGTTAGTGAAAGGTGGGGATTACCAAATAGAGGACATTGCCGGTGGCAAAGAGGTGATGGCTGCTGGTGGTGTGGTAAAGGTACTCTGTTTTGAAGATGGTATATCTACTACCAAGATTATCGAAAATATAATGGCGAAAGGTTAACCATGCACACAAAAGCGATTTACCCTGGTACATTCGATCCTGTGACCAATGGTCATACGGATCTAATCGAGCGAGCGGCTAAGTTATTTAAGCATGTGGTCATAGGTATCGCAGCCAATCCTTCCAAGCAACCTCAGTTCTCATTAGCGCAACGTGTGGAGCTGATTAAACTGGTCACTGCACATTTGGATAATGTTGAGGTGGTAGGTTTCACTGGATTATTGGTGGATTTTGCCAAGGAGCAACAAGCCAGTGTCTTGGTGCGGGGGCTGAGGGCCGTGTCCGATTTTGAGTATGAATTTCAATTGGCGAATATGAATCGCCGTTTAAGCCCAGATCTTGAAAGCGTATTTTTAACCCCCGCGGAAGAGAATTCGTTTATTTCGTCAACCTTGGTAAAAGAGGTCGCCCATCATGGTGGTGATGTCAGTCAGTTTGTCCACCAAGAAGTCTCTAAGGCTTTGTTAAAGAAGGTTAAGTAGTTAAGTCATGATAAAAACCATTAACTCTTATCTTGCCAAATTAGGATTAGTTTTTAGTCTGGCTTTCTCATCCTTCCTGTTGGCTGCGCCTTGGGTCGATGTGTCCGATATCTATCTGAGGGCAGACATACAAGCCCTGGCCGATGCTGGTGTGATCACTGTGCCCGTCAATACTTATCCCCTGATGTGGTCAGGTATCGGCGTCGATCTCGCTAAGACAGAGCCATCGGTGTTGACCCCTGCCTTGGCCGAGGCATATGCGAGGGTGAACTATTATTACCGCAGTGCCGTCGGCAATCGGGGTAATACTCGTATTAAGGTCGCTGGGGCAACAGATGCGGCGCGCTTTCAACATTTTGGTGCAGATTATCGAGAGCAAGGTGATCTGCAAGTTTCCCACGAATACATGGGCGAGCGTTTTGCCTTCAAGCTGTCGGCATCGGCTCATTACGATCCTGCCGATGGTGAGGAAGTTCGCTTAGACGGTTCATATATGGCGATGATCTGGGGTAATTGGATCTTTACTGCTGGGGCTATCGAACAATGGTGGGGACCTGGGTTCGACTCTGCCCTACACAGATCGAATAACGCCCGCCCGCTCCCCTCTGTGATGGTGAGTCGCAACAATGCCGCTGGCTTCGACACTCCCTGGTTGTCTTGGCTTGGCCCTTGGACATTAACAGCGGGTATCAGTCAGCTAGAGGAAGACCGCGCCGTTGCTAATCCGCTGTTGTGGAATTTTCGTAGCTCGATCCGTCCATTGCGTCAGTTAGAAATAGGCTTCTCCTGGTCGACTCAGTTTTGTGGTGAGGGCGAGGAGTGTAGCTGGGAGAGCGCGCTGAACTCGGTAACCGGTCAGCGTGATTGCCGCGGTGCCGGTGAGGGCGGTTGTACCAATTATGGTAATCAGATGGCGGGTTATGATATTCGTTATAGCGATACCTGGTTCAACATTCCATTCGGTGTCTATTACGAAAAAACCTGTGAAGATGCCAAGGGCTCAGCGCCTTGGGATATTGTCGACTGCGGCCATTTTGTCGGTATAGATACCCGCTTCAATGTTGACAATGCCCAGTATAAGTTATTTTTCGAGTATACAGATACTCTGGTTGCCTGCGGTGAAAATGATAATGCGTTCAACTGTATGTATGAACATTCAACCTATAAGTCTGGCTCGCGCTATTACGGTAAAACCTACGGCAGCACCTATGAAAGCGATGCTATTGTCTATGCCCTGGGGCTCATTGGCCAGTTCAAAGACAGCAAGGGGATCACCTCGATTCTCAGGTATGCCCAGTTAAATAAAGATGGCTCTAGCCCTAGTAGTGCTTGGGTAGCACAGAGGCCTCAAGAAGATCTCTTGATGTTGGAGCTTAGCTATCGCATGCCTATCTGGCAAGGCATGATGAGTGTCGGCGGCACAGTGTCACGTTCCGAGTTCGATACTCAGGAGAGTGAGTCCGATGCCAGCCTGTTTGGCACTTATGAGTACCGTTTCTAAAAGAAGGCGCTAGCTAGAAGGGACTAGGAGCGAGCGGTAAGGTTCGCACCTAGCCCTTAGTTTCCTAGAAGCAGCTCGCTGCGCGCTGGCAGTGAGCCTGCGAACGTCCTCGTAGCCACATAGTGGCGTTGTCGAAGGCGTTTTTTCAGCCTTCTACCTCGTCTGGCATATGCCGCAAAATACCGTAGCCCGTTGGCCCAACTTTATCTCGCTGAGTAGATTGCCACATTGGGTGCAGGTGTTACCGCCGCGTCCATAGACATGCAGTTTCTGTGCGAAATAGCCTGGTTTACCGTCGGCGTTGGTGAAGTCTTTCAGTGTCGTACCGCCTTGTTTGATGGCACTAGCGAGTATCTGCTTAACTTCGGTGACTAGGATGGTTAAGCGTTCGATATCCAGTCTGCCCGCCTCGATCTGAGGGTGGATCCCCGCCGCAAATAGCGCCTCATTGGCGTAAATATTCCCCACTCCAACCACGATATGGTTATCCATCAGGCAGAGTTTTATGGCTTTTTTCTTGCGCTGCAGCGACTCAAATAAATATCTGGGGTTAAAGTCATCTTTTAGCGGCTCAGGCCCTAACTTGGATAACAGTGGGTGGGCTTCTTCCGGCAATTCACACCAGAGCCAGGCCCCGAAACGGCGGGGGTCGTTAAACCTGAGTATCTTGCCGCTGGCAAGTTCGAGATCGATATGGTCATGCTTCTCCACTGGGGTACTTCTCGGCACTATGCGTAAACTGCCCGACATGCCTAAATGCACAATCGTGGTGCCGGCGTCGGTGTCGATAAGTAAATATTTAGCCCGGCGGCGCACATTACGAATCACCTGACCGACTATCTGTTGGGCTATCTGGGGCACGGGCCAGCGCAGGCTAGCATTGCGTACCACCAAACCTATGACTTCTTGATCGACAAGATGTGGGCTGATCCCTTGGCGGGTCACTTCAACTTCGGGCAGTTCGGGCATAATGAGTTCTCTAGATAAAATAGGCTTAGCTGATCTTCGACTGGCTAATGGTCAATTAACGCCTTGGCCCTGATAATGGGTGATAGGGCTTCACGTTGACTCGGTGGGATCAGATACCAGTTTTCGGCAGGCGACTCGAGTAGCCCTTGCTTAGGGTAAAACTGCCATAATTGCGGCTGTTGCTTATCGGCTATCTGGATCACGAGTCTCTGTGCTCTGGGTTTATTAAGATGGTCATCGATAGCAGCAGGGAAATCAATACTCTGGGCTAGGGCTGACAAATGAATTTCACTCCATGCCTTAGCCCAGGACTGGCAGTTGAGTACATCTGGGTGGCATTGCCAGACTTTACTGCCCTTATTGAGCCAGAGAGTATCGAGTTGTAGCTGCACCAAGGGAGAGTTGTCGTCGAATAGCGGCTGGGCATCATCGGGGAGTTTTGCGGTCTGCTTATCTAACAGGGTGAGGATAGATATCATCATGATCGATGCGAGAATAATGATATTGTTCCACTTTTTCCGTGATAGCGCCATGATGTCCGGTTTCAGTCTTGAGGTGAAGATAAGAGATAAACGCAGTTTAGCATGTCATAAAACCAGCGGCTAATATCGCTCAGCCCCCGGTCGCATCGATCAATCTCAGTATCTGCACCTCGCCTTTCACATCAAATATATGTTGCTTGGGTTTGAGCTTAATCGCATCCAAAATTGCCGTTTTTAACTTCTCTATGTCGCCGGGAAACTCATGCACTATGGACTTGAGATCCACCGAGTTGCTTGACCCGTTTTTCGCAATTCCCTGCTTGCTTCAGACCATATGCAGACCATATGGCTAATTACAGAAGATCGGCAAAGGGCTGAATATAAACGGTTTCACCAGGATTTAACTGACTATCTTGCTCACCTATGATGATAAGACAGTTGCCGTTAACCATAGAGCTCAACATCCCTGATCCCTGTGCGCCTGTTGTCGTTACGTGTAGCTTGCCATCGGGCCCTAGGTGGTAAATACCGCGGATAAATTCGGTACGTCCCTCACGGCTGCGCATCTTACACTCGGCAATGGCGGGAACTAGGCTAGGCTGCCAGTCTTTCTCTCCGGCTAGTTTACGTAGTGCCGGTTGCACGAATTGGATGAAGGAGACCATGACTGCAACTGGGTTACCCGGTAAACCGAAGAATAAACAGTCGCCAATCTGACCGAAGGCCAGCGGTCGACCCGGGCGCATATTGATACGCCAGAAGTTAATTTGACCGACTCGGTCTAGTGCAAGCTTGATGAAGTCGGCATCGCCGACCGATACGCCGCCAGAACTTATTACCATATCCGCATCCACGGCGGCCTGTTGCAGTGCTTCGGCGAGAGCATCTTCTGAGTCGTGAATGATGCCTAAATCGATCACCTCACAACCCAGTTTACGCACCATAGACTTGATGGTGAAGCGGTTAGAGTCGTAGATACAGTTGTCTTTTAATGGCTCGCCGGGCTGGCAGACTTCATCTCCGGTAGAAAAAACGGCGACCTTAGGGCGTCTAAATACCGGCAGATGACCGAATCCTAAGGATGCCAACATGCCTTGCTCAGGCGCCTGCATACGCTTATGGGCTGCCAGTGCCGTCTTGCCTTTAGCGATATCTTCTCCGGCTAAGCGCACATGTTGGCCTAAGGTTATCTCTCCCTGGAAGCTGACATCTGTGCCTTGTGCATTAGCGAGTTCCTTGGCCTGTATAGTGTCGGCACCGGCAGGAACTGGAGCACCGGTCATGATGCGCACGGCTTCACCGTCTTGCAGTGTGCCCTTGTATTGATGCCCGGCCATCACGTCGGCGATTATGGTGTAGCGCTCGAGTCTAGGCTCGGAAAATCTGAATGCATAGCCATCCATAGCCGAGTTGGTATTTTGCGGTACATCGACCGGAGAAATGGCATCTTCGGCGAGTACACGGCCGCTAAGATCATCTAATGCCAACCGCTCGATGGCGGTGATTGGCTTCACAAACGAGAGAATATTATCTACGCCTTGTCTGACGGAGAGTGTCTTACTCATCTCTAATTCACAGCCAGCAGAGGGGGCTAGCGGTAGAGCGACCGCAGATACTTGCCACTTGGCGATATAGTCGATGACAAAGTCGGCTATCTGAGCGACATCGTTGATATCCAGCCGCTGCAGGTCATCGGGCACCTGGGTGTCATCACAGCAGGCGATAGCCTGGATATTATCATCATGAGGGTGAATAAAGGGTTTGCCATGGACGGCCCTGTGTAGCTCGATCTTGGGTAGCTCGAGCTGCTTGAAACCTTCGACCAAAACGATGTCGACCTTGTCTTGTTCTATCTGTTGCAACAGATGTGGCAGCTTAGGATCGCCTTCGACCGTATCTTCGGTCATTAGAGCCCAGCGGACGTGGGAGGCGACCAATACCTGACGAGCCCCCGCCTTGCGCATCTCGAAGCTGTCCTTTCCAGGAATATCCACATCGAAGTTATGGTGGGCGTGTTTAATCACCGCCAACTTAACCCCACGACTATTTAACTCAGGGATCAGTTTCTTGAGTAGGGTGGTTTTTCCTGTGCCGCTATAGGCACAAAATCCGAGTACCGGGATCGATAGCGGATTGGTAAAAGGGATGCTCATTTAGACCTCGATATTTTTTTGGCAATTGCCTCAGCAAGCTGTTGTTTTTGTTCTGGTGTGTTGACGTTAACAAAGGCATTGGCTTGATCTGAAAAATCAGTGACAACACAGTCATGTTTGGCGTACCAAAAATCTATTTTGCGTTCGCCGGCATCTAAGAAGGTTTTCATCGAGTCTCTTAGGCTGGGCTTGAGCAACAATACCACGGGTTGTTCCCTCTTGCCGTCACTGGCAACGGCAAGCTCGGCACCTTGGATCTCTACTTGTGCCAGCATGCGTGATACCAGGTCGGTAGGTAGCAGGGGGCAGTCACAAGGTACGACTAACAAATAGTCTGCCTGGGTATTGCCCATGGCGGTGATCATTCCCGCCAGTGGACCTAGGTAACCTGTGTCTTCATCACTGATGACAGGGTAACCAAACTCAGCATAGCGACTTTGATTACGATTGGCGTTAATCAGAATCTGGTTAACTTGTGGTTTTATCCGATCGATTGCATGTTTTATCATAGGTTGCGAATTTAGCTCGACTAAGCCTTTATCCTTACCACCCATGCGTCTAGCCATTCCGCCGGCTAAGATAACGGCATCAATTTGCAATGACATATTGAGAGTCCTGTATGTTTATTGGAGCTGTATGGCTTGGGTTATCACTTGCTGGCGACGATATTATCGCCCGGTCTTTTATCATCCAAGTCTGATTGCATAGGCTGGTTAGTACACAAGCCTGATGGCTACTGATCAACATGCCTGTACCAAACTCTTGTAGTTCACTGATCATAGCGAGTACCAGCTGTTGAGAATATTTATCCATGTTAGAGGTGGGTTCATCTAACATTAATAATTTGGGTCGCATGATCCAGGCTCTGGCGATGGCGAGTCTTTGCCTCTCGCCGCCTGATAGGCTGGAGGCCGCCTGTTGACATAGATGTGTCAACTGGGCCATCTCGATCGCGGCAAGGGTGCGTTTATTGAGGTCACTGGCTGACATAGCGCTGAATGCATGCGGGTAGCGCAGGTTATACTCGACGCTACCGTCGAACAGGTAAGGGTGCTGATGTAAGTAAACCGCCTTACCCAACAGAGGATTGGAACGCCACCAAGGCAGTGGCGCGAAACCTTCGGCTGTGATGGTGCCACGGCTTGGTTTCAGTAAGCCTGCGAGCAGCTTCATTAAGCTAGTCTTACCGCTGCCGTTATCACCCTGCAGGTGGATGGTCTTCCCCTCAGACAGTTGTAGCCGATCAATGGTGAATAGCTGTCTGTCATCGAAGTACATCTCGATATTTTTCGCTATCAAGTTGGCCATAAGTTAGTGGCTCCTCGGTTCGGCTTTGCCTCTGAGAATACCTAAGGTGAAGTTAAGCACCAGGGACAGTATGAGCAAGACTAAACCTAAGGCTATCGCTTGGGCAAAATCACCTTTACTGGTTTCCAAAGCGATAGCGGTGGGGATATTACGAGTCACGTCGGCAATGTTCCCCCCCACCATCATGGAGCAACCGACTTCGGTCAAGATACGACTGAAGCCAGCCACAATAGCCATCAGTAAGGGGACTTTCAGCTCTCTGCACAAGGTCCAGATCGATCTTAGCCAGGAGGCGCCTAAGGTACGGGATGTTTCCCAGGCTCTGCGGTCAACACTGGTAAAGGCGGCTTGACTCATGGCTATCAGCACCGGGGCACAGATGAGCATCTGGCCTAAGATCATGCCTTTTTGGGTGAACAACCACTTGAGATCACCCAGAGGCCCCATACGGGTTAGCATCAGGTAGACGAGTAAACCTATGACCACAGTGGGGATAGATTGTAGGGTTTGAATGAGATTGGTGATCAGCCAGCGGCCGGGAAAACGTCCGAAAGCCAGCACGAATCCCAGTATTAAAGAGGGCAGCAAGGTGATCACTAGCGCTGCAAAAGATACAGAAAAAGAGACGGAGACGATGGACCACACTTCGGGGTCCAATGAAAACAGCAGGCTCAAGGCCTGCTGTAAAAGGGCTAACCAGCCTTCATTCATCTGTGATAGACCGATTCAGATAACGGCATATTCAGACCTTCAAATGTGTCTGCTGTATCGCATTTTAAAAAGCTGTTTAACCAAAACCTTAGAGTCATTCGCTATAAGTTGCCTTAAATAGTTGCTCACCTTTAACTTTATAACGATTGATCATGCCTTGAGCTTCGGCGCCGATCAACCAATCACTCAGGGCTCTCGCGCCTTTGTGGTTCAGATCTGGGTATTTAGCCGGATTAATTAGCATGATCTGATATGGGTTAGCCAATGCTTGTCCGCCATCGAAATCGATTGCCATATCCAACTTGGCCTTATAAGCCACGAACGTGCCTCGGTCTGATAGAGTATAGCCTTGTAATTCATTCGCCATGAGTAAGGTCTTTCCCATCCCTTGGCCTACTGACTTATATCCAGTGAAAGAAGGATCTACCTGGGCATTTTTCCAGATGATCTGCTCTTTCATGTAAGTGCCTGAATTATCTCCACGAGAGATAAACAGCTCACCAGACTGAGCTATTTTAGCAAATGCCTGCTCGACTGTCTTACTGCTACGTATGTTTGCGGGGTCATGTTGAGGGCCCAAGATCACAAAATCGTTCATCATGATGCCACGAGGGAGCAGACCATAACCAGCATCGACAAATTTAGCTTCGGCGGCGGGAGCATGAGTCATGATGACGTCGACATCGCCTTGGCGAGCTAGCTTTAATGCCTTGCCTGTGCCAGTCGCAATGACCTGCACCTGGTAACCCGACTCGGCTTCAAATCTTGGTAGTAAATTTTTCAATAAACCTGAGTTTTCGGTACTAGTGGTGGTGGCTAATTTTATTATCTCTTCGGCGTGGGCTGGTATGGCCGTTATTAACGTCGCGACTAAGGCAACACTGAAGATAGATTTTAGGTTTAACATGCTTACTCCTTGGCTTTTTTACTAAGAGGGCCCATTGCCATGTGTAGTCATCCAATCATTTATCTAGAATAAGCAATTACAATGCCAAGTAACAGCTCGTTGCGCCAACCTCGCAAAACCGCCAGAAGTGGGAGTCGAGTCGCAAAATTTATCGACGCTAAACAGACATATTGTCCCAAGCCCGGCATTCTTTGGTTCACAGTGACCTTTTTGGCTAAACTTGATGCTAGAATCAGCATTAAATGAGTCAAAATGTCCTAAAGTAGACAATATGAGCCAATTAAAGAAAGATCCCAAACCACTTCCCTCTGCGGTTTCTGTGCTGATTGTAGATGATGAGCCGGGAATGCGCAGCTTCCTGAAAAAAGCCTTATCGAAGAAGTTTGCCTTAGTGGAGACGGCCGCGAGCGTCGAAGACGCCGAACAGCTGAGAAGTCGTTGTCACTTCGATTTGCTCATTGTCGATATACGCTTACCAGGGCGCTCAGGCATCGAGTGGCATGAGGCGCTCGATGATCAGGATCGTCGCTCAGATGTCATCTTTATGACAGGCTACGCCGATATGGACGTTGCCATTAGGGCACTGCGAGCCGGTGCTGCCGATTTTATCATGAAACCATTTCATCTGGAGCAGATGATGAAGGCGGTCGACCGTTGCATAGAGCGCCGCCTCCTCAAACGTGAAAATTTGATGCTGCGCCGTGAAGTCTCTATCGGTCAATCTTCTACCATAATTGGTAGCAGTGATGCCATGCAGGAGGTAAAACACGTGATCGAGCGTGTCGCACCAAGTAATGCGGTGATCTTGATCGAGGGAGAGTCCGGCACCGGCAAAGAGCTGGTGGCCAGACAGCTGCATCTACTCAGTGGTAGGCGGGGGCCCTTCGTGGCAGTGAATTGTGGCGCGATCGCTCCAGACCTGTTGGAGAGTGAGCTATTTGGTCATTCAGCCGGCGCTTTTACCGGTGCTAAGGGCAGCCGTGAGGGCTTGTTTAGCTTCGCCTCTGGCGGGACACTGTTTCTCGATGAAATTGGTGAGATGCCACTCAAGATGCAAACAGCCCTGCTAAGGGTGCTGGAGCAGAGAACCATACGGCCGGTAGGCAGCGAGAAAGAGATTAATATCGATGTCAGGGTGCTAGCGGCGACGAACAGAAAGCTGTTGGAAGAGGTTGAGCTAGGTAACTTCAGACGAGATCTCTATTACCGTATCAATGTCTTAGATATTGTCATTCCCCCTTTGCGCGAACGGCCCGAAGATGTGGTCGAACTGACCCATCATTTTACCTTGCAGCTAGCGGCCGAGCTCGGGGTCAAGGAGGTGGTCTGGAGTCATGAAGACATGCTTAAGCTACAGCAATATAGCTGGCCCGGTAATATTCGTGAGTTGCGCAATATGATCGAGCGTTGCATCTTACTAGGTAAGCCACCGGCAGAATATTGGAAACAGCAGCCTAAGAGTGAATCGTTAAATGAATCAGGGTATCCATTGGACTGGAGCTTAAAGGAAGTAGAGAAGCACCATGTGATGCAAGTTGTCGATATACATCAGGGCAATAAATCTGCTGCCGCCAGAGACTTGGGGGTGTCGCGAAAGACCTTAGATCGCAAGTATAAAGAGTGGTTCAATACAAATAAAGAAGAGGACAATTAAGGTGTCTTTTTTTCCTCGAGTATTCGGTGTTAACTGGAAGCAGATGCAGGCTAAGGTACGCTATCGCATTCTTATTCTAACCTTGCTACCTATATTACTGACCTTAGTCAGCTTAGTGTTTATCACTATCTACTGGAATATCAGTTATACGGGCAAGCAGTTGTTTATGAAGGTTAAGGCTGACCTAACTGTTGCTAGTAACACCTTGATTTCGATGCAGAAGAGTCAAGAGAAGCAGCTAGAGTTAGTGATGAGCTCCTGGGCGTTCCAGAATGAGTTCAGGCAGTTCGACAGCAAGCAAGATGACTCCCGTCGGCGGCTAGATGTCTTGCTGGAGGCGCAAAAAATAAAGTTGGATTTGGATTTTCTAAGCCTGGTCAGTGTATCTGAAGCCGCTGCGGATCCGGATCTGCGTCTCATGTTGCCTAAGGTGACGGGGAGTGATGCCTATTCAGGCATGATGGTGTTGGGCCCAAATCGTCTTGCCAGAATCGACCCAAAACTGGTTTCGGTCGCCAATATTCTGCTGGTTGAAACTCCCAGATCTCAGAAGCTGACTAAGACGGTTGAAGATAGGGGCTTACTCAGCCGTAGCTTGTTACCTATACCTGATGCTAGTGGCAATATCGCCTGGTATCTGGATGGTGGTATCCTATTGAATCGCGACACTCGCATAGTCGATCATATTCGTGATCTGGTTTATGACCAGGGGACCTTACCTGAGAGCTCTATAGGCACTGTGACCATCTTCCTCGATAATATTCGTATCAGTACCAATGTGCCGTTACATGTTTATCCCCAAGGTGGTGAAACCGAGGGGCGCGCCCTAGGAAGCCTAGTATCGGAAGAGGTAAAACAGAAAGTCTTGTCCCAGGGGCTGCTTTGGGTCGATCGCGCCTTCGTGTTTAATGATTGGTTTATCTCGGCATATTCGCCATTGGTGGATATTCAGGGCAAGCGCATTGGCATGATCTATACCGGCTTTTCTGAATCGCCGTTTATTCATAACTATCTGCTTAATATCATAGAGCTGGGGACCATCTTGATGCTGGTTCTTCTGGTGTCAGGACTCTTAGTCTATCGCGGCGCTTACAGCTTGCTACAACCCATAGAGCGAATTCACCATGTGGTTAAAGCGGTCCAGTCCGGGCGTAATCTACGCATCGGCTCTTTAGGTTTAGAGCGGGGTAATGAGCTATCAAATCTAGCCGAACAGTTTGATCGTATGTTAGATCTGCTGCAGCGCAGAAACTCGCAGATCCAGGCGGCATCAGAGCTATTAGAGGATAAAGTCGAGGAACGTACCCGTAGCCTGCAGGAGAAGACCGAGGAGCTACAGAACAACCTAGTCTTATTAAATGAGACTCGACAGCAGCTGGTTACTAACGAAAAGCTGACCGCCTTAGGCGAACTGACCGCTGGGATAGCACACGAGATCAACAATCCGACAGCGGTGATCTTAGGCAATATGGAGCTGCTTAAGTCTGAACTCGGTGATAATGCAAAAATAGTCGAGGAAGAGATCGATCTGGTTATCCAGCAGGTCGGACGTATTAGTACGATTATTCGTAGCCTATTACAGTACAGTCGGCCCGGAGAGTTCAATGCGCCGCTGGAGATGCATCAACTGACCCCTATCATCGAAGAGATGTTGGTGTTGGTGAGGCATTCGATTCAGGAGAAGGAAGTTATCTTGAATCAAGAACTCAATGCCAGTTACCCCATCGAGGTTAACCGGCCTCAGCTGCTGCAAGTTTTGATTAATCTGGTGGTTAATGCAGCCCATGCCATGGATGAACAGGGACGGATATGGATCAGGACCTATGATTGGGTTCATATGGACGAACCGATCGGCGTCAAGATAGAGATTGAAGATGAAGGCATGGGCATACCTCAGGAGCTGCTGGGTCGAATCTTCGATCCCTTCTATACCACCCGCAAGGACGGTACAGGTTTAGGGCTATCTCTAAGCTACGGCATCATCAAACGTATTGGCGGCACTATCGAGGTAAGTTCTACTGTGGGCAAGGGCACCTTGTTTACCATAGGCTTATATCATAATGCCAAAGAGGAGCGGACTGATACGCCCTATGAGGGGCTACATTTCAATGGCACGTAATTGAAGTCGGGCATCTAGGCAAAACCTCGAAGAGGTTAGCGCGAAACAGACAAAAAAAAGCCTGGAAAATAGAATCCAGGCTATAAAGAGTGTGTGAGCAATGTCGTGCTTGATAACCCAACTTCATTATGACCTATGGTATGAAACATAGGCTGAATCACATAAGTAAGTACGAGTCCTTGGAACGCATGCAAATAGTAATCATTATCATTTGGTTGTGCAAGTGTTTTGTTAATATTTTAAGTTAATAAACTGAAGTTGAATAACATTTAAGGCAAAAAAATACCGGGATAAAAAATATCCCGGCTATAAGAGTGTGTGAGCAATGTCGTGCTATGCGAAACTCGCTTAACTTTTCTATTGAGTTAACTCTTGATGAAAGTTAATTAAATAGTGAGCCAATTAAAACAGAGATGAAGTGTTTACCTTAGCCTTGTAGAGTGAGTCCTTGGAACGCACTCAAATAGTAATCATTATCATTAAGGTTGGCAAGCTGTTTTATTGTAAAGATTAGAATATCGTCATATCATCTATACTGAGTTATTATAAGGTACTGTAAATAAACATTATTAATTACATCTCTGCATTACTATTTGTTCGGCACTGGTCGTATGTTGACGATTCTTCGTTCTAAAACTTTTAATAAAATGCCGTATGCAGGTAGGAACAGGCATAAGCTCACAATAAGTTTGAAACCATAATCAACACTGGCAATCTCAGGCCAGTTCTCAGCCATAAACCTATCGCTGGAGGCGTAAAAAGCGATGCTAAAGAAGACGATAGTATCGATCAGGTTACCGACTAATGTTGACGCGGCAGGAGCTAGCCACCAAGATCTAGTATCTCTTAATTTGGCAAAAACGGTGATATCCATTAATTGGCCAACAAGATAGGCCGCAAAACTCGCAAATGCGATCCTAAATACAAAGCTATTGAATTCTGCTAAAGCGCCAAACCCTTGAAAACTAGCCTGGTGAAACAGGACCCCCATTAAATAAGAGATCACTAAAGCGGGCAGCATGGCCTTAAAAATAATTTTTCTCGCATGACTCTGACCGAAAATTCTTACGGTCAGATCGGTAGCAAGATAAACGAATGGGAAGCTGAATGCTCCCCAGGTGGTATGTAAGCCAAATATTTGAAACGGCATCTGAACTAAATAGTTACTGGCGCATATGATCAATATGTGGAAGCCGACGAGCAGCAGTAGCGCACGACGAATTTGCGTTGTCGATAAGGAGAACATCTTGTGACCTTTTTATAGCGTAAGCTTTGATGCGGGGTGAGGGAACCCGCTAGTTATGGGTAACACTGTATTAAGTGGCCAATGCATAGGCGTCTTAGTGAGTGTTTTTATTATTCTTCCCCTGTAAGGGCGGCACAGTATATAGGCGTCAAGTTTACTGGCAAGTAAAAAATCCAGATTAGTGAACGAATAGTCGCTTTAGCATCTAAACGTGTCGCAGGGTTTAGAGTTCCGTTAATATGGAGAGTATCGTGGTGAGCTTATTTTCCAGCTCTACCCACTCCGCATCAGCCTCAGAACCAGACACTATGCCTGCACCGGCAAACAAGTTAATTCGACCGGGTTCAATCAGTGCACTGCGAATAGCGACGGCAAATTCACTGTCATTTTTATTAAAATATCCACAGGCGCCAGCATACCAACCTCTGTTATACCCTTCTCGCTGGCGAATAAAGTTCATTGCCGCTTCTTTGGGTAATCCTCCCACGGCTGGGGTCGGGTGCAGGGCAAGTAATAGTTGGAAATCATCCACCCCAGGTTTTAACTCGGCGCGAATGGAGCAATGCAGATGCTGAATATGACTTAATTTAAATACCTTAGGTATTTCTTCAGCGCCGACATAGTTACTTAAGGGGCTGAGCACATCGACGATATGCTGTCTTACCAACTGGTTTTCATGGCTATTCTTGCTATCTTCCATTAGCTGTTTTGCGAGTAAGGCATCTTCTTCTTGATTGAGCCCACGTGTCGTTGTGCCCGCCAATGCTTCGGTAAATAGCTCTCTCTGACGGCGGCGGAAGAGGCGCTCCGGTGTACAGGAGATAAAGGTACGATCCGGACTAAATTGAAAGCCAAATTGAAAGCTATTTGGATTTCGACCTTGCCAGCAGGCGAGCAACATCCAAGGATTAACCTCTTCATTGACTTCCAGTTGAGTCAGACGAGATAACACCACCTTAGGAGTGCCTTGGATAAATTTCGGGTGAGTGACCCTATTGACTAATTCTGTCCAATGATAGTGATCCGGCCTATCATTACGACCTAGCAAACTGACTTTGTTTGGCGGTGGTAATGGTCTAGGGATGGCTAAGCTAGCTAAGCCCTCGATTGCCTGTCGACGTTCCGACTCGGTATCCTGATTTTCACAATTCAAATTGACCAGCAATTTATATTCAGTACCACTGCGTCTTAACTCTATTTGGGGTAAAACAAATCTGGCTCGGCCAAATTCAGGCCAAGACTCAGTTGTTCTATCGAAGGCGACACCGCCGTAATAGCGAATGTCTTGATTATTGGTTAGTGCGCGCTGCTGCTGGTACGCCATGGCGAGCTCGTTATCGTCTACAGCCTCGGCATAAAAAAAGTCTTTGCAGCTACCAATAGCGGCGACTTCTTCTTCGGTATCTCTGCCTTTCCAATAGATCCTTGGATAAATTGGTTGAGCTGATAACCAGGCTATAACAGGTATGGCTTTGATACTAACGGACAGTTGAATGATGGGATCACTAGGGGACAGGAAATTAAATTTTTTCAGCTTATCGGTAAGAGACGAGATAGCCTGTGACAGCAATAGGGCAGCCAATAAAAACTCCAAACAGATCAGAACAGTAAACGGTCATGTAACGACATGAACTTAGCCATTAAGACTCATGAAAACAATTAGTAATAACAAACTTTGCGACAAAGTAAAGCGCGAGCCAAAAGCTGTCAAGTTGTAGGTCTGTAAGCTGTGAGCTTGGGCTTAATTTTCTACAACCAAGATCTCAGGACTTTCTGTTATGAGATGTTTGTTAATCAAATGATTTTGGTCGAACATGGCGTTAATGGTGTTTTAAAGTGGTGATTTAACTTATCTAGTAATACAATGTCCCCCTTTTGTACTATTTTTCGAGATATGTGTCGGTAAGGTATCTGGCGTTCTGAATAATTATATAAAAATGTATCAGGGTGATGCGGCTAATGTTTTTTAAAAAGGCGCTATATCCCTAGAACATTCGGGTGGATATGAGTACATGGACGGTTTGACGGATTCTAAAGCATTGATTAAATTTCCTGTGTCTAAATTGGGCGTAGGTATGTTTGTGTCGGCCATTGATCAGAAAGATCTGCTCAGCATTGCCAATGCAGGACGGATCCGTAATCGAAATACGATTGTTAAACTGAAGCAAAGTGGCATCGAATATGTGTGGATAGATATCGAACGCTCGGCCGATAGCTGTGGACTCAAGCGCGCCATCTCACCTAAGCCCGTAGTTAAGAAAAATACGCCAAGCAGAGATAAGTCACAACAAGAGGCCAGGAAATTGATCGTCGAGGCGAAAGATCTGGTCAAGAAGGTGTTGTCAGAAGTCTTCGAGGGCAAAGCCATCGAGGTCGAGCCATTTGAAGCCCTGGCCGACAATATGATCGAATCTGCACTGCTTGACGATGATGCTCTCAAGTGTGTATCGGCCCTGAGAACTAAAGATGCCTATCTGTTAGAGCACTCGGTCAACGTCGCATTTCTGCTTATTACCTTCGGTAAATACCTGAAGCTGGATAAAGAGATCCTCAGGCAGATGGCCGTGGGTGGGATCTTACATGATATCGGTAAGATTAAGGTCGATAATATGGTGCTGCACAAGCCAGGGAAATTAACTCCTCAAGAGTTCGAACACATAAAACAGCATCAGGTATTTGCCATCGATATTATGGCCGAGACCAAGGGCTTGTCTGATCTCAGTAAAGATATTTGTCTGATGCATCATGAGAAGCTCGATGGTAGTGGTTATCCTCGAGGTCTTAAGGGAGATGAAATCCCCCTGCATGGGCGCATGAGCTGTATCGTGGATATCTTTGACGCTCTGACTGCAACCCGATGTTACAAGGAGGCTATGAGCCCAGCAGCCGCCTTTAAAATTCTCCTTAGCCTGACCCCATTTCATCTGGATGAGAAATTGGTTTACGACTTTATCCGCTGTGTGGGTGTGTATCCTGTGGGGTCATTGGTGGAGTTATCGGACGGCCGAATAGGCATAGTCTGGGAGGCAAAGGACAGGGATGCTCTGCATCCGATCCTTAAATGTTTCTATTCCATCAAACTTAAACGCTATACCAGGGTGACCATGGTCGATCTACTCAAGTCAAATCTACATATCGAGCGTGGTGTTTCCCCAAGAAGTCTGGATGTCGATCCTGCTCCATTTTACTAGCCCCTTTTAAATTAGGCTGTTTTTGATCTGTCTGTTACATCACAGGTATAATTTGCAGTTCACTATCTGCTGAGCACAACATGAAGCCAATATTACCTGCAATCGTTATCCTCCTCTCTCTGGCCTTATTGGTCCCTGGTGTGACTCTGCCTATTTTAAGTATCAGTGGCAGCATAGAGAAATCAGCGCTGGCTCAGGCTGGGATCAGTCATCTGGCCGATGGCAGTGGTAGCGCGCGCGATATGCTAACCATGATGTCGAGCATGTTAGGGTTAGATACCATCCAAGGTGAGGTAGAGGTCTTTCAGAAAACGCGCAGTATCTGGGGGACCGTCGAGGAGCTGTACCAGTCTAGAAATATCTTGGTGGCTCTGCTGGTGGGGTTATTCAGTGTCGTCATTCCGGCATTGAAACTGATCTTGATGTTGATACAGCAAGGGCCAATTACCCCTAAGGCTAAATTCAGGCTTAGTCAGTTTACTGGCAGCATAGCTAAATGGTCGATGGCCGATGTGTTCGTGGTGGCACTCATGGTGAGCTATATGGCGGGTAACGCCTCGGCGGGAATGGGAGAGCTGTTAAAAACTACTGCGAGTTTCGGTGTGGGTTTCTACTATTTTTGCGCTTATTGTGTTTTTTCTATTCTCAGTAGCTATCTAATGCGCCGTAGAAGTGAAGCGGTTGACACCAGCGATGGCTCAGGGATTGAGGCTAGGAGTTAGATATTTTTATTCAGCCTTAGCCGATCTAGCTATTTGTTATTAAAAATGGGTATTTGGGATTAAATCGTATTCTGATAAATAATCATCACTGAAGATAGATCTGCTGCGCATTTCTATTTATGCCAGTTTGTGGCGTTATTTGGGCTATATTTCAGAGTCGTCGAGCGCTAGCCCTATTCAAAGTCAGCCGGAGGTTAGAGCATGAAGCAGTGGTTAATTATCTTATGTTGTGCCGTCTTCGTTATCGCCTCAATGCTCACCAGCGGTCTAATTCGAGCCCTAATCGATCTCGGCGCCTTCGCATGCTTGTTATGGTTAGTGCTCGGATATAAACCCGCGCCAGTGAAGTGATCTAGCCTCATCGCTGGCAAATAAAAGACCCGCTTCCCGCTTATAACTCAAAACTTACAACTCCTGTTAAACATACAAAATATACAACAGCGAACCTGTGCCGATAGACAGCCAGAGTGTTGCCCCAAGTATCAGAGGTTTCGCTCCGGCGGCTCGCATCTTACTCACAGTGATCCCCGTCCCTATCAAGAACAGACACAGAACTAATAGTCGCTTGGATAGCTCGAAAATGGCCTGATATGCGCTTTGTCCCTGAGGAAACCAGTGGGCGATAGCGATGGCTAGGCAGTAGAAGCCGATAAAATAGGGGATGGTTATCTTTTTCTTGTCACCGCCAAACAGCATGGCGCTGATGAGTGCGATTGGGATGATCCACAATGCGCGAGCGAGTTTGATGCTAGTGGCTGTGATCAGCGCTTCTTCACCGTAGGCAGCGGCTGCTCCCACAACGGAGGAGGTGTCGTGTATCGCTATGGCGCTCCATACACCAAAGTCATACTGGCTCATGGCAAACAGGTGACCCAGGGCGGGAAACAGGAATAGAGCGACCGAGTTAAGAATAAATACCGTGGCTAAGGCAATAGCCGATTGTTGGCTGCTGGCATTGATGGCTGGTGACACAGCTGCGATGGCACTGCCGCCACAGATAGCCGTGCCGGCCGAGATCAAGTGTCCCGTCTTGGCATCGAAACCCAGCGCCCTAGTCAATAAGTAGCCTAAGACTAGAGTGAAAGCTATTGAGCCTAAGATCAACGGCAGATTGTCTAAGGTGGCAGAGATTGCGGTCTGCAGATGAATACCGAATCCCAAGCCAATGATCGAATATGACAATAATCGCTTAGTCAGTGACGCAATATCTAGCTTGGCGGGCACTAAACCTAGGCTCGCTAAGGTAAAACCGAGTATTAAGGCGATAGGCGAGGAGATAACCGGCAGCAGGCACAGGGATGCGATTAAGAAAAAAGGCAGATACTGTTTAATGATGGGCAATTTTTGCTGCCATGTCTGTTTGTCGACTGCCATAGGATCTAGTTGAAGTAAAACGGCTAATGATTATAGCCAGAGAACTAGTGTCAATAAATTCAATTAATTTTAGTTACCGATTCAATAAAATTGAATCGGTGTAAACAGGAGTTTAAATGCCTAAGTATTGTGCTATTTGTTGTTCAGTATAAGTAGCTTGTTGGTCGGAAATAAACCCGCTGACTAATTTTTCATCCGTACCATTGCGCTTGATAACATATACCGAATATGAGGTCTGTCCATTCTGATTACAAAACACTTTTTTAGTATAAAGTTGCGTTATATCGTTAACCTTTATTTTCTTGCAGCCAAATGATGGTAAGGGGGAATGAGAAACTTGGATCTCTTGCCTGGTGACGACTATGGTGGTTTTGTTAAGAAATATGCTGAGTAAATAATAGATAGATAGCAGCACCATGCCTATAAGCATCAAACGTTCCCACGCTGAATTTGAGTTCAACACCAAACTGAAAATAAAGGTATCCATAACCATAAAAATGGCAACGACAGGCATAAAGTACCAGCTAAACCACTGCCGGGAAATAGTCAGAGAATCATGCTGGTTTTTTATCTCCATTCTCTTGGGCAATCCTATTTTATTCATACCACTTCCTTTTTATAGCTTGAGTATAGAGCTGTAGCCTGCCAAACACAGTCAACAGGCGTTTAGCCATTTAGCACTATTGGCTTATTTAACTGGGAGAGAGTATGTATACGCGCAAGACTAATCGAAGACGAAGCAATAATGCCTGTCATAAAAATCACCCTCATTAAAGTAATGAATTTAATGAGGGGGATACTATTTCCAGCCGATAACTATCGCATGGTAACGAATTCTTCCGCGCCCGTTGGGTGGATAGCCACGACAGAATCGAAGTCTTTCTTGGTCGCGCCCATCTTCATGGCGACGCCGAAGCCCTGCAGGATCTCATCCATGCCGTAGCCTAGACCATGTATGCCGACAACTGTCTCATCCGGACCGGCGCAGACCAGCTTCATCTTACAGGCTTGACGATGAGCAGTGATTGCGGTGTACATGGAGGTGAAACCTGAGACATAGACGGTGACATTGTCTGCGCCATACTCGGCAATGGCGTCTGGCTCGCTGAGCCCCATGGTGCCAATCGCAGGATGACTGAATACCACAGTCGGAATAAGCGTGTAATCCATCTTGGCATCGGTCATGCCGTTGAACAGACGCTCGGATAATAAACGGCCCGCCTTAACGGCAACCGGAGTCAGTTCGACGCCGCCTTGGATGATATCACCGACACAGTAAATCCCCGGGTTGCTGGTATTTTGCTGCTCGTCGACGATGACATAGCCTTTATCGTTAAGCTTAACTTGCGTGTTTTCAAGACCGATATTGCCGGTAGAAGGCTTACGGCCGATAGCCCAGATCAGGGTATCGACTTCATAGCGCTCACCATTTTCAAGCTTGAGGGTCAGGCTGCCATCGGCATTCTTCTCTACCGCTTGCGGCGTGCTATTGATGTGCAGGCTAGGGCCATCTGTAGCCATAGACTCCATCAAGGCTTCGCTCAGCATAGGGTCGAAGCTGCGCAGTGGTGCGTGTTTACGCACGAATAGATGCGTCTCACTGCCTAAAGAGTGCAGTACACCGGCTAGTTCGACGGCAATATACCCAGCGCCGATAACGGCGACACGTTTAGGCTGCTCCCTGAGTGCGAAGAAACCATCGGAATCGATACCGTGTTCTGCGCCAGGAATATTGGGGATTGTCGGTGAACCACCGGTGGCGATAAGAATATTATCGGCAGTGTAATGCTCGCCATCGACTTCTATGGTGCGCTCGTCGACGAAGCGACCATAGCCGCGGACTAAGGTGACCTTGTTGCTTTCTAGGCCACGGTCGTAGGCGCCGTGGATGCGATCGATATAGGCCTCACGGCTGTCGACTAAGGTGCTCCAGTCAAACTTATTTACCGTGACATCGAAGCCATAATCTTTGGCGTAAAGGTGCAGTGCTTCGGCGACTTGTGCGCCATACCACATCACTTTTTTTGGTACACAGCCCACGTTGACACAGGTTCCGCCGAGGGCTTTAGCCTCGATAAGAAGTACTTTAGCGCCGCGCATAGCCGCACGATTCGCCGATGCAATACCACCACTACCTGCGCCAAGACAGATATAGTCAAAATGTTGGGCCATCTTTATCTCCAAAAGGTCTGTAAAAAGTTGCTCGAAAAAGCATGCCTCATTGTAGAGGGAATTTATGTCTTGAACCAGCGCTCTATCTTCAGACCCGTAATACAGAGATTAAATTTCAACATTATGTCCCAGCCAAAAAATTGCAGTTAACGCCGATACTGGCAAGATTGACGATCTCTCTGGTTTGGCCCCTGGGCACCACACTTCATGCACAGCCACTCCTGTCGTCTTATGGTTAATTCGTCTCGATGAAAACCATAGCTTGTTTGGTTGCCGGCGTAAGCTAGGCTTCGCTCTAATTTATCCATGCGCTTGTCGAGCCAGCGGCAACTGGGATCGTTGGCGACATTGGCTCTACTGGTTAACTTCTGCTTTCTCGACTGGGTGTTGGCACTTTTTTTCTTGGTGCGTTGAGAGGGGTTACTTTTTTTGCTGTTGGTTTTTTTAGAGCTGTGGTTCTGTGGCGACCGATACTCAAGGGCACTTCCCGTGGTGGGCATGGCAATCGGTTTACCTTCACTGTCTAAGGCAACACCTATGCCCAGGGGAGGTGCATCGGCATTGGTGAGTAAGGTGTTGTCGTTGGCTTGGCAAGGAGAGTGAACTAACAAGAGCAGCAGTAACCCTATAGACTTGACTAAACAATGCTGACGCGCAACCAGTGTGTGGATATTGAAGAGTGACATTCCTTGTTCCTCTGTATTGCTAACTTCGAGTCTAGATGCTGGATACTTTAAATTTGATTAGGCTAACGGCGTTCCTTGCCATTCGTGTAGATCTTGTGACTTGATTGCTCAGCATCCACTTTTTAACCATGAGTTAGGGTAAATTTAGACGATAAACAGAGGTTTAAGCAAGTTTATCTCTACACCGTTTTGCTTAGCCGTATTCAGGTTAGAAATTCCAAGTCAAATGCCTGAGTAATGTAGGGAGTAAGAGTCAGACCTTGGCTCAATTGCCAAGGGCTATTCTTGCTGGCAACCTATTGATGTTATGCGAGTCATCTAGGTTTGAAATATCATCTGCATGGGCGGGAACAATGGCAATGACCAGAATGGAAACGAGTGCTAACGTAATCATCTTGTGCATAATTAAACTG
This sequence comes from Shewanella sp., assembly GCF_013214165.1. Taxonomy (GTDB): domain Bacteria; phylum Pseudomonadota; class Gammaproteobacteria; order Enterobacterales; family Shewanellaceae; genus Shewanella. The sequence goes on along the minus strand of NZ_JABSSM010000002.1, from coordinate 129,352 downwards.
ATTTAGGCGAAGTGGTGTCTATGGGATGATATTCTTCACCCCTGGATTGTAAATGAGAAGGTGTTTCACTTGTGGGCTAGTTATCAATAGTTAACCTGTAAATTACGTGTGAATCAATACTTTGAAGCTGGTCAAGGCTTCCTCGGGTTTCGTCTGCTAGGCAATACCAGCCTCATCAAATATTTGCTCAGTTCAGAGCCACTCAGGCTTTTCAATTCAAGGCGCATTGATGTAGAAATGGTCATTCCCTCCTTCCATGGAGGTCAGATGCAGAAGGTAGAGCAACGCAGGAGCTTGTTGCCGAGAATAACTATTAGCTTCAAGCATCCGCAAGCCACATGGATGTGGTAAATGTATATATTGCAGGAGCAATATATAGACCTTGCCTACAGTGCTTTGAACTCCCGCTGAAAGATCACATATTTAATAGGGTTGGTATAGAATTTTATACCGGAATTTAGCGATCTTTCTTGAATATGACTCTCTTCGCCCATATCTCTTAGACATACTCGTTAATTTGCTGAGGAATAAACATGAGCAACCCCTTGCTTACCAGCACCAAGTTACCCCAATTTTCTAAGATTAAACCTGAACATATTCAGGTGGCTGTAGAGCAAGGCATCGCTAATTGCCGCAGTAAAATCGATCAAGTGTTAGCCCAGTCAGAAACCTTTACCTGGGATAATTTAGTGGCCCCTCTAGAAGAGGTGGACGATGAGTTAGGCAAGATCTGGTCACCAGTTTCTCACATGAATTCTGTGGTCAGTAGTGAAGAGTGGCGCGAGGCCCATGATGCCTGCCTGCCGCTGTTATCTGAGTACGGCACCTTTGTCGGTCAGCATCAGCCACTTTATGAAGCCTACAAGTCATTGCGGGCATCGAGTGAATTCGAACAGATGAGCCAGGCCAAGAAACAAGTTATCGAGCATAGTCTGCGTGACTTCGAGCTGTCAGGTATCGGCCTCAGCGATGCAGACAAACTCAGATATGGTGAGCTGGTCAAGCGTATGTCTGAGCTGACTAGTCGCTTTTCGAATCAGCTGCTCGATGCCACTCAGGCCTGGAGTAAGCTGATCACAGATGAGGGCGACCTAGCCGGCCTGCCCGAGTCTGCGATTGCCGCGGCCAAAGCCATGGCAACAGCCAAGGAGCTTGAAGGTTGGCTATTTACCTTAGATATCCCATCCTATCTCCCCGTCATGACTTACAGTGATAATCGTGACCTACGTGAAGAGTGCTATCGCGCTTTTGTGACTCGAGCATCCGATCAGGGCCCCTTCGCCGGTGAATATGATAACGGCCCCTTGATGGATGAGATTGTGGCCCTGCGCCACGAGCTAGCCCAGTTGCTAGGTTTCGAGAGCTTCGCCCATAAGTCATTGGCCACTAAAATGGCCGAAACGCCTGAGCAAGTGCTGGAATTTCTTAATCAGCTGGCGAGCCGCTCTCAACAACAAGGCAAGACCGAGCTGGCGGAATTGACAGAATTTGCCAAGCAAGCGTTCGATGCCAGTGAGCTTCAGCCCTGGGATCTCAGCTTTTATGCCGAGAAGCTGAAGCATCACAAATACGAGATCTCTCAAGAGTTACTGCGGCCATACTTTCCCGAAGATAAGGTGCTTTCGGGTCTGTTCTATACCGTGTCTCGTCTATTTGGCCTGAGTGTTAAAGAGCAGCAAGGGTTCGATAGCTGGCATGACGATGTGCGCTTCTTCCATATCAGTGATAGTGACGGTGTACATAGAGGCAGCTTCTATCTAGATCTTTATGCTCGTGAAGGCAAGCGTGGTGGTGCCTGGATGGACGACTGTCGTGGCCGTCGTCAGACACCCAATGGCCTGCAAGATCCTGTGGCTTATTTGACCTGTAACTTCAACGCTCCAGTTGACGGCAAGCCAGCCTTGTTCACTCACGATGAGGTGACGACCCTGTTTCATGAGTTCGGCCATGGTATTCACCATATGCTGACCAAGATAGATGTTGCCGGCGTTTCTGGTATCAATGGCGTGCCTTGGGATGCGGTAGAGCTGCCTAGTCAGTTTATGGAAAACTGGTGCTTCGAGGAGGAGGCGTTAGCCGAAATCTCCGGTCATCATGAAACCGGTGAGCCATTACCGCAAGCCTTGTTAGATAAGATGCTAGCGGCGAAGAACTTCCAATCAGGCATGGTGATGCTGCGTCAACTCGAGTTCTCGCTATTCGATTTCAGACTGCATCTGGAATATAGCCCAGAGCAGGGGGCTAAGATTCAAGCCAAACTGGATGAGGTGCGTAGACAAGTTGCCGTGGTCAAAGCCGCCGACTTCAATCGCTTCCAGCACAGCTTCGCTCATATCTTCGCCGGTGGTTATGCCGCAGGATATTACAGCTACAAGTGGGCCGAAGTGCTTTCTGCCGATGCGTTCTCCCGTTTCGAAGAGGAGGGGATATTTAACCTAGGAACCGGTCGTAGTTTCCTCGAAAATATCCTGCAGATGGGTGGCAGCGAAGAGCCGATGACCCTGTTCAAGCGTTTTCGTGGGCGTGAACCTAAGATAGATGCCCTGCTTCGTCATAGCGGTATCGGCGGCGAATAATAGCCTGCCCCCTAGATGCCGCTCTATGCTTATTAGGGCGGCATTTTTTTGCTTGTTTTTCCGTTGTTAATTCGACAATCGCAGCGAAATGGTCGGCTTGTCATCTGGTATGACCTCTGTTAGCCTAGCTGATTCCTTCGGCAAACAATGTGTTCAGGACAGTTAATGAATCTCTATTTTCGGCTAATTTGGCTCTTGCTTTGGCGAGTTCGCCATTGTAATGCTATCGGTTTCCTCGACACCAGCCGTATCAGCTATCGTGCCTTGCCTTTCGATTGTGATATTAATTTGCATGTCACCAACTCGAGATATCCAGCATTTCTGGATCTGGCCCGTACCTATATGATGGCCGAGATGGGTTTTTTGAAGAAATTTATCAAGATGAAATGGATGCCAATCGTTAATGCAGCCGAGTTTACCTATATCAGAGACATCAAGCCCTTCGTTAAGTTTGACATAGAAACCAAGTTGGTGGGGTGGGACGAGAAATATTTCTATATCGAACAAAAATTTGTCAGCGGCGATACCTTGCACTGCATAGTACATGTACGCGGCGTGTTCGTGTGTCGAGGCAAGCAAGTGCCCATAGCGACCATGCTTAAAGAAGTGAACTTTGATGATCCTGTCCCAGAGCTGCCCCCGGAAGTGGTGAAATGGAAAGAGTTTCTGCAATTGAAGAAAGAGCGAAATATTTAACCGCTCCTAGGATTTAAGCACCCATTCTAGGGGATCGGCCTTCTTCCCGAGAGGGCTTCTATCTGTGCCAGATCGACCTCCTCTGCTACTTGTTGAAATGCACCTCTTAATTGAGCCTGATGCCAGTATCTGTCCAGGTTGTCATATTCAAAAAATTTAAAGTGGTCTTGCGCGCAATATAGGCATGGGAAAAGCGCGCAGTCTGCCAGCGTTAAGCTATCACCACACAGCCAGTGCTTATTTTCTAATATCGCATCTAAGTATTTGAGGAAGCGGTTAATGTCGTTTTCTAAGTGCTTTATTCGCACCTGGTTTTTATCTCCTGACTCGAGTTTTTGATGTTCGAGTTCAAATAATCTATCACTGAAATCTTGATCTATTAGGCGATCTTGTAAACGCGTATCCAGAGCGATTCTATGCTCCTTAGGTAGCAAGCGAGTGCCAGTGGAGAATTCAGTATCGATATATTCGATGATAATACTCGACTCAGGGATCAGCTGCCCAGTCTTAGTCTTGAGCAGTGGCAGCTTACCCGGCGGATAAAACTGACAGAAGGCCTTACGGGAGAAGGGATCTGTGAGGGTGGTGATCCTGGGGTAGAAGTTGGCTTGTTTTTCGTAGAGAGCGACGAGGACTTTCTGTGAATAGCGCGAGAGTGGATGATAAAACAGCTCCATCAGCGATCGCCCTCAAAGATTAACAGTAAGCCCTATAGATAACTTTAGTCGCTACAGGTTAGAGCGCAAATCCATAAGCTATCCGAGTATTAGGTTAAAATCTGTTGCTCGTCAGGATTAAACTTGCTCGTTATTAAAACTAGATGTTTGCTGGTTTTTTGTCCAGCCGCATTGGAGTCTCTATGGGAGTCATTGCTTTCTGTCTTATATTTCTTACTATGGACAGATTATTTTAATTAGGAATCGATATTTCAATATGAGTCGACAAGAATCTTACTCTGCCATCTATCAAAGAGCCAGTGACCGCAAAGGTGGCGATGAAGGTCTGGAGAGCCTGCTGGATAATCCTAATTTGAATCTTAGCGTCGATGAGCTAGGTGAGTATAGCGATGCTCAACTCCTGTCTGAGATGAGCAAGAAGGTATTCCAGTCCGGGTTCGTTTGGCGCATCGTCGACAATAAATGGCCTGCCTACGAGAAAGCCTTCTTCGGTTTCGAGCCTATGAAGGTGCTGATGCTATCGCCTGAGCAGTTACATGATAGAGCCAGCGATGTGACGCTTATTAGGCACATGAAAAAAACCATGGCCATCTATGATAATGCGCTGATGATTCAAGATATTGCCAGGGAGCACGGCAGCTTGGCCGAGTTTATTGCCAATTGGCCTAGTGAGGATATCACCGGCTTGTGGGCACAGCTTAAACGCCGAGGCACTCGACTCGGCGGTAACACGGGTCCCTACTTTCTGCGGGCCATGGGTAAGGATACCTTCCTGCTGACCGGCGACGTGCAGGCATATATGAAAGCGCACAAGCTGGTGGACTTTGGTTTTAGTACTAAGAGCGGACTAAAGCAGGTGCAAGCCGTATTCAATGTCTGGCAACAAGAGTCGGGTCGCAGTCTTGCCGATATTAGCCGTATTCTCGCTTACGGCGTAGGGGATAATAGAGTTTAAATTTCTGCTAGGAGTCTTGACAGTCTAGGCCAACGTCAGCTTACCTGTGATGCTACTGCCTAGCGCTTCTGTATTTTAGTCAGGCTCCGTAGCCTGTGTAAAGGAGTAGGCTGAAAGTAAAAATCTGCCTAGAAGCAAGCAGTGTTCTAGAGTCTGAAATGCCACCCGTGTTAACCTGCTCGTAACATAAACTTATGATTTATCGGTTTAAATTTGCATTAACTTACAAATTTACAGCTAGTTTATCTTGTTGACTCTGTTCAGGTGTGAGATAAAGGCAGGTTCAATATTACCCAATAATTTATGCTGCCAAATATACCTGAAATAGTCGTTGCTATTGTTCGGGATACCATGTCTGGTCGGTTGCTTTGATAGGAGTTCTTATGCGGCAAATAGTGAAAATTGCCTCGTTTTTAAGTGTGGCGTTATGGATAACTGCTTGTGGGCAGAGTGGCGATGCTAAGCAAGGTCAAGGTCCAAGAAGCGCGGAAGTTGGCGTTATTCAGATTAAGACCCAGTCGCAAGATATTCGCGTCGAGCTGCCGGGACGGAGTAAGGCATTCCTCGAGGCCGAAGTTAGGCCACAGGCCACAGGTATCATTACCGAACGTACATTTGTCGAAGGCAGTGATGTGAAGAAGGGCCAGTCTCTGTATCAGATTGACTCGGCAACCTATGAAGCGGCCGTTATTAGCGCCGAAGCCGAACTGGCGCGTGCTAATGCAGGTTTAGTGTCAGCCAAGGCGAAAGCATTACGCTTTAAAGCCTTGATCAAGACCAATGCCATCAGCGAGCAAGACTTCGATGAAGCCGATGCCCTGTATAAAGAAGCGCTAGCCAATGTGGTCGTGGCTAATGCCGCCATCAATACCGCCAAGATTAATTTAGTCTATACCGAAGTCAAGGCGCCTATCTCGGGCCGGATCAGCAAATCCAGTGTCACAGCCGGTGCGTTAGTGACGGCAAATCAGGCACAGACGTTGGCGAAGATTCAACAGCTAGATCCCATCAATGTGGATATCGCTCAGTCCAGCGCACAAGTCTTGCGCTTAAAGGCCAAGCTTAGGCAAGGTAAGTTACAGGCAAGCGATAACGCAGATGTGCAGCTTATTCTCGAAGACGGTACGACTTACGCCCATACGGGTGTGTTGCGCTTTGCCGAGGTGAGTGTCGATGAAAATACCGGCTCGGTTATCTTGAGAGCCGAGTTCCCTAATCCAGATGGTCTGCTTCTGCCTGGCATGTACGTGCGTGCAGTGCTCAATGCGGGTACCGATCCTGAAGCTATTCTGGTGCCGCAAAAAGCGATCACCCGCAATACCAAGGGTCAGGCCGTTGCTATGATAGTCAATAGCGACAACAAGGTCGAAACTCGAATCGTGACCACAGCTGAGGTGATCGATCATCAATGGCGTATCCTAGATGGTCTTGCCGTCGGTGATAGCCTCATTGTCGAAGGATTACAAAAAATTCGCCCTGGCGCTTCAGTTACACCTGTAGCTATCACTGCAGATGATTCGGCGAGTACACCTGCCAGTCAATCGACTAACCAAAAATAACAGTAAGGTAGAGTTATGGCTCGTTTCTTTATCGATCGCCCTATTTTTGCTTGGGTGCTCGCCATTATTGTTATGCTGGCTGGGGTCTTGTCGATCTTTAGCCTACCCGTATCTCAGTATCCAAATATTGCGCCGCCATCGGTAGTGATCAGCGCCGTTTACCCAGGTGCATCGGCTAAGATCATGGCTGATTCGGTGACTCAGGTCATCGAGCAGCGAATGACGGGTTTGGATAACTTGCGTTATATCACATCGACCAGTGATAGTTTCGGTAATGCGCAGATCACCCTAACCTTCAATGCGGAGGCGGATCCTGATATCGCTCAGGTACAGGTGCAGAACAAGTTACAGCTTGCTATGCCCTTGTTGCCTCAGGAAGTACAGGCTCAAGGTGTTGATGTCAGTAAGTCGAGTGCTGGCTACTTGATGGTGTTGGGCTTCGTTTCTCAAGACGGTTCTTTAGATAAGAACGACATCTCGGATTATGTGGCGTCTAACATACAAGACGCCATGGGCCGAGTGCCAGGTGTGGGAACTGTGCAGCTGTTTGGTGCTCAGTATGCGATGCGGATCTGGCTAGATCCTCTGAAACTGACCCAGTATAAACTGACCAGTGTAGACATCATGGCCTCGATACGTGAGCAAAATAATCAAGTCTCAACGGGACAGTTGGGTGGCTCTCCATCGGTAGCTGGCCAGGAGCTGAATGCGACGGTATCGGCACAGAGTCGTTTGCAAACAGTAACAGAGTTCGAACAGATCATCATCAAGTCAGATCCCAGCGGTGCCAACGTGTACCTTAAGGATGTGGCTCGGGTCGAGCTAGGTGCAGAAAGCTATGCATCAGAGTCTTTCTATAATGGTAAGCCTGCGTCGGGAATTGCCATTCAATTGGCAACCGGTGCTAACGCACTGGCAACGGCTAACGCGGTACGCGCCAAGGTCGATGAGATGCAGCAATTCTTCCCCCAGGGGTTAGAAGTGGTTTACCCCTATGATACGACACCATTCGTGGAGCAATCCATCCAAGGTGTTGTGATGACCTTACTGGAAGCCATCGTGCTGGTCTTCTTGATCATGTACTTGTTTCTACAAAACTTCAGGGCGACGCTCATTCCGACCATAGCCGTGCCTGTGGTGTTATTGGGTACTTTCGCCATTCTGTCGGCGCTCGGTTTCTCCATCAACACCTTGACCATGTTTGCCATGGTACTGGCCATCGGCTTGCTGGTAGATGATGCCATCGTGGTGGTGGAAAACGTCGAACGTGTGATGCAGGAGGAGGGGCTAAGCCCAGTCGAGGCCACCAAGAAGTCCATGGATCAAATTACCGGCGCCCTGGTGGGTATCGGTCTGACCCTATCGGCAGTATTCGTGCCCATGGCATTTATGTCGGGATCTACGGGTGTCATCTATCGTCAGTTTTCGGTGACGATAGTGTCGGCCATGGGACTGTCTGTGATGGTTGCCTTGATTCTGACTCCAGCCCTGTGTGCCACCATGCTTAAGCCAATGAAAAAGGGGCAGACGCATATTAACACTGGCTTCTTCGGTTGGTTTAATCGCAGTTTCGACCAGCTGACATCGCGTTACACCGACACAGTCGCCGCCATGATCAAGCGTACAGGCCGTGTCATGTTGACCTACTTGGCGATAACCGTCGCCGTGGGTTGGATCTTTATGCGCATGCCGACCGCTTTCTTGCCAGATGAAGATCAAGGCATCATGTATACGCAAGCGATCTTACCGGTGAACTCAACATTGGAGAGTACTCAGAAGGTGATGAAAACCGTTACCGACTACTACCTCTCTGAAGAAAGTGACAACGTGGAATCTGTATTTACCGTTTCTGGCTTCAGCTTCGCGGGTAGCGGTCAGAACATGGGTATCGCCTTCGTCAGCATGAAGGACTGGGCCGAGCGAGAAGGTCCTGGACAAGATATTCAATCGGTTGCGGGACGAGCCATGGGGATGTTTATGCAGATGAAGGAAGCCTTCGTATTTGCATTTGTGCCTCCGGCGGTAATCGAGCTGGGGACGGCGAACGGTTTCGACTTCTATCTGCAGGACAGAAATGGCCAAGGCCATGACAAGCTGGTGGAAGCGAGAAACATCTTGCTGGGTATGGCATCGAAAAATCCTAACCTGATAGGCGTACGCCCGAATGGTCAGGAAGATGCGCCCATGTACCAGATACATATCGATCAGGCTAAGATCCGCGCCTTGAGTGTTGACATCAACTCGGTGAACAGCGTGCTGAGTACGGCTTGGGGTGGGTCATACGTGAATGACTTTATCGATCGTGGCCGCGTGAAGAAGGTGTACGTGCAGGGCGAAGCCGAGTATCGCATGCAGCCGGGTGATATCGATTACTGGTATGTGCGTAACAGCCAAGGTGAGATGGTGCCTTTCTCAGCTTTTGCTACTGGGACTTGGGAATATGCATCGCCTCGACTGGAACGATTCAACGGTCTGCCCGCGATGAACATCCAAGGTGGAACGGCACCAGGCTATAGTACAGGTGACGCCATGAACGATATCGAAGAGATGGTGAAGCAGTTACCACCAGGATTCGGTGTCGAGTGGAGCGGTCTATCCTATGAGGAGCGCCTATCGGGTAATCAGGCACCGGCTTTGTATGCCCTGTCTATCGTGGTGGTATTTCTAGTACTGGCGGCACTCTATGAGAGTTGGTCTGTGCCGTTCGCGGTAATCTTAGTGGTGCCTCTGGGTATTATTGGTGCGCTGATTGCCATGAATGCCCGCGGATTACCTAATGACGTATTCTTCCAGGTGGCGCTGTTAACCACAGTGGGGCTGGCGACTAAAAACGCCATTCTGATCGTGGAATTTGCCAAGGAATACTATGAGAAAGGGGCAACCCTTGTCGATGCGACCTTGCATGCGGTAAGGGTACGTCTACGACCTATCCTGATGACTTCCATGGCCTTTGGCCTGGGTGTCGTCCCTCTGGCCATCAGTACCGGTGTTGGCTCAGGTAGCCAAAATGCCATAGGTACAGGTGTACTAGGCGGCATGTTGAGTTCGACCTTTATCGGAATATTCTTCATCCCAATCTTCTTCGTGGTTGTCGAGCGACTCTTTAGCAGACGAGAGACGAAGAAGGCAGTCGAAGCCGAGACCAGTGCTACGCGATAGCAAGTGATGGGCTCAATTCGATAAGGTCTTAAAAAAACCCGGCAATCACATTGCCGGGTTTTTTGTTGGTTAAAAGGAAGTAAGAGAAGGTGCGAGGACGCCAATAAGTTGGCTAGGAGAGCGCTCGCCGGCTCACTTCGAGAGCGGCACCTTGTGCCTGCTAGGAAAAACAAGCACAAATTCTAGCCTTTCCTTAACGCGACGAAGTCGCGCCCTCATAGGGCGAAGCCCGACTTCGTCTTAGTTGTCCTCGTAAAACCTAGTGGCTTCTCCTAAGGCGTATAATAGGTCGCAGCCCCAGGTCCCACCGGCATCTCCAATACGAACACCCAGAGGAAGAAGAACAGGGTCCAACCGATAAAGAACACGATGGAGTATGGCAGCATGGTGGCGATAAGCGTGCCTATGCCTAAGTTCTTCTTATACTGGGAAGCGACTGCGAGGATCAGACCGAAGTAACTCATCATAGGGGTGATCAAGTTAGTCACCGAATCTCCAATCCGATAAGCCGCCTGAATGGTTTCCGGCGCATAGCCTATCAGCATTAGCATGGGCACGAAGATGGGAGCCGTTACAGCCCATTGAGCCGAGGCGCTGCCTAACATCAGGTTGATGACACCACACATCATGATGAACAGTAGGAACACCAAGGGACCGGTTAGGCCGATGGCGCTGAGTGCATCGGCGCCGGAAACGGCCAGCACAGCGCCTAAGTTTGTCCATTTGAAGAAGGCAACAAACTGCGAGGCGAAGAAGACTAGCACTATGTACATGCCCATGGAACTCATGCTGTGGGACATGGCATCGATGACATCCTTATCACGCTTCATGGTGCCAACAACCTTACCGTAGACCAGGCCTGGTATGGCAAAACAGATAAAGATGAAGGCGACAATACCCTTAAGAAAGGGCGAGTCGGCCACTAAACCTGTTTGTGGATTTCTCAGTGGCGCACCTTCCGGAACTATGGTCAGTGCCAGTAATACGGAAAGTACCAGTATGGCTATCCCTGCGGCTTTGAGGCCACGCTTCTCTAGAGCGTTGACTGAGTCCATTTTCTGATGACTTAAGTCGACAGCGGCTTCACTGGCATCATATTTGCCTAGCTTAGGCTCGACAATCTTCTCGGTGACAAGTGCGCCTAAAATAGTAATGAGAAAAGTAGAGACGAACATGAAGTACCAGTTGGACTCTGGCCCAACCGTGTATACAGGATCGATCATCTGAGCCGCCGCCTCTGTGATACCCGATAACAGCGGATCGACTGTGCCTAAGAGTAAGTTAGCACTATAACCTCCGGATACTCCGGCGAAAGCCGCTGCCAGCCCAGCAAGCGGATGACGGCCCAGAGAATGGAAGATCATCGCCGCCATCGGGATCAGAACCACATAGCCTAGCTCGGACGCGGTATTTGAAACGATACCGGCGAAGACTATGGTCAAGGTGACCAGACGCTTAGAGGTTCCCATGACTAATGAACGCATAGCCGCAGAAAGCATGCCTGAGCGTTCGGCAATTCCCACACCTAACAAGGCTACCAGTACGGTGCCGAGGGGGGTGAAGCCGGTGAAGTTCGTCACCAGATTAGAGACGATCATTCGCAGACCTTCGGCGTTCATCAAGCTGACTACATGAATGAGGCCGTCTTCACTGCGTCCCGATGAGCCTAGGGGGCGAGGGTCGGTGATAGAGAGTTCGAAATAACCTGCGATACCGCTGATAACGATAACGGCGATACAAAACATGGCAAATAGTGTGATGGGATGAGGGAGTAGATTACCTAATCGCTCGACAATATTGAGAAAACGCACGAAAGCGCCGCTCTCTCCCCCAGGTGAACCCGATGATTTTAGAGGCATATCTATGCTCTCATCTTTATTTAAACCCATACCCTTATTCCTTCAATGTTGGCCTCTGTGGGCCTTTTTGTCGCCACTTAGTCACTGGCTTTTTTTGGTTTTTAAACTCGGGATTTCCGAGTGGACCGGTAATAGTGTCTTAGTAGGTTTAATTGAAGCTTAATTTAAGGCAAAAAAATGGACCCAAGTATGGGTCCAAAAGGGATAATTCATGTGCGCTTGCACTAACAATTAGAGAAGTAACAACTAGTTCGAACCAATGGGATGATGTTCGCTTGATGGCTAATATAGCAAGCCGCTGCTGTACCGGAACTGAATGATAAAATAATTAACTTGTGTAATTTCATTAAATTACAGGCAAAAAAATGCCTCTAATCTAAGAGGCTAATGGGTTCTATGTTTTCTTAACAACTAGTTTGGTGCTTAAGAACTGGTTGTTAGAATTATTTCCAGCAAAGAGAGTTTAAATCCAGGGAGATGATTAACACTGTTTGCTTAACACCTAATCTACTCGATCTTATCTGTATGAATGCTGAATCATGATTAAGATAGTGCGAAATTGATATTTATGAGTGTACATATTTCCATTGATGGGCTGGTGCGCATCCGCCTTACGGATTTATTCATCAAAAGACCTAAAATGTGTCTACGCTTAGTCAATGCTTACCTTAATGATAATAATTTAGAGTTAGATGCGCATAAATTCGCTAGTTTCACCTAGTTTTCTGAGTAAGTGTCTATTTTTTATCATAATTGACGTTTTGTTTTTATCATTTAAATCAATAGCTTTTATGGGTTGTGTATTTTTTTTTAATTTAATGACCTATTTATTGGCTTTAATCAATGTTTGGCTTACCCCCTTGATGTTTTACTCGGTTTAGTCGATTGAAAGCAGGGTAAACATCCAGGTTTGCTTAAAATAGTGCAATAAGCAGCCTCTTTATCTTCATTAGACCTTTATATAAAAGTATGGAAATAATGTAAAAAATAAGTAAGAGTAGAGGGTTAAGGCTTAATCAAAAAGCCAAGTAAATTGTCGCGAAAAAAAAATAACAAGGACATAAGATGGAAGGATTGCTGTTAGCTGTGGGATTAGTAGTGATTATCGCCTACCTTTGGTACGTCAGCCTGGTGAAAAAGCGTAATACGGGTCGTGAAGCCTTGTCTGGTATCGATGTGCAGTTCAAGAAACGTTCGAATCTAGTGCCGAATATTTTGAAAATAGCTCAAAAATTTATGGACCATGAGAAATCATTATTGACCGATATTACTGAGCTGAGGGGGCAGGCGACCCAATCATATGACACCAATGATGTTGCTCAGATAAAGGAGCATCTCGCTGTTGCCGAACAGCTTAATAACAAGATGGGCCAGCTTATGCTCAACGTTGAAGCATACCCTGAGCTTAAGTCAGACAATACCATGCTACAGGCTATGCAAACGTATAATGAAGTCGAGGCCCATATCTCGGCTGCGCGTCGTTTCTATAATGCCGCAGTCACTGAGCTGAATAATGCGGTTGAGATTTTCCCTGGCTCTATCATAGCCTCCATGGCCAATATCAAGGTTATGCCTTTCTATGAAGCCGATGAGGCCTCGAAAGCAACGATAGATGCGGCTGATTTTCTTAAATAATCTGATGTTGCGGTCTCTTGGGCCGCACCCATTCCTTGTAAACTAGTTTTAAATCAAATGAATAAAGAGATGCAGCAGCTGTTTGCTATGATAGAAGTACTTAAACTCGACGAGTACACAGGGCTCTAAATGGTAAAAAAGTGTGGGAACGCAATGGAAGGAGAGCATGGGCATAGGTGTTTGATCACATTTTCACTCTTGAGTCTCATCATAGGTATCTTGCTGCTCGTGAGCCCAGTTCAGGCGGAAAATGAGGCCGAACTAGCACTACAACCAGAGTTACAACCACAGAAAAAGCCTCACTATAAGGCTAGTTACTCAGAAGGCGGGCTGGTGGTGACTCAGAAAATCGGTGAGAAACCTCGTCATACTGCAGCAAGGGATGCCGGGGTTACCGATACTGGATCACCTGGTACTCAGGGTTCGGGAGCTTGGGTAAAAAGCGTTAATTCGCCCGGTGCTGTAATTTCGACAGCGGCTAAAAATAATAAACCTTATATGCTGGATAACAACAGCCTAATTCAAGTATCAAGCACACCCATACCCAGCTATTTAAAGCCAAGTAGCTCTAAGACTAGGGGATTATCGATTGGCGTAACTGGCAATGGCAGCGAGCAACTTAAAGTCTATCGGTATGAACAAGCCAATGGGCTGATGGTTTTTGCAGATCATGCACCGGGTGGCAATGATTATCAGGTGCTGCTTTATGACTGCTATGCCTGCGCTCCTGACTCAGATCTGGATTGGCGTAGGATGCCACTGTTTTCCCATGACTATGATGAATTGATTGCCCAAGCGGCTAAGAGACACAAGCTGGACCCGGCGCTCATTCGCGCGGTGATCCACGCAGAATCAGCCTTCAATGTGTTTGCACTTTCTCGCACCGGAGCCATGGGCTTGATGCAGTTGATGCCGGAAACCGCCAAAGAGTTAGGCGTGATTAATGCCTTTAAACCGGATCAAAACATCGAGGGTGGCGCAGAATATCTGGCTCAGATGCTAAAGCGCTTCGATGGTGACATTGAGCTTGCCTGTGCCGCCTATAATGCAGGCCCCAGCACGGTTGTTCATTACAAGGGGATTCCACCGTACCCAGAAACTCAGGTCTAGGTAAAACGAGTGAAAATTCTGTTACAACGTTATCGTAAATCCTAGTTTGATCCGACTCAAAGCAAGCTAAGAAGGGGATTCCAGACTCTCTACCTGGCAGAAACTCAGGCCTAGGTAAAACGAGTTAGGATCCTTCTACAAAGATACCGTAAATCCTAGAACCTAGTTCCTAGGTTCTAGTAACCGATCAACCTCGCGTTCCTTATCTGCCTTCAGATGATGCCAAACCATAGGCGCGACTATGATAAACATCAGCACATTAGAGATAGGCATGGCGAGCCATACGCCTTTGACACCGAGCCAGGGGGGCAAGAAGTAGAGCAAGGGAAGCTGGACGAACATATTAGCTACAGATATAGCTAGCGCCTTCTTGCCCTGATTGACAGCCATGAAAAACATGATCGCTAACACCAGGTAGCCATCGAGAAACATGGCAAACAAGTGTAGTCGTATGCCAGATGTAGCCTCCTGTATCAGCTTGGTATCCTCCGCGTTAAAGAGGCCAATGATGCTACTCGGGAACAGATTCAAGATGAGTAACCAGACTATTCCCGCTGTGATGGTGACCTTAGTCGCTAGAACTAGCACCTTCTCGATGTTTTCCGTTTGCTTGGCACCGAAAAAATAACTCACCGGTGGTTGCATCCCTTCGCCTAATCCCTCGGCAACAAAGTAATAGAGCACCATCAGGTAGCCGACAATGGCAAAAGCACCTACGGTGACTGGTGAGCCATACTCCATAAAGAGTCGGTTATGCAGTGCGAACACGAAACTGGTGTAGAGGTACATGACAAAACTCGATGAACCTAAGAGTAATATCTGTCTGGCTAACTTAAAATCAAACCGCATACTCGCAAACTTAAGAGTTAACTTACTGATTTTCACCTTGGTAAAAGAAGATAGGAAATAGATGACTCCGCAAGTCGCCACGGCTATTTGGGCCGCAACAGTCGCAATTGCTGCACCATGAAGCGCCATGTTCATCTGCACGATAAAAATATAATCCAGCAAAATATTGAGACACGCTCCCATCACCATCAAGCTAGTGGCTAGGTTTGGGCTCTCATCGTTGCGAATTAAGATCGGGATCGCCGCGGCCAGGATGGTAAAAATGACGCTCCAGCTAAAGGGATCTAGGTATTCTTGGGCCAGTATTAAGGTGCTACCGGTTGCGCCTTGTGCCAGTAACAGGCCGGTTCCGCTCATAGACAGCATCAGGGAGCCTAACAAGCCGAAACCTATGATGAGGACTGTTGCAGTGGCTAAAGTATGGTTTGTCTTGAGTGATTGAGCGTGTGTGTTCTTGCCAGTATCTATGTTGGTTGAGGCTTGTTGTTGCCCTCGGTTGATTGATAACAGGCTACCGGAACCCATGCCGATCATCAGGCCAATGCCGGCAAAGAGATAGATGATTGGCCAGGCCATGTTGATGCCGGCTAAGCCTTCATAACCTAGGTATTGACCGATAAAGATGCCATCGACAATTTGATAGAAGCCGTTAACCAGCATGGCTGCTACCGACGGAATAGCATAACGCCAGAAGGTGCGGTTAATGTTCTGTTTCGAAGAGTCGGATATTGGATGGAGCTCGCTGGCCTGCATAGATCACTTCTGCATTGGAAAGTGTGGGATCTGGATGTGGCATTAGGTTACCCTTTATTTTCGGATTGATTAAGTTAGTTCGTATCCGATAATCGGATGCATCAAACAATTTTAGATGAGCCTAAGAGGTGAATATGGGAGAGATAATATGAACTGGACTCTGTATCAGCTGGAAGCCTTCGTGCTTGCGGTGAACCATGGTTCGTTCTCGGCGGCAGCAAGAAAGCTGGGCAGGGCACAATCCAGGATCAGTACCGCGATTGCTAATCTTGAGGTCGATCTGGGATTTGAGCTATTCGATCGCAGTGCCAAGTTACCTGTGCTGACTAAACATGGTGAAGATATGTTTATCCAATGATCTCGCTCAGCTGAGGTATCGGGCCACGATGAAGCAACAGGATGAATATGCTGTCCGTTATTCACTGAGAAGCTCGCTGTGGAAACTGAATGAAGATGTTGGCGAATGGCAGATGATCTTCCACCAAGGGACATACTGTGAGCGGTTTTAATACCATCTTGTGCCTATGTTCAGCTAAAAATAAAGCCGCATAATAGCGGCTTGTTTGTTTTAACGTGTTGGGGTTGGCTGGTTATTCGCCGACTTCCCATTTCACTGTGACCTTGCCACCACCTTGATTGAGTAGCGGAGCAAGATAGTCGAGCATCTCTGTGGCTGTCTCATCTAGCTGCCAAGGAGGGTTGATGATCCACAGGCCCGCAGCGGTCATGCCAAACTCATCACTGTCGGCTTTCACCGCTTGTTCGATTCTAAGCTGACGTTTGATACCACTGCCGATGAGTATCTTAAGCATCTCTTCGGTCTGGGCGCGCTTGACTACAGGATACCAGAGCATGAAAACCCCAGTTGAAAACCGTTTATAGGCCTTGATTAACGCGTTGGGAACATCCTGGTAGTCGGTCTTCATCTCATAGCTAGGATCGATCAGCACCACGCCGCGGCGCTCCTGGGGGGGGACGGCACTTATCAGCCCGGCTAAACCATCGCCTTTGATGACGCGCACTTGCTTATCTGCGCCGAGTTGCTCGTCAAGCAGGGCATGATCGGCGCCGTGTAGCTCATGTAATACCATACGATCTTTCTGGCGCATGTTCATATCGACAAAAGCTGGCGAGCCGGGGTAGAAGCTTAATTCTGACTTGCCTTGGTTGAAGTGTCTAACATCATCAATATATTGCTGTAGTGATTCTGGTAGATCTTGCTTGTCCCAAAGCTTAGCCACACCGTCCAGGTATTCTCCGGTTTTTTGGGCAAACTCATCGGTGAGGGCATATCCACCTGCACCTGCATGGCTATCGATATAGGCCAGTGGCTTATTTTTCTTATGCAGTGATTTCAGTACTTGTAGCAAGAGCGCGTGCTTTAATACGTCGGCATAATTTCCGGCATGATAGCCGTGGCGATAACTGAGCATGAGAGTTCCAAAATTTAGCTTGAACCTAGTGAATGACGTGACAGGTTAGATTCATTCGAGTGATTGCGCGCATTATAGTGGCTTAACCTCCGCAGGTAAATCAGCTTGCAGAGAAGCTCTTGTATTCACTGGGCAGAGCTTTTGGCATAATGGAGAGATAATCGTCCACATTCGAGTTAACGTGATCAAAGACAAGCAAGCCAATCCCACTCTAGGCATTTTCTTCAATGCTCAATATCCATCGCTAGAAGCTATCTGTCAGCGTTGGGGCCTCAGCTTCGATAAAGATGCCGAGTTTGAGCTGGTTTTTGAAAATAATACCTTGATCCTCAACAAGCGTGATGAGCCAAAACTCAAGGGGATCAGTGTCGATTTCGTTGGCGGCGCCGTGGCCCATAGACGTAAATTTGGTGGTGGACGCGGTCAATCCATTGCTAAGGCCGTAGGCTTGAAGCAGGGAGTTAATCCTAAGGTTGTTGATGGCACTGCGGGTCTTGGGCGGGATGCATTCGTGTTGGCAGGCCTAGGCTGCACCGTGACTATGGTGGAGCGTCACCCTGTTGTTGCTGCGCTGCTCGAAGATGGCTTGCGTCGTGCCTACGAGGACCCTTATATCGGTGACTGGATGCGTGAGCGGATGATCTTGGTTCATGGCTCTAGCCTAGAATCGGTTAGCGAGCTAGGTAACGAGATCGATGTGGTTTATCTGGATCCCATGTATCCCCATAGAGAAAAATCGGCGCTGGTCAAGAAAGAGATGCGCGTGTTTCAATCCCTGGTGGGGGCCGACATGGACGCCGATGGCTTACTTGCACCTGCTTTGGCACTGGCCTCGAAGCGAGTGGTAGTCAAGCGTCCAGATTATGCAGAAGACTTAGATGGGGTGAAACCCTCTATGGTTATTGCTACCAAGAAAAACCGCTTCGATGTTTACGTGAAAGCCGCGATGACGACCTGAATCGTTGGCAGCTCTTGTCGCTCTAGCGGCGACAGCCTCGCCTGATTTTGAGCCAAGCGTCACATTCTTCACGTTGAAAGTCACTGACGCGTTATTTATCCCCCCCCAAAAAAAATTTACTAGCCTTTGAATCAAGGCTTAGTACATTTTCTATGTTTAGTGTTTAGTTGAGTTGGTATTGGGAAGTGTGTTTGAAGGTCGTCCCTTCATTGTTACTTATTTGAACTTAATGGAAGTTAAAGTATCAAAAATCTTATGGGTGTCCACTTATCACGATTGCATCAAACTCATCGCCTTGATACTTTAAATTAAAACAAATCATCGTCTTACATGCCATTTATCACTCACAATGTCAGACCTGATATGTGGTCAATGGCTTCATTTTTATGATGGGTGGCTTGATAAATTGTGAAAGAAGTAAAAGAGGGTGATTTAGACCCTCAAAAGACATTGGTTAAAGATCTTACCAAACGACTCGGTGCTAGTTTATCCAGCTATGTCGTTGATAACTTCAAACTTGATTTAGATTCAATTATCAATACCAGCGAAATCGCAGGTACAGGATTCGATGCCAGTGTCTGGACTGAAAAGGCCTCAGGTAAAACCTATGTGGCACTGCGAGGTACTGATTTTAATATACAAGACTTACTCACAGATAGTGATTTAGCTTTAACTGGCGGTGCACAAGATCAAATTGCCAGCATGGTTAACTGGTGGCTAGCCAGTACGACCCCAATTGGCGAACAAGCTCTTCAGATTAAATATCAGGTCACAACGACAACCAATTTTGTTAATTGGGTGGAAGCACCATCGATTGAGGGAACAGGGACACTTGCAGGGATCATGGATATCTCCGTTACCGGCCACAGCTTAGGCGGTCATTTGGCCTCTGCCTTTACCCGTTTATTTGGCGGGCAGTGGAATATTGAACATACCTCAACCTTTAATAGTGCCGGTTTTACTGCGAGCAGTGAGGCAATTTTTAATCAGATTGAAGCCCTACTTGGTGATGGTATGGGCTTGGGTCGCTACCCTGATGGCAACGAGCAATCAAACTATTTTTCCGAAAACGGTATTAACGTAGTTACTAACACCTTTTACTTTGATCAAATTGGCACTAGGATCCCGTTGTTCAATGAGGATAGCAGTTTGGGTGTGCCTAATCATTTTGTTGCCCCACTGACTGATACACTTGCCTTGGGCAATATGTTGGCAGGTTTGGATAGCTCATTTAATATTGCGCAGCTAAACCGTTTGATGGCCGCTAGTAGCAATGCTGCTGATGCCTCACAAGAGACTATGTTAGATCACTTAGGTAGGCTCTTTGTTGGCGATCACATTACAGAAACACCTCTTGGGTCAGTTGTGTCGGGGCGAAATAGTGATATTTTTTATCAGAACCTGTTTATTCTTCAGGCGCAGCTGTTTCAAAACCCAAATGATATTGACTTGGTTGCGAAGGGCGAATACCAAGGTATGTCACTAGTAAACTTAGGTGATTATACGGCATCAAATACGCTGGCAGAGAACGCTAAAACAACTATTGGTTTTATGTATGCGTTAGAAAACCTACTCCCCTTCGCCTTAACTAATGCCGATGCGGTTTATCAGGCTCATAATAAAAATGGACAATTAGATCCGAATCAGTTTTCAGAACAGTATATAGGTGACCGTGCTGGTTTGCTGTATTGGAAATTGAAATATGATCTCACTGATACCAGTTATGGTAGTTATATCAACCCTGATGATTTCGATGATACCAGTAGTTTTGAGGGGAACTGGAGTTATAGGGACCTGAGTCAAAATATCACTTTAAATATTGACGGCAACGGTACAGATGTTTATCGACAAATTATATTTGGCAACTTTTATCACCTTTTATCAAGCCACCCACCACCTTTTATCAAGCCACCCAAAATAAATCAACAATTTAACGCTGCAATAACGAGTTTTCAGCTCAACGTACAACAAAGCTCAGTGATTACCGATATGGCTGCAACTTATGTTCATTACCATCGTCGGACTGGGGATTTCTAGCTAAAATATCGATTTTCAGACAGGGCTGGTGAACTCAAGCTGTTTAAGTAGAAATAATTGTAAAGGAGGGAAAGTCAGCTAATGACTATCAACCATCTTCCAAGTACTTGCAGCACTTAGCAAAATGACGACGTCTTTTCTGTAGATGGTCGCAGTAATTTGTAAGCTCTTGGGTTGTGCCAACAGGACCATGAAATATTTTACCAAAGTCAGAGGTCATCTTTATCCAGTTACCTGGTGATATATTCAACCTGTTGAGTATCTTAGACGTACTGGCAGAAATACTCCCACGCTTGTCATCACGGATTATTCGACCTGTTTCATCCACTAGTTGCAGGTAGTCTTGTAACTCAAAGTTAACCCCTTTGGGCTGATCCTGTTTTTCATTGCCCATGAAGGGAAGTAGCGCCTTAGGTTGCTCACCTTTCAATGCTGCCTTTATACGCGCTTGAATGCTGGTATAGTCTGATTTTTCTGGGATTAGTGCCATCTTGGCTCGAATAGGGTTCAAATCAACGTAAGCCATACAGGTCAAAACCGCAGCTTCATCTAACAGTGCTTGGGACTTGAAACGCCCCTCCCAGAAACGACCGGTACAATTATCTTCTTTATTAGCCATACGAGCGATAGGTTCATTTAAACACCTCATAAACCAAGATATATCGCTTAATCGACTTCTGTACTGGGCAATTGAGTGCCTTAACAGTGTAAGGTTCACCTCTTCAACGAGTTCCCCTTTTGCAAACCTTTGTGTTAGCTCAGTTCCTTTAAACAACAAATGCCACTGCTCGACGACCTCTCTGTCTGTCCAGCTATTGGCTAACTCAATATCTATCCTCAACACCAGATGAAGATGATTAGACATCACCGCATAAGCAGCGATGTCGATAGCAAAGATCGCACCTAACTTAAGCAACTGAAATTCAACCCAATTTCGTCGATGTTCATAGGATTGACCCGTATTAGGATCGACTCCTGTTAGCCAGGCTTTGCGAACACATCTTGAGACTGCGTGGTACCACGGCGTATCTTCAATACTAATTTGAGTTCTTCTTGGACGGGGCATAACAACCTCCTACTTCTACTAATAACCAAAGTTTAGTAGGAGGATAGAAAATACACAATTAACTCTGGGTGGCTCTATTTCTGTGTTTAAGTGGAAAAATTGGAGAAGGAGGGAAAATCAGCTAACGACTAGGGCGTCAATAGTTTATTTTCAGTAGTCTTCTCATCCCACATGGTGCAATCTCTTAACATCGAATTTAGCTTTATCTGTCAGCTAATGTGCCTGTATTCTTAAATAAATCTATATTAGTTATTGGCGAACTAGCCTAATATCGGATCTAATACTATGGCAATATAATGAGGAAATATAAGATGATCGAGCAAGGACAAGTGTTACCAGCAGGCATCACATTAGGTGAGTTAACTAATGAAGGCATGGTGACCCACAATGTGGCCGAGCTATTTTCTGGTAAAAAAGTGGTGTTATTTGCCGTTCCCGGTGCATTCACTCCAACGTGTTCTGAGTCTCATCTACCTGAATACGTGGTATTAGCCGATCAGTTTCAGGCTAAAGGCGTCGATATTATCGCCTGTGTTTCTGTCAACGATGCGTTCGTGATGAAAGCCTGGGGCCAAGCTCAGAATGCATCTGAGTTGATGATGTTGGCCGATGGCGATGCCAGTTTCACCCAGGCGCTAGGTCTAGAGATGGACACGGCAGGTTTCGGCGGCGTGCGTTCACAACGCTATGCCATGATCATCGAGGACGGTGTCGTGACTCAGCTAAATGTCGAAGCGCCCAAAGCCTTCGAAGTGAGTAAGGCAGAAGCGCTATTAGCGGCCCTGTAATAGCGTTTAAAGGCCGAAATAACCAGGGAGCCTGATGGCTCCTCGGTTATTTATAGCAATATGTTTTGCCGATTAAAAATAGTGAATGTATTCGACTGCCACACGATATAAGCTGTCTTTGAAACCGAGTAGATCTAACTCATAGTCACGATTTATGTATTGGCTGGTGAAATGCAGCAGGTTGTTTGCATTGGCAAGTGGCATTACCGCGCCAAACGTGAGGCGATCGACGGTATAGAACTGACCTTTATCATAGGACCAGTTGCCGTCATAGTGACTGAGTTTAGCTATCAGCTGAACACCGCTATGGGCGAATGTGTAGGCGTTGCTCCACTCGAAGAAGTAACCAAATCCGGCCCGATTAAGCACATCTTCACCATGACCCATCTCTTCACGGGGCCAATCATCATCTTTTTCCTCTTCGCTATAAGCTAAGCCTAAAGTCAGGCCAAGATCATAGTGGTTGACGTCGGTGAAGCGGGTGTTAAGGGCTAGGCCTGCCACAACCAGCTGTTCTAACTCTTCCAGTTGCTGACTATTGTAGTGGCCCTCATAGCGGCCATGAAAACTGAGCAGGTATGCTTGTGCTTCACCGAAACTGGCGAAAGGACGCTGATAGTTGAATCTCAGATCTGCGGAGTTTCTGAATCTGTCTTCATCATATTTTTCTGAATCAAGTTCGTAATAGTAAGTACCACGGACCCTGAAATAATGGGTGTCTAGTTGATAAGTATTGTCATAGCGCAAGTCATCCCAAATAAATGACAGTCCGCCGCCCCGTGACATGGAGCTGGAGTCAGAGTCGGGATAGGATTCTAACCCAGCCAAAATAGAGACAGCGTACGGATTTAGTGTCGTCTCTTCGGCTGCTAAGGCTGGCATTGTGGCCGCCGAGATGGCAAGTCCGGCTAGCAAGTGAATATGTTTCATCTTTATTCCACAAAGTGATCATGATGATTTGGTTCTAGATATCTTAATATTAGAGTATACAAAAGAAACTAGGTAGCCTGAGTCAGTCTGGTCTCTTTGATTGAGATGCCTAAATGAGCCTCGATATCTTGCACGCTCTGTTGCACTTCGCCGCCAATCACTTCGCTCTGCTTCGAAGCAGATTGAGCCTGATCCTTGAGTAAACTCATGGCGTGTACAAATGCATCCAGATAATTGACCTGTTGTTGTGCATTGATGGAACCTTGCTTTGCCGTCACCGCCATCTCACTCGCCTGAGCCTGTACAGACAGGGCTACGGCGGATAAGCCTTGAGCTCGTTCCCTTTGCCTTTGTGTAGCCCGCTCTATTCCCGTCATACTGAGTTCGAGTTCGCCATTGGCCTGATTCAGTTGATTAAGAATTGCCATGATCTCTTTCAATGAGTCCTGAGTCCGGTGTGAAAGGCTCCTGACCTCACCGGCAACCACAGCAAATCCTCGGCCTTGCTCTCCGGCTCTTGCGGCTTCGATAGCGGCGTTGAGCGCGAGCAAGTTAGTTTGCTCGGCGATATTACCTATCACATCGATGATCTTTGACACATCTTCAACTGAAGTCGTCAGGCTGGACAGGGATCTATGGGACTGAATTACGGCTGTTTGTGTCTCTTCTGTGGCCAGCAGCATAGCTTCGGCCTCTGTCTGACTGGCCTGCATCTGGAGCCTGGTTTGTTCGGCGCTATTCTCCACCAGAGTCGAGGTGGTGCTGACCTCATGGGCCAGGTTGCGTATCTCATCGGTCTGAGATTGGGCCAGACTCACCACGCTCTGGGTCTCATCTGCACTGCGAGTGATCAGAGAGATCCGTTGGACTAACCTAGATAGGGATTGAGATACCAGTGACATCTGCTGACGCTGGGATTCATCTTCATCTTCGAATCTTTGTAGCAGTTGATTGAGTGGCCTGCTATCTGTCCTGTCTCGCACCGTCTATTGATCTCGAGTCGTTCACGGCTATTGGACTCGCTGAGTGTTTGGAAGGCGTGGTTGAGACGCCTCAAGGGAGACACCACTCGGTTCTGTTGCAGCATTAAGTAGATGACAGCGAACAAGGCTAATAGTGAAACGACGGCGTAGAGAGCGAATTTCAGTTCCTGCTTCAGCCTTTGAGCTTGCTCCGCTTGAGTGGTGCTGAGGGTGAATATCGCCTGTTCTACCTCGGCGATAGAGTGCTTGAGCTGCTGCTGAATGTGCTGGTTATCCTGCAGCAGGTTATAGCTGTTGCTGACTTCTCTCTCGTATCTGTTGCTCAGACTCAGTAACTCAGATCTATAGCTCTCACCAATTTCGATCACTTCCTCATCGGCACCGCCTAAAGCAAACTCATCGATCTCTAGGGTATCGAAGATGCCGAATAATGGCAGCGAGTCTAGCTGGTCATGCCAAAGAGTGAGTTCATCGATTGTGCTTTGCAAAATGGTTTGTAATCGTAGGTCCTTGCCGATGAGATAGCCTTGAGTCAATTGTGAAAGTCGATAAACCAGAGGAGGCAACTGACGAGTCAACCCCAGATATTCATGGGAGAGCGAGTCATTCTCTGTCTGGCCAATATCGGCATAGTTGGCCAGTTGACGATTGTTGTCCAACAGCTCAGCTTCAGCATGAGCCAGAAGTTGTCTCGGGTTACCGGCAAGTTTTCCTGCTGCGCGATAGTCAGTGTCCAGACTCTGAATAAGCTGTTGCAGTAAGATTCTAAGGGAACCCACATCAGGATTTCTGTTTTGTGCTAACGATGATTCTATCTGCTTTAGCTGAGTCTTGGCACGCTCTAATTGACTGGCATCCCCGTTATGTAAGTAACCGTCAAGCTCTCGCCTCACGTCAACCAAGAAACGCTGTTGTAACTGCTGCAGGTCATTTGATTGTGCTTCAATAGTTTGGCGTTGCTCATTACTCCAGATCACCACTGTGGCTAGCAGGGCGGCGAGTAAGAGTAAGGTGGCAGAGGCTGAAAGTGAAAGGGTGGAAATTTTCATCGGTATCACGCCAATAAACGATATTTGCCGCAAGACTAGGGGATTGGTGTGACAGATCCGTGTCACTAATGTGACAGTTTGCTCGGCTGATTATTTTCATAACCCATGTTGGACAAGTTATAGCCATTGGTATTAATCACGGGTGAGCAAGTTATTGAATGAGACCAGAATTTACTTATCTAGAGTGCTAAATTTTCGATTCATCACGCAAATAAAGCAGTTTATTCGAGTGGTAACCAGACCTGAGCATGCAAACCGCCGACGACTCTGTTAGTCAGTATGATTTCGCCTTGATGCCGATCGACAATACGCTTGATGATGGCCAGTCCCAGTCCAGAGCCGACACTACCTCTGGCCGTATCGCCCTGAGTGAAAGGTTGAAATAGCTTAGGTATCTCAGATTCAGGAATACCCGGACCATCGTCTTCTACGCTAAAGCCTACACGCCGCCCGTCGAAGTGAGAGCTTAGCCTGACCCAGCCATTGCCATAACGGAAGGCATTTTCTACCAGGTTACTCAAGATACGTTTAATGGCAATACTCTGAACCGGGATCTCCGGACACTCATTGAGTACCACTTCCATCTCACCTGCCCGATTGGATTCGGCCTGGGCGATATCTTGAATGAGATGATTGATCTGTTCCTGCTCGCGCACACTTTCCTGATCTTGTCTGATATAGGAAATGAACTGACTGATGATGGCATCCATATCTTCGATATCATGGACGATACCATCTTTTAAATATTGATCCTCGGCAACCATCATCTCTGAGGCTAGTCGAATGCGGGTCAGAGGGGTGCGTAGGTCATGGGAGATCCCCGCCATCAACAGCGCCCTATCTTGCTCTAACTGTTTCATGCTGTGGGACATCTGGTTGAATGCGTTAGTTACTTCGACGATCTCGGTCGAGCCACTCAGAGGCAGGGGCTGTGGATACTCTCCCATAGACACGGATATAGCCGCCTTCTGCAGTCGTCTGAGCGGCCTGTTCTGCTGTCTGGCAAACCACCATCCTCCGGCGACACTCAAGGCGCCAATAACCATCAGGTAGAGGGTGAGGGGGGATAGGTCATAATCGTTGAAACTGGTGAGAGGGATCTTGATCCAAACTGAAGGGGCCTGAGGAGGACGGATCCAGATCTCAAAAAACTCGCCTTGAGCGATTCTTACTTCGGCTTTACCGCCTAAGTGTTCCGACATCTGCGAGGAGAGCAGTGCATAATAAGTGGCTTGTTCTATACCAGCTTCACGAGCCTGTTTCTGATTATAGATATGCATACCATCGTCGGGAACCTTGGCATTGAGAGCGTCGACCATAGTGAGGTGTTCACGGCCCACATCGACACCATCGACAAATAGTAGTTTCACCTGACGCGCTATTAACTGGTTGATCTGCTGATAGGTGGGCTGAATGAAATAGGCCGCGACCGAGAGGTAGGAAACCAGTTGATTGATCAGCAAGAGGCTGCCAATCAGTACGACTGTTTGGCTAAATGCACTACGGGGTAAGAGTCTTGTCAGCCACTTCATGTAACTGGTTTACCCCTTAGATAAGCAATTAAGTGAGACTAATGACATCAGATATAAGGCTATCTTAACGACGCGAGGTGCCATCGGGCACGAAGACATAACCGAGTCCCCAAACCGTCTGGATATATCTGGGGTTGGCAGGATCTTTTTCAATTAAGCGTCTCAAGCGGGATACCTGCACATCGATAGAGCGTTCGAGAGCCGAGTAATCTCGTCCTCGGGCTAGATTCATCAACTTATCGCGAGACAGGGGTTCGCGTGGGTGGCTCACGAGCACCTTAAGTACCGCAAACTCACCACTGGTGAGGGAGATAGCTGCTTCACCATGATACATCTCACGGGTTGCTAGGTTGAGGGTAAACTCACCGAAGGTGACCTCCTCCTCTTGCTGAGTCGGCGCACCCGGGACATCCTGGCTCTGTCTACGCATCACAGCCTTGATTCTGGCGAGTAATTCACGGGGATTAAATGGCTTAGGCAGATAATCATCGGCACCGAGTTCCAGGCCTATGATGCGGTCGACTTCATCACCCTTAGCCGTCAACATTATGATAGGTATTGTATTGGCTTGCTGGCGGAGTCTGCGGCAGATGGAGAGACCATCTTCGCCGGGCAGCATTAAATCCAGCACTAGTAGATGAAAATTTTCACGTTCGAGTAATCTATCCATCTGCTCGGAATTGGCAGCGCTGCGAACCTGATAACCTTGCTCCATAAGATAACGCTCGAGTAAGGCTCTTAGCCTCATATCATCATCGACGACGAGAATTTTAGAGGTTTCCTGTCCCATGCTTATTATCCTTTTACTTGGAACCCGATGGTGGTCGGTAGCCAACTGGCTGATATTGAATATAATTAAACCTACATTTAGTCGCTAATATAGCCGTTTTTTAATCCCCCTTACCAGCGACTCTTTGCTCGGATACTGATGCTAGCTTGTTTAGGGGCGAAAAAAACTCACTAATTCATTGAAAATAAATGCCTATTCCTTGTTTTCCAGTATAGCTGTAAAATTGTAACAATTGGAGTTTAAAGCTTGCCTTAGCCATGATGAGGTATTCGCCAAAGTATTAGATCCACAAACCCAAGATCTGTTTGGTCTGGAAGAACCTATGGTGAGGGTCGAACAATGAGTGAGTCGCTGCTAGTTATCAGGCACTGGCTTTAACTCGGTGGGGGGTTATCTCTATGAGAAACTGGGTTAATTTCGCCGTGACTCGAGTAGTCGTTTGCCACCGAATAAGTGATAATTGAACGCTTAACAGGCATGATGCTGTTCGGTGGAATTAAAGAGATCGACAATGAAAGCGTTATTAATTACCCGTAAAGGCTGGCAGGCTCTGGACAAGGAACTCAAGTATCTTTGGAAAGAGTATCGCCCTGAGATCACTAAGAAGGTGCAGGAAGCTGCGGCTCAGGGAGACAGATCCGAGAATGCGGATTACACCTATAACAAGCGCCTGCTGCGACAGATAGACGGCCGGGTACGTTATCTGGTGAAGCGGGTCGAAGAGTTGAAAATCGTCGATTATTCCCCCCAACAGGAGGGGAAGGTGTTTTTCGGTGCCTGGCTTGAGCTTGAGAATGAGGCCGGTGATGTGGTGCAGTATCGCATCGTAGGTAAGGATGAGCTGGATACTAAGCTGGGTTACATCACCATAGACTCGCCCATGGCCCGTGCGCTTATCGGTAAACAGGTCGATGACGAAATCGTGGTACAAACCCCTTCGGGTGCCAAGGAATGGTACGTGAACAAGATTCAATATAAGGCATTTAAGGATGAATGAGCCTATGGCGGCTAATGAGGGGGTCATGTGAGTGAGCCCACTAGCGATCCATTAATATTAGACTGGCAGAATATTGACTTGCCTCGCACCTGGGCCGATGAAATTAATTTTAAGACTCGGACCAATGTGGGCAGGCTATTTCGCAGTATTTTTAAGCGGGGCAATGGCCGGGCGGAAATCCCGGATAGCTTTTGTGAGGGGATATTGGGTAAAGACAGTTTACCTAAATATCTACAGCAGGAGTTTCACGGTATACCTAACGGTAACTACTCCAATAATATTACCCGTGGCTATATCAGTGGCTTCGATACCAGTATGCTAGGTAAGATGAAACCGGTGCGAAGAGAGATAGCCTCCTGGTTCAGCGGCTGTAAACATGTGTTAGATCTCGGCTGCGGCGGTGGTCAGATGGCCGCGGCACTCAAAGATGAAAATATCAGCGACGTTTGGGGGCTAGACCCTTCGCCTTATCTGTTAAAACATGCGGCCAAAGCCTATCCTGAAGTGAAATTTGTTCAAGGCCTGGCGGAAGATCTTAAGTTTTCCGATAGACGTTTCGATGGTATTACCGCGAGTTTTTTATTTCATGAGATGCCGCCTAAGTATATTGATTTGGCGTTGGATGAGAGTCACCGTGTGTTAGATGACGCAGGTTTGTTGGCTATCTGCGAACCTTCATCGATTCAATTCAAGTCTGGCTGGTGGAAGATGTTTAAGGAATATGGTGTTACCGGCTTGTATTTCAAATGGCTGGCCCATCATGTTTACGAGCCTTTCGTGCCAGCCTGGCATAAGCAAGATATCGAACAACGGCTGCAACGACATGGCTTCGAGGTGTTGATCAACCGCAGAGGCATGCCCGCACATATGGTGTTGGCGAGAAAATGTACTCAAAGCTCCCCCATTCACTAGATGAGCCCCCTCTTTGAGCCGTTCGTTAGTCTCGGTTTGCGCTCCCCAGATTAACTTATCTAATCCATAGGCCGCAGTCCGGTTGAATGTCCGGTCACAAGATCGATTATCTGTGCCGCTTTCACATGCAAGCACACCTTAGCCTGTGGTATCTTGATGCTCATCAGAACTTTTCACTCCAGGCACGACCATACTTTTATGCAAATGACGCAAAATATTGCCCAGATCATTGCTCAGGAACTCAATGTTCGTGAGCAACAAGTCAGTTCGACAATCTCCCTACTCGATGATGGTGCCACTGTGCCGTTCGTCGCTCGTTATCGTAAAGAGGCGACCGGAGGCTTAGATGACACTCAGCTGCGTACGCTAAATAGCAGGTTGAGTTATCTGCGTGACTTGAATGACAGACGCGATGTGATCATCTCCAGTATCGATACTCAAGGTAAGCTGACTCCTGAGCTGAAACGCGCATTATTCGACGCCGATAGTAAGACGCGTCTGGAAGATCTATATCTGCCCTATAAGCCGAAACGCCGCACTAAGGGCCAGATAGCCAAAGAAGCAGGTATCGAGCCCTTAGCCGATCACTTGCTCAATAATCGCAATGCCGATATTGAACAAGAAGCTGCCAAGTATATTAAGGCGGGATCAGTTTTTTCAGACTGTAAACTCGTGCTCGATGGGGCTCGTTTCATCTTGATGGAGCGTTTCGCCGAAGATGCTGCCCTGTTGCAGAAGGTGAGGCAGCACTTGAGTCAGAATTCTGTTCTCGAAAGCCGCATGGTTAAGGGGAAAGAGAAGGAAGGGGCTAAATTTCGCGACTATTTCGAACACACGGAAAAACTAAGCAAGATACCTTCTCATCGCGCCTTGGCCATGTTGCGTGGGCGCAATGAAGGCATGCTGAGTCTCAGCATGAACGCAGATCCGGGCAATGAGTCTAAGCAAGGCAGTTACTGTGAGGTGATTATCGCCGAGCACTGCAAACTAAACCTGGGCACAACTGGTGTCGACTCCTGGTTGAAAACCGTAGTCACGGCTAGCTGGCGTATCAAGATCGCACTGCAGATGGAAACTGAGTTTATCGCTAAGATGCGTGAGCATGCAGAGTCCGAGGCGATAAATGTATTTGCCCGCAACCTTGGGGATCTACTGATGGCTGCGCCGGCGGGAGCCAAGGCTACTTTAGGGTTAGATCCTGGACTGAGATCCGGTGTTAAGGTGGCTATCGTTGACAATACTGGCAAATTTGTCGCACATACGACTATCTTTCCCCATGCGCCACAGAAGCAATGGGATAAGTCGGTACGCACCTTAGCCAACCTTGCCAAGATGCATAAGGTGGAGCTGATTGCCGTGGGCAACGGCACCGCTTCGAGAGAGACGGATAAGCTGGCTGCTGAATTGATTGCCAGCGTCAACACTGAGCTGCCAAGACTGACAAAAATCATGGTGAGCGAGGCTGGGGCCTCTGTCTATTCGGCTTCCGAGCTCGCGGCCAATGAATTTCCCGATCTCGATGTGTCTATTCGTGGCGCCGTTTCTATCGCTCGTCGGCTGCAGGACCCTCTGGCCGAATTAGTCAAGATTGAGCCTAAGTCTATCGGCGTAGGCCAGTATCAGCATGATGTGAGCCAGAGTCAGCTTTCCTTGTCACTGGAAGGCGTGGTGGAAGATTGTGTCAACTGTGTCGGGGTCGATCTGAATATGGCATCTGCGCCGCTATTGGCTCAGGTGGCGGGTCTCAATAAGACATTAGCCCGCAATATCGTCACCTACCGAGACGAACATGGTCAGTTTACTCAGCGTAAACAGTTATTGAAAGTGGCTAGGCTCGGGCCTAAAGCCTATGAGCAAGCCGCAGGCTTCCTGCGAATTTTCGATGGCGATAACCCGTTGGATGCCTCTTCGGTTCACCCTGAAGCCTATTCTCTGGTTGAGACGATAGCTAAGGCTAAAGGCAAGGCGATTGAGGCACTCGTGGGTAACACTGAATTATTGCGTAGTTTATCGGCGGCAGAGTTCATCACGGACAAATTTGGTTTGCCCACTGTGACGGATATCTTAGCCGAGCTGGATAAGCCTGGACGGGATCCTCGTGGTGAGTTCAAGACGGCCACATTTAAGGAAGGCGTGGAAAAAGTTAACGATCTTAAGCCGGATATGATCCTCGAAGGTGTGGTGACCAATGTGACTAACTTCGGTGCCTTTGTGGACGTAGGCGTTCACCAGGATGGTCTGGTACACATCTCATCTTTGACCGATAAGTTTGTCAGCGATCCCCATACCTTAGTCAAGGCCGGGGATGTGGTGAAGGTGAAGGTGATGGAAATCGATGTGGAACGTAAGCGCATCGCTCTCACCATGCGTTTGGATGAGAAGGCCGGTGATAAATCCGCGCCGAGAGCGAGTCAAAGGCCGACTTCAGCGAGTAATAAGTCGAACCAGCAGCGTAAGCCTCAGCCTAAGCAAGCTAATGCCGCCATGGGCAATGCGTTTGCCGATGCTTTTTCTAAGCTGAAAAAATAACATGTAAGCGAGAGCTTATGTACTAGATAGCATTAAATTAATGTCGGAAGAGTTTTCTCTTTCGACATTTTTTTTATACCCCTTTCGCTAATCTACCCTTGGGTCAGCACGCTTGTTGGTTTTGTGTGTTGCTTGTGTTTCATGATTATTAAGTTAAGGTGAACTTTTATGGGTGAACTCTGTCATAATATTTGGCTATCACTCCACAGAGGGTGAAAACCATCATGGACACTCTAATCTAGAGTAAATCACGCAGGGACCACTCCATCGCTCTGGATACAGAACTTTGGATTTTAACACTAGGTAAATTTTGGGTGCTCTATGGCCTCTCGTCTTTCTTTTTTGGGTCCCTTTAGATCCATTTTATGTTTCTGCTTAATTGCATTAATTATCGTCACCCTGAGTCGTGTAGGCTTAGGGCTCTGGCAAATCGAACGTGTTTCGGCCGTGGATGGCTGGTCACATCTCTTGCTGCAGGGCCTGAGGGTGGATCTGGCTACTTTATGCTGGTTGTGGGGCATTGCGGCCCTAGGCAGCGCCATTTTTTCCGGTGAGCACGCTATTGGCCGTGGTTGGAACAAGATATTACGTATCTGGCTGACGCTAGGACTCTGGCTTATTCTATTCTTGGAAGTCTCATCTCCTTCTTTTATTCAGGAATATGGCATTCGCCCAAATCGTCTCTATATCGAATACCTCATCTATCCTAAAGAGGTGTTTTCCATGCTCTGGGGGGGACGCAAGTTTGAGGTGATCTTAGGTTTTGTTATCAGCGCTGCAACGCTTTTTGGTGGCTGGAAGCTCAGTGGCTACTTGCTGCGAGATCTCATTTATTCGCGCTGGTACTGGCGTCCGGTTATCGCAGTCGCTGTGATTGTGCTGACCTTGATCGGTGCTCGTTCGAGTCTAGGCCATAGACCGCTTAACCCTGCCCTGGTTGCTTTTGCCGATGATCCTCTGGTTAACTCTCTGGTGGTTAACTCTGCATATTCACTCTTCTTCGCCATCAATCAGATGGGCAATGAGGCTAATGCCGCTAAAATTTATGGCCGCATGGATGAGCAGAAAATCATCGACACCATCAGGCGAGAAAGTGGTCGAGATCCAAGTGCATTCCCGTTAGCGGCAGCCCCTAGTGTTTCTTTTAATCCCGCCAGTTATCAGGGAAAACCTAAGAATTTAGTGATCATCTTGCAGGAGAGTCTGGGTGCTCGCTTCGTGGGGAATCTGGGCGGCCTGCCTTTGACGCCAAATATAGATGCGCTCTCTAAGGAGGGCTGGTCATTTGAGAATCTCTACGCCACCGGGACGCGTTCGGTGCGCGGCATCGAAGCCATCACTACTGGTTTTACGCCTACCCCGGCACGCTCTGTGGTTAAGTTAGGCAAGAGCCAACAGGGTTTCTTCTCTATCGCCGGACTATTGAAAAGCCATGGTTATGAGACTCAGTTTATCTATGGTGGCGAGAGTCATTTCGACAACATGAAGAGCTTCTTCCTGGGAAATGGCTTCAGTAATATTGTCGATGAAGATGATTATGACAATCCCTCTTTTGTGGCGTCCTGGGGCGTGTCGGATGAAGATCTTCTGCGCCGGGCAGATCGGGAGTTTAAGAAATTTCATAAAGAGGGTAAGCCATTTTTCAGCCTAGTATTTAGCTCTAGCAATCACGAACCCTTCGAGTTTCCAGACGATAAGATTGAGCTCTATGAGCAGCCTAAGCAGACGGTGAATAATGCGGTTAAATATGCGGATTATGCCC
The DNA here is from genome assembly GCF_013214165.1 of Shewanella sp. Taxonomy (GTDB): domain Bacteria; phylum Pseudomonadota; class Gammaproteobacteria; order Enterobacterales; family Shewanellaceae; genus Shewanella. The sequence continues at coordinate 95,758 of NZ_JABSSM010000002.1, read as the reverse complement.
TGGGACAATTTTTCAAATTAGCTAAGAAGTCAGATTACTGGCAAGACACGCTATTTTTGATCGTGGCCGATCACGACAGCCGTGTCGGTGGTGCCAGCTTAGTGCCGATTTCTCGCTTCAGGATCCCGGGCATTATTCTGGGTGATGGCATCGAGGCCAAGAAGGACCAGCGAGTGGTGAGTCAGATCGATATGGCACCGACGCTATTGTCTATGATTGGCATATCCGACAGCTACCCCATGTTAGGACAGGACCTGACGCGAGTCAGGGATGATTGGCCTGGACGCGCCTTGATGCAGTATGACAAGAACATGGCATATATGCGCGGCGATGATGTGGTGATATTGCAGCCGGAGCGGGAAGCCGCTGGCTTCGAGTATGACTTCAATACTGAGACGCTCAGTGTCAAACCTCAATCCGATGAAATGAAGCAAGCGGCACTAGCTTGGGCGTTGTGGGGCAGTATGGCTTATCAGCAAGGCCTGTATAGGAGTGCTTCACAGGAAGAGAGGCTAGCGTTTAAACAGCTTGAGGATGATGCTAGGTTGTCGTTGGCCTTGGAAGATGAGACAGATAATACGACTAGCCAAGCCACAGAAGTGTTACTGCGTTAAACAAAATATGAGATAGCAGGCTCAGTTTTTGGAAGAGCCTGCTCTTGATAGAAGCGGGTTATATGCAGGGAAACCGCCTGATAAAACGCTTTGGACTGGCCCAGCCCCTGACTCTTCTGAGGCTGGGTTTGTTTGTGGTTACTTGTAGAGTTCGGCTGCTGGGCAATGCGAATATCACGTCTGTTTAGCGCGGGTCTTCCTCTGAGAGGGTCTCTGGCTATCTTGGCCACTCGTGTCGGCTTCTCTGCTTCTTGCCGTTGTTGTTCTTCTTGCTGTTGCTGACCACCGCCTTGGTTTTTTCCCAGCTGCCGCTCATTGATCTTGGCCTGAATCTCTGGCTGTTCGGCTACGCGCTCGTGTTGTGGAGTGAAGGGGCGCTCTTTGTGGTTCTTGACTAGCACGGGTGTCGGTACTACAGGCGGTCTTTGCTGGCTATCCACGCGCGCGGCATCGGTAGCGGGGTTTGTCGTCGCTATTGGTACCTGAGGATAGTTTGTGACCACTAACATAGCGAGTTCCTTAACGTTTATGGTTAAATAATAACCGCTATTAGGTTAAAGATAAAGCTATGTTAGCCGGTTGAGAGTTTAATTTGAAATATCTTCTATCCAGGTCATAAAGCCTGCTAAAAATTCATCTTTGTGCGAGACAAAGGGCGCGTGAGAAGCCTTCGGCAGTATGATGTCTCGGTAAAGCGGGTCATTTACCGGCATAAGAGGGGGGACGCGTCTGGGAACGAGTCCATCTAACCGACCCCAGATCCTCAGCCAAGGTAGGTTAATTTTATCGAGCTGAGGCCTGAGATCGACACATTCCAGCATTTTTAACCCCTGAATCAGGGCTCGGGAGTCTGGCAGCGGCCTCGAGAGCAGCAAGTTTTTAAGTTGCTTGATATCTGCTTTCGCCGTGGTGCTGCCCATCGCCTGAATCGCCAGGAATCGTTCGATTGTTTTACCAAGATCTTTATGCAGGGATTCAGCAAACTGAGACAAGACTAAGGGGGGGATCCCCGGCCATTTCTCTTCTTGCCGGGCCATAAAGCAAGGGGATGAAGCTATGGTCACCAGTCCTCTGACTCTGGCCGGGTAGTTTAGCGCCGCTAAGGTTGCCAGCAGTCCTCCCAAAGACCAACCCACCCAGATAGCCTTATCGGGGAGGCGTGTCATCAGTGCCTCCAGCCAAGCGTAAATATCGCCTGCTATGGCTGGGCTATGGCCAAAGCCGGGCAGATCCACATAGTGCACCCTATACTCAGACAGAGACAGATGAAGTGGCGTAAAGACTGCGCTGTTCATTCCCCAGCCGTGAAGCATGACAATTTGCGGAGCAGATACCGGGCCTATAGACTCTATATGCAGTTGTGCTTGACTCACTTATCTACCTCTTAATGGAACTTTAGTGGGAAATTGATGAAAACCGCTAAGCTCACTAGACTAAAACCTTATGCAGAGAAAGCCTTACAGAGGGGGCTTGCATGGCTGAAGCTGTGGCTGGCCGCAAGTTTACCCAATCGCTGTCTTATGTGCCATCAAAGCGTCACTCTGCCACGCACCGGGATCTGTACTACATGTTTACATTCTGGTCTTTACCAACAGCCAGTGTGTTTAGGCTGTGGGCGCGGTTTACAGATCCAATCGCGCTATTGTGGTGCGTGCTTATCAACTGAGCCCCTACTGGTTATCTCACCTTGTAGTTATCATCAAGGCTTAGGACGGTGGATAGGTTTAATCAAGTATCAAGCCCAGTTCGCGGGGCTGGCCGCCTTATCCGCAGCACTGATCGCGCGTATTCATAAATTGGAAACCGCCGGCTTAATCCAACGTCCTCAGGTGTTGGTGCCAGTGCCGCTACATGAGAAGCGGCTTAAGGCTCGTGGTTTCAATCAGGCCTGGATAATTGCCGATACTCTTAGCCAACGCCTCAATATCCCCATAGCAACACATGCTCTAGTGCGAAGTTTAGACACTCAGTCTCAGGCTGGTTTAACGGGCAAACAGAGACGTAACAATCTAAAACATGCCTTTTATCTTGATGATGACTTTCCCTATCAGCGCATCGCCTTGATCGATGACGTGGTGACGACAGGCACCACGGCAAAAGAGATCGCCTCCCTGTTCGAGAGGCGGCATATTCATGTGCAGGTATGGTGTTTGGCGAGAGCAGAAGCACCAGGACTCTTAGATTAGGTTGGAATTAACCGAAGTAAAATTTGAGATTGTGAATATTTGTCAGCTTGCTGTTGTTCAAGGGCTCAGTTTAATCTATTGCCTGCAGCATGCGGAGGTAAATAATTACACATAGATCACTTCCTAGAATCTAGGCACTGGTGTTAATTCAATGCGGGGACGAAATAGAGAGCATTGGCGTATATTTTCTCTGAGCCTAGCCAGATGTTGCGGAACAACAGGTTATCGGCGAGGCCGACTATGGCGCCTTTGCCTCGGGTCTCTAAGACTATGGCTGGGTTATTAGCGAAACTTGCCTGATATTCCTTGGCGAGATATCCGCTGAGTAGAGGTTCATCGGCGTATTTAGCCGCGACAGTGAAGGGAGTCGAGCTGGCGGTTAAGCCAATAGCCATATTTTTGAGTATGGGCAGTCGCTTGCCTCTAATGCCGAAACTTATTGGATTGCTGGGGTCGAGTTCTAGCTCCACTATGGCACCGCCTATGGATTGACGGGCGGCTAGCTTCTCCTTATCACTATAGTTTAACCCTCTGGTGTCGAATAACTGTTTATAGAAACGTTTACCCTTGACGTCACTCTTGAGCAGGTTGTGTTGATTTAACCAAGTCAATGCGCCTTTCTGTGCGATCACAGTGCCACCATCTGAGGTGAATTGGCCTAATTTTCTGGCAAACTTCTTGTCTAAAGAGGAGTAAGTACCACCTGCCATGATCACATGTGTGTATCGGTTTAATTTTACTTTGGAAATATGACCCGTATCGACTAAGGTCACGGGGACAGCAAGTTTGCTGTCTAAGTAATTCCACAGCTCGCCGACTTCGGCGGCATCTGTACCTCGACCGGTAATTAACAGAGGTTTTATGGGTTTTATTACCTTGAAACTAGGACTGCCCAAGTCGATGCCGGTTATGGCGGCGCTGGTGGTGACTGGATACAAGGTCAGTGGATATTGTTCGGTCAGTTTAACAAGCTTGTTATTGAGCTCATCCAGCGACAATCCGGGCTGTATTAGTGGTATCTGCAAGGTGCCGGCAGGGAATGTCTCAGCCTCTCCAGCGACGTCTATGGTGAAGGGCTTCTTAGCAAATTTGACTAGCACCTTCTCTCGTAACAAGGCCTGTAGCATAGGGGCGGCGAAATCCTGCTGCCAATTGACGAGTACGGCTACGGCTTGTTCATTCATCTGGAAATTGAACTTAGCGGGAGCTTGGCTGGAAAGTACATCGATATCTAACTTGCTGTTGCGTACCATCTGCAGATGATAGGCATGTTCCAGGTTCCAGCTCGAGACATCGTAAAATGTGGGGTCTTTAAACTCAGTGCTGTTATCAAACAGGGCTAAAATAAGACTCTTCTGGGGCTGATTGATAGGGATAAACACGCTGCTATCTGCGGCAAAGTCCAGACTGCCCTGGCGAACTGTTTCAGTCAGAAAGTAAAACTTGATCTTGTGTTGGGCCAACACTTGGGTGAGATCTTCAATGCGCTCTCGGTTAGCGGGAGCTCCAAGAAGCAAGCCTGTTTGACGCCCCCGCTGCAGTACCTTGTCTCGGCCCTGATAAAACTCGCTCTGATATGCAATCAGCTCATCTTTTAATGCCAGACTGCCTTTTAGACTCGATATAGAGGTGGCGACTTGATTATTGATGGCTTGGCTGAGTCTTAGTTCGCCGTTGTGGGTGATTTGTACCTGTCCTCTGGGGCTAGCTTGTTCGAATAAGATGCCAACTGAGCCGTTGATATCTGGATAAGTTGAGCCCTTACCATAGTAAAAGTCGTCAAACGCCTCACGACTGAAATAGCTCTGCTTTAACTCATCTAGGGCTGCTCTATGGAATTGAGCCAGTTTCTCCGTCAGAGCCTGATTAGCCTTCGGTGTGGCAGGGTTGGTACGCGATGGCACCCCAGGTTGGAAGAAGTAGCTCCTATCCCGGCTCATCTCATGAAAGTCTCCTACATAGTGAGGTTGCCATTTATGGAACAGGGCGACTCTACCTCGGGTTTCCGGGTGTCTGAGGAACAGGAGATCACGATTAAGATCGGCGAAATAGTGGTTGGTTCTGCCATTGGGCCAATTTTGCCTGTGTTCCTTATGATTGCTATCACTGACATCGGTCTGGCCGCGGTAGTTGTTGGTCCAGGTTGAAAACCTGTCCATGCCATCTGGGTTCTGGCTCGGAGTGATTAATACTATGGCTTCATCGAGCAAGTCTTCGACCCATTCATCTCTGCTGGAGGCCAGAAAATAACTGAGGGCCAAGGCGGCATGGGCACCACTGGCCTCATCTCCATGAATGGAATATGCCAGCCAGATCACTAAGGGACCATCCTGTACTGCCCCAGATTTAACGGCTCGACGCTGGGTTAAAACCTGCTCTAAATTTGCCTGATTTTTACTCGAGGTGATAATGGCCGAGAGTTGTTGCCTGGCTTCATGGCTCTGACCCGTACGCTCTATGGATACCTTGGCACTGTCGCGGGCAAGTTGCTGCAGGTAATAGTTGACTTGGTCATGACGCAGGTGCCATTGGCCTAACGGGTAGCCTAAGAAGGCGTCCGGCGAGGTTATTTCAGGATCTAAATTAGCATTTGAGATCGAGAATCCCGTTGGTGGATCTGCAGCTATGACCGGAGACGTCAGGCTTAGTGAGCAGAATAAGGTCAGCAGGAAAAGGCCAGTTTTCAACATATATGGTGATCTTTATACTTGTAATATAAGGTTAAATTATCAGTTGGCGTAGGTTATTGCCACAGTTAACGTTAGGTTCTGGCAGAGATAAAGTCTAATTTTAAATGATGTCTCATTGAATCTTGCTGCCATTGCGCCCTTTAAAAAGGTCAAAGCAATTTACAATGGGACTACAAAGCTGGCCTGAGTCGGAGTATCATACCTGTATATCTTACTAAAACAGTCAAGTTTTACCAGACGGAGCATGTCTTAATGATCACCATTTCCGATGCAGCTCAGGCTCATTTTGTTACCTTGTTAGCAGATCAGCCCGAAGGAACTCATATTCGTGTATTTGTAATCAGTCCTGGTACTGCTACAGCTGAATGTGGCGTGTCATATTGCCCACCTGATGCTGTCGAAGCCGATGATACTGAGCTCGAGTTTACCGGCTTCAATGCCATGGTCGATGCCAAGAGTATCCCTTTCCTTGAAGATGCCAGTATCGATTTCGTTACCGATCAGTTGGGTTCACAACTTACCCTCAAGGCACCTAATGCCAAGATGCGTAAAGTGAACAGCGATGCCTCACTCAACGAGCGTATCGAATATGTGATCCAGTCCGAAATCAACCCACAACTAGCAAGCCATGGCGGCAACATAATGCTAATGGAAGTGTCTGAAGAAGGCGTAGCTATTCTGCAGTTCGGTGGTGGTTGTAACGGTTGTTCTATGGTCGATGTGACCCTGAAGGATGGTATCGAAAAGCAGTTACTCGAGATGTTCCCTGGTGAACTGACCGGTGTTAAAGACATTACCGAGCATGAGGCTGGCGAGCATTCGTACCAGTAAAGCCGGTATCTAGATCCGAGGGCTTAGGCCCTTGTTCTAGGTTCTAGCAGACATTAAAAAAGCGAGTAGGCTAATAACCGACTCGCTTTTTTATGTCTGTGGGTAACGCCCCTCCTACATCACTGCGTCTCTCAATTTATAACGGTAATGCAGTGTCAGGGTGATGCTTCTGGCCAGCATAAAGCAGCTCATTGCGGCCCAAAGAGCATGGTTGCCACTGTCTTGCAGCACAAACCATACCGGAAAAAACACGCCAAATGTCGAGATGATCATGCTATTGCGCATCACCTTGCCCTTGGCTGCTCCTATGTAGACGCCGTCGAAGAGATAAGAGCCGAAGGAGAGAATGGGGAGTAACACGATCCAAAATAGATATTCAGCGGCGACCGAGCGTACCGCTTCAATATTGGTCAGCATCTTGATGATACTTTCTCCGCCGAAGGCAAACACTAAGGTGAATAGGAGCGCCGATATGGCCGACCAGAACCAGGCCAATGTGACGGCTTCTCGCATCTTGGTCTTATTCTTCTGGCCATAGGCCTTACCCACTTCGGCCTCGGCGTAATAGGCTATGCCGTCCAGGGCATAGCTGATTAGCAGCAAGAGATTGAGTAGCACGGCATTGGCCGCGACTGTGTTGTCGCCTAGGCTAGCACCATGAAACGTCATAAAGGCGAAGGCGATCTGCAAGCAGAGGCTACGAACGAATATATCGGCATTGAGACTGAGTAGTTTATGAAAGCTGGCCAAATTGAGGCTGTTACACAGCTTGAAAAAATCGAAGCCACCGGTTTTCTGAACTTGTTTATAGACCATAGTTAAGGCAACCAGGAAGCCGGCAATGTCGGCAATCACAGACGCCAGGGCTGCCCCTTGAACGCCCCAGCCCAGACCTAGGACGAACAAGAGATCCAGGCCGATATTGGCTAGGTTGGCGACGATTAATTGCCACATGGCGGCCTTAGGTTGCTGCCTGCCAAGTAGCCAGCCTAGTAGCACCAGATTGAGTAGGGCGAAGGGAGTCGACCAGATCCTTATTTCAAAATACTCCCGGGTATACCTCTGCACTTCCAGACTGGCATCGGTGAGCATCAGGGCAGTATTGAGAATTGGGAGTTGCAGAAGTACGGCGCTTAGCCCTAAAATAAGCGCTAAACTGCCTGCTTGCAGCAGTAATCTATATTGGGCTTGTGTGTCTCCGGCGCCATAGGACTGGGCGACGAGCCCTGTGGTTGCCATACGAAGAAAGCCCAGCATCCAAAGAATTAGGGTGATAATCGTTGACCCAACGGCAACCCCGCCCAGGTAATAGGCGTTGCTTAGGTGGCCTATTACTGCCGTGTCTACCAGACCCAGCAGGGGCACTGTGATATTGGACAATATCATGGGCAGGGCGAGTGCCACTAGCTGTCTATTTTTCTGTTTGTTACGGATCAGTTCGACAGGGGTCATATCATCTCAGAGGTTTTAATTATGTTTAACAATGTCATGATAACGCTGCTGGTGTTATTCAGTTTATCCTTGCAGGCCTTCACGGCTCGGGCCGCGGTGATCTTACAGTATCACCATGTGTCGGAGGATACCCCGGCCATCACCAGCGTGACACCGACTCAGTTTAAAGAGCAAATGCAGTATCTGGCCGATAATGATTTTATCGTGACGCCCTTGTCTCAGCTTGTGGATGCGATTCGAAACCAGAGGCCGATAGCGGAAAACACTGTGGTGATCACCTTCGATGATGGCTACAAGAGCATTGCCGAGACGGCACATCCTATCTTAAAGGAATACGGTTTTCCCTACACGCTATTTGTCTCTATTGAGCCTATCAGGGCTAAATACGCTGAGATGATGAGCTGGAAGGCCTTGCTCCAACTGTCGAAAGAGGGGGCCGAGATAGCCAATCATAGCTGGGGGCACGAACATCTTATTCGTCGGTCGGAAGGTGAATCAGCAGCTCAGTGGATGTCGCGTATCGAGACGAATATTCTCGAAACAGAAGCCGAAATTAGTAAGGCCACAGGGCAAAATCATAAGATGTTGGCTTATCCCTATGGTGAATATAATCAGGCTCTCGAGGATATGCTCAGTCGTAATGGCTTTGTCGGCTTAGGTCAGCAGTCTGGTGCCGCCGGGGCATATTCGTCTCTGACGGCCCTGCCGCGTTTTCCCGTGGCTGGGGTCTATGCCGATCTCGCTAGCCTCAAAGTGAAGATACACAGTTTGAATATGCCGGTCTTATCGATAATGCCTAGCGATCCTGAGCTTAAAGATGGAAATTGGCGACCCGAGCTCAAGCTTACTCTGGATATGAGTGATATCTATCCCCATCAGATGATGTGTTTCATTCAGGGTCAAGGTGCTAAGAAGCCACTCTGGTTGAGTGAAAATGAGTTTTCCATTCGGGCCGAATTCGATCTGCCACCAGGAAGATCAAGATATAATTGCACCGTACCCAGTAAGACTAAGTCTGGTTACTACTGGTTTTCCCAGGCCTGGGTACGTGTAGGACCGGCTTCAGCCGGGAGAGAATGAATAGATTGAACCTAGGAAGCCCCTCCTACAAGCTCGCCTTACTGTTTTCCGTCTTAAGTAGGAATAACAGCTTTTGCGGGATCTTATCCAGATGCATCAGCTCGTAATGGGCGTCTAGCTCTACCGCGGCTCCCGGCATGCCCCATACTACCGAGCTGGCTTCATCTTGGGCTATAGTGTATGCGCCCTTATTTTTCAGGTTCAGAAGTCCTTTGGCGCCATCACTGCCCATGCCAGTGAGGAGCATGCCTATGGTGGATTTGGCGCTAGTCTCGGCGACACTGTTAAACAAGACGTCAACCGAAGGCTTATGGCGATTAACCGGGTCGCTGTCTACCAGTTTGGTGAAGAGTAAACCGCCCCTACGCTCTATGAGCATGTGCATATTCCCCGGAGCTAAGTAAGCGGTTCCAGGTCTGAGTCGCTCACCTCCCTGAGCCTGTATCACGTTCATTGGGCAATTATTGTCCAGACGTTTAGCAAACGAGGCACTAAATGCCACCGGAATATGCTGAGCTATCACTACGGGCGGGGTGTTTGACGGCATTCGCATAAGTACACTCTGGATAGCTTCGGTGCCGCCGGTGGAGGCGCCGATGGCGATGAGTCTGTTGCTGAACATCTCCCCACTGAGTGGTTTTGTCGTCGCAGCAGATAAGGACTTGGGACGCGCTTTACTCTTGTAGGCGAGGCGTACCTTGTCTATGAGTTCCTGCTTATAGCCCATAAGTTGATTGGTAAGGTCGGACCTAGGTTTAGAGATAAAGTCGACAGCGCCTATGGAGAGGGCCTCTAAGGTAACAGCAGCCCCCTTGGCCGTCAGGGTCGACACCATGATAACGGGCATAGGTCTGAGCTTCATGATGTTCCTTAAGAAGGCGATGCCGTCCATCTTGGGCATCTCGATATCTAAGGTGAGTACATCTGGATTTAATTTCTTGATTAGATCGCGCGCTTCATAGGGATCTTCAGCGGTGGCGACGACCTTGATATCGTCGTCATTGTTTAGCAGATGACTGAGCAATTTCCTGACTAATGGTGAGTCATCGATCACTAACACGCTAATCATAGTTTCATCCTTGTGGTCAAATCTATACCTTGGCTTCGACTAACCGTTAAAGCCTAAACTCGCTGGTTGTTTCTAGCCAATAAGGGCATTTTTCTTGCGTTAGTAACCTTGGCATGACCGCCTCGCAGTGGCTGATAAATTGTTTGGCCTATCAGTTCGAATTCATCTGATAAATTTATCAGAGTTTCTGAATGTCCGATGAAGAGTAGTCCATCCGGTGCCAGCAGTTTTCTAAATTTAGCGATGATCTTGGCCTTGGTTTCATTATCGAAATAGATGAGCACATTACGGCAAAAAATCACATCGAATGGACCAGTCATGGGCCACTTGTGTAATAAGTTGAGCTGTTTAAAGTGGATCTTGTTCTGAAGACTCCGCTTCATCTGGATGCCATTTGCGGTCATCCTCATATACTTTTCACGGTATCTAACGGGTAGACCTGTGATGCAGTCCTCGGCATAACAGCCTTTAGCGGCCTTGCTAAGCACGTTAGTATCGAGATCCGTGGCCAGTATTTTTAGATCCCACTCGGCTCCAGCAAAGTGATTAACCAGTGTCATGGCGATGCTGTAAGCTTCTTCGCCGGTTGAGCAGGCAGAAGACCAGATCCGCAAACGTTTATCTTGTCGTCTTCTCCACAGTGGGGCTATCTCTTTATCCAGGTAGTCGAAATGGTGTTCCTCTCTGAAGAAAGCGGTTAGGTTGGTGGTCAATGCGTTGACAAAATTCATTAACTCCTTGGGTTCCTTCTGTACTCGATCACAATATTGGTTAAAGTTTTCCAAGCCTAAATGACGCAGGCGCCTACTGAGTCTGGAGTAGACCATATGTTTCTTTCTTTCCGGGAGAAGGATCCCCGTCTCTTCGTAGGCAAGAATTTGAATAAACTCGAAGTTTTTCTTTGTCATAGAAAATTCTTTTTCGTCTATGAGCTCCAATGTCGCTACCTCCCTGTTAATACTCGTTGCTATAATTTTCTGTGGTTACCGAACCTAGACAGACCTTGGATGAAAACAAGGCCTGTCTATGATGTAAATCCTATCCATTATGAAACTAGGTCATTAAAACTCGTTCCACTCATCTTTGTTGATACTTAGACTACCGTGGCTGTCTCCCGAGACCAGGGCCAGTGGCGCGGATGCTATCCCCGAACTCGTATTGCCACTGGTCTGGAAGAAGCCAAGTTGGGTCTTCATGTTCCTGGCTTGGTCAGCCATGGCTTCACCGGCTGCCGAGACCTGTTCTACCAGGGCGGCGTTCTGTTGGGTCATTTCATCCATCTGCGAGATAGCCTTATTGACCTCTTGAATACCAGCAGACTGCTGAACCGAGGCGATACTGATCTGGCTTATCATGTCGGCGACCTTAGTCACAGCTTGCACGATATCTTCCAGAGTTTCACCGGATTGGTTCACTAGCTGGGTACCGTCGGTCACCTTGCCCACGCTGTCGCGAATAAGCTCCTTGATCTCCTTGGCGGCGCCGGCACTTCGTTGAGCAAGATTACGCACCTCGCCAGCAACTACCGCAAAACCGCGTCCCTGTTCGCCCGCTCGTGCTGCCTCTACGGCGGCGTTGAGTGCAAGTAGGTTGGTCTGGAAGGCTATCTCGTCGATAACCCCTATGATATCGGAGATCCGCTTACTCGAGTCGTTGATGGCTTCCATGGCTGCGACAGCCTGCTCGACCACCTTACCGCCATGTTCGGCCTTGGAGTTAGCTTCCTGGGCCAGCTCATTCGCTAGGGTGGCATTCTGAGCACTCTGGGTCACAGTCGCCGTCATCTCTTCCATGCTGGACGCTGTCTCTTCCAGAGACGCAGCCTGCTCCTCGGTTCTTTGACTCAAGTCTGCGTTGCCCTGAGCTATTTCTTCTGCGCCAGAGGTGACTGTGTTGGCCGACTCGTTGATGCCGCCTAAGACTTCGGTGAGTCTCGATACAGTCGCATTGGCATCTGTCTGTAGCTTACCGAACTGACCCTGGTACTCGCCTTTGATCTGACGGGTCAGATCTCCCTTGGCTAGGCCATCGAACATGTTAACCACATCTGAGATGACGTTATCTGCGATACCCACTAAACGGTTGAGGCCGTTAGAGAGGTTGAGGAAGAAGCCGTCCTTACCTTCGGTGGAGACTCTATGACTCAAGTCACCTGCCGCTGCCGATGAGATGATGGTGTCGATCTCGTGCTCGATGGCTACTTCTGCGGTGCGATCTGTCCATTCGACGACTGTGCCTATGCTATCGCCATTGTCATCCTTGATGGGGTTCGCCACCACCTTGAAGGTGCGCCCGCCAATTAATAGCTGGCTCGAGTAGGTGGATGTGAGTCCACCTAGCAGGCCACGCTGATGGGCCGGATTCTTATGAAAGTCATCGATATTGACGCCGATAAGCTTATTGGCATCGAAGTTAGGCAGATCCTTGATTATGTCGGACTGTGCATTTCTGAACATGTTACCCACGGCACTGTTCATATAGATGATATTAAGGTCGGCATCTGCCACCATGGTATTGGCGGAGACATTGTCTAGTGCCTGCTTGATGCGGGCGTTTTCCGCTGCTAGCTGCTGCTCCTCACCTTCTCGCGCTAACTTATCGGTCAAATCTTGCCACTCGACAACCGTGCCGGTGCGTTCGCCATTATCGAACACTGGGGTGGCGATTAAACCGAAAGTCAGGCCTGACACCTCTATGTTGGTCTCGAAGGTTTCAGTGAGCCTATCCAGCATGCCCCGTTGATGAGCCGGGTTCTGATGGAAGATATCGATATTACTGCCCATCAGAGTGCGCATATCGAAGCGACTCAGGCTCTGTTTCAGGGTCCTCTCGTTCGAACCGAGCATCTGGTTGAGTGATTCATTGAAGTAGATGATGTTGTAGTCCGCATCGGCCATCATCACGTTGGCCTTACACACATCCAGCGCCTGCTTGATACGGCTTGTCTCGGCGGCCTGCTGTTTATCCTCCTTCTCTCTAGCTAACTTGGCGGTGATATCTTGCCATTCGACCACAGTACCTGTTCTTTCACTGTTATTGAAAACCGGGGTGGCGATAAGCTCGAAGGTGAGCCCTGAAATTTCTATGCTGGTCTCAAAGGTGCTGGTTAGCTTGTCTAGCATGCCCCGCTGATGAGCAGGGTGCTTATGGAAGATATCGATATTAGCACCCAATAGTGTCTTCATCTCGAAGCTTTTAAGTTCCTGCTGTAGCGTTTTTTCATTATTACCGAGCATCTCGGTGAGTGAGTCGTTGAAATAGATGATGTTATAATCGGCATCTGCCATCATGACATTGGCCTTACATACATCCAAGGCTTGTTTAATTCGTAGGTTCTCACCCGATGTTTTTGCCGCGGTGACTTGTTGGCTTTGAACCGTATCCATCAACTGATTGGCGGCGGATTTTATATTATGCAGATCCCCTTTTAAATCCGTGGTAATTCTTTGGTCTTGATCTCCGTTGGAAAAGGCTGCCATTGTTTCATTAATTGAATTTAGTGCATTTTGCGTCTCATTCATCAAGGCATCAAATGCCTTAGCGGCTTTACCAAATTCCTCAGTTGATTTCACATTCAAACGAGTAGAGAAATCACTGTCCTGTTCAACACGACTCATGCCGTCGATTAAATTATTAATCGGTTTAGTCACGGACTTTGTCGTAATAAAGGCGGCGATAGAGCCTAAAATAACGGCTAAAATACTGCCAAGAACGGTCACTAAATCGGTGAAGTCAGCGGTGGATTTTTGCTCCTCTGCACGTACCAAGATCAAATCAGATTCCTCGGCAACAAACTCATTTAAAATGGAGCGCATCTCATCCATATATTGTTTGCCAATTCCTCTTTTAACAAACTCAGTGATTTCACCTTGGTAAGAGTTTTCTCTTAAATTGATGGCCACTAGCACATGCTGCTGTAACCATTGACGCTGAATGCTTTCAACTTGTTTAATTCTAGCCACTTGAATCGGGTTATCTGACACCGTCTCTTGCGCTTGCTTGGTTAATTCTGCAAAGTCTTTTTTACCTTGATCGAAAGGTTGCAAAAATTCTTTTTCACCTACAACAAGGTAGCCTCGAAATCCTGTTTCCATATTAACCAAAGATGCGGTAATTGAATTACCAATATCGATAGCCTTATAAGTATGGGTTACCCATTGACTGGTAACCAAAAGCTTGGCTAAACTGCCGTGAACTATGGCAGCAATGGTTAGTATTAATGCTAACGGAATTGCAAACCCTATGGTTAATTTCCATTTCAACTTTAAATTATCAAACATGCGGTTCTCACTTTATATTATCCGTTGACGACCTGTTTATCGGCATCAAGATTATGCATTAACTGCGAAAGAAGCTCTGCTTCAGGTAAGACTTCATTACCGAGTAATCTATTGATATCAAGCAAAATAACCATCTTCTCATCGGCATTGGTCAAGCCCTTGATGAAAGATAGATCTGTGTCTTCACCGAAATTGGGTGCGTCGCGGACATCGTCATTATTGACGCTGAATACATCGGATACTGCATCGACGACTATGCCTATGACCTTATGTTCGTTAGCGATGGCAACTTTGACCACGATAACGACAGTTGTGGCACCATAATCTAAGACCTCGATACCGAAGCGTTGGCGGAGATCTATGATGGGGACTATGGTGCCCCGCAGATTAATAACCCCCTTCACATGACTCGGTGCATTGGGGATCACTGTGGTGGACTCCCAGCCCCGGATCTCCTGTACCGATAGTATTTCGACTCCATACTCTTCGTTGGCCATGATGAAGGTCAGGTACTGCTGACTGTCTTCATCGTTATCTTGCTTCATCCCCTGATTATATTTGGGCTGCATATTTTTAATTTTCTCTGTCATTGCTCCAGGCTCCATCTTGCTTAATCTGTTATTTTCAGCGCTATCTCGCGTGTTAATTCTGAGTCTTGTTTCATATTGGTCATTGGCTAGCGTGTTAATTGTGCGCCTTGTTAGGCAGCATGTTCTTTCATATTGGTAATGCCGGCTAGGCTGACTAATCCGGTAACATCTATGATGAGTGCGACCGTGCCATCACCCAGTATCGTCGCGCCAGATACGCCAGGCACCCGGTTGTAGTTATCTTCCAGGCTCTTGATGACTACCTGTTGTTGTGACAATAGTTCATCGACCAGTAAGCCTATCTTGTCGTTATTGGAGTCGACTACCATGACCAGGCCGTCTTTGATCTCTTTGGCATCTGAGGTGTGACAAAATTCTTGGTACACCTTGATCACTGGCAGGTATTCGTTTCTGAGCTGTATCAGTTCATGGCCGTCACTGAGGCGGTTGATCTTGTTAGGCTTGACCTGTAATGACTCATGAATGGAAACCAGGGGCACGACATAGATATGCTTGCCCACCCTGACTAGTTGGCCATCGAGTATGGCGAGTGTCAGGGGTAACCTGATGGTGAAACGGCAGCCCTTATCTTGGGTGGATTTAAGTTCTATGCTGCCGTTGAGTTCATTGATGTTTCGCCTGACTACGTCCATGCCCACACCGCGTCCCGAGAGATCTGAGACCGCATCGGCGGTGGAGAAACCTGGCTTAAAGATCAACTTATGGATCGCCTCTGTGCTGAGCTCTTCCTCTTGACCGACGAGCCCTTTCTCCCTTGCCTTGCTCAGAATTCTATCGGTATCCAGACCGGCTCCATCGTCTATGATCTCTATGATGATGCTACCTCCCTGATGAAAGGCGTTGAGTGTGAGGGTGCCTACTGCTGATTTTCCCTTGGCGAGGCGTTCTTCCGGTGTTTCCAGACCATGATCCAATGAGTTACGCACCAGATGTACCATAGGGTCGACAATCTTCTCCATCACAGTCTTGTCGAGTTCGGTATCTTCCCCTTTCAGCACTAGATCCACCTTCTTCCCTAGCTGCTGACCGATATCTCGCACTAGCCTGGGGAAGCGATTGAAGGCGAAGCTGATGGGGAGCATACGGATCTGCATGACGCTCTCTTGCAGATCTCGGGTATGGGTGGCGAGTTGTTCCAGTCCTTGCTTGAGTGATATGAGTGATTCTTCGTCTATCTTATCCTGCTGGCCTATTTGACCAAGCATGGCTTGGGTAATAACCAATTCCCCCACCATGTTTATCAGCAGATCTATCTTGTCTATGCTGACCCGAATCGAATTGGTTTCGGGGAGTTTAGCCTGTGAGGCTGGCTTAGGTTTTTTCTCTTGGTTAGCTTGTCCACCGTCAGGGTTAGTATTGTCATTAATGACTGAGGTGGAGGAGTAATTGATGCTGCACTCATCTTCGACCCATTCGAATACCTCTCTTAGTCGCTCTAAGGGCTGGTCTGTGATGAGTTCGAGCTGCCAGTTGAGGTAACAAGCTTCCGGATCTATATCATGAAATTCAGGTGATGAATGCTCGGCCAGGTTGACGCTGAGCTCTCCCAACAGTCTTAGCTCGTTGAACATGAGGTAAGGATCGTTACCACAGCGCAGTATGTCGACACCCGCCTGGAAATCTATGGCCCAACGTCGGAGTCCGGGGGACTCTTGCTGCGCCAATGTGTCGCTATTCGAATCGGACTCTTCAGGCCTAGCATTGTGAGTACTCTTGTGGATTTCGAGCGTAAATTGCGTCTCGAGTTGAGCGAGCTGGGGGTCGTCGAAATCGATTTTTCGCATCAAGGCATCGATCATGTTTCGTAGTAGATCGACGGAGAGCAGCAGCATGTCTTGATGCTCGTTGGTCATCTGTCTGCGCCCATCACGGATCTCATCGAGCAAGGTCTCCAGCAAATGAGTGTAGTTAGCGACCTGACTGAAACCGAAAGTGGCACTGCCACCCTTGATGGAATGAGCCGCGCGGAAAATGGTGTTGATGGCTTCTGCGTCGGGGTTATTGACGTCGAGGTTAAGCAGCTCAGACTCCATGGCGCCTAACCCTTCTAGACTCTCCTCGAAGAATACCTGACTGAATTGACTGAGATCGATTTCCATATTAAATGTCCGTTAGATCCATCTGATGATTTGGATGTTGTTAACCAAGCACCTTACGCACGGTTGCAAGTAGTTGATCTGGGTTGAAGGGCTTGACTATCCAGCCGGTAGCACCTGCGGAGCGGCCCTCTTGCTTCTTTTCTGTGCCTGACTCAGTTGTCAGCATCAGCAAGGGAGTAAATTTATAGTTTGGCAAGGTGCGTAGATTACGAATTAGAGTGAGTCCATCCATGATGGGCATATTCACATCCGAGATGACCAGATCGTATTCGCCTCGTTGGGCTGCTTTCAAGGCCTCGTCTCCATTACAGGCCTCTGTGACATCGAAGCCCGCCATTTTTAGGGTGAAACAGACCATCTGACGCATGGAAGCCGAGTCGTCTACCGCAAGTATTTTTTTCATCGTTACTTTTCCTCATCCAGTTCGGCTTGTAACACTGGAATGGCTATTTCTGGAATATTAATACCCAGATTTTGTAAATTGATTTGAAGTTCTGGCTGACAGTCTAGCCAGTGGACTCTTAGGGAGCGGGATGTACATGTTTGGGAGAATAGATAGAGGAGCTGGGCCCCGGCAGTATCGACCCTGGTCAATTGACTGGCATCTATATGCAGCTCTTTGTCATGGGTTAATAGTTGTGAAAGTTGTGCGAAAATGGGCTGAATATTTCGAATGGTTAATTCAGAATCCAATCTGATTGTTTGTTCCGGCATTTGATTTCCTTTGGCTGGCTTTCTTCATCCCTGCAAGATAATAAGATAGTCGTAAATTTGAGTATTGCCTCTTTTGTCGGAGTTTTTTTTGATTATTTATTTGAGTTATCGTTACAAATTGGCGCGCTCTAGCTGTCGAACAACGGCTAGAACGCGCCAATAAATATTGCCATTTTTCGCTTTTATTAGATTGTAAATAGTATTGCCAGGCGGTCCTATTCCAAATAAATTACATGCAGATAACTAATGGGATGAAATATGCAAAGTTGTAACCGTGTAGTGGTCACAGGTATGGGAGCGATTACTGGCATGGGTAGGTGTCCCGCTGAAATCTGGCAGAGTGTGTTGTCAGGGGCCGTGGGCTATGGTTACCGGGACTTATCTGAGTCGCACATTCATGCGCGTTTTTTCAGTTTTATCGAAGACGAACACTCTGTGGGAGAGGCGTTGCCTGCAAGATTGAGCCGGGCTCTCGGACGGGAGGGGGAGCTGGCGTTTTACAGTGCACTACAGGCGATGACACAGGCGTTCCCTGATGGTAATTGGCCCGAACATTACGCTCGGGAAAAAGCCGGATTGGTCATGGGCACTGGCTGGGGGGGCGGGGACGCAGGTCGCTGGCTGGCGGACAAGTTTGCGCGTAAAGGCAGCAGCCACCCACTCGGTAACCTGAAAAGCATGCCCAGCTCAGCTGCTGGGGCATGTGCTACCCATTTCGGTCTTCACGGCACTCAACTCACACTGTCAGGCGCCTGCGCTGCAGGGGCCATGGCAGTCGGCCAGGCTTATCGGGAAATTCAGCGGGGCGGGGCTGATATGATGCTGGCGGGTGGTTCTGAGTCGATAAGTCACCTGTCGGCCATCTGGGAGATGGATGTGCTTCAGGCGCTGACAAAAGAACCGCAGGACATTCGCAAAGCCTGCTGTCCGTTCAGTTCAGATCGCAGTGGCTTTGTGCTCGGAGAAGGGGCGGCCGTACTGGTACTGGAGAATTACGACAGCGCTAAACGCCGTGGTGCCACCATCTTGGGTGAGATAGTCGGTTATGGGTATCGCTGTGACGCTAGTGGCTTTGTCAGTCTCAGTGAGGATCTCAGTCATAGGGCAGGTGCAATATCTGCCGCTTTGAACGAAGCTGGACTTGATGCTGCAGATATTAACTACATTAATGCGCATGGTACATCCACTCCCGCTAACGATGTTCATGAAACTCTGGCAATAAAGCGTGCGCTGGGTGAGCAGGCCTATCACGTGCCAGTGTCTTCGACCAAATCATCAACCGGTCACCTAATCGGTGCCGCAGGGGCGCTGGAATCTCTGTTTTGTCTGCATGTTTTAAATGGGGGAGTCGCTCCGGCTACCTGGCATCTGGACTCGCCCGACCCACAATGTGACCTAAATTACTTGGCCAATCGTAATCTGAAGGGGGACTTCAAGACCGTCATGAACCTGAATTCAGGGTTTGGCGGGCATAATACCGCGCTTATTTTTCAAAGGATGGGTGCATGAGGTTTAGTGAGCATGAGGTGCAGCAATGGCTACACGATAGTGGAGACCGCAATCCGATTCACCGCTCACTCGCGCACGCCAAAAAGTGCGGGTATCCAGCTATTGTCGTGCCAGGCATGTTGGCGGCCATGATGCTGAAACGACGGCTTCTGCTGTTGCCTGGCGCGTCGGATCTGGGCGTTCAGGTCCGCTTTTCTGGTCCTGTGTATGTAGAACGTGAGTACGAGATGCGCCCTTACGGGGACGGAGTGGGGTTGTGGGAGATACAGGCGAGTACGCCAGCGGTGAGCGCATTTGTGTCTGACGGTGAATGGCCGCAGCTTGCTTCTCTGCCTTTAGCGTCTAATGAGTGGATTTTATCATCACCTGGGAAGGGGGATCTGGTGAATTGGGAGGCCCAGATTTTCGGATGTTTACTCAAAACGCTATCAGATATTCCCGTTGCCGGCCAGCCGTTGAACCGCTGGTTTGAAGATGGGCGGGTTGTGCAGACCGCGAGTGTCGTTCGCGGCAATGTAGCCGCGTGCATGCCAGCGTCGGTGATTGAATGTGATGCCACGACGGTAAATGCCGGAGAGTGGCACATGATGACAATGAATGCCCGCGCCATGGCCAATGAAAGTTGGCTGGAGATGCGTGTATCAATGATGGTCAAACCTTAGTGGGAGATAAATATGCAAGATGAAATTTTTACTTTTTTACATCAATTCATCATCAGGATAAAACGTGAACTTAAGCCGAGTGATGTGACACCACAAAGTACCGTAGTAGCGCTTGGGCTCGACAGTCTCGATTTCGCGGAATTGCACGTGGAACTGATGGAAAGGTACCAGTTTGATTTTTTCCGCAATAAACCGAAAGACTTCAAAAACACGACTCTGCAACAGCTGGTTGAGCAAGTTGTAGGTCAATAAATGTTCCTGGGTAACCGGGAATGTCATCACGTTATTCAATAGGATAATACTTACATGGTAGTTTTAGAACAAGAGCAGATAACGGCGCTGTATCGTCATCAAAATACAGCAGATTGGGTCGGGGAAACTCAAATGACCAGCCGCTGGTGTGAGTGTGTGCCTTTTACGGTCAATGGTCAGCGTTATCTGGCTTCTTTCTTTCGTGCGAATTACATCAATGGCTTTGGTAGTTACAAAGAAATGCTGTTTGCCACGACCGATGGCGGCGTATTTATGCCGAAATACGAGCATCGTCACATTAGCCTGCATACCATTAGCGACGCAGAACAGCTGATACAGCTGGATGCGGACGCAGTACCACCGGAGTTTGCATCCTTGTTTGTTTTTACGTTGCTGAAGGCAACGTTGGAGTACCAGCGTTCAAATCGTCATGTGAATCAGTATTTCTTTCACTCTGACGGGGAACTTGGGCCGCTGGTTAAAATGCGTGCGGATGAGCTGCTGACAGAAATCGGCGGGGCGTTGAGTATAACCTTTTATGAAGAGTTGGCAGCGCCTATGGTGGGTTTTACGCTGATAGCAGCCCAAAGAGCGGAGACAGCAAGATGATTAAGAGTGATTATACGGTTGGTGATGTGAGAATGGAGACCCTCGAGATCATGTTCGATGGTTTCGATGGTTTTGTTTATGCGAATGGTCGCCAGCAGGCAAAGCTGAGAATCAAAGCGAGAAAGCAGATTGTGAATCAGGATATGCGTTGGGTCAATATGCCTTTGAGTGATGATGAGAAGAACAGTATTGAATTAGTGACACTTAATAAGCACAAAAACCCACCAAAGGGTGTGGTGTATAAATTCTGTTCGGATGGCTATAACTTTGGTCCTTTGAATGTGCAAAAAACTATGATTGACGAGAACGCTTCAGTGGAGGGTGGTGAAGGATATGAATACATTTCCCTTTTTGTATCCACCAACACTACACAAGCTCATGATTTGGCTGTATTCATTAATCTTGCGGGTGAGAAAAACTGGTGTTATTCCGATGATGCAGGCACAGACAAGTTCATTACTCTTGAGGGGAAGACGCCCTACTCCATCAATGCATCGGATATGAAGGCGAGTGTTGATGATGCGTATTATTACCACAACGCTTGTACTCATATTCATGATGTTGATGTGTATTATTGGACATTGCCTCACGGTTTGACAATGACATCGTTGGCAATATCGGGGGGGATGAGATATGCAAATAATGAAATATACTTCTTCCAATCCGGTTGGGATATGGAATATATACGCTGGAGCAGGCTGTATGACATGAGTATTACAAGTCTGACTGTAGGCGACTGCACTCCAAGTAGTGATAGGAGATCAGGTGACCCTGTGCCGTATAACGCAAGTAATGTGCATCTGACTGCCACGAGATACAAGTTAAGTGGTAGCTCATATCATGATGCAGAGACTAGGGTTACCGGAATCTACCAGTTTGTTGATAATTTCGGTTGTAAGCATGAATTACACGTTCAGGAACAAACTGGTGATAGCAACCTCATCGAACTAATCGACGCGTAATCATTCAATACATAAAAACAGGGAGCAGTGCTCCCTGTTTTTTTTGGGAATAACAATGTCTAATATTTATTCAAATGCAACCAACTTTTCCTCTTTCATGAACGGCTCCGTGGACTTACGTACCGGCCAGTACAGCGCAGTGATGAAACTCTGTACTCTGCATGCTTTGTTTGACAGCGAGAGCAGTCGTGATATCAGCCTGACTTATTCGCTGATGAATACCCTGAATACCGGTTTTGGCATCGGCTGGAACCTATCGGGTCTCTCTGGCTGTAGCACGACCGATAATATGCACTGGACTCTGAGACTTGCCGATGGCCGCACGTTCCAGATAGACGGGTTTTACTCCGATATTCTGACGTTTAAAGATAAAAAACTGGATGATTTCTTTGTGACCAGAGTCGACGATTGGGTCCTGTCGGTGGTGTACAAGAATGGCACTGTGGAGACACTGGAGCGCTTTTCTGACGGTGGGCCATATTATATGACCGCGGTGGCATTTGAAAACGGTGAATCATATACGTTCACATACGGCTCCGCCTCCGGCTTTGACGGCCTACTGGAAACCATTACCGATATGGACGATAAGGTTCTGCTATCACTGACGTATGACGGATTGTGGGTTGATAGCTGCCGGATTCAGACGGATTCAGGGCGTACGGCGGAAGTTGGGATCGCGTTTATGGCGGGCCAGCTTGAGCAAATGACGGTGCCTGGTGAAACCTTGAACTGGGATGATATGACGTGCTTTGTGTATGAAGCGGTCGGTAGCTACAGCGCCCTGAAAGAAGTGCATTCGCCGATGGGCAGTGTGCAACGAGTGTGCTACGACGCAACAGGACACCGCATTGATGAGAAAGACTATCTGCCCAATGTTGTCCGTTGGGAAGTCGAACCCGGAGGCGGTCAGCCACCCGTTGTCAGAATTTATAATTACTCAGATCGGAACTTTCTGGGCTACGAAGATGGCATGAGTCACGAATATGGTGCAGATAATCTGTACCGACACATCGGAGACTATAACTATTGGGCGCAAGAAACGTTAGTAGACAGTGATGAACAGATACTGAGCACCCGAGAGGCGACCTTTAATAAATACCATTTGGCGACTCAGGAAATCCTCACCGATCAGGGCTGTCAAGTAACGACAGACACGGTTTATAACGAAGAGCCTGGTCGGGATTTCTATGGCCAGCCAGCCAACCTGCAGCTGCCGCGTAAGGTGACGACCACCTACAGTCAAGGCGGAGCGTCACGGAGTGAGGTGACGGTAAGTAAAACCGACAAATTTGGTAATGTGACGTTCAGTCAGGATAGCACCGACCTAGCCGTCACTAACACGTATTATCTCGCCGCAGGGGAGAGCGGCTGCCCGCCGGAGCCGTTCGGTTATTTTGTCCGTTATCTGCAACGCTCCTCGCAGTCTTGCAGTACTGAAGATGAAAAAGTGTGGGATTATGAATACGTGTCTCTGAAGGTATCCAGTGATCAGGGGAACGGCACCCTGGTGTTGGAAAACAAGGTGACCTACAGCAGCGGCGCATCAGTGAAGGTGATGGAGACCACTTACCTGGAGCAAACGGCTAGCCGCCTGCATGCATTGCCATTGTCGCAGGGGGTCACTATCAATGGCTGCACCACTAGGGAGCGTTATGACTATACCTTGAATGCCGGCCTGCTGATGATGGTGACTACTTTTGAAGGCGATGATGGCGTGTCGGTGCAGACCAGCGAGCACTCAGATGTGATCCAGAGTGTAGTATTAAGCCATATCGATGTAGAAGGCCGGACAGAGTCGCGTGAATATGACGTTCAGGGAAGACCGGTGAAAGTCACTTTTGCACCGGGCAGCGAATACGAAGTATCAGAATTGGCGCAATATGTGTTTGCGCGGGACGGTGCTATGGCGAAGGCGATAGTGACGAATCGCTGGGGCGTGTCGGAGCGGGTGGAATTCGATGGCCTAGGGCGGATGGTATCGGTCAGTATACAGGATGATGACGCTACAAGTGATTGTGATGGTCGATGCACTGGAACATACCGGCAGATAACCAGCAAGCAGTACAATCAAGTGGGGCGTTTGGTTCAGGAGGTTGAAAGCGATTATTTGGACGGGAAGGAAGTGATTCGCCGTCAGCAAGATCACACCTATGACGGCTGGGGACAAATCAGTACTACAGTCTATGATGACGGTGTCATCGACATCAGTGTTTATGACCCCGTCGCCCTGACCCTGACGCAGGGAATGAAGAACTCAGCAGGCTCGGCTTTAGCCTCTCGTCGCCTTACGTATAACCAGTTTAAAAAGCCGGAAAAGATCGAAGAACTCGATGCGAAAGGAGAGGTATACGCAACTATTTCAGCTGTTTATGACGGGTTTGGCCGACCGAAATCGGTGACTATGGCGGATGGAGGACAGCTTGCTATTAAGGCGTATGATGGTTTTGACCGTCCCGAAAAAGTTGAGCATTTGGATGGCAGTCTTCATGATTTGACTTATTTTACTGCATCATCAGAGATGCAGTTGAGCCGCATCGATGCTCTGCGGGATGGGGCTGTCCCAGTAACCTTAGGCACGCGTGAGTTTGATGGGATAGGGCGTATAACCTCGCAATCTGTGAATGGGGTAAGCCGCCAGTATCGGTATCATACCGGCAGTATGCTGCTGTCTTCTCAGACCAATGCTCGAGGGCAGACCGTTGCCTGTAAACGGCTGGTAGAGCTGGAACGCATAGCATCCGTTGATATGACTGGCAATGGGGCTCCAGAGGTGAATTTCACGTACTCCAAGACGTCGGACAGTACGCTGCCGGCGGGCCTGGTAACGCAAGCGACCAGTGCGACGGGTGGATACGAATACATATACAGTCGCAGAGGAAACTTGACCGAGGTGATCCAGACGGCACAGTCGCAAGCCCAATCATATCAGGTCGGTTACGGGGCTTTTTTACTGCGTGGCGGCGCCAGTGAAGTCACCGCTGGTGAGCGGATTGTATCAAGGTCTTATAATCTGTTGGGGCAAGTCACGGAAAGTCGCGACGACGCCGTAACGGTCAGTAATCAATACGACAGCTTCGGGCGTTTGTCGGTCATGTCTGTCAGTGAGGACGGGCAGCTGGTTCAGAGCACAACACTGACGTACGACGAATTCAGTCGTGAAACACAGAGGAAGATTACGGCCCAGGAGCATACTCTCACCATAGGGAGTGCGTATGACACACTGCACAAAATGATATCCCGAAGCGTGAGTACGGGCTGTGGTGAGTCTCTAAGAGAAAGTTATCGGTATGACGTTAGACACCGCCTTACTGGCTATAACATCAGCGCTGATAGCAGTGAAAGTTTGTTACCTAAAAATGAATATGGCCGCGCTATTTCGAGTCAGGCACTGGAATACGATGACCTGAACAACCTGATTAAGCAGAGTACGTTCTTTCCGTCGGGTGAATGTGATGAGGCGATACTGACTTATGACGTGCAGAGGTTGTTGGGTGTCAGCCATTCTTTGTTGACTGGTGATAATGCCTACCCGCAGAAGACGGTGCTGGATTACGATAAAGATGGCAATCTTGTATCCGTCACTGACGATGGGGTGGCGCGTCATCATTTTGCCTTTAATGCGCTTGGCAGTGTGGTGCAGTGTGATGACGTAGCGTATGGCTATGATCCTTATGGCCAGTTACTGAGCAGCGGCGAGACAGTGCGTTACTATCAAGGCGATCAGGTGATGAGCGAGCATTCACCGACAGGCGAACGCCGCTTTGTGTCTCAGGGAAAGACGACGATAGCTGAGATAACCGCTGGTGAGACTCGGTGGTTACAATCCGATGCTAAAGGCTCTGTGGTTGGGGTCCTCGAGGGCAGTCGCTGGACTTACAGCCCGTATACCCCGTCTGGTGAGGGGCAGGGGCTCAGCCGCACAGGGTTTAACGGTGAACTCAGAGATAGTGTAGCGAACAGTGCGTATCCGCTGGGTAATGGGACTCGTTGGTATTTGCCGGGTCTGGGGCAGTTTTCGGGCATGGATGTACTGTCGCCGTTTGGGGAGGGGGGACTGAATCCTTATCGTTACTGTCATGGTGATCCGGTAAACCTAGCTGATCCGAGTGGGCACATGTCGGTGGGAGCGATAATCGGTAATGTTATCGGTGTGATAGGTGCGGTTGCCGGTATTGTCATGGCGATACCAACCGGAGGAGCATCATTAACCCTGACAGCGGGCGCAGATATTATGCTTGGAGCCACAGAGCTAACAGCCACTGTAACGAGTATTGGTTTATCGGCGGCCGGCGATGAAAAGGGTGCTGAGATAGCGGGAGGCATTGCTACTTTGGCGGGGCTTGGCTCTATGGGGAGAGGCATCAAGGCTCATGTTTCAGGAGGTAGCCCTAGAGTAAGATTGCACAAGTGGAGCACCACAGAGATGAGTGCTGATTTGCTTGATAAAAAAGCAGGAACGCGAGATCCTATGGGGTATACAAATAATTTTAAAGGTACAGGAGAGGAGGCGATACTGTTACACGGTTCTCCAGATGGGAAAGTGCAAGTTGGAGCGTGGCCAAGACGACTAAAGAAAGGGGGATGGGAAGTCGACGATAGTCACGCTCTCTCATTGTCAGGCAAGGAACTTCCCAAGTATATGAAAAGGCATCATGGGATAGATTTATATCAAGGTAATAAACCTGTGCACTTATTAGCTTGTTATGCTAAATCCAACACTGCACAAGATTTAGCGACTGAAATTGGCAGGCCTGTTATTGCTTATTCTAAGCAGCCGATCTGGACCCCGAGCCTGAGCCATATCGAATCGCCAAATTATTCTATAGGAGCAGAATATCGAAAATATGACCCAAGAAGACTCTTTTCCGTGACTCATCAGCCAAAGGCGAGAGAATTTGTCTAAATTATAACACTGAGCGTTTGAGCTGAAAACTCGAACGCTAAGGCGTTGTAACGTACTCAAGTAGCACTCAATTATTCCATTATGACTCAGTTCATGGCAGGGCATTTTAATAGTCCTTGCCATGAACACTATCCTCAAGCTGATAAAATCAGCGTCGTTCTCGACACCATAAGCTAGCCGAACTGGTGTGATCCGGTACTAATGCCTAAGATCTAGCTGCTGCCTTATAATTGGCTATTATGGTTTGTATATCTGCGATGAGATTTTGGTTTGAAATTTGGGGTAGCTTACCCGGAGCAGAGGATCTAGGTTTTATTATCGCCACCTTGTTTCCATCCGGTGATATTAGCGCCATAGATGCACTGTGGTCGACCTGATAGTCTTCCCCATCGCCGACCATGGCATAGACGAAACCTAGGTCTCGCGTGAGCGGGAATAGCTGGGCATGCTCGCCGGTGATGGCGATAAATTGAGGGTTGAAGAAGTTCATATAGCTTAACAGCTTAGTCTGGGTATCTCGTTGAGGATCGACGGAGAGAAAAACCACTTGTAGCTCTGCATTTTCTAGCAATTTGGGGTAAGCAGCAGTGAGTTTGCCCATAGTCGTAGGGCACACATCCGGGCAAGAGGTGTAGCCGATGAAGAATAGGCTCCATTTATCGGTTAAGCTGGTATTGGTAAAGGTTTTGCCATGTTGATCCGTGAGAGAGAAGGGGGCCAATGGCTTAGCGATTGGAAACACGAAGCTGGTGGCAAGATCCAGCTCTGTGTCCTGTAGGGAATAGATGATGGCATTGGTCTGCTTACTCTTCTGCAACTGAACCGCGGTCACACCGCCGAGGCCGAGTAAAACTAAGCCTGAAAGCGCTACGGCTATTAGCCTAAGTTTTTTTTCCATCTAATAACACCCCTTGCAATCACTGAACTGTGAAGTAGTAATAAACGAATATATTATGCTTTGAGGTTTATACCCAGAGGTAATGATCGACCAAGAGCAGGATAAATAAGATCATCAGATGATAGATGGAGAAGCGAAACACCTGCATTGCCAGACCAGGTTTGTCATCATATTTAAGCTCCCATGCCTTATAGAGGAAGCCGCAACTCAATATCGTCGAACCCACCAGATAGATGGGGCCGCACATTCCCACTATAACGGGTAGCAAGCAGGCGATAGCCAGCAGCAAGGTATAGAGCAAGATACAGGTCTTAGTAAACTCGACGCCATGGGTCACAGGTAGCATAGGGATATCGACCTTGGCATATTCCGCTTTCCTGTGAATGGCCAATGCCCAGAAATGTGGCGGGGTCCAAGTAAAAATAATAATAACTAGTAGCAGGGCATGACCGTGAAACTCTCCGGTTATCGCCGTCCAGCCAAGGAGTGGCGGCATGGCTCCGGCGAGTCCACCGACGACGATATTTTGTGGGGTGGCACGCTTGAGGTAAGTGGTATATATGATGGCATAGCCTACAAGACTGGCAAAGGTGAGCCAGGCGGTGAGCTCATTGACTAAGGTGTACAGCAAGATGAAGCCCAATAGAGCTAGGCTGATAGAGAAGGTGAGAGCCTTAGTGACAGAGATACGTCCCTTAGGCAGGGGGCGATTATAGGTACGGGCCATCAGGCCATCTATGCGTCGATCGATGAGGTGGTTAAAGGCGGCGGCTGCACCAGCCATCATGCCTATGCCTAGCATGCCAATAATTAAGGGCTGCAGAGGCACGGCGCCAGGTACCGCCAGACACATACCGACTAAAACTGTGAGCAGCATAAGCGCCACCACTTTAGGCTTGGTCATCTCATAATATGCGCGCCACTGCAGTGGTTCGCCGTCGGTCTTAGGCTCAGTGGCCGAAATTGAAACTGGTTTTGCCATGGCTCTTCCCTCGCTTAGGCTTTACGCCCTTTAAATTATTATTCTGCTTAAAACTTAAAACTTAAAACTTAAAACTTAAAACTTACGTATTTCGCCGCAGGGCGTAGTTGATAAACACTAATGTCAGTAGCAGCATGGCTGCGCCGGCATTATGAGATACGGCTATGCCCAAAGGCAGATGCAAGACAACATTGCTGATCCCCAGCCCGACTTGCAGTATGACTAAACCGGTCAAGACCAGTGCCGCTCGCTTCAAGAGTGCCGATTGAGACTGGGTAAAAAGCTTGTAGGCCAGCCAGAGCAAGATACCTGTGGTCAATATCGCGCCAAATCTATGGGCAACATGTATGGTCATACGTGAATAATAGTCGAGTACGCCAAATTCATAAGTCTCGTGTTCGCCTTGAAAAGGATTAAAAGCCTGAGTGAGCTGTAAATTCTGGTACCAGTTCCCCTCGCAGATAGGCAGTGAGGTACAGGCCAGCGCCGCATAGTTTGATGAGGTCCAGCCACCGAGTATGATCTGTAAGATCAAGACTCCCATGCCAGCCAAGGCTAATGGGGCCAGTCTTTTAGCGGCAAGATCTGCCCCAGGGAGCCCCTGTGGTTTAGTCCTGAGATAGAGCAGGAGTAGTAGTGAGATTAAGCTGAAGCCGCCGATGAGATGAGACATGACCACAACCGGCATGAGTTTCATGGTAACGGTCCACATCCCCAACGCGGCCTGAAATAGGATCAAGATGGCGATGATTGTTGCTAGCTTCTTGGGGGCATCCGGTTTTTTTAAACAGAGAATGAAGATCACCAGCACGAGTAATCCTAGGGCTGCGGCGATATATCTGTGGATCATCTCTAGCCAGGCTTTCTTTGGCTCAACTTGCTGCCCGGGGAAGGCATCTTGTGCCTTCATCAGCTCACTGTGTTGGCTGGGGACTTTCATCATGCCATAACAACCGGGCCAATCGGGACAGCCGAGGCCTGCATCGGATAATCGGGTATAGGCCCCCATTAAAATGACACAAAGAGTGAAGACAAGGGTGATTCTGAGTAGGTTTTGGATCCCCATTAGCCGACTCTCGATAGTTTGAGCATCTTTCTTAAGTCAGCTATGAGTGATTTACCCTGCATGATCTGCTTGTCCATGCCATTAACCGCGGGATAGCGCATGACCAGGCTGCCCAATGGGTCGACCACAATCATTTGCTGACTGTCCAGCATCTTTATCATGGCGCCATTGGCCTTCGCCGTGTCGAACTTGTATGCAGTCAGGGCGTGGAGATCGCTATCTTGGCTGAGTAATATCAAGGTATGAACCCTGTCTTGATCTCGTCCCAGGGCGATATGGCTCTGTTGCAGGATATAGAGATGATCCTGACATTGCTGATCACACTTGTTTGGTAGCAGGTAGAGGAGTTGCCACTCTCTAGGCTTAGGGTTGTCCATCATAAGGCTCTGGTAACTAGTGCCGATAGGAAGTAGTTCTCCCTTATTGGTGGCACCGCCTCGATAGAGATCTAAGCTGAGCACAATTTTGGCCGCGGCCACAGGCAGGATGAAGACTAAGAAAAGTAAAATTAAAGGTTTAGCGCCGCTCTTTTTGGGGGAGTTCATACTCTCTCCTAAGAAAGCCCATATGAACGCCCGTGCAGGCAAATAAAATTCATATGAGTCATACTCATTCAGTTTCCCGAGACGGCTAGGAAACGCATGTTTTATAGTCACTTCTTATGGTTCGAAGTTTTTACTGCTTAATCTCTAACCTACTTGGTCTTGTTTACATTGGCAACTGTCATTTCATCGATATTGGTCCGATGAGGAATATTATTTTTTATAGAACCATCTTGTTGTTTTGTTGGCGTTTTAACTCTTCTGCTATAGATGGAATATAACATTAGCAGGGCAAAAGCCAGTGCCATGGAAAACCACTGCAGGGCATAGCCTCTGTGTTTCTGTGAGGAAAGTGGTATCGGTGTCCAGGGGTGGGGCAAGTCAATTCCCTCGAGATTATCCGGCTGCAACACGGCAGGAGCCAAGGCTTGACCTAGCAGCTGGCTGATCTCGCCAAGGTTAAGGTTTTGGATACGCTTGGGCCAGCCTGATTCAGGCATTAAGGCCGAGCTCATAGGATTCGCTTGTTTCTGATACAAGCGACCATTCAAGTTGACCTCTTTATCGATGACATCAACATAGGGCAGTATTCGTCTATCTAGGCCAGCAGCAATGAAGCCGAGTTCTACTAGCATCCAAGGGCCATCGGCTGTTATCTGCATGGGCTGTAGTGCTAAATAGCCAACCCTGCCGTTGAAGACCTGATTATCCAACAGGAATATTTGACTCGATGGGGGAGATGCCGAGACCGACAGACGGTAACCCGTGAGCTTATCTGTCGGGGGGAATGAGACCAGCTGTGCATATGATAACGGCGCAGATGACTGGCGATGGGTCAACTCGCTCTGCCATTGCTCTTTCATCTCGGCGCGATCGAGTTGCCAAAAACCGAGTTTCACTAAGATGAGGAACATGATAATAGCAAGCATAGCCAATGCTGCTCTGGTGGCCCATAAATACTGACGGCTACGTCGAGAGAGGCTAGTCATTATTTTCTCTCCTGTGTATTAAGAAGACAGCTAAGCTGCAAAAAAGCTAACTTGACCAAATGGATAAACGGCTCCAGAGTAGCAATAGCGAACCCGTCACGAGTGCCCCATGACTCAATATGAGGATGACCGATGAATCTATTAATTATCTTTAAAATCGTCTTAGTACTGCTAGTGCTATTCATTATGTTTAATCTGGCCCGAGCCCTGTTTATCTTGGTGAAAGGTGAGAGTGAGACGCCTGCGAGCCATTTCCTGGGGCGTCGGGTCATCTTCTCTGTGCTGGTGGTGCTATTCATCCTAGTGGCATTAGGCACTGGGATCATCACCCCCAACCCAAGACCTTATTAGTCTAAGACTCATATTCAGACGCAATAATGTTAGCTCCGGTTTAGGAGTTAACATTATTCATATTGAATCTCACCTAGTGACATACATAGAGAAGCGTAGCGGCTCTATCAGAGGACGTAGACGAAGATAAACAAACCCAGCCAGACGACGTCGACGAAGTGCCAATACCAGCTGCCCGCCTGGAAGGCGAAATGCTTATCCGGGGTAAAGTGTCCCTTCAAGACGCGCAAAAATAACACGATCAGGAATACCGTTCCCAGAGTGACGTGCATGCCGTGGAAACCGGTCAACAGGAAGAAGGTATTACCGTAAACTCCAGAGGCCAAGGTTAAGCCCATCTCCTGGTAGGCGTGAATATACTCTTCGACTTGTAACGTCAGAAAACTCATGCCCAGCAAGATGGTGATACCCAGCCAGAAGGTGATTGCCGAGCGTTTACCTTTCTCCAGACTCACGTGAGCCATATGCAGAGTCACAGATGATGTGAGTAGGATGATGGTGTTATACAAGGGCAAGCCTGTCCAGGGCATGGCCTCAGTTTTTGTGCCATCGGGTGTGGTTAATAATGGCCAAACGGCTTCAAATCCCGGCCAGAGTACCTCATTGGTCATGGCATTATTGGAATCACCCCCCAACCAAGGTACAGCAATCATTCTGGCGTAAAGTAGGGCACCGAAAAATGCACCGAAGAACATCACTTCGGAGAAAATAAACCAGCTCATTCCTTGGCGAAAAGACCTGTCCATCTGCTTGGAATAGAGGCCGCTCATCGACTCGGCGATAACGGTTCTGAACCAGCCAAAAATCATAAATATAATCACGGCTATGCCGGTGAGTAAGATGATTCCGCCACTGCCGCCATCGGATTTGAGTTGCTGTACATAACTTCCGGCGCCAAATGCGATAAGGAATAATCCTACTGCCCCTATGATGGGCCACGCACTCTGTGCGGGAACGTAATAGTGTTCGTGCTTAGTTGTCATCTTGCTGCTCCTTGCTCAACTGAACCGACATAACCAGAGTCGGTGATGTTGTAGAGGGTATAAGAGAGAGTTAATGTGGTTATGGAATCGGGAAGAGCCGGATCCACGAAGAAAATAAGTGGCAGCTCGGCACTTTCTTTGGCCATTAGCCTCTGCTGGTTGAAGCAGAAACACTCGGTTTTATTGAAGTAAGCGGCTCCCAGTCCAGGTGAGACCGAGGGGATGGCCTGGCCGATGGTATCCTTTAGAGACAGGTTCTTGGCATTGAAGTTAGTGCGGATCAGCTCTCCGGGATGCACCTGCATGCGTTTGACTTCAGGCGTGAACTCCCAAGGCATATCACTCTGTATCTGCGCCATAAATTCTATGGTAATGGTGCGACTCTCATCTATGGTGATCGGCTTGTAAGTGCTAGCGCTGTTCTGGGTCTTGCCATTGATGCCCAATTGTTCGCAAAGCACATCGTATAAGGGCACCAAGGCGAAGCCGAAGCCGAACATGCCCACAGCAGCAGCGATCAGCATGCCGATGAGTCTTCGATTAGACTTACCCTGCTTAGTGCTCATCGCTACTTTATCTCGGGTGGTGTAGTGAATGAGTGATAGGGGGCCGGGCTAGGCAGTGTCCATTCTAAGCCTTCGGCGCCTTCCCAAGGTTTCGCCGCTGCTTTTTCGCCACCGCGTATACACTTGATGACCAGCGCGAGGAAGATAAACTGCGATAGTCCGAAGGCGAAGCCGCCTATGGAAACTATCTGATTAACATCGGCAAATTGCACTGCATAATCGGGAATTCGTCTTGGCATGCCCGCTAAGCCTAAGAAATGCATAGGGAA
Organism: Shewanella sp.; assembly: GCF_013214165.1. Taxonomy (GTDB): domain Bacteria; phylum Pseudomonadota; class Gammaproteobacteria; order Enterobacterales; family Shewanellaceae; genus Shewanella. Next base: position 62,589 of record NZ_JABSSM010000002.1, on the reverse strand, counting down.
GAAGAGCACGTTGACCGATATTACCGAACACCAAAAATGTATCTTGCCTAGCCTCTCGTCATACATGTTACCGGTCCACTTCGGCAGCCAGTAATAAGCGGCTGCCATGATGGAGAAGATGGCACCTGTTACCAGCACATAGTGGAAATGTGCCACCACGAAATACGTATCATGGTATTGGAAGTCTGCCGGGGTGATGGCCAGCATCAGGCCCGAGAATCCGCCTATGGTGAAGAGTATGATGAAGGCGATGGCGAACAGCATTGGTGTCTCGAAGGTGAGGGAGCCTCGCCACATAGTCGCCACCCAGTTGAACACTTTCACCCCAGTGGGCACCGCGATCAACATGGTGCAATACATGAAAAACAGCTCGGCGAATACCGGCATACCTGTGGTGAACATGTGGTGTGCCCAGACAAGAAATGACAGTATTGCTATGCTAGATGTGGCGTAAACCATAGAGGAGTAGCCAAACAGCTTCTTACGGCTGAAGGTGGGCACTATGGCCGAGATGATACCGAAGGAAGGTAAGATCATGATGTACACTTCTGGATGGCCGAAGAACCAGAAGATATGCTGGAACATCACAGGATCGCCGCCACCTGCGGCATCGAAGAAGCTGGTGCCGAAGTATTTGTCCGTGAGCACCATGGTCACTACACCTGCTAAAACAGGCATCACGGCAATCAGGAGGAAGGCGGTGATCAACCAGGTCCAGACAAACAGTGGTAGCTTCATCCAGGTCATGCCAGGAGCACGCATATTCACTATGGTCACGATCACATTGATCGCTCCCATGATGGAGCTTATTCCCATGATATGAATAGAGAAAACAAATAGCGCCGTGCTGTCAGGACTGTAAGTGGTCGACAGCGGCGCGTAGAAGGTCCAGCCAAAGTTAGGTCCGCCTCCTTCCATAAATAATGAGCTAAGCAGGATGGTGAACGCAAAGGGTAAGATCCAAAAACTCCAGTTGTTCATCCTAGGTAGCGCCATGTCCGGCGCGCCTATCATCATAGGTATCAACCAGTTTGCCAACCCAGTGAAGGCTGGCATGACGGCTCCAAACACCATGATCAGCCCATGGACTGTGGTCATCTGATTGAAAAAATTAGGCTCTATCAGCTGTAGTCCTGGTTGAAATAGTTCAGCGCGTATCACCATAGCCATGGCGCCACCGGTGAGGAACATGATAAAACTGAACCAGAGGTAGAGGGTGCCTATGTCTTTATGATTGGTGGTGAACAGCCAACGTTTAATCCCCGAAGGGTGTTGTTGGTGCTCATGCTCATCATGGTGATCACTGGTCGCTTCGATCTGGCCGATTTCCATATTGGGTTCCGCCTCGCGGGTTAAAGTATTCATATTGCCTCTCTATTGGCCATGCTGACTGACATCAGCAGCCTGAACCGTATCGCCGGTATTATTGTCCCAAGCGTTACGTTCATAAGTAATCACTGCGGCAATCTCTTGTGCGGTTAATTGCTTGCCAAAAGCCTGCATCGCAGTGCCCGCCTTCCCATTGATAACCATCTCTAAGTGATCCGTTAATGGTCCTGTGGTGATTGGGCTAGCTTTCATTGGCGGGAATACGCCGGGTAAACCCATGCCGTTAGGTTGATGGCATGCAGCACAGCGAGACATGTACACCTGTTCACCTTGGGCCATGAGCTCATTCATGGAGAGGGACCGACTCAAGGAGGCTTGTGCCTCTGCTGCGGCTGTGCTGGCTTGATTTTTTTGTGCGGCAACCCAGATATCGAAATCGGCTTGGCTCAGGGCCTCGACCACGATTGGCATGAAGCCATGATCTTTACCACAGAGCTCGGCACACTGGCCGCGATAGGTACCCGGGATATTGATACGCGTCCATGCTTCATTGATGAAACCTGGGTTAGCATCTTTCTTGACCGCAAATGCCGGAACCCACCAGGAATGGATCACATCTTCTGATGTCATCAGGAAGCGAACTTTTTTATTGATGGGAAGCACTAAGGGTTTGTCGACTTCGAGGAGATAGTGCTCTCCCTTCTCCTCGGTGCCCTCTATCTGTTCTCTCGGGGTTGAGAGTAAGCTGTAGAATTCTATATCTTGATCGAAATAGCTGTAATGCCATTTCCATTGAGAGCCGGTGATCTTGATGGTGATGTCGGCATCACTAGAATCTTCCATGGCGATTAGGGTCTTAGTCGCCGGAATAGCCATAACAATGAGTATGATGAAAGGTGCAATGGTCCAGGCTATCTCGACCTTGGTACTTTCGTGGAAATTGGCTGCTACTGCCCCCTTAGACTTTCGGTGATTGATCATGGAATAGATCATCACGCCGAAAACTACCACACCTATGGCGCAACAGATATACAAGATGATCATGTGCAGGTTGTATACCTGTCCACTGATATCCGTGACACCCTTGGTCATATTAAGGGGCATTGCTGATGCCAAAACGTAAGGCGTAAACAGCAACGCCAGAAAAATATACAACATTCGCTTCACTAGACTTCTCCTCTGTCAAAAATTAAGACAAAGAAGAGTCACACAGTAAGTCTCTGCTCTATGCAAACTCTTCAGTTCCCAAAAAAGCAACGATGACTTCAAAGTGCAGTGGCGGTTCACTTGTTATTTTAGTTTGGCAGTCACTTATCTACCAGAGTTAACCACACTCGCACCTACGGCTGAATATATCAGTACCGATTTCAGCGAGGTAAACATCTGGCCTTCCACATATGGCAGGGCTTTACTACGCCGACTACTAAATCGTTTGGATATAACAAATTATCGTTGTTATATCTCTAACTTACTTGGTGTTGAAATATTGATCAAGATCACTTTTAATGAATTTTTTAAATAATTCGAATAAAAATCAGCTACAAAAAAGTCCCTTGCGGGACTTAAATAATCATTTTCAATTCGTTAAATAGACAGGAAATTAGTGCAGAGAGCCAAATAAACAGGCCTGGCTGAAGTGAGTATCGGTATGGCTATGGGCTTTAGCATGTAAGTGACTATTCGCATCTTCGATGACAACGCCAAGGGCGCGAGCGCTCTTTTCTACCAGTCTGAGTCGGCGGTTATCACGGGAATCTAAGACCTGAGTCCAGCAGATCACAGCACTGGATGTACCACTTATGAGTGCTTTTTCCATGGCCCATAAGGTTTCGACTTCGTCTTTAGCATGAACCAAGAGGACGCGGTCCATCCTAACACCGGCTTCGGTTAACATCTGCTTGTAGCCGATGTTGGGAGGACTGATCAATACGATCCATTGCCCCTGATGGCTCAATGTGGCGAGCCGATTACTCACCTTTTTCAGTTCCACCCGTCCCTGAGTCTGGGTACTTACTGTGGTGATACTGCCACACTCTTGGGCGATGGACGATTGGTCAAGGGGATTGGTCCATAAACCTGGGTGTCTAGGGCTATTGCCGATTAAATTTTTCATTACCAAGCTCCTTCGCCTATGTGGGATTTTATCTATTGCCATTTGCCGTTACGGATCACGCCGACTGCCAGACCCTCGATACTCAGGCTCTGACTGGTGAGATCGACCACTATCGGTGCATAATCTTCATTTTCAGCATGGAGATAAACCATGCTGCCCTTTTTCTCGAAGCGTTTTACTGTGACATCGTCTTCCACTCTAGCCACAACAATTTGACCATTCTTAGCTTGTGAAATCTTATGTACTGCGAGTAGATCACCCTCTAGGATGCCGATATTTTTCATGCTGTCGCCGCGTACCCTAAGTAGAAAGTCGGCACAGGGACGAAACATGCTTGGGTCGACCTTATAATGTTGTTCTATATGTTCCTGGGCGAGGATGGGCTCACCTGCGGCAACCTGGCCGATCAATGGTAAGCCTAAATCTTCTGGCTCCGCAGCTTGGGTGAGTCGGATGCCACGGGATGTACCGGGAATGATCTCGATGCGACCTTTCTTGGCCAGTGCCTTAAGATGCTCTTCTGCAGCATTAGCGCTCTTGAAACCTAGGCGCTTAGCAATTTCGGCTCGAGTCGGAGGCATCCCAGTATCGGAAATATTACGCTTGATGAGTTCTAGGATCTCGGCTTGTCTTGGTGTCAAAGGTCTCATGATGAATCCTGTCTTTTTATACAGTTACTGTTAGTATATACAGTAACCCGGTCAGTGCAAGGATTAACCAAGCTTATTGTTAGGCTCGTGGCTGCCTCTGTGCCTACTTTCTTCTTATTCTTGGTAGTAATATGTAGTAAATCATAAATAAATTATAAATAAATCATAAATAAATAGTAAGAATAGCCTTGCTTAAATAGAGGGTTTGAGTATGACTTACTAGTATTACTTCTTATTATTTTATTTACGTAAGAGTCCAGTTAAGATTTTAGAAATAATGTTAAGGGTAATGTTAAATTCATGTCTTAATAAATTATATCCCTGCTAACTTCTATGTCGTAACCATAATCATTATCGAATTTTGTTCAATCTCATCATGTCTGACACTCGAAAGATCTTGAGTTACTTTTCATGCATGCATAGCCCAAATAGCTAATTTATATGATTGTGAATATGTTCCTGCTTTATCATGATCTGCAATTAACATATCGAGTGGTGCCGCGGCCTAGTGTCACGTCATTGTTTTATGTTGCTGCTCTAGAGTTTTACTGTATCACGTTGGTTTAATAGGTGTTTTAATGTTTTATGGTGAGTTTTAATGAGCATGTAGCGACTGCTTTTCAGGCTGTAGCATGTATGTAGAATCATATAAGATGAAACTGTATGTAAATGCTAGATCTAAAAAACACTAGTATATAGTTAATCTGAACTCCATTTTAAATAGAATTTAATAAGTTTAGCTGCATTGTGCATGGTTACAGTTAGGAACATTTGTGAAGTCACACCTATTAGTTGTTAGTTATAAAGTTAGGTAGGGTAATAACAAGTCTGTTTGTCATTCCGCTTGAAATACTTGCTGGCCGACAGTTTTTATTTATTTCATTGTCATTTATTAACCTCGTTATTTAATACCTTTAGGCCCTTCCGCTGTTAACATATGATTCAATTTGTATCGCAGCGGTGTTTTTATTTGACGGTTAAGTTATTTTTTAATAGTTTTGCTTTATCAAAATGTAAATAACTATTTATTTTAAGTTGAGGCTAAAGTTAGTTCACTAAAATAACCGATAGTTCTCGCTGCTCAATACTGAGCATAGGGTCAATCGCTCCATACAAGTTCAAGAAGCTGAGCGATGAAAGGAAACTTGTTGGATAACCAAGCTCAGCAATAAATTGAGGGTGTAAATTCAAACGAAATCTATTCTAGAAAGGAATACCCATGAAAAGGAATATCAAGATGAAAAACAGACTGAAAACCCCTTTGCGCGCCGCCTTTTTTGCCGGCACCTTGGCAGCAATATCTATGCAGGTCAGCGCCGCAGATGATATCTATTCCGATATTGACCATGGCACCCCAATACCGCCGTTACAGACGCAAATAATAGAGGATGGTGTGGGTGGAGTGTGGAAGGTACTTAAAAAATCACTGCCTTTCACCTTTAATGCAGGCAAGGCGCCAGGCTTATTAACTTCAGTGGCTGGAATTCTTGAAGCTCTCTTAGTTCCGCTGACCAATCTGCTTATCGAAATTTCTATCGTAAACGGCGACCACTTAGAGTTCTTGACCTACCTGCCGCCCAATTTCAATAACAACGCCTTCTCCATCTCTGTCTACGACGTGTACAACACCACAGGCAAGTTCACTGGCGAGCTGAAAAGCGAAACCGACGATGTGCTGTTCCAAGTCAAGGTCTATCCAGAATTCTCCGCTAACCAGCCTACTACTTATAAGCTCAAGAACCTGGAAAACCTCCATTTCCCCGTCAGTGGCACTATCCAGAACATGGTATTGGAGTTCTATAATGCCGATGGAAGTCAACTTATCGAGAGTCTAGTGCTGCCGGCAAAGACAAACAACAAGGATTTTGGCATCACCTTGGCCAAGACCAAGAATGGCAGCAACATCTATTATCTGAAAAAGGAAACGCGCCACCATATCACCAACCTATACACCATCGAAAAACTGCTCGATCCCCTATTTGAATATTTGGCATCAGATCGGGACACAGTGGAGAAGCGACTAGCCGGCATGGATCCTTGGCGAGCGGCCTCGTTTGAGCATTTCGTGTGGATGAATGCAAAAGCTAGCAACAAGTCGGAGCTCTCCAGCCATCCTGAGTACTACAATGGCAACGTCTATGACGCTAACTACATACTCAGCCTCTGGCAGGATCCCAGTTGGCAGATACGTGGTAATTCGGTCTACAACTATGGTGAAGTTTATTACTCCGACTTCATCAGCAATGCCAGTGTCACCGAAGATCGTGGCCTGATGCTAGGCGAAGGTGGCCAGGCTAACTACCAACTCTATATTCCCAAAGCGGGAACTTACGGTTTTAGTTTCCACTTCACCAACAGTGAAGAGCAGCAAGTGACAGTGTTTAACCCGATGACCGAGGAGCTTGTCTACAGCGTGACGCTGCCGGCATCTGGCGATGGTCAGCCACAGGCAAGTGATACCCGTCAGGTCGAGCTGGAGCTTGAGAAAGGACTGCTGTTCCTAGAGCTTAACGCCGACAACGTCGAGGTGGACGGCATTTATTACAAGTTTCTGCGCAATGATGCCGAGAACAGTCAGGCTTATCTAGAGGCCCGACACGACTTTATTCGAAGAGAAGTCATCAACGCCGGGTTCTATATGGATGAAGGTAATGCCACGCCTTTGCATGAGGAGTCGATTGAATATGGGCTAGCGCAGGCCAACTGGCTACTCGACGAGAGTATCATTCCAGGTATTAACGATTTGACCGTACTCGGCTATGATCTGGCCGATCCTCTGATGTTGGATATCAGCGACAGAGTCATGGCGTTAGAGAAGAGTATAAAACGCACCAGGACCAACCTGCAGTTCGTACGGACAGGTACCGTCTCCATCGAAGCGGAAGACTACGCCGAAAGCTATAACACAGAGGACAAAGGTGACTTCTTGCGCTTCGGACTCGATGGTGCGATGCCTGTTGCAGGCTATGATGTGCACATCCCCAAGGCGGGTAACTACCAATTCTACTACCGCGTCGCCAAAGATAATCAGCTCGACGGAGATGGCTTCAGCATCAGGGTAAACTTCCAATATCAAGATGATGTAGCCATAGCGCCCAGTCAAGGGGAATTCTCTCTGCAGGCAGGCTTTACCATATATCTAGATGAAGGTGAGGCAGGGTTCCAATTGTATGGTTATGCTGCCGAGTTCGATCTAGATAATATAGAGCTGCATTATCTAGACTAGTCAATAAGGTAAAGGCAAGGCTTTCTATCCTATCCAAATAGAAAGGCCTATTTCAGCGAAATGTACGGATTGTCCCTCCCGAGTGAATTAGCTAGGGAGGGTAATCTGTTTCTTTCGTAACAGCATATAAGCTATCATCAATAATAAACACACGTTTAATTAAATAAAATAACCTCGTAACACCAAAGCATCTATCGGCAATCACCATGATTTTATCATTATCAGAAATAATATAAACAATGTGAATGACTCATGGTGGCTTATATGAGTAATGGTCATCACAATTTAACATCGCCTAGTTACATATGTCTGAAATCAGTAATAGGTTGAAGTTGTTTAACTGAATGCTATGTCTGAATAGTTAACTTGTATTATTGTTAAATAAGATACTTCCATATAATTTATAATGTGAAGATATTAGGTGGTGGCTGGACCTAGGTTACTTCAAGTTAACGATAATCAATCGATTATCATTTTACTTGATACTTTTAATGTTGGGTTGGAGTCAGGTTTTATGAGTTTGTAACTTTGGTTGCCGGCTATTCATTTAGAATTACAGGTATTACATTCCCATAAAAAACAAAGGCCTATGGCTAGATTGCTTGCATATAACGTATTTTAAAGTTTGGTCAATAAATCTTAATTCATAAAGTTAGTGTTATAAGTTCTGAGTAACTTTGAGTTGCCACCTATTAATAATCAATCTAATATAATTTATGCAATATCAATTGAGTACATTGTTTCGCTTGAGAACTTGTGATGTCAAGATTTTAGTTTCATTTAACCATACTTTATTAATCGGTTTATATTATATTGCTCCCCCCTATCCCCAATCAACACGTGATTCAATTTGTATCTTTATTGTGTTTTTATTTGACGGCTAAGAGTATTTTAAATAGTGTGACTTAAGTTAAATGTAAATAAGTTTTAATTTAAGTTAACACTGACTATTAGCTTCACTAAAATACCGACAGTTCTCGCTGCTCAATACTGAGCATAGGGGCAATCGGTCCATACAGGTTCAAGAAGTTGAGTGATTAAAGGAGGCTCGTTGGATAACCAAGCTCAGCAATAAATTGAGGGTGTAAATTCAAACGAAATCTATTCTAGAAAGGAATACCCATGAAAAGGAATATCAAGATGAAAAACAGACTGAGAACCCCTTTACGCGCCGCCTTATTTGCCGGTAGCTTGGCAGCAATATCTATGCAGGCCAGCGCCGCAGATGATATCTATTCCGATATTGACCATGGCACCCCAATACCGCCGTTACAGACGCAAACATCAAATGATATAATAGAAGACTCAATCAGCGGATCCTGGCGGATACTCCTGAGCACTCTGCCTTTCAACTTTGGCTTAAGCGGAGGGCCCGGCTTAATATCTGTGATCGGCATGGTTATGGAAGGACTCTTAAAACCCCTAAGTGACTTTTTGAATGAAGCCAGTATCGAAAACGGCGGTTACATAGAGTACCTGACCTACCTGCCGCCACACTTCGATAACAACGCCTTCTCTATTTCTGCCTTCGATGCTTACAACACCAATGGCAAGTTCGATGGATATCTGCGAAGTACAACTGACGATGTGCTGTTTCAGGTTAAGGTCTATGCGGAATTCTCCGCCAACAAGCCTACCACCTACAAGCTAAAGAACCTGGAGAACATTCATATTCCAGTGAATGGTAGTGTTCAAAACATGGTACTGGAGTTCTATAACGCCGATGCTAGTCAGCTTATCGAGAGCCTAGTGCTACCGGCTAAGGCGAACAACAAGGACTTTGGCATCACCTTGGCCAAGACCAAGGGCGGCAGTCACGTCAAGTACCTGAAAAAGGACGATCGCTACCATATCAAGAACACTTACACCGTAGATAATCTGCTCAATTCTCAATACGAACAACCTGTATATCTTAGGTCAGAAATTGAATCTCGCTTAGACGCACTCACGGACCGTGCAGTAGCGGACATGTACGAATTTTTCTTGTGGCAGAGATCGAAAGATAGCAGTAAGGCGGAGATCTCTAGCCACCCTGAGTTCTACAATGGCAACGTCTATAGCAGTGACTATATCCTCAGCCAATGGCAGGATCCCCGTTGGTTGATACGCGCAAATTCTGTCTATCACTATGGTGAAATTTATTACTCCGACTTCACTAACAATGCCACAGTTACCGAAGATCGTGGCCTGATGCTAGGCGAAAGTGGCCAGGCCAACTACCAGCTATATATCCCTAAGACGGGGACTTATTCTCTTAGCTTTCGCTTCACCAACAGCGAAGAGCAGCAAGTGACAGTGTTTAACCCACTGACCGACGAGCTTGTCTACAGCGTGACGCTGCCTGCATCCAGTGATGGTCAGCCACAGTCAAGTAATACCCGTTCGGTAGAGCTGGAATGGGATGAAGGACTGCTGTTCCTAGAGCTTAACGCCGACAACGTCGAGGTGGACGCCATTCACTACACGTATTTGCGCAATGACGTCGAGGACAGTCAGGCCTATCTGGAGGTCCAACATGAATTTATCCGATTGGAAGTAGCTAACGCCATGCACTACTTGGATATTGCTAATGCAGAACCCTTGGAAAAGGATGCCATTGAATATGGCCTAGCACAGGTCAACTTTTTACTCGACTATAGCATCATCCCCAAGATGCAGGATTTGAGCTTACTCGGCTATGATCCGGCCGATCCGCTGATGATGGATATCGCTAACATGGTCACTGAGTTAGAAGCCTATAGAGAAGTGACCAAGACCAAGTTGGAGTTCGTGCGGACCGGCATGGTCGTCGTCGAAGCGATAGACTATAACTCATCCTCAGACCCAGACTCTAGCTTAGCGATCCAAGATGACTATCTGATCTATCTTATTCAGGGAGGAGCCAGTGCAGCGTATGACGTGTATATCCCCCAGGCGGGTAACTACCAGTTATCCTATGAGGTCGCCAATGCTGCGCAGGTCGCAGGACAATTTTGGATTATTATCCGTAACAATGACAATCATTATTCTACATTCGAATTTATCTCGGTAGAGCCAAGCCAAGGGGAATTCTCCATGTATACAGGATTTACTGTGTATCTGGAGGAAGGAGAGCATAACTTGACTATGGTGGGTGAGAAGGATAACTACTTAAAGAGTATGGAAGTTAATAACCTAGACTAGTCAATAAGGTAAAAGGCAAGGCTTTCCTATCCAAATAGGGAGGCCTCTACCGAGGTGTAAGTTAGCTGTTTGTTAATCTAATTGGTGCCAACTTTGGGGTTCCATAAGTTATCTGGTATTCTATGCAGTTATTAAGAAGACTCACACTGTATAAGAAAAATGTCAAAAAAAGACTCTCTTTGGTATCAATCCTTACGTTGGATTCAGAAAAAGCTGGTACAAACAGTAGTAGTGCCCCATGACCCCTTCGCCGATCTCAACTTAGATCCAGATAAACCTGTGGTTTATGTGATGAAGACTGAATCTCTCAGCGACATAGCTTCCTTAAGTGAAATCACCAATAAGTATGGACTGCCAAGCCCCTATGATGAGCTGGTTGTCGATGGTGAGCACACGCCCAGAGTGGTGTGTCTGGAAGGTGCCAAGCCGCTATTTGGTCAAAGAGAAAGCAACGAGTTCTTCTTAAATAGCTTTATGGATCTGCTCAAGGTTCATAGGCAGAAGCCTGAGCTGGACATACAGTTAGTGCCGGTGAGTCTCTACTGGGGGCGGACGCCAGGTAAAGAGGACGATACCATGAAGGCGGCGGTGCTTGAGCGTCAGAATCCGACCTGGCTGCGAAAATGCCTGATGATCCTTTTCCTGGGCCGACATAATTTCGTGCAATTTTCTAATGCCGTCTCAATTCGTTATATGGCCGATGAACACGGCACCGACAAACGAATTGCTCACAAACTGGCCCGCGTAGCTCGAGTTCACTTCAGTCGTCAACGTAAGGTCATGACTGGACCTGTTTTGCCTAAACGTCAGGTGCTATTTCAAGATCTGTTAAATTCAGAGTCCCTGAAGAAGGCGATTCTGGAGGAAGCCTCGAGCAAGAAAATCTCCGAAGTCGAGGCCAGAGCCAAGGCGATGGAGTATCTCGATGAAGTCGCGGCTGATTACTCCGAGAGCTTTGTGCGCATCGCCGAGCGTTTCTTGGCCTGGCTGTGGAATAAGCTCTACAAGGGCATCAATATAAAAGGTGCCGAGCAGGTAAGGCAGCTACATCATGATGGTCATGAGATCATCTATGTGCCTTGTCACCGAAGTCATATGGACTACCTACTATTGTCTTATATTCTTTATTATGAAGGCATGGTCCCACCGCACATAGCCGCGGGTATCAACCTCAATTTCTGGCCTGCCGGGCCCATGTTCCGCCGTGGCGGAGCCTTCTTCATTCGCCGTAGTTTCAGGGGCAACAAGCTCTATACGGCGGTGTTTCGTGAATATCTAGATCAGTTGTTCACTAAAGGTTACGCGGTAGAATATTTCACCGAAGGTGGGCGTTCGCGCACCGGACGTCTGCTCGCACCTAAGACTGGCATGATCGCCATGACACTTAATAGTGTGCTGCGTGGTATGGAAAGGCCGGTAACTCTAGTGCCAGTGTACCTAGGTTATGATCATGTGATGGAGGTCGCCACCTATCATAAAGAACTCAGCGGCAAGAAGAAAAAGAAAGAGTCTGTTTGGCAGCTTTTTGGCGCGCTGCGTAAGCTAGGTAACTTCGGTCAAGGCTATGTGAATTTTGGTCAACCCATCACCCTAGATACCTATCTGGACCAGCAGATACCCGGTTGGAAGCAGGAGATAGCCAAAGATCCTGAGCAGAAGCCGAAGTGGCTGACACCTGTGGTGAATTCCTTAGCTAATCGGGTTATGACAAATATTAACGATGCTGCTGCGGTGAGTTCGGTGACTCTGACAAGCCTGGTCTTGCTGGCCTCAGAACAACATGCCTTGGAGCGTTCACAGCTTGAGAAGCAGTTAGATCTGTATTTAAAATTGCTCAAAGATCTGCCCTATACCGAGTTTACCTCGGTACCCGAAGGTAATGGCGAGATACTGGTACAGCAAGGTCTAGAGCTAAAGAAATTTAAGCTAGATAGCGATCCGCTAGGGGATATCATCTCCATAGAGGATAGCCTCGCTGTGGCTATGACCTATTACCGTAACAATATCATTCATCTCTTGATTGTTCCTTCGCTGATTGCCAGCTGTTTGACCCAGCATGAGCATGCCACCAGAGACGATATTGTCGCTACGGTAAAAGATTTCTACCCCTTACTTAAAGCCGAGTTGTTTATGGGTATTGAGGACATAGAAACGCATGTTACCCAAGTTCTGGATCTCTTTATTGCACAGGGGCTAGTGACCGAATCCGGATGTTTCTCGCCGGTAGAGAGTCAGGTCAACCAGCTGGTACTGCTTGCGGGCACCGTGAGTGAGACTATGCAACGTTATGCCATCATATTTAATCTGTTGGCAGTCTGCCCTAAGATGGAGCGCTCCGAGCTTGAGCGCGAGAGTCATAGATTGGCACAGAGACTGGGTGCGCTCCATGGCATCACGGCGCCTGAATTTTATGATAAGAAGCTCTACGGCACCCTGAGTGTCAAGCTAAAAGAGCTAGGTTATATATTAGATAGCGACAAGAGAGGTGAAGTCGAACGAATTAGACTGCGAGCCAATGGCTTGCTGCGTTCATCTGTCAGACAAACCATAGAAGATAGCGTCGCTGCGGAGCACAAGGCGTAATGGCAAATCATATGAATGCGGCTAAGCGTGGGGCTGAGCGTCGTTCCCTGCTTGGTGGAGCCATGATCATTGCCGGAACCGCAGTGGGGGCTGGCATGTTTTCTCTGCCGGTCGTTGGCGCTGGAATGTGGTTCAGCTATTCGATAGCCATGCTGATCTGCGTCTGGTTCTGTATGTTGGTTTCGGGCCTGCTACTGCTGGAAACTAACTTACATTTCGAGCCAGGAGCGAGTTTCGATACCTTGACTCGTGAGACCTTAGGTAATTTTTGGCGAATAGTGAACGGTCTATCCATCGCCTTCGTGCTCTACATCTTAGCCTACGCTTATATCAGTGGTGGCGGTTCCATCGTTAATCATAGCCTCGAGGCGGCCGGGATCGAGCTGCCCCAGAGCGTGGCGGGTTTGGTCTTCGCCTTAGGTTTGGCATTCGTCGTATTGATCAGTACCAAGGCGGTAGATAGGATCACGACTATCATGCTGGGTGGCATGATCATTACCTTCTTCCTTGCCGTGGGCAACTTACTGATAGATATCGATACCGTGAAGCTGTTTAAGCCCGATGGTGAAGAGACATATCTGCCATATCTGTTGGCTGCGTTACCGTTCGGCCTGGTGAGCTTCGGTTATCACGGTAATGTGCCTAGTCTGGTTAAATATTACGGCAAGGATTCAGCCACGATTATCAAGGCGATCGTCTTAGGTACCCTGATAGCGTTTGTCATCTATGTCTGTTGGTTGATCGCAACCATGGGCAACATACCCAGAAGCGAGTTTGTCGATATCATAGCTCAGGGTGGTAACATGGGAGTCTTGGTCGGCGCCCTGTCCGGGGTGATCACCAGTGACTGGCTGACCAGCATGCTGACCCTGTTTGCCAACTTAGCCGTCGCTTCGTCCTTCCTCGGGGTGACCTTAGGTCTGTTCGATTATCTTGCGGATCTGTTTGGCTTCGACGAGTCTCGTTCGGGTCGTTTGAAGACGGCTACGGTCACGTTTGTGCCGCCGACAGTATTAGGCTTGCTCTTCCCCGATGGATTTCTGATAGCGATCGGCTTCGCCGCGCTTGCGGCAACGATATGGGCGGCAATTGTACCAGGCTTGATGGCACATAGAGTGAGAAAGATGTATCCCCAACATGAGGGTTTCAGAGTGCCAGGAGGCACGCCCGTGATCGCCATAGTGATCTTATTTGGCATCATCACCGGAGCCTGCCATCTTCTAGTGATGGCAGATCTGTTACCTGTGTTTGGCTAAACTAACTGCGAATTATTAACTATCAGAGCCCTCAGTTTGGTATTACTGAGTCATACCAATCAAGATAACAACAAGAAGACCTTGTATTGAAGATCACCCAAGCCGAGCGAGATGCCGTCTACAAAACCATTTTCAATCGTCGTGATGTCAGGGCCGAGTTTAAGTCCGATCCCATCCCGGATGACGTACTCAAACGCATCCTCACCGCGGCTCATCATGCCCCTAGCGTGGGTTTCATGCAGCCATGGGATTTTGTGATTGTCAGAAGCGAGCAGACTAAGCAAAAATTAAAACAGGGTTTTATTCAGGCTAATACAGAGGCTGAAGCGCTGTTTGAAGGGGAGCGCAAACAGCAATATCGTGCGCTCAAGCTTGAGGGGATTCTGGAGGCGCCGATCGGTATCTGCGTCACCTGCGATAGAACAAGAAGCGGCCCTCTGGTATTAGGTCGCACCACGAATTTAGATATGGATCTCTATAGCTCAGTTTGTGCGGTACAGAATTTGTGGCTTGCCGCCCGCGCCGAAAACATAGGTGTCGGTTGGGTGAGTATCATACATGATGATGTATTGCACCAGACCTTAGGTATTCCGGAACATATCGTGCCCATCGCCTATCTCTGCCTGGGATATGTGAATCATTTCTATGATCAACCAGAGCTGGAGAAACGTGGCTGGCTCAAACGTCAGAGCCTAGACGCCCTCATCCATGAAGAGCAATGGCAACCCAAGACAAGATAAATAGCTCTATGGGGTTATTCTTTCTAAATATTGTTGTGGGGTGCAGTTTCTGGACCGTTTGAATGCCCTGCTGAAGCTGTGTGTATTGGCGTAGCCCAGTAATTGGGCTATCTCCACGATAGATTTATTAACCAGCATATATTTGATCGCTTGATGACTAAGAATATAGCCGCATATGCTAGTAAAGTTAAAACCATGGTTCTGCAATTTTCGTTGTAGCTGCTGTCTGGAAATATTAAATAGCCCTGCGACACTGTCTACCGTGGGTAAGCCGTAAAATCTGGCGTAGTTTACCATCTCAAACAGCACCTTAGGGGTATCGTGGGGCTGGGGCATGTCCAGATATTGTTCGAACAGTGAACGGGGCAGGGAGACAGTGCTGTTTTCTGCCAGCAGTGAACTTGCCTGCTGTACCAATGCGTCGCTACTTAGCCAGATCTCCGTTTGGGGCGCATTCCAGATGATGGGACAATCGAATAACGACTCTGCGGCCTGTTTCCCCACCGTTGGGCCGCTGATGTGCAACTGCAGCGGTCGAAAGTCATCACCCAAGAAATGTTTCAATGCATTGAACAACATGATGGCGACTCGCAGCGAGTCATGGGTCTTTTGTTGATTAAATGCATAAGGGTTTCGGTAACACCACTTGATGATATTCCCCGACAGTGTGATGTAGTAGCTGGCCCCTGAGTGGAAACTGGCGATGCCATAATTGATACGCCGCACACTCATAGCCAGATCTGTGGTTGCCAGGAAACGGATCCCCGGGACATCCAAGCGCGAAAAATCCAGATGTTGGGCTATCTTGATCATATAAGCCGGATCTTCGCTGAGTCGCTCGATCCGCTCTAACCAGATACAGACCTGGCCGAAAGGGATCAGTGCCATGGGCTCGGCCAGCAGGGCCCGAGGAATGTTCAAATCTTGGCTGTTTATGCCATATATCTGCTCCACTCCGGTAAAAACGGTACTAATGTAACAGGCTCGAATGAATGAGGTATCTATGTTCATGGGCATGATTCAAGGTTGTGAGTGGCTGATTAAATCATTTTTAATCATTTTTTGATACAAGAAGACCCAATATCTTGTTCAATATCTCATAAGAGGCAGCATAAGAGGTTGACTGACCTACAAGATTTAACGCCTCAGCGTAAGTTTCGGCTCTAGCATAAGCATACTGACCTTATCTAGTTTGAATCATTGTTTTTAAAATCCGTTTTGTTTACTTGGGATCACATTATTTATGAGTTTAATTAGTATGCCGTTTGTGGACTCAGGTCTGGATACCACGCTACACGTAGTGGCGGCAGTGGTTATGATCACGACGGTCGCAGCCATGGCTATCGGCTTCTGGAAGCTCCACGAACTGCCAATCAATAAGGCGCACAAGGAAGATCATCATCAGATAGGATTGATCACCGCCTTGACCTGGATAGGTTTCCTCTGGCATTGGGTGTGGGTGTTGGCCGTATTGGTGGCATTTGTCGATGGCGAGAAGGCCCTGAGGAAGATCAGAGATATTTGGCATGAGGACAAGAAACCAGAGTCCGAGCCTAAGCAAGGGCTGGTTCAGGTGAAAGAGGAGACGAACAATGCTTGAAGGTTTAGCGGTTTGGGCCCTGCTTATCTACCTGCTCAGATTAGTGGGAATGCCCTGGAATAAATACAGTAAGAGTTTTGCCTATCTGGGAGGCAGCGGTTGGTTGTTATTCGTATGGGTAGGCTTGATTAACTACACGCCTATGGATATCTCGGGTGGCTCTATAGTGCAGTCGCCCCATATTCAACTCAGGCCTGCTTCTAGTCAGGTCAAGGGGCTGGTTAAGAAAATCCATGTAGTGCCCAATCAGACCATAAAGGCGGGTCAGCTGGTCTATGAGCTGGATGATGAGCCTTATCAAATAGCCTTGAATAAATCTGTGGTGGCGCAGGAGTCCGCAGAGCTGGAGCTTGCATTGGCGAAAGAGGACATCAGCCTAGCTAAGAAAGCCCACCAGACGGCGCTCACCGATATCAAGATAAGTGAGAATCAGCTGCAGGCGGGGATCAAAGATCTTAAGTGGAAACAGAAGACTCTGGCGCGCTTCATCGAACAAAACAGAGTGGTGCCGGATACTATCACTAAGAGTCAACTCGATGAGCAGAACAATGATGTCGATATCGCTCAAGCTAAGGTTAACACCTATGACTCTCAGGTCGATAAGGCTATTCTTGCGTCCCATAGGACAGAGTTGGAGATTAGTAAGGCCAAGCTGTCGACGCTGAGCAGACGTTCAGACCTGAATGCCGAAATAGAGAATGTGGCTAAGGCACAATGGGATCTCGATAGTACTAAAGTGTATGCGCCAGCTAACGGTTATGTGACTAACTTCATCATGCGAGAGGGGCAATTTGTCGGCCCTGTTCCCCGCATACAGATGTATACGGAAGAGAAATATGTGCTGATGAGGGTCAATCATCAGGCGATTCGTAACGTCAGAGTCGGCCAGATGGCGGAATTTGCTTCTCCAGTTTACCCTGGGAAGGTGTTTAATGCCGAGGTGGAGGGCATCATAGAGGCAACAGGTGAGGCTCAGGGAAGCCTGTTCGCACGAGATGACAACGTCCGTCAACTGACGGGGGCTAATTTGAATAACAAGCATCACTTCGTGCGTCTCAAGATCTTTGAAACCGATGATTATGATATTCCAGTCGGTGCGGTTGGACTGGCCTGGATCTCGGGTGAGAAACCCATCGCATTTCTGGCTTTCTTAGATGTGATCAGAGGGATCATCATCCGCATGAAGGCGCAAATCTACTACTTCTATTCTATCTAAGCTAGTTGTAACAGGTGACTCCACATTCTTAATCGATTGTGGAGTCTTTTCTTGCTGCTAGGGTGACTGAGTCAGAGGCCGATCTGGTTACGACCCTTGCTCTTGGCTCGATCTAAGCTTTCTTAGCCGAGGCGTTCGGCAACCCAGATAGAGTCACATCGACATCTTCTCAGTCATCAAGAATCGCTTGCGTATCTTTACGCGGGAAGACGATAGTGAATTCCTCACCTCCATAGCTCAATACCTCAACTCCATAGCTCAATACCTCAACTCCATAGCTCAACTTCATAGCTCAATACCTTACCTCCTGCGGAAACGCCGGCCATCTTTGCCGCTACCAATTCAAGCACCTGTCGCCAACGTTATGGCCATAAGTGTCATGAACGGCTTGAGGTGATCGATAACCAGCATGGACAGGAAATAGAATGTAAACTTAATTCAATGGGTGTTGCTGTTTATTTGCCAAGGAGCTTGTCTATGAGAGTGAATCAATAATACCATTCCATATAAGTATCTGGTCAGTTCAGAGACTCTCAGTTTTTTCAATTCAAAGCCCTTTATGCTACGTTGAATGTTCTTGATATACGACTGCATGGATGCAGGAGGTAGAGCAACGCAGGAGCTCGTTGCCGAGAATAACTATTAGCGTCAAACATTCGCCTTGCCTACAGCGCTTTGAACTCCCGCTGAATGATCAGATACTTACTCGGAATGGTATAAGATGAACGCAGAGTGGGAAGACGTGGATGTTCTATTTCGCGGTGATCAATGATCCTCAGGGTGGCGTCTTCTCGGTGATCACCTTAAAGTAGGCTCATTCTTTGACGAGTTCGGTGGAGTGATCGCAACTCTCGTTTTACAACTTCAGAAAAACATGCATAAAAAAACACCCAGCATTGCTGGGTGTTTAGTATTACAGAGCTCCTTGCTTCTACTTGCTTAGCTTACGTGAATAAACTAAGAGATAGAGGGCTGGCAGTACAAACAGTGATAACAGAGGTGCTGTGACCATGCCACCGACCATAGGGGCGGCGATCTTCTGCATCACGTCATTGCCGGCTCCTGAGCCCCACATGATGGGCAGTAGGCCGAAGAAGATGGTCGCAACCGTCATCGCCTTGGGGCGAATTCGCATCACGGCACCTTCTAACAAGGCCTCTTTGAGATCGTTCACCACCTCATATTTCCCTTGCTCCTTTCTATGCTTGATGGCGTTGTTGAGATAGACCAACATCACTACACCAAACTCAGCTGCCACACCCGCCAGGGCAATCATACCCACGGCGACGGCCACAGACATATTGAAGTCCAGAGCATATAAGAGCCAGGTACTACCCACGAGTGCGAATGGCAAGGTGAACATGATCATGCTGGCTTGTATTGTCGAGCCGAAGGTCATCATCAACATGATGAAGATCACGCCCAATGCCATAGGGATCACCTTCTTCAGCTTCTCATCCACACGCTGCATATATTCATATTGGCCTGCGAAATCGTAGCTGTATCTTGGCGGTACGACGAGCTCATTTTCCAGTGCAGACTTGGCTTCACTGATATATTCACCAATAGAGGTGCCTTCTATATCGATAAATACCCAAGAGATTAAACGACCATTCTCACTCTTGAGCATAGGTGGACCGTCGGTTATCTCTATATCGGCTAAGGTACGCAGGGGCAGATAGTGTCCCGTCTTAGTGATCACCGGCAGTTCCCTGAGCTTCTCGATATTGTCTCTGAGTTCTCTGGGGTATCTGAGGTTAATGGGGTAACGTTCCGCTCCCTGCACAGACTCGCCAATATCCATGCCGCCGATGGCGTAGCGAACCACATCTTGGATATCGCTCAGAGTCATGCCATAGCGCGAGGCCACATCTAACTTAGGTGTGATATCGATATAGCGGCCACCACCCACACGCTCGGCATAGGCCGACTTAGTGTGAGGCAGTTTACTGAGTATGGCCTCGATATCTGTACCTATCTGTTGCAGCTCATTCACATCGGCGCCGGTGATCTTGATGCCCACAGGCGTCTTGATCCCGGTGGAGAGCATGTCGATACGCGTCTTGATGGGTTGAACCCAAGCATTAGTCAGTCCTGGGATCTTAACGGTTTGCTGCAGCTGATCTATGACATCATCTAGTGTGTATCCTTCACGCCACTGATCTCTGGGCTTAAGCATTATGGTGGTTTCCAGCATGGTCAGTGGTGCCGGATCCGTCGCCGTCTCGGCACGGCCAACCTTACCAAATACACGCTTCACTTCCGGAACTGTCTTAATTAATCTGTCGGTCTGCTGCAGTATCTCGGCGGCCTTACTGGCACTGATACCAGGCAAGGCTGTAGGCATATAGAGTAAATCACCCTCATCCATGTCAGGCATAAACTCGCTACCTAACTGAGTCATTGGATACCAGGCGCTCATCAGGGTGATTAATGCAACCACCAGTGTCATCTTTGGAAACTTAAGTACTAAGGTCAAAGAAGGCTTGTAGAGGGCGATCAGAAACCTGCTGATTGGGTTGCTGGTTTCCTTAGGGATCTTGCCTCGGATAAAGAAGCCCATCAGTACCGGCACGAGTGTGATCGACAGCACCGCTGCCGCAGCCATGGCGAAGGTCTTTGTGTAAGCCAGTGGGCTAAAGAGTCTGCCCTCCTGTGCTTCTAGGGCAAATACCGGCATGAAACTCAGGGTAATGATTAGCAAGGAGAAGAATAGTGCTGGACCGACTTCGACCGAGGCTTCCGCTACCAGCTTCCAGTGCTCCTTTGTATCAGGCAGGCGTTTATTTTTTTCTTCAAAATGCTCCAGGTGCTTATGCATATTTTCGATCATCACTATCGCGCCATCGACCACAGCTCCGATAGCGATGGCAATGCCACCTAAGCTCATGATATTCGCGTTGACGCCCATCTTATTCATGATGATGAATGCGATGAGTATCGCCAAAGGAAGGGTGATCACCGCGACTAAGGTCGAACGCGCATGCATCAGGAAGAGCAGGCAGACCACAGCAACCACAAACATCTCTTCGAGCACCTTATAGAACAGGTTCTTAACCGAGCTTTCGATCAATTGAGATCTGTCATAAGTCGGGATGATTTCTACGCCTTCGGGCAAACCTGCTTTGAGTTGCTCGAGCTTCTCTTTGACCGCTTCTATGGTGGCTAAGGCATTTTCACCGTAACGCATGACTATGATGCCGCCGACGACTTCACCTTCACCATCTAGCTCGGCGATACCGCGGCGTGATGAGGGCCCCTTACGTACTGTGGCCACATCTTTGAGTAACAAGGGCGTTCCCGAAGGGCTGGTTATCCCTAGAGGGATCTCCCTGAAATCATCCAATGTTTGACGATAACCTTTGGCACGTACCATATACTCGGCTTCGGCCATCTCGATAACCGAGCCGCCAGCTTCTGAATTTGACTTGGATATGGCATCTTTTATCGCAGCGATATCTAGCTTATAGATGGCTAACTTGTCGGGTTCTATGACTATCTGATAGCTAAGTTCCATGCCGCCAACTGTGGCGACTTCAGAAACACCGGCAACGCTCTGAAGTTCAAGTTTAAGATACCAATCTTGCAAACTCTTTAGCTGAGAAAGATCTAAATTCCCTGTTCTATCCACCAGAGCATATTCGAAGATCCAACCGACTCCGGAAGCATCCGGCCCCAGCGATGGTTGTACGCCTTGGGGCAGGCTACTGCCCACTTGATTCAGATACTCTAACACTCGAGAGCGAGCCCAGTAGATATCAGTGCCATCTTCGAAAATAACATAGACATACGAGTCGCCGAAGAAAGAATAACCGCGAACCGTCTTGGCTCCCGGAACCGCCAGCATGGCTGTCGATAGCGGGTAGGTGATCTGATCTTCGACCAACTTAGGTGCCTGACCCGGGAACGGTGTCTTGATAATGACCTGTACATCCGAGAGATCCGGTAAGGCATCTAACGGGGTATTTCTCAGTTCCTGAACACCCCAGACGGTGATCATTATGGTGACAATCAGCACCATTAGCCTTTGTTTGATTGAGGCTTCGATGATTTTCTTAAGCATGGGTAAAGCCTCCCAGTGTCAAGCCGTTGTGGGGGACAGTTCTGCCAATAGAGGCTGCGTCATAAATGTTCTTAAGCATGGGTAGAGCCCCCCAAGATCAAGTTGTAACTATAGATATTCCAGTCAATAGAGGCTTGGTCTACGTGTTTCTTAAGCATGATCTACCCCTCTCAGTATCCAATTGTAGCTAGAAATATTTCTGCCAATAGAGGCTTCGTCTATGTATTTTTTAAGCATGTTCAAACCCTCCTAGTGCTGATGACCGCTACTCAGACGCATTAAGCTGCCCTTGAGGCTAGCCTCTGAATCGAGTAAGAACTGACCCGAGGTGATCACCAGTTCGCCTTCGCTCAAACCATCGAGAATCTCGGCCTTGCCCTGACTGAGCATGCCCACAGTGACCTTACGAGCGGTGAAGCTGCCATTTTTAAGCTTGACTATGACGCGGTTCTCTTTTCCCGTTTGGATCAAAGCCTCTTGAGGGATCACCAGAATATTTTCGTTGGGGCCACCGAAGATGTTGATCTTGGCTAAGGTATTAGGTCTAAGTTCTATTTTGTTGTTTTTTAGTACTATTCTAACGCGCAAGCTGCGGGTCACAGGATCCAGTTCTGGATAGATATAATCTATCTTACCTTCGATCCCCTTGAGCCCCATGGCAGGTACAGAGACTTCGGCTGCTTGGCCTACTTCGAGCCAGCTTTGCTCGTTTTCAAATACATCTGCGATCACCCAAACATGTGAGAGGTCGACTATGGACATAATCTCGGTGGCAGGTTGAATATACATACCGTCTCTGATGGTGAGCGCTTTTACTATGCCGTCACTCTCAGCGTAGAAGGGGACTCGATATTGAGTCTGCTTCGATTTTTCTAATGCCTTTATTTGGCTCTTATTAAAGCCTAGTAATTCTAATCTTAAGCCTGCTTTTCTGAGTAAATCTTCATAACCGGAATTTTTACCCGTACGTCTCAAGGTATCTTGGGCGAGCAGAAAGTCATCCTGAGCATTGATCAGATCGGGTGAGTAGATCTCATACAAGAGTTGGCCTTTAGTGATCTTGTCGCCGACAGACTGAATGGTCAGTTTTTCGATCCAGCCAGTCACTCTGGCGTGGATATGATTGATTTTACTCTCGTCATAATCTATCTGGCCTACGGTTTGAACAAATTTCCATAGGGTATCTTTTTCTACTCTAGCGACCTTTAGGGCCAAGGCCTGTTGCATGTCGCCGGAGACATCTATCTGAATTTCTGTGCCGCTGCCACCTACCTCGACCTTCTCCAGATTCATGCCACAGATAGGACAAGTGCCCGGAACGTCACTGATAATGTGCGCGTGCATCGGACAGACAAACTTGATCGTGACAGCTTCATCGAGTGAAGCAGGCTTGGCACTGTTAAATACTGTGTCAGCTGGAGTGGGAGCCGACTGAGCCATATGCTCGTGTTCAGAGTGGTCTTCTGGGATTGATTGGCTCATCTTATGGGATGAGTGATCCATCTCCCCTTTCTCTTCCTCCTCTTCTTCGACGAGGAACATGTTACAGATATGACAGCGCTTGCCCGGTTCATGACTCGTCACCTCTGGGTGCATTGGACATGAATAGGTTACCGTTTCATGCCCTAGCGTCTGGCTATGCTCGGCATGCTCAGTCGCCGCACCCTGGGTGGTCAGTGACTGAGAATTGGCTAGCTGGGGCGTTACAACCATAAATAGGCTGAGCAAGTAGGCTAGTTTTTTACGTGTATTGTTCATTTCAAATTGACTCATAATGCCTTATCTCCACTCAAAATTAGTGTTTGTGGTGAACTGCTGTTTTAGTGTCAGCTTTCGCTTGCATAGGCACTAGGTGCATGCCACATTTCGGGCATGTGTCGCCCTCTTTACCTGTGATTGACGGGTTCATCGGACAAGCATGGGTATCCGTAGGTGCGCCTTGTGCTGCCGTTAAGTTCATCCCGCATTTAGGATAAGTATCCCCTTTTTCCCCGGTGACTTCCGGATGCATAGGGCAGGCGTGATCGGCCTTCATTTCATGGTGTTGAGCATGTTCTTGCGGCTGAGAATGATCGTGTGCAGAGACGGCTGGTACAAGTGAGATCAAGAAAAAAGCTGATAAAATAAGGCTTATAAGGGTTTTCATTTATAAATTCCATCATATAGTCGGCCGTCTGGATTAGATCTGATCGATCGAAAACAAGTAGCGGCTAAAATAAAACTAATCACCATGAATAATAGTCTTAAATAAGCATGATAAGTTGATAGTCTGTCAGACAGAGAAAATCGTGCTGTTAAGAATGTAATTACCAATCGGATCGATACAAATAATTGTTTGAAAGGTCTTGCTGTACGAGCAGTCGAAAGGACTACTGAATTTAAGCTATGGGAGGTCTGATATCTTTAGCGATAGAGATTGAATGGAAATGAGGCATTTCAGTGGCCAATGCTAACTCTGAGGGACTAAATCCCGGCCAAGATTTAGTATCGAAAAGAGTGCCTGTCACCGAGATTACTAGGCAATGATTACAATCACTCTGGCAATATCCGTCGCCATCACAACAGCTCTGAGCTTCGTCGGGAAGCGCGCGGTTGACCTGCTCTGAGTCGCAGCAATGGGGGATGATATCGGCCTGTTCCGAGTGGCAAACAGCTCCGTCTTTCATGCTCATCATTTGCGAATGGTGTGAACCAGACATCATGGCTTCATGTGCTTGCGCTTTTCCTATCATCATAGACCCATTAGATACCAGTCCTTGGCTCAGCATAGCGAGCAGGGTAAAGGCTATCAATGTGTGACGACGAAAAAACGTAAACATAAAGTTTCCAATAATGAGTTATGGTTAGTCTAACATGAGTAAGTAATAATATATTGACAGAATTCACATTTGTCGACTTTAGCTAGTTACGCTATTCGATATATTGCTTTATGAATATTACTCATGCAAATTTGCTTCATTAACTGTATCTGTATCTAGATTGCATCTAAATCTAAACAGACTATTTAGCCAATTCTATAGGCTTATTATTGAATTGGCTTAGGTTTCAGCAAAAGTTATTTCCTCGCTAACAGAATTTTAGCCATCAAATGATGGTGATTCAGCATGGTGATATCTATGCTCTCTCCTTGAGCATCTTTCAGGGTGATCACCGGGTTATCGATAAAATCATAGGCTTCATCTTGGTTATCAATAACGGGTGTCATGGCCTGATATTGTACCTGCTGATTCGAACTCATGATGAGGTAGAGAGGCGCATATTTTACCCAGGCGCCTGAGTCATCGGCATTGACTTCGAAAATGTCGAAATACTTAAGCTCGATGAGATTCTTACCCTCGGCAAGCTGGATTTCGTGAAGGGCAAACTTGGTATCTCCATTCATGCCGGTAACTGTGAGTGAATCGGGGAAAGAGACACTAGCGGCTGAAGATGAAAAGCTTACTAGACTCGCAAGGGTCAGGGCTGCGATTGTGATAAATGTTTTCATAATAGACTCCAATTGGCACATACCGAGACAGACGTTATATTTGTAACGCGCTGGCTATGGGGCGCTTAAGATAATGAGAGAAGAGCCAGTTCATAGACACAGGCATTAGGCTCTGTCTTGAGGTAAACAATATAATTTGTGTTGGACGCGCCGTTAGCTATATACCTAGGCGTCAAACTAATAAGGGTTAAGTTAAGCTTGTCCAAATCGGAGGGGGATTAAATGTAGCTGGCTCTGCAGTTTGTGTTGACCATGATAGAGTCTGAACTTTATCGCTGGACCCTGGCGCTGACGGTGCCAATGGAGCTTGAATTAAGATACCGCTGGCATAGTGAGACACACATCCTTCAGCCCCCATCATCTCGCATAGAACATCACAGTCGATAAGGAAATTGCCATCTCTGGTCATGATATTCGCGAGCACCATGTCACATTCTTTCTCCCCATGCTTCATGGTCATCTCGCTTTTTTGAGTATTGCTAGCAACTGAGGAGTAGCTAACTGGTGATTTGAATGTCGAGCTCTGTGAAACTTGGCCCTTGGACATCTTCATCGATGTATTCGAGGTGTCTATATCTGAAATATGAGTCAATGGGTGCAAAAACCTTGGCATAGCCATCACAGGTGTAAGCAAAAATTGCCCCACCAAAGAGATGATTAATACAAGGTGTGTAATTTGCTTCAACATTTCTCGCTCTTAAATGAATACGCTCTCATCCCTAATAGACCCTGCAATTATTTAAAAAGTTTCAAACTTTGAAGTTTTTTTGATCGAGATCAATAATGTGGAGAATAAAAGACTTTTAATATATAAACACATATAAAACTTGTTTATTATTAGTTGGTTAGTTGTGAGCTCTTGCTGGGTTCATGGGGTTGATTTAACTTTAGATAGCGTGAATATAAATTGAGTAAGTACAAAATTACCTATTTCGTAATATAGAGTTAGAGCTAGATCTCATTTGTACTATTTCTCTCAGATCAGGGGGTAAGATCTGGTTTATAATTTTTGTAATAGAGATGAAGTAACAATAAGTACTAAACATAAGAATTAAGTACTAAATAAAAATTATATTTACGGAGAAGAGTGATGAACTGGCGTGCCCTATTTAAACCAAGCGCAAAATACTCAATATTAGCCCTACTGGTGGTTGGTGTTGTAGTCGGTGTTGTTGGCTACTTTGCTACACAACAAACTTTACATGCGACAAGTACTGATGAGTTCTGTATGTCTTGCCACAGTAATCATTCTCTGAAAGATGAAGTGTTGGCTTCTGCACACGGCGGAGGTCGTGCGGGTGTGACAGTTCAGTGTCAGGATTGCCACTTACCTCACAACCCTATCGAGTACATGATTAAGAAGATCATCGTATCTAAAGATCTATATGGCTTCATGACTATCGATGGCTTCAACACTCAAGAGTGGCTCGATGAAAACCGTAAGGAACAAGCCGATCACGCGCTTGAATATTTCCGCAGTAATGATTCGGCTAACTGTCAGCATTGTCATACTCGTATCTATGAGAACCAGCCTGAGACGATGAAGAAGATGGCGAAGAGAATGCATCAGCGCAACTTCAGCAAAGAAGCCGATAAGCGCAAGACTTGTGTAGACTGTCACAAGGGTGTTGCACACGTTTACCCTAAGGGATAAACCTTAAAGGGCTTAGTGCTGCCGATACAGAATAATCTTGAAAGCCCCGTAGTTAGCACTATGGGGCTTTTTTATGCTTGTTGATATATAGACTAAACAAGCGATCTTTATTGGTTCTGTATGAGTTCGTACCAGCTGGTATCATTCAAGTTACCTATATCTTCGCTCTCGTGCCATTGGGTGCAGGCGTCTTGCTATAGAGATTGATCTACAACCCGTTGCCTGATGGTGTTTTCAGACGGGCTCGGTCAGAATCTGGAATATCCATCCTAGATAGCGGCAGGCACTTTAGTTGCGATAGTAGGTGGGATGTACTTTATTGCCTTGCTAATCCAAGGAAGGCGCACTGCATAGTAAGGATGCAGGTTTCCTTCATTACGTTGCGGGAGCTCTCTTCTATTGAGTAGGCGCACGTTTAGGTAATCGCTTTTGTGCAGAGTTAGCCGAGAATTGAATCGAGAGTAGAAGATGACGACCTGAACGCCGTGCATAAATAGGGGCACGGCAAATAAGATATTCAGGATAACGGTTAGGTTACCTGCGAAGGGCTGAACTAAATTATAGGCCATTATCAACCAGGCCAAGAGGGTAATAGCCTTCCCGGCTGTTATAAACAAGTTGATAAACGTCATCTGCTTCTCTGTCTACATTTATGCTTACCGTTAAGGGCGTTAAGGGCGTTAAGGCTGATATTGATACAGACGGTAGATGACTTGACCCGCCTGCTTCTCTTTTAACTGCACCCAGTCAGACGGTACGCTTAGCTGGTCCAGCTCGCTTTCGGTCTCCACATAGATCTGTGCATTTTCCTTGAGCCAGTTATGTTCCGCGATTAATTGAATACTCTTTTCGGCGAGATCTTTTCTAAATGGAGGGTCGATATAGACGATATCGAAGCCTTCCTGGGGCTCAACCGCTAATAACTTGAGGGTATCGCCCTTGATGACATCGGCCATAGATGAATCACACTTGAGGGTTCTTAGGTTTAGTTTGAGTTGCTCTGCCGCACTGGCTTGGAGCTCGAAAACCTTGGCATAGCTGGCGTAGCGAGAGAGAGACTCGAAACAGAGTGCACCACTGCCGCCGAAGCAATCGAGTATTCGAGCGCCAGTCAAATCACCCGCAAGCCAGTTGAACAGTGTCTCTCTGACTCTATCGGTTGTGGGCCTTAAGCCTTCTAAATCGTGAATAGGTAGACGCCTCGAGCGCCACTGGCCCCCGATGATTCTAACTTGGCCACTGGAAGGTTTATTTTTTGCCATCTCTTTACCCATTCGTTTAGCTGTTTTTTGGTCTTAAGGGAGAAAGTGATAGACTATCTCACCCAATGAAAGGCGGTTATTTTACCCCAATGCTAGTGGAAATGGTGAAAACCTGAGGTTATTGCTGGAAAAGGCTTGTTTCTCTGCATATTTACCCCTTTCTTGTGGTTATAATGTGGTCCAAAACTAGTTTGTCTGTATGGCATTGCTAAAATAATTATTTGAATGATTATTTACTGGCGCGCAATAGGTAAGAAGCAGATAAAAATTTAGTTAAACAAATACATGATTGGATGGTTCGCTGATATTTTGCATCGATAGAGTCGGCAGACCATCCAGTTTAAAAGTTAACTCCGTTAGTTGAGCACTGGTATTACACATGGCAAAGAAAGGTTTTTTCTCCTGGTTTCGCAAAGATAAGTCAAAAGATGAAGTCGAGGCTCCAGAGGTAGAGGTTGCGGATAACGCTGCAGAGCTAGCGATAAAAGAAGCCGAGGCGCTTGCTTTAAGAGACGCTGAAGCTCTAGTTTTAAGAGACGCTGAAGCGCTTGCAGAGAGAGAAGCGGCAGAACAAGAACGGCTTGCTGTAGAGGCTCTTGCTGAAAAAGAAGCTGAAGCTCTAGCCGAGAAAGCGAGACAGGAAGCCGAAGCGCTTGCTTTAAGAGAAGCTGAGGCGCTTGCAGAGAAAGAAGCGGCCGAACAAGAACGTCTTGCTGCAGAGGCTCTTGTTGAAAAAGAAGCTGAAGCTCTAGCCGAGAAAGCGAGACAGGAAGCCGAAGCGCTTGCTTTAAGAGAAGCTGAGGCGCTTGCAGAGAAAGAAGCGGCAGAGCAGGAACGTCTTGCTGCAGAGGCTCTTGTTGAAAAAGAAGCTGAAGCTCTAGCCGAGAAAGCGAGACAGGAAGCCGAGGCGCTTGCTTTAAGAGAAGCTGAAGCTCTAGTTTTAAAAGAAGCTGAAGCTCTAGCGACACAAGAGTCAGAAAAGCAGCCTGAACCACAGAAAAAGCCGGTTAAAGAGGGGTTCTTTGCTCGGTTGAAGCGTGGCTTAAAGCGTACCAGTGAGAATATTGGTAGTGGCTTTATGGGTCTGTTCAAGGGCAAGAAGATTGATGATGATCTTTTTGAAGAGCTCGAAGAGCAATTACTTATCGCCGATGTAGGTGTCGAGACCACCACTCGTCTGATCGACAGTCTGACCGAGCAAGCGAGTCGTAAACAGCTTAAAGATGGAGAGGCCCTATATGAACTACTGCGTGAAGAGATGCAGAAGACCTTAGAACCTGTATCCATTCCCTTGGTGCCAGAAAATGCCGATGGTCCCTTCGTGATCTTGATGGTGGGCGTCAATGGTGTCGGTAAGACCACGACCATAGGTAAGCTCGCCAAACAATATCAGGCCGAGGGTAAATCGGTTATGTTAGCCGCTGGCGATACGTTCCGTGCCGCGGCCGTAGAGCAGTTACAGGTCTGGGGCCAGAGGAATGATATTCCGGTTGTGGCGCAGCATACTGGAGCCGACAGTGCTTCTGTGCTGTTCGATGCACTCCAGGCAGCACGCGCTCGAAATATCGATGTCTTGATAGCCGATACGGCAGGGCGTTTACAGAATAAAGCGCACCTGATGGACGAGCTCAAGAAAATCGTTCGGGTGATGAAGAAGTTAGATGAAAATGCTCCCCATGAGGTGATGTTGACCTTAGATGCGGGCACAGGGCAAAATGCGATTAGTCAGGCTGAACTGTTCAAGAAAGCGGTAGGTGTCACAGGTATTACTATCAGTAAGCTTGATGGTACGGCTAAAGGCGGAGTCATTTTTGCGATTGCCGATAAGTTCGGTATACCAATACGTCATATCGGTGTCGGTGAGCAGATCGATGATCTACGCACCTTCGATGCAAAAGACTTTATCGATGCGCTTTTTACCCAAGAGCACAACGAAGAACAGAAGTAATTGATTTAACGCCTAGGCCAGGACTCTTTTCAGAGGGAAATGAGAACAGATGATTCAATTTGAGCAGGTAAGTAAAGTTTATCCGGGTGGGCAGAAAGCCTTAACTGATGTTAACTTTCATCTTAAACGAGGTGAAATGGCGTTCTTAACTGGTCATTCGGGTGCTGGTAAGAGTACCTTGCTTAAGTTAATCACTGTGATTGAGCGTGCTAATGCTGGCCGGGTGTCTATTAATGGACACAATATTGCCAAATTGACTCGAAAGGATGTGCCGTTTCTTCGACGAGATATCGGCATGATTTTCCAGAACCATCACTTGTTGATGGAGAAGAGCGTTTTCGATAATGTCGCCCTGCCACTCGTGATCGAAGGCTTTTCCCATGGCGAGATAAAAAAGCGTGTGTTAGCAGCACTGGACATGGTTGGACTCTATGGCAAAGAGCGTCACCACCCCATCATGCTCTCTGGCGGTGAGCAACAACGTGTGGGCATCGCCCGGGCGATTGTAAATAAGCCGCCTCTGCTGTTGGCCGATGAGCCCACGGGGAACTTAGATCCCAAGTTATCTATGGATATCTTGCGCCTCTTCGAGACGTTTAATGACTCAGGTACCACGGTACTCATTGCTACGCACGACTTAGGCCTTATCGCTAGAATGAAATATCGCACCTTGACCCTAAAGCAGGGGCGAATGTTAGGAGGGGAGGAGCTTACTTCTGCTCCGGCAAGCCCATTTACTGTTTAAATCAATATGATGTCTAATGGCACACAGGGAATGACATGAGCAAGAAGCCTCAGCTAACCAGAAGCAAGTTACCCATCTCAGGTCGTATTGTGATGTTCTTCATTCGCCATATACAACATGCCATGGGTAGCATGGGAGAGCTCTGGCGTGATCCTGTCTCCTCTATCATGACTATGGCTGTGCTCGGGGTGAGTTTAAGCCTGCCGGCCGCACTACAAGTCCTAGTTAAAAATGCCGAGACGATAACTCAATCCTGGAACAGTGCCGCCGAGATATCGCTATTTGTCGAAGATGCTCGTAGCGAGAGAACAATTCAAAGCTTAATCACCCGGATTAAGGTTTACCCTGAAGTCGGCGAGGTGAATTATATCAATCGTGAACAGGCGCTCGAAGAGTTCCAGTCACTGTCAGGGTTCGGTGAAGCCCTGTCTTATTTAGACACTAATCCACTGCCAGCCGTGGTGACTGTGACGCCGAGTCTCAGATACTCGAGTCCTACCGGCGCACGTGAGTTGCTGAAGAAGTTGGAACTGGAGCCCGAAGTGAGCTTTGGCCGACTCGATATCGAGTGGCTGGAAAGACTGCAGGCCGTGGTGAAGTTACTTGAGCGTACAGTGTTAGCCATTGCCGCCTTATTAGTGTTAGCCGTTGTGCTCGTGATAGGTAATACCATACGTTTGGCCATCATGAATCGTCGCACCGAGATCGAAGTCATGAAGCTAGTCGGGGCGACAGAGGCCTTTATTCAGAGACCATTCTTGTATACAGGGATCTGGTACGGCATCATAGGTGGCATATTAGCCTGGATTATCATCAACCTCCTGGTCTGGTATCTCGACAGTGCATTGGCTGAATTATTGGGCTTATACGGTAGCCAGCTGCAGATGCAATCTTTGTCTTTGGTGGAACTTGGCCAGCTTGTGGGGCTCGCCTCTTTCTTAGGCTGGTTGGGGTCATATCTCTCCGTTCGCCACCATCTGAGGGCGATCGAGCCTTCATAATGAGATGCTGGAGGGTCTGTAACCTTCCAGCCTTATAGCTACCTATACGAACGATGAGCTTTATGAACTAATCTTCACTTGCCTTGTCTATTCACTAGGGGCGACGCTATTAAGCGTAAAATGTGTTTAAAAATTTTCATCTTAGGTGTATTGACATAAGTTGTCAGATCACCGATAGTTCTCCACCTGCCCTTTTTACCTCGGTATTTAACAGGGGGCAAGCCGTGATAAATACTTTCATCTTGTTGAAATAAGTCGGTGCTAGGCTCTGTCTTGTATATCGATGAATGTATTGTTAGTAGTATTTGTTAGACGAGTAAATTGAAAAGAATAGGAGCGCGAATGACTGATCAAACGCAATCAATGGCACTTGTGGTTCCCCATGGAAGCGGTAGCCTGGAAGCTTATGTTCATTCGGCACACAACATCTCGATGTTGGCAGCCGAGCAGGAATATGAGTTGGCTAAGCGTTTACAGGAAACCGGTGATATACAGGCAGCGAAGCAGCTGATTATGTCTCATCTTCGTTTCGTTGTTCATGTTGCCAAGGGTTATGCCGGTTACGGCTTGCCTCAGGCTGATCTTATTCAAGAAGGCAATATTGGTCTGATGAAGGCGGTTAAGCGTTTCGATCCTAATGTTGGGGTCCGCTTGGTCTCTTTTGCCGTTCATTGGATTAAAGCCGAAATTCATGAGTATGTGCTTAAAAACTGGCGCATCGTGAAAGTCGCTACCACTAAGGCTCAGCGCAAGCTGTTCTTCAACCTGCGTAAGGCGAAGAAACGTCTTGGTTGGTTTAGTGATGCAGAAGTTGGCATGGTTGCCGAGAATCTGGGCGTATCTAAGGCCGATGTGACCGAAATGGAGTCACGCATGGCCGCTCAAGACCCAGCGTTCGATCTTGCCAGCGATAACGACGATGACATTCAGGATTATGCTCCTGCTCTGTATCTTGAAGATCATTCTTCAGATCTTGCGAGCCAAGTCGAAACTGATAACTTAGAGGCAAGTAATCAAACTCGTCTTCTGGCTGCCATCAAGACCCTAGATGAACGTAGCCAACACATTCTTCAGGCCCGTTGGCTGAATGAAGATAAGACGACGTTACAAGAGCTAGCCGCAACTTATCAGGTTTCTGCCGAACGTATCAGGCAACTCGAGAAGAATGCCATGAACAAGCTCAAGGGCCGAATGGAAGTGTAAAGCTTGCTAGCCTAAAAAGAGTCAATGAAAACCTGCCGCGGCAGGTTTTTTTGTATATGGATATACTTATCCCCGATCGCAGGGATAGCGATGGAGGGGGTTTATGTCTGGAACATTTATGCCGAGAGCCCAGGGATGGAAAGCTATCGGCTTTGTATATGGATATACTTATCCCCGATCGCAGGGTGCCAGATGTTCCCGACATCTGTTGCACATTTCCACAGTCCCTTGCGGTCAGAGCGATGGAGGGGGTTTATGTCTGGAACATTTATGCCGATAGCTGAGACGATGCAGCGCTGGTGGAGCAGAGATGACGCAGCGCTGGTGGGACTGCGCCGGTTATTGCTCCCTGCATAACCGGGATTTCCGCCATTCATGGCGGTCAGATGGGGCTACGCTGTAGGGATAGGGCCGCTTGTGTTCGTTGTAGGACCGGCTTTAGCCGGGAGAGAATTAATCCATGAACCTCGGGGTTAAAGCGCTTCCTACCGAAAATATGATGCTTCATTATCAGGGCAAAGCCCGTCGAATAGGCGTAGCCGTCCGCGAAGCGATAGGCCGCAGGCCGTCATCTTAGCGGTTAGAAGCATCTTAGATTTTAGCTCCTAAAACCGCCTTAATTATCTGTTGGCGCGATACCTTTAAACTGGTTTGCTCGACCTCAGGCCAGGAATAGTAGTGGCGAGGGCGTTTAAAACGGGCGGCTTGGTTGCAGACTAAGGCGTCTAGTTCACTCTGCTCAGGGATATGTCCCTTGATTATCGCCGCTGGCAAGTTGCCAAACTCGTCATCAAACTGTGGGAATACGATAGCCTCTTTAATCTCGGGGTGCTGCTTGAGTATCGCCTCTATCTCTTCGGGTTGAATATTTTCACCGCCACAGATAAACATGTTATCGCAGCGACCTAAGATGCACAGATTTCCGTCCTCGTTCCAATAGCCCCTGTCCTCGGTAAAGAACCAAGCATCTGGGTCCAATGTCAGTGTTATCTGTTTTTCAGTCTCTGCAAGAGAGTGGCTAAGAGATTGTGCTGGATAATGAGGCTCGAGATAGCCCAGAAAGAGTGTTTCGCCCCTGACATAGATCTTGTTGTCTTGGATCTTAAGCTCTCGGCCCGGTAATAGATGACCACAACTGCCGTCTTCATTGGCAATACCTGTGGTGATCTGCGAGCCCATCTCTGTCATACCATAGCTGGTGAAGCTGGGTATTTTTAGGCTTTCCAATTGGGCCAAGAGAGCAGGAGAGATAGCCCCGCCGCCGAGCAGTAACGCCTTCACCTGTCGAAGACTGCTGGCATCTTGATTCAATAAGCGGACCAGCTGAGTCGCCACCAATGAAAGATGAGTGATCTTATCTCTGGTTAATTGCTCCGATAGTTTGGCGTCCCTATCTTGCAATACGACCGCTGCGGCGGCTAAGGCGCAGCGGTTGATGATTGCCAGACCACCAATATGAAACACTGGCAAGGTGAGTAGCCAGCTATCGCCGGGCTCGAGAGGGATGAAGCTGCGGGAGCCCTGTGCATTTGCAATATGGTTATTGAGGCTGTGCAACGCGGCCTTAGGCACACCACTGCTGCCCGACGTGAGAATGATGTTGGCAGCGAGCTGCGCATCGACTCTGGTCGCTTGATATTGAGGTGGATAGGATTGGGCCGGTTGAGTTTTGGCTAAATGCGGCTGACTCGTCAGGCTAACGTCTAAGGAGATTAGCCTCGGGCTTAAGGCCGGAGTTAGCACATCCTGGTGCTGCTCTCCCGTCCAGACATGGGTCAATGTGTATCTCTCGACTAGTTCAGTAATCTGTGCCGAGGGAAATCGTGGTGAGAGTGGACAGAAGAGTATGCCTTGGTCGATACAGGCCCAGTAGAGCATGACTAATTCGGGGGAATTACTGTCAATGCAGGCGAGACGATCTCCTCTTGTTAAGCCTGAGGCAAGCAGTTTCTCGCCTAGGACCATGACCCTCTGGCTCAGCTCAGAATAGCGCAGCGCTATCTTGACTCCCTTGCTGCGCCAGCTTATCGCTATCGAATGTGGATGGGTTTTCGCCGTCTGATGCAGGGGAGAGATAACAGGGACTCGTTGCAAGGAACCTCCTTTACCTAGACTGATTTGATCAAGGTGAGTTCATCACAGCTCAGGCATTTACTCTTGCCCGAGTCGATGATCAGATCGGCGCTAAATGCCGCTAAGGTATCTAGCCCGGGGATCTCATCCGGCGACATTATCTGGTTTAATCTGGCTAAAGCCTCAATGCCTAGGCTGGCCTCCAAGCTGGAGCTTAATATGGTGCGCACGCCACACAGATCGGCTTCATGCTGTAAATTTTGTATCTTCTCTAGCGTGCCGATGAGCATAGGCTTGATGACTAGCGCCGTGAGGCCAGGCTGCATCACAAACTTGAATTTAGCATCGTTAAGGGTCTCATCCAATGCCCAGGGCATGCCTATGGCTCGATAGAAGTTTGGGTTGTCGTTATGGTCGATGCAAGGCTCTTCTATGTACTCGACAGCGTCTATAGGCAGGCAGGCGGCAAACTCGATGGCCTGCTCTAAGCTGAAGCCTCGGTTGGCATCGAGTCTGAGTTTTAGATCGGGTCTTATGGCGAGCACCTGATGCACGAGTTGGATCTCTTCTTCCAGTGAGATCTGGGCGACTTTTATCTTAACTGAATGTGTGTCCCTAGGTAGGGCGCGCACTCGTGCGTGCAAGCTGCTAACTGGCTCATCTTGGCCACGATAGATAAGCGGAACGACTCTAGTCTCCTGAAGCGACATTTTTGTGTCATCGAGCTGGCCGATAAGCTTGGCATAGAGCAGGCTCAAGCCGAACGCGAGTGATGGGTATTGCGTCTCTTCGGCGAGATCTAACAGCTGGATTAGCGGTTTACCTATGAGCGACTCGAGTCGCTCTTCCAGTTGTTGGCTGACCTCTTGCAAGCTTTCCTGGCTGAAAGCCATTAAGGGGCGGTTATCGATATCGAGACCCGACAAAGGGCTTATTTCGACCAATTCGGTGCGTGAGTCAGATGTGCTTTCGGCTGCTGAGTTCTCTGTCACTTGAAGCCTGAGAACCAGTCCGCTACGCAGTTCGATACGCTGTTTGCCGACAGGAAGCTGTTTATCCAAGGGGATCTGGTAAGAATATAGCTGAGCCGTGGAGATGATCATTGCGGGGTCTCTATGAGTTGTAATATCAATTGCTGACAAAATTTATCCGCAGCAGCCAGGTGAGCATTGTGCCCGGCCCGCTCGAATTGATGCACTGTTAATCTTGACTGACTCTGCCAGCGCAGCGCCAGGGCCAAAAATTTACTGTCATCCTTGCCGACATAGTAATGACAGGGAGCTGAAATCTGCTTGGGTAACTCAATCAGATCTTCTTGAACGGCGAGTGATGTCGCCAGGTAGATCGACTGCAGCGCCTGAGCACTATTTTTACTGCGCTTCTTGACCAAGGCTTGCCGTGCTACCACAGAGAGCTCGGAAAACACCCCCTGCTGGTACCAGGCATTGAGGAAGTCTGTCAAACTCAGGCTGGCGAGTCTGGCGTGCCACATTTTATCCTTGCTGAGCCTGGCCTTTCTATCGCTGGTGCCGATAAGTCCCGGGTGAGCGGACTCGATATGTAGGCTAAGGATCCGATCTCTGTATAGCCGAGCGATATGCAAGCAGATACGCCCGCCGAGTGAGTAGCCCAGTAGATGGTATTTATCTATGTGCAGAGCCGAAATCGATTGATGAACAGCCTTGGCCACCTGATATAAGCCGGGTGTGTCGAGTGACAATACCGGGCTGTCTCCGTGTCCAGGCAAGTCGATGCAGATACAATAAAAATGTTTGCTCAGCTCAGGTAGCAGAGGTGCCCAGTCGACTCTACTCCCCAGGAAACCATGGATCATGAGCAGAGGTGGATTACCCTTATTACCATGGCTCGTTAAGGCTAACATTAGTTCTGCTTTACCCAGCAAGCGATTTTAGTTATCTGTTCGCTGGCTTGCTGTTGTGCCACAGTCACTTCGATAACAGAGGGACCATCGAATTCAATGGCATCCAGATAGGCCGCATTGAAGCCCTCTATATCATCCACCTGGTTGTAGGCGATGCCAAACATGGCGGCAGCATAACCAAACTCCAGCCCGTGGGAGAGGCGATAATAATCGTTTCTTAACTTCTCGTCAGGGACGGGTAATAAGTTAAAGATGTTGCCGCCATCGTTGTTTAAGATCACCACGACAAAAGGTGTTTTCATGGTGCGTGCGATGGCAAGGGAGTTAAGATCGTGTAGCTGGGATATATCGCCAATGATTAAGGTGGTTGCTGTCTTGCTATGCTTGGCAATACCACAAGCCGTCGCTAATAGCCCATCTATGCCCGATGCACCACGGTTAGTGTAAGTGGAGCCGTACTCTGGGGTCATAGGGGCAAACATATCATAGAGGCGCACGGGTAAGCTGTTGCCAATAAATACTTGCTGTGATGCTTGCTGCGATCTGGCGATAGTACGAACCACCATGGCCTCGCCGAATTCACCATTGTCTATCTGATGTTGGAACAGGTTTTCCAGATTGTCATTGACTCGAGTCAGCTGCAGAGCCCAATTGACCTGTGAAGATCTAGGCCAGGCTAGTGAGGCAAATGTTTGCAACTCACACAGCCAAACTTGTTTGCTGCTATGGCTGGGATCTAGCTTCATCTGTGTCGGCAGCACTTGCCAGTAACACTTCCATTTTTGTTCGGCAAGATAACTGATTAATCGCTTTGATATGAGACGACCACCGAAGACTAGGACGCGTTCGGCCTGTTGCAGGATGGCTCTGGCCTTAGGCTGATGCAGCAGTTGGTCTATATTGCCGATAACACCTGGGTGCTGTCTGAGCTGAGATTGAGCATCTGTGAGTAACGGCCAGCCAAGCTTTTGTGATAACAAGATCAAGGCCTCCGGGGACTCCTTGGGAGACAAGGTTCCGGCAATGATCACTCCCTTGCCATGAACGAAGCGTGCCAGTGAGTCCTGAGTCGGTATGCTCTGCAGTTTTGCCTTGCCATATTGAACATAGGGCTGACTGGTATGTTGCCAGGAGCCTAAGGTGCTCAGATATTCGGTGAAGTTGGCACTCATGGTCGCAGGGTACAAGGGTTCTCGATACATGCAGTTGATGTGTACAGGTTGAGTCCGATTACTGATGGCTTCATCTAATGTAGCCAGCAGGGATTCGGGTCGAATAGCGAGGCCAGGTGTGGGCAGGTTTACCTGTTTAGCGTATTGAGAAAAAATCGCCGGTTGTGCTATGGCTTGGTTGGCGCCGCAGTCGAGTAGTTCTGGGGGCCTATCCCCGGACAGAACGATGAGAGGGACATGGGTCAACCAGGCTTCAATTATCGCTGGGTAAAGATTAGCGACAGCCGTACCCGATGTGGTGATGATAGCGACGGGGGCTCGACTCGCTTTGGCTAAACCTAGCGCCATAAATCCCAGACCACGCTCGTCAAAATGCAGATGTTGTTGCAACTTTTTCTGTTTAGCGGCGGCCAAGGTCAAAGGCGTAGAACGCGAGCCCGGCGCCATGCACACATGTTGCACGCCCAGTCGCGCAAGCTCCTCTAAAATAAGCGTGCCCCATAACAAGTTAAGTTCGGCTGTCTTTTCGATCTGCATAGATAGTTACCATAAAATTGATATCGCTAGTCTAGCGTGAAGTAAGGGAGATTTCTAAGTGAAACCACATAGTTTAAGGATTACTTTGCCTTGTATCAGTACACTAGGCACTCAAATTATTAACTCCGGTTATCGATCCATTCACTCATGAGCAACTGGTTTTTTATGCTGCTGATATCGGTCTGGGCATCGATATACTGTCTGATCTCATGGAGACGTTTCATCGAAGCAGCCTGAACATAGACCAAGAGGTCCATATTTCCTGTGATGCCCCGGCAGGTGACGTTCTCAGGAATAGCCTGGCAAACATGACCCCCATATTGACGCTAGATGGCTCAGTTGCATTGATTAAATACCAGGGGTTGTATCGGGAGTTAAGTTTATACTAATGGAGAAGATTCCCATAGCTATGGGAGTGTGAAAGGTATTTAGGCTAAATTTAGCAGCATAATAATATTGGCCTTATACCAAGGTTTTGCTGGTTGCCTTGGTGAGTTCAAGATTCAATGGCTGTCGGCTTGCTATAGCAGGATAAGGGCAGGATAGATGGATCAGTTCAAGGGAACGATTGGGCGTTGGCAGGGCACTAGCTGCCGTATTACTCGCCATGGCGTTAGTCATCGTCTTCACTTATGTTGCAGGCCAGAAGCTTGAGCCTAACTGTCCACCGCTAAATTGCGCATCTTTATGAGTTCGCTGTGTTTAAGGTAGAGCAGGTCAGCAGTCCTGCGAATTATCTGATCTTCGTATTGGCACAGTTGACCGTCGGCATAGGCTAGTTTCCACATGGCCAGTATCAACTTCTGTTTTTGCTTGATGTCGCACTGCTCATTTATCTCCTTGGTAAACTCATAGAGAGAAATCGAGTCGCCTTGTATCTTCTTGGCCTCATCGATCAGCTCTTCAGCTTCTGCTGGTGTCAAAGA
Source organism: Shewanella sp. (assembly GCF_013214165.1). GTDB lineage: Bacteria > Pseudomonadota > Gammaproteobacteria > Enterobacterales > Shewanellaceae > Shewanella. The sequence continues at coordinate 22,761 of NZ_JABSSM010000002.1, read as the reverse complement.
TAGGGCCTTGGTCATCAGCTGTGGCAGGAGTTTTGCCTCTTCTTCACTCAAGGTTTCATCGGCAAAGACGACTTCGAGCAGTAAGCTCACCGCGGCTAACTGTAATTGACGGGATTTCTCTTCCGGTGTGACGGCTTGAGAGTGTGACGTTAAAAATTGTTTTAATTTGGCTAACATGAGAGATCCTGTCGATTTGAAATGAGTTCAGCTTAACGGGTTAGAGTAAGAGATAAAAAAAGAGTTCACTCGCAAACCAGATACAATAATGAATCTTATTTCATCTATCTTTTCTGTCCTTAAGGAGCAGGCTTAAAGAATGGCTCCTAGGCCTTGCATTAGCATATCTGTCGTACCCTCTCCGGCATTGCTATCTAGGTAGCCTTTAACGATTTCGACCATAGGGGCTGCGAGTTCTTTAGGGATCCCAAGCTTTTCGAAGGCGTCAAAAACTTGAGCGCCGCCTTGAAGCGAGCTGCCCAGATCACCCGCCTTTGCCAGTAAACCTGACATACCAGATTCGTTATCTAGGGCTGGAGCCGCAGATAATAGGCTGTCTATATCAGGAATAGCATTGGCAATAGAGTCAAAGTCATCACCACCGAGTGTGGATTTTGCAAAGGAAAGTAGGCTGCCTAAGCCGCCTTCTGCCTGAGACTGATTCAGTCCTAGCTGAGACATGATACTTCCCACAAGATCGTTATTCTGGGTTTGAGTGACTTGGGGCTTAGCTTTTTCTGCTGAAAAGAGGTCATCGAACCAGCCTGCCATAGCTGGGGCGCTGAGTGTTGTGCTAGCGAGTAGCAGGCCGATCACGGTTAATAGTTTCATTTTTCTTCCAATGGTTACTTAATTCGATTGTTACAACCATTCTATCTTTTTTAACAATCTTGTTGCATCTATTTTACGGTTTCAGCTCCGTATTATGGTATTTCATCGGTGCAATAACTATCAAATTTCGGTATCCTAGCTGCCTTATTCTGCTTTTTTAATTATCTATTGGAAACACCCATGTCATTGTCTGCGATATTAACAGAAGCCTTTAACTTCTTTCGTAATCATATTAGTCAGTTAGCCGCATTGACTGTGCCTATTTTATTTATTCAGGTTGGTATTCAATTGTGGCTGGGCATGGAGATCAGAGGTGCCGATTTAGAGAACCCTGAGTTTGGTGCCTCGCACATGGCGGCCATGATGGCCCTATTATTGGTGTTTTCTTTATTGATAGCAGCCTTGACTCTCTTCTTAGAGATCCGCTCACAAGGCCATGAAGCCAGTACTGCGCTGATATTGAAGACCAGTTTGAACTTCGTTCCTGGCCTGCTACTCGCCGGTGTATTTTCAGGCTTAGCGATTCTTGCCCCGGTGATGATTTTTGCGGCCTTCGGTCCTTTATGGCTAATCGGCCTCACCATGAGTATCTATATCTTTGCCAGACTCGCCTATGTGAACTTTATGGTTGTCGTCGAGCGGTTAACCCCATTCGAAGCGATTAAGGCAAGTTTTAAATTCACTAGTCCGATAGCATTCAAGACCCTGATGGTGCTCATGTTGTACATTCCTCTGTCTCTCGTAGGAGGTTCAATTTCTGCTCTGGTTCAATCATTAGGTTTCCCAGTTCAGCTGATCGTCGAAGTGTTTATTGCGTTTATCGGCTTATTTATCAATGTGGCACTTTTCCGTTTGTACATGGTTTCACGCCCTAAAAAGGTAGATGAAGAAGTTTAAACCATAGGGAATTCTAGCGCTAAGCGCTTAGGAATGGGAAATACGGAGTATCTGTTGTGCTTACTGATGTCGAATTGGTTACTCAATTTTCTGCCGAATTAGGTCATGATTACGGCATAGCTAAGAGCTATGTTAAAGATGTGCCTACCCAGGCATTGCTGCTGCTTCGTAGTCTTACCCATAAATTAACGGATCTGCTGGCTGAGTCCAGAGGGGTCTCGTTCACGGGGCCAAATCTATACGACAGAATAGAGACCCTTAACAGTAAGCGCGTCATCGATGTACGTATTACCAGGGCCCTGCATCGTTTACGGGGGGACGGTAATCGTGGAGCCCATCCGGAAAAATACCACCTGACTGCCGAGCAATTGCAGCAGCTCAGTGAAAAATCGATAGAGAAATTATTAAAACTCATCGAATCCTTGTTTAAGCAAGTAACAGGTAAGTCACTGCCTAGGTATAAGTTTGAGCCATTCGATTTACTGGTGGGGCGGGATCTCTGTTATAGAGCCGTGATGCAAGGAGAAGCCGAAGCCCAATATCTTGTAGGGATGTCACTCAAGACTCGTGCGCTTATGCAGCAAGAACAAGAGCTGGCATTAGAGGCGAGCAGCGATGTAGAGTCCGCTCAATCAAACCTTTCCAGTGATACGTTAGCCAAGGCCCAGTATTGGTTTTCTTTGGCTGCCGATCGGAATATGAATGCTATGCATGAGCATGGCGTCGCCTTAATTCACGGTTATAACGGTGAAGCCGACGTCGTTGCTGGGGAGAGAGCTATTGCTTTGTCTGCCCAAGCTGGTGTTGTTAATGCCATGGCCTTGTTGGGTTACTTCTATCTGGTAGGCAGTGAAACTGTCGCTATCGATCTCGATAAAGCCCAAGAGCATCTGCAAGCTGCAGCCGAGCTGGAGCAATCGGAGGCGATGGCGAATTTAGGTGTGTTGTTTTATCAGCAAGGTGATCTTCTCCAGGCAAATCACTTTATTTCACAAGCCGCTAAGGCTGGTTTCCCCCACGCTCAATATCATCTCGCCTTGATGCTGGCAAAAGGGGAAGGTACAGAAATCGATCCTGTGGCCAGTGACCATTGGATGAAGGAGGCGGCAGAGCAAGGGCAGCTCGATGCCATGTTCTCTCGTGCCCAGGCCATGCTCAATGATGATGGCTCTACGAGTGCTGAGCTGGCGTTGGCCGAGTCTTATCTTAGAGAAGTGATTAAGTACGGTCATAGCGTACCCGCCATGATTGAACTCAGCATAGCCTTAGCCGATGGCATGCTCAATAAAATTGATGTAGTAGGCTCTGCGGCTCTGCTCAAATTAGCCAAAGAACGGGCAAATAGCGAGGAACTCGCGGTCATAGCACCATTATGGAACTCACTGCTGCAACAGGTTGAGAATGTACTCTTTGTTGCGACTAACACCGAAGAGTTAGCCGCACTAGAGAGAGCGAAAGAACTGCTATCTGATTAATACCTGACTATACCAATAGGCATCTGGCTATAACAATTAAGCATAAGCCCATCTGATTAATACCTAGCTATACCAACTAAGCATAAGCCCATCTTATCAAGCCCCTTGTTCTATTATTTAACTCGTTGAAACGGAAATTCTGTCTATTTGAAAGTTGCATACAATATGCAATGTGTTACATTTATGTTATTCAGGCTGAGAGGATAATTAATTGCTCACACGTGCAGATGAAAGACAACACAGGGAAGACCAAGAATTTAACCGAGAGCTCAATGACATTGCCGAGTCTTATGTCAAGTTGGTACTCGCTATCGGTTTACATGATCCCTTCTATGTCGACGCCTTCTATGGCCCCGAGATCTGGCGGCTGGAGTGTAAAAAACTCCCCCTTTCAGGGCTGCATAAAATGGCAAAGACGCAACTCAAGTATCTGAATGAACGTAATCTATCCAGTGTCGACGCTAAACTCATCTCCAGGCATGGCTTCTTAAATAAACAGGTATCCTCTGTGGTTTACTACCTGAGCCATCTCCAAGGGAATAGAGGTAGCTTCGATGTTGAATCTGAAGGTTTATACGATACGCAGTCGCAGAAATTTGGCCTGTGTTCATTCGAGTCCATACAAGATGAGATAGATAAGCTGTTACCGGGTGAAGGAGAGTTAGCCGAGCGATTCGAGCTGTTTAGAGTACAATTTATTGTGCCTCAGAGTAAGATCCCTACGGTATTCGAGGCAGCAGTAGATAAAGCTAGGGCGCTCACCGGGGCCCATATTGAACTGCCCCATGCTGAAAGTTTCAGTATCGAGTTTGTCACCGACAAGATCTGGACCGCCTATAACTGGTATCAAGGTAACTATAAGAGTCTCATTCAGCTTAACCAAGATCTGCCTCTCTATATTGATCGGTGCCTGGAGCTTGCCAGTCATGAAGGCTATCCGGGTCACCATGTATTCAACCTGTTGCAGGAGAGGGACCTGGTCAGAACCGAGCAGTGGATCGAATATGCAGTTTATCCTCTCTACAGCCCCATCTCTTTCCTTGCTGAAGGCAGTGCTAATTATGGCCTCAGCCTGATCATGTCTAAGCAAGAGGTGATCGATTTCGAACGAGATACCTTGATGCCACTGGCGGGTATCGAGGGGGATATTGAGAAATACCACAAAGTTTTGGCGTGTTATAAGAAGCTAGCCTATTTGGATAATTTGGTCTGTGAGCAGTTGACCGATGGCCATATAATGGAAGAGGATGCACAAAAACTATTGATCAAATATGGTCTATATACTCGTTCAAGAGCTAAGCAAAGGGTGAAGTTCTATCTCGCTAATCGAGCCTATGTGATTAATTATAATCATGGAGAGGAGAGCGTAGCTCGATGGGTAGAAAAAGATGGCGAGACGAGAAAACAAGAGCATTGGAAGCGTTTCGAGGCGCTGTTAAAGCGGCCTCTGACAGCTTCACAATTTAAGGTCTGAGCAGAGCTTCTGCTGTCGCGTCTGCAAGGTGACGCCTGCTAGCTTGGGTCGTGCTCGTAGGTACGTCCTTGGTGTGACTTAGCTTGATGACGCTTATCAGCAAAGGCATCATCGGTAAATATTGGCTGGCTCTGCTGTTCGCTAGCGGTAGAGAAATGGCCTTGTTGCTGGCTATCTGTATACGCTCCCCGGGCTTGCTGCTGTTTAAACTTAGCCAGCTGCCTCTTAAGAAATAGACGACCAAATAGGCTTAACAAGATAAAGCTAATAGCACCGAACAATAGCAGGAATGGCAGAGCTATAAGCGCTAAGGTGATGACTGCAATACCGATAGCAAATGCTACCCAGCCTTTGGCTCCGGAGAATCTTGCCGGGAAAGGTGATTGCTGAAACTGACTGTAGATCATAAGAACTCCAAAAATTAACTGTGTCTAGTCTGCACATTTAATAAGCTAAGATCACGTTAAATTCAGTTAATCTGGCTGTGAATATGTAACAGATGGTATAACACCTCAAGAATCACAATGATAAACCAGCTTTGATTAATCTAAGCTGAATAGTGGATTGATTATTGTTATTTTCGTTATTTCATCTTGGTGTTATCAAAAGTCTCATGATCGAAAGCCTCGGCGACACTCTTACATATGGTTTCTCTGATCCATTTATGGCCGGGCTCCTCGTTATTACGCGAATTCCACAGCAGCACATAGGCCAATGGAATAAATTCGAATGGCAGTGGCAGCTCGACCAATGGATACAGTTTTCCGGCGTGGCGGGCAAAACTAGATGGCAAGGTGAATATCAGATCGCTATGCGCGCACACACTGGCCGCGCCATAAAAGTCCGGTACCGTAGTGCTAAGTTTGCGTCTATGGCCTAAGTTTGCCAGATGATAGTCCAGAGCCCACCACTCATTGCCTTCACAGCGTACCTGTACATGTGACATTTCCAGATAGATTTGTATATTCCATTGGCCTGTTTTTACGGCAGTAAGTATTGGATGGTTTTCTCTAACCAAACAGATCTGCTTATCGGTAAACAGGGTCTTGTAGGCTATGCCGTCGGGAAGCCTGCCTATTTGAAAATCTGATTGTGGATTCAGGTCTCTGCCAGATATGCCGAAATCGATCTGTCCCTTCTGTAGGGCCTGCATGGATTGCTCCATCCAAACATAGGTATCTAGCTTCAGATTTGGCGCATTATTGAGCAATGGGCCGATAAAATATGGCAATAAGGTTTCATAGGCACTCTCAACCATGGCGAAAGAGAACTGACGGTTGCTGCTGGCGGGAGTGAAACTTGGAGCTTGTGTCAGTTGGTAGAGTCCCTGAAGAATATCGGGTAACTTCAGCCCCAACTGCATGGCATGGGCCGTAGGCTTTAATCCGTGGGCGGTACGATGAAACAAGGGATCCCCCAGAGTATCGCGTAGGCGATTAAGACTCTTACTCAGCGCCGATTGACTCAAGTGCAAACGACTGGCTGCCCGGGTGACACTTTGTTCTTCCAGCAGTACCTGCAATATGACCAGCAGGTTGAGATCGATGCGCGCCAGATTATCCAGATGCATTAGTTATTCCTTAAAGGAAATTCAGTTCTGAAATTATACCATTTCTGTTCATAACATCACTGAGCTAAAATTTAGCCATAGAAAAATGTTCCCTCATGAGAAAAATAATGCGTCGAAATCTGTTACCCATACTCATGTCTTTGGTGGTGTTGAGTCCATTAGCCATAGATATTTATCTGCCGTCAATGCCGACTATGGCTGCCGAGTTTTCTGTTTCATCCAGTGAAATTCAATCGACCTTAGTGCTGTTTCTATTCGCCATGGGAGTGGGGCAAATTCTCATTGGTCCATTAGCCGATCGTTATGGACGTCGCCCAATCGCCATCTTCGGTGTTTTACTCTATGGAGTTAGCAGCTTATTTGCTGCCATGGCCATGGAGTTTCATTGGCTGCAGTTGGCCAGAGTGCTTCAGGGCCTAGCGGCTTGTTCGACATCAATTGTCGTCTTTAGTGCGGTACGTGATTGCTTTAGCCCTAAGGAAAGCGCGCGATATTATAGTTACCTTAATGGGGTCATCTGTGTGATACCTGCATTGGCACCGACTCTGGGTGGTTTGCTGGCGTTGCAGTTTGGTTGGCGCTCGACCTTCATCTTTATGACACTCTACGCCATAGTGATGATGTTAGTCGTCGGGTATCGTTTACCGGAAACCCGGCCTAAAAATACCGTTACCACAGGCCCTCTTTACCGTTGGTCACGTTATAAACCCGTACTCAGTGAGCCTCACTTCATGTTCTATGCATTATGTTGCATGGCTGGAATGGCGGTGATCTTGACCTATGTGTCCTATGCGCCGGTTTGGTTAATCGAACATTTAGGCATGTCTGAGCTGACCTTTAGTGGTCTATTTGGTCTCAATGCCGTGGTCAATATCGCTGCCTGCTTTATGGCGCCTATGGTGATTAATAAGTTAGGTAATCGTCCCACCGTCATCTTAGCACTGAACATAATGCTGTTATCGGCCGTGTCCCAGCTGCTGGTTCAAACCTGGGGACCACAGGCAGGTTTGGCGGCGGCATTGAGTTTTATGCTACCTATGATGTTGCTTTGTATAGGTTTTGCGCTACTTCTAGGCCCCGCCACTAGCATGGCTCTGTCGGCATTCGGCGAGCGAGCCGGAACCGCAGCGGCCATGCTCGGGTTTATTCAGATGAGTGGCGCTTCGGTGTTGGCCGGACTCGTGCAACAAACGGATCTGACGGCGCCCTATGCGGTTGCGCTGGTGATGGGAGGCTTTACCATCATGTTATTAGCCATGCTGGCCATGCCGCGTTTAGATCATTGGCATCAGGAGCAGCATGCGAACTAGGAGACGTTCTTAGGTCCAAGAATCTAGGACCTAGCTAAGGCTTAGGACTTGATACCTAGCGTCTGGAAGTTTATATCGAGTAACACCCTTTGCCTGCCAGCTGTTAACCACAGTCGGCGGGCTTTTTTGTACAGGGAAGTAGTTATCCCCGGATACCATGGATGGTATATGAGGGGATTTGTACAGGGAAGTAGTTATCCCCGGATACCAAGGATGGTATTGAATTAATTAGTGTTAAAAGCGGCCATTGATAGTGGCACCGACTAAGAAGCCATCGGGCTCGTTGTCACCATCTACGCCAAATTGTTTAGCTGCGCTGAATTTGGCTGCAAAGCTTTGAGATATCTGCCACCAGTATGAAGTTGAAACAGAATAGGAGCTATTAGTGTCGTCGTCACTGAACTTATAAGCCTCATCAGGAAAGATGGATTCACCCTCCATATCGTATTGTCTCCATATATAACCCGCGCCAACAGACCATGATTTTGTGATGTACCAATCGGCAGCTAAAGTGACTATGCTAGTGTCAACTGTTGAGTTATTTTGGATTTCTCTGATGAACTCCCCATCTATGGCGCTAATGTTATGTTTATTGCTAGTATCGATATAGCGCCAGCTTGCCAGNAGATCTAGGCCTGAAAATGAAGCTAGTGGCACAAAACTATGTACTTGAGCCGAGTAGATTTTGCTGTCGGAATCTGAACTCGATTTATGGGTGTCATCTAACCAAGTGTAAGAGCTCTCACCCGACATAGAACTTGACTGGTAGGTGAATGAAACTTCAGAAGTTTCATTGAAGTAGTAGCCTAAACGTAATCCATATTCAGAAGCTTCATTTTCCTGAGCAAATAAACTGCTATTCCCGTAGTCCATATCTAATAGCTTGTAGTTCACGCCGATAAACCAGTTTGAATCGAGTACATAGGTCCCATCGATACTATAAGAAACAGTATCTGTGAACATGCTCATTTGAGCATATTGAGCACCGATATTGGATTTCTGCGCAAGAAAGCCATTGAGCGCGTAGGGACTATTGTCGGTATCAACTGGACTAAAGTAGAAACGGTAATCCAGACTCCAAAGCCCATTATCTAGCTCGTCGGTGTGAGTGCCTAGAGTTACGTTTGCTTCATGTTGAAAAGTATTGCTTGAATCTAGATTTTCAGCGGCATTTACAGATGTGCTTACAAGCCCTAAAAGTACAGCAAGAGATAGGATACTCTTTTTCATTCTTCTTCTTCCTTGTTTGGGTGGTGTTCAAGCAAGGTAGGCATAATAAATTCATAGAAAATTGGTGTGTTGTTAATGTCCATATAAATCAATATGCTGCTTCCTTGTGGCGGGAATGTATGCCAGGCGATGCGTAAATGTAAATGCTTTTGTCTGGTGTTGATCGGTAACACATTCTTCTTTGGGTCTGTGTGGTATTGATTGGTAACATATTTCTCTCTTTGGGCCTGTGAGTATATTGCGTGATACAGTTTGTATCAGGAGTAGGTTAAACTATGGGACAGTTTTGATTACGATTAAGAGAGCCCTGTGGCCCGCCCTATCTGCCTTAAATGCCATTATCCCCTGAAGGCTTGTCTCTGCGAGAGTATCGAGCCGATGCATGTCTCGACTGAGTTGATTGTGTTGCAAGATCCAAGTGAAGTGGGTCATGCCAAGAATAGCGTGCGCTTGTTATCTCTGGTTATCCCAGAGACGCGAGTCTTAGTGGGTGAGCGGCCAGATGATTTTTCGTCGCTGCGCGAATATCTCGATGCCAGTACTAAGCCTGTCTATCTCGTTTACCCCTCCGATAAGAGTAAGGATGCTGAGGAGGAGCAGTTTGATGATGAGGTGATCTTGTTGTTGCTCGATGGCACTTGGAGGAAGGCCTATAAGTTATTGCAGCTTAATCCCTGGTTACTCCAATATCCTGGCTTGCATCTGGATCTGCAGTCTGGATCGAATTACACCATTCGTAAGGCGAGTCGCAGCGATAGCCTCTCGACGTTGGAGGCGGCGGCCATGGTGCTCCAAGCCATAGAGCCCAAACTGAGTGTGGTGCCCTTGACCCGTGCATTAAGCGCCATGGTGGATCAACGTCTTAACTCTATGCCTGCGAGTGTACGCAAGCGCTACATCCGACCTTTATGCAAGCTGGCAAGTTTCTAATGAAGTGAGCTCCGATTCTGAGCAGCTGCTCAATTATATCGGGCATAAACTAGCGGTGGCGGGAAAAAGTTTAGAAAAACTCAATCAAGTTAAATTCACTGGCTGTGACAGTCAAGCTCAAGAGAGGCTAGAGGCGTTTTTTTTGATCATTTAGGGGCCGGTTTATTTCTTATTCGGCATAAAGACTCGGCGTCTTGGACCTATTGCTCTGTTGTGGGCAATATCTTGATTTCACAGAGATAGAAACTCTAATAGTATTATATTTTTAACTTGGTCAAAGCCCTACATAACTCTTTGGGCTTCCAGTTACAAAAAGCCGTAAAAAAAGGCGAGTTAAGCGCATATTATCAACCTATTATCGATGCTATAACTGGTTATGTAGTCGGAGCAGAAGCCTTGGTACGTTGGATAAAGCCAGACAGCTTGCGATAGAGATAACCGAAAGACTTCCCCTTAAAAACCTGCGCCAAGCCAGAATGAATGTCGAGAAAATGCAGGCGTTAGGTGTCTGTATCGAATTAGATGATGCGGGTACCGGTTACTGTGGTGCATCATATCTGCAAGAGTTGAGCATAGATGTGCTGAAGATCGATAAGTTGTTCGTCGATACCTTGACAGTCTCCCCCGATAGAACTCAGGTATTAGACGCTTACATTCAAATGGCTAAGAGCTTAGGGATGCAGATTATTGCAGAGGGAGTCGAAACTAGCGCTCAATCCGAGGCATTAGTCGCTAGAGGAACTCGCTTTCAACAGGGCTATCTGTTTGCCAAGCCGCGATCTAAGGTTGAATTTTTTTGCGTTTTGGCATGAAAGCCATCAAGCTTATATTCAGCAATATGATGGTACCGATATGCCTTATTTATATGCTCTCCAGGAGGGGTGAATGATATTTAATAATAGTGGCAACCTTAGTCAGAAAGCCTGTGTGCTTGGAGCGGCTTGTTTATTTTTCTCAACCATCTCCATTGCATCAGACACTCAAAGTTTGTCTCAAAAAGCCGATGCGGCGCGTGAACAGTCCCGAGAACTGGAGATCGAACAGTTACAAAAAGCTAGGGATGCAGCGGGAGAAACACAAGTGCGCGAGACAAAAATATACAAAAAAATGCAGCCTAATGATTGGGAAGCCGAGCAGAGAATTAAGGCGGAAAAGCAATTTATTGAGCGCGAGTCTCGCGAGGAAAAATACCTTAGAGAGGCGAGGGAAGCGGCGTCAAAAGAGCGTAAAATACCTAAGCCTATTTAAATGGTTTGATGAAAGTCTCAGAACTTGTGCTAAGCCTCACTGTAGCCGCTGATTAAGAATCACTTTTTGTACAACAAATTCCGTCTCACTCTTGAGGATTCGAATAATCACCTCTTGTCCTTGGAATGGTGTCGACCCTATTGTGGCAGCAGCGCAGATCATCAATGGCGTACAAACCATCATAAGTCGACAGGTCGATGTGACCGCGCCAGCAGAGGCAGATTTTAACATTGCACCCAGTAATCATTCTCCTCGTTTCTATGTCGATGAGAGTGCTCTTGTTAGTAGGTGTGGAAGCCTTGACTCAGCTAGCGGTGACATCACTTAGATAAGATTCGGGCCATTGTTATTTTCTGTAATATGTCATTTACAATTTGTTTCTATTTATTTACTCGAGCACAGTTGAATTTTAACGAGTTTTAGCATTATATGTTTGACCTAGCGTGTCATTCCTATCGAGTCGGGATGAATAACTGGCTTTATGGGATGCATCTGAGAGTCGAACTGTACGATTAAACATAAGATAAGGGAGCGAAAATGATTCGCAAAATTTTAGGGGGGCTACTGATGTTAGGGACCTTGGTCTCAACCACAGTGCAAGCGACCCAAGCCGAAGATATTAAGAGTTTTACTCTGGATAACGGCATGAAAATTATGGTATTGGAAGATTCATCGATTCCAAATGCCAACATGTATCTATTTTGGAAGGTAGGGTCTCGTAATGAGGTGCCAGGTATCACAGGCATTTCTCATTTCTTCGAGCATATGATGTTTAATGGTGCTAAGAAGTATGGCCCTAAGATGTTTGACCGTACTATGGAAGCTGCCGGTGGCGCTAACAACGCTTACACCACTGAAAACCTAACTGTCTACACGGATTGGTTTCCTGCCAATGCATTAGAGACCATCTTCGATCTGGAAGCCGATCGTATCGGCCATCTGGATATCGATGCCAAAATGGTGGAGAGCGAGCGTGGTGTTGTGGCCTCTGAGCGTACAACAGGTTTGGAAAATTCAAACTGGCGTACTCTGCAAGAAGAGCTAAAAGGCATTGCATTTAGGGCACATCCATACAGCTGGTCTGTGATTGGTCATGAGTCAGACATTAGCGCCTGGACCTTGGACGACTTGGTGCAGTACCACAAGACTTATTATGCGCCGAACAATGCTGTGGTCGTCATTGCTGGAGATGTGAAGTTTAACCAAGTAAAAGCGTTAGCCAATAAATATTTCGCTCCTATTCCGGCCCAGGCGTCTCCAAGAGAGGTGAAAACCGTTGAGCCACTGCAAAAAGGTGAGCGTAGAACTTACATACAAAAGGCCTCGGTAAGCACGCCTAATGTGATGCTTGCCTACCATGTGCCTTCGACGTCACATGAAGACTACTATGCGCTGGATCTGCTGTCTTCAGTGCTCAGTGAGGGCAATAGCTCGCGCCTGTATCAATCCTTGGTGGAGAAACAAGTTGCCATCGAAGTTGAAACTTACTTACCGATGACAATCGATCCAAACCTCTTCTATGTCATGGGGGTCGCTAACCCAGGGATCACTGCCGTCGAACTTGAGAAAGGCATGATTAGCGAGATTAATCGCATTGCCCGTGAAGGTGTGACCGAGAAGGAGTTGGAGAAGGTCAAAAACATCAAGTTGATGGATTTCTATCGATCCATGGAGACTATCAATGGTAAGGCCAATACGGTCGGTACCTACGAGCTGTATTTTGGTAGTTTCGAGAAGCTGTTTAACGCGCCAGAAGCCTACAACAAGGTTACACCTGCAGATCTTCAGCGTGTGGCACAAACTTATCTAGGTCGTGCAAACCGTAGTGTCGCCGTGCTGGCTGCAACAGAGGAGACAGATGAATGAATACGTTAACTCATCTCACTAAGCGTTCAAATAAGCTGTTAATAGCTATCGCTCTGGGCAGTGTATTAGCCCTTTCGGCCTGTGCTTCAACTCAGACCAGTACCAGCGTCGATACCGGCAGTTTCAGCATGCCAGCCTATGAACACCTGGTCCTAGATAATGGCCTGACTATATATCTGATGCCTCAGAGAGAAGTGCCCTTAGTGACCGTCAGTGCTGTGGTGCGGGCTGGTTCGGTAAATGATACCACTTCTGGTGTGGCTGCAATGACGGCTCAAAGCCTGTTACTGGGGGCCGCCGGCAAATCTAAGGCCGAGATAGAGCAGATGGTAGACTTCCTTGGTGCCTCTATCTATGCCGATGCGGGTAAAGAGGGCAGCTATATCGGTGCCGACTTTATGGCTAAAGATAGCGATACGATCTTGCCTCTCATCAAGAGTCTGCTTTTATCACCAAACTTTGATGCAGACGAATTCGATAAATTGCGTCAACGTGAGATTGCCGGACTCGCTCAGGCTAAAGAGAGCCCTCGCTCGGTGATCGGCCGCTATTTCGATAAACTTGTTTTCGGAGCACACCCATACGGCAATGCTACCTCTGGCACTAGCGAGTCTTTAGCCGAGCTCAATATTTCACAGCTGAGAGCATTTCATAAGCGCTATTACCAGCCTAGGAACACGGCCATCAGTGTGGTTGGTGACTTCGATACTGAACAGATGAAAGCCGAACTCAGTCAGCTGTTCGGTCAGTGGCAGAATGGCGAGCAAGTCGTGACGCTCAAGCTGAAGGCGCAGCAGCCTGAACTTGCGTCTGCGAACGTCTTATTAGTCGATAAGAGTGATGCCATAGAAACGACCTTTCTGATTGGCGGTAAGGGCATTTCACGGGATAACCCAGATTATGTGGGTTTGAAAGTGGTCAATACTATCTTAGGTGGCCGTTTTACCTCTTGGCTCAACGATGAGTTGAGGGTTAATGCCGGACTGACTTATGGTGCTCGCTCTGGATTTATTACTTACTCTCAGGGCGGTGTATTTAGAATTAGTACTTTTACTAAGACTTCTACGACCAAGGAGACTATCGATCTGGCACTAAAAACCTATGCCAGACTGTGGGACACGGGCATAGATCAGCCGACACTGGATTCTGCTAAGGCCTATGTCAAGGGGCAGTTTCCGCCTAAGTTTGAAACCAGCGGCCAGCTTGCAGGCTTGCTATCCGATATGTACCTCTATGGTTTCGATGACGGCTTCATCAATGATTTTCAAGCTAAAGTGGACGGCTTAACGTTGGCCGAGACGCAGAGATTGGTCAGCAGCTACTTCCCGCAGCAGGATCTGCAGTTTGTCATCATAGGTAATGCCGAGAAAATAGCGCCTATTGCGGCCGAGTATGGCGAAGTTATCCGCATAGACATCAAAGCCGTTGGCTTCGGAGGATAGCCAGTTAGTCTAATAAGCTTTATAGGGAGCGACATCGAGTTGCCTCGAAAAATGCTATCGAGCTGTTTGACAAAGAGTATCGCTTTATTAGCGATACTCTTTTGCGTATTTATGCCTATTTCGGTTTGAGCTTGAGGATAATGGCTGGATCTGGTTGCAAAACGTTCAATATCTGGATGATGACACCGAACGTTATTCCTTCTATCGCGGCATAGAGATGATGCCTATTTCCTGGCATTAAGCGGGTGATCAGGCTTTATACTAGCTAGAACCCGCTAGTTTGTAACCAGAATTATAACGCCCCTTCGAAGCCTATCTGGCGCCAGGCTTCATAGCTGATGATGGCGACGGCATTGGAAAGGTTCAGGCTTCTGCTCATTCCCGCCATGGGGATCTTGAGTCTCTGGCTCGTTGGCAAAGATTCGATGATCTCCATTGGAAGTCCGCGAGTTTCCGGCCCAAACAAGAGTACATCACCCTTCTCGAAATTGAGTTCGTTATGAGGGCGGCTCCCTTTAGTCGTGCATGCCATGATGCGCCTTCCTGCCATTGCCACCAAGAAGCTTGCATAATCTTTATAGCGGGTGACGCAGGTGAGATCGGCATAATCTAATCCCGCACGGCGTAGCTTCTTCTCTTCGAGATCGAATCCTAAAGGTTCAATTAAATGCAGCTGGCAACCATTGTTGGCGCACAGACGTATGATGTTACCTGTATTGGGAGCGATTTCGGGCTCATAGAGTGCGATATGAAACATGCTGATCTGCCTAAATAATAATGAAGTGTGATTATGACATAAAGCCGACCAGAAAAAATATCCACAGCGGGTGATCGCTAGCCCGTTTCTCTCTCGCTAGGGTATACCTAAGCCCTGATTTCTGTCCAATACTGAGTCCATATTTAGTATCGTTAGTTTGCTTTTCATTTTGACTAAGTAACTTAATATCTTATTGAATTTCTCCTGAGATAGCAGAGCCGCGCTTTAAGATCTCTGTATCTTAAGGTTAACCGACATATATATACGTTAAGTCTTGCTTCGCGCACTTATATAAGGTATTCATGTTTTACATTTGTGTAACACCTATGGCTAGGTGACAAATCCTCGAAAATGTACGAGGTTTCATCTTGGTGTCATTATTCCGTCATGATCTTATGGCGAAATAGTGAAGCAAAAATCGAGATCTCTGCATCAAGCTCTCGCAGATAGAGTGAGGTGATACCAGCTTGTTTCAGGAGGATTTGATTTAAGGCATTCTAATCGAAGGAAATGATATGAACCCATTAGCAAAATCCATTTTGGCCCTCGGCATATCCGTTTCATGGGCGCTACCAGCCCTTGCCGACAGTGACATTTATGTTATCAATAATTCTGATCAGATAATTACTGTGGAAGTTATCCATACCGGCTCGGATACCCTCGAACAGGGGAGTGAATGGCAACAACATGCGGATAGCTTAGGTCCTTGGGAGACTAAGGTCATCCTGAGTTTTAATCGCTGGGAAGGAGTTAAGTCGGGGCAAGAGTACAATTTCGAGACCCGACTCACTAATCAGCTGGGTGAGTCAGTTTCCTTGCATCAGCGAGTCGAGGGCCACTGGTATAATTCGACCATGAAACATGGTGCCAGCGCCGATGATGTTGATCTGCAATGGCAGGACGACCGCGATATTTATCGGTATCAGGTCCAAGGCCCACATTCGGGTGCCTTAGAGCTGTCATTCAAGGCTGACAGCACTGCAAGGTACGATGACATCTATTACGCCCTCACACCGGAAAAAACAGATGAACAGAGGGACGACAATGAAGCAGTGCTCAAGGTGATGACCTATAACATCTGGGCCTTACCAGTCATTGCTTCTCATATCCAAGAGCGCTTAGCCATATTACCCGAGTATATGCGAGGCTATGATGTCTTGATGCTACAAGAGGTGTTTGCATCGGGACGGGGAGACTTCTTACGTCAGTTGGCAAGCGAATATCCCTACCAGACTGAGATGCTCAATAAGCCCGGGGCTAATATCTATGATGGCGGGGTGATCTTAGTCAGTCGCTTCCCGATTGTTAATCAGGGCCAGTATGTGTTCCCTGATTGTACTGGCACAGACTGCTTTGCCGACAAGGGAGTCAATTATGCCGAAGTGATCAAGGGAGGCAAGGCCTATCACCTGTTCGCCACTCATACCGCCTCGTTTGATACCGATACGGCCCGTGATTATCGTCAACGTCAGTTCAGGCAGATACGCGAGTTCGCCGCTTCGATGAATATTCCGAGCAGTGAAATGGTTATCTATGGTGGTGACTTTAACGTCAACAAGCGTAAGTTTGAGGATGATTACGCCAATATGCTAGCCAACCTGGATGCATCGGCGCCTCATTATGGCGGATATACAGAGTCGACCTTCGACCCAAGAGTCAATGCGTTTGCCAGGGCGCCGGCTTCGGGTGGCGAAAATGTCGAATATTTGGATTATATCGTGGTCAGTAATGAATATTTGACCATGCCCAATAATACCAATCGGGTATTGGTGCCCAGAACCACAGATCCCCGATTGTGGCAGCATGGGGATCTGTCGGATCATTTTCCTGTGGCCACTGTCTTGTATTAGCAGGCTAACCGAATATGTTTAATACTAAATATATTGGCATCTTACTCATCGCCGCTTTGGGGGGCGGCGGGATTTATCTGATTGTCCCAGAGAAGGCTAGGCAGATACATGATCGTGCTGGTGACATATTAACCACAGCCGTAATAGAGACAAGATTAAGCTCGACGCCAGCGCAAGTTTTTAAGGGCGGCACGGATCAGGCTATCATGTCAGCGAGCGGACTGCAGTTGGAAAAGCTTGCTAGCAGGGCAATTGAGCAAGGTTCTGGCAGAAAACTTGTCACTCTGTTAGCCCTGTTTTGGCAGGATTGTGAGGCGGGGGCTAGCTGTGAGCAAGACTTGCTCGAGCAGAAGCGACAGCTGAGCCCAGAACGTTATGCACTGCTGGAGCATTTTATACACAATGGGCTGGCCAGAGAGGAGCTATTGGGGCTGGAGCTTGTGTCTCAGAATGCCTCCTTGGAGCAAAAAATTGCCCAGGTTAAGTATATCGATCGGCAAGTGTGGGGCGACGATGCAGAGCTGCTGTTTGCGGATGAATATGCACTATACCAATTCAGCCTCAAAAGTAGGCAATTAAGTGAGCTGGAAGATGCCGCAGGCTTCATCGACGCATACCAGGAGTTATTAAGGCAGCAGCATGATGATCTGGCTCGTTTCTCCCTCGAGTCAGATCTGGCTAAGTATGAGCATGCCTCGGCCCTGATCCCAGACGCTTATTCGGCCTATGACAGAGCGTTTTTGACCCAGGCTCTGGCAGATAAGTACCTGCTCCCAGTGCAACAAGCATCTCTCCTGCTCAGGCAAGAACAAGTGACCCATCAGGCCATAGAGGTACAGACCTATAGGCAGGGATTCGATGCACTAAGTCGAGAACTCATGGCCTCGAGGCAAACTGATAGGGCACATTTGAGTCAAGCTCAATGGCAAGCATATCTGGCTCGACGTCAGTATGAATACCGTATAAATTTCTTCGCTAAAAACGGATAGGCACAGCAGGTTTAACCGCCATGTTATGTGTGCAAGTCATACAAGATGCCAAGTTCACCCCTAGATCTGCTGAGATTCTAGTGACTGGTGTCGTGAGGGTGATCCTCGGTAATGCGCAGCATGATGAGGGGATAAGCCCAGGAACGACTTACATCAGCAATGATCACCTCAGAGGTAGTGCTGACACTTAACGGCACTAAGTTGACGGCGTCTCCCGTAGGTGAGCTGGTTGATGGCGAGTATCAGTATCGGATCGGTAACTTAGTCAATGTGATAGCGGGTGATGAGGAAGACGTTTACAACGACGACTCAAACACTTTCTATGTTAATAATGCTAAATTTAATATCAATGATCTCGTGTTGGATAACAGCTATGCGAAATTGTATTTCCCGCTTTCCATTAACAATTTAAATGAGCTCACTCTCAGCTTGGTTTCTTATACTGCAGATGGCGTCAGTACTGAATATGATGACGAGATAAAAGTGGTGGTTGACGGCAAATTATATGCTGGCAATAAGGCATATATTTGAAATTGGCCTCAAATGAAACTATTAGCAACAATAATATTCACCCTGTAACTGGAACCCGTTTAGCGTCTGGATATCGATATTCAAATAACACATCCCTCTATCTTGCCGATGATACAGAGAGTCAGGCAAACAGTGCTACCTTCGATTACAATTATACGACCAAGGAAGGGGTTCAACATACTGGCACTATAACGTATAAAGTGAACTAATCGGTAGGTGATTTTTACACAAAGCCCCGTATTCACGGGGCTTTGTATTCTCTGCGTATAGACGTATCAAATGAGATCATTCAGCGCTGGTATTTTGTTGGGTTAGATCCTCGGTCATGGTGGGCAATACTAGGGTCACATTGAGTCCCCGCGAGACGACATTGGTTGCCACGATAGACCCCTTATGTGCGGTTACCGCGGCTGCGGCGATAGCCAAACCTAGCCCCCAGCCTCCAGATTCACGTTCGCGTGCCGATTGAGGACGATAGAAAGGCTTAAATATGGCCTTAAGATCTTGTTCATTTTCGATGCCGGGCCCATCATCGATAATCTCAATGGTGATGCTGTCAATGGACTCTGATGCGCTAATCTCTACATGAGTATTAGCGTATCGGATGGCGTTGCGTAACAAGTTTTCGATGGCGCGAGACAAAGGTCTAGGATAGAGAGGCAGGGTTATTGCTTCATCGATATTGATGGATAGCGATTTACCTTGTTGCTCGGCTTCGAACTCTGCATCATCCAGAACCTGTCCCAAGGTTTCAGCTAAACCTAGGTTTAGCTTACTCTCGTGGGCGTTGAGTTTTACTTTCGACAGTTCAAGCAGTTCTGCAATCATCAACTCTAATTGCTCTGCTTCATAACCGATACGTTCAGTTTCGGCTGATTGCTGACCCTTCTTTCGAGCGAGAGCCAAGGCTAATTGAAGCCGGGTCAGAGGCGTTCTTAGCTCATGAGAAATATCGCTGATTAACCTTTGCTGGCTATGAACCATGTTCTCGATCGAGTCGGCCATACTATTGAAGGCATGAGCGAGTTGACCAATTTCATCTTTACGCTTTGTGGTCGCCTTATCGACACGGCTGGTTAAATCTCCGGCCGCCAGTGCATCGGCGCTTAATCTCAATGTACGCAGCGGTTTTCCCAGGTGCCAGGCGAGCAGACCACATAAGAGGCCGGAGAGCATGATGGCTAAGCTTAATGTCAGTAATTTATTTTCTGCGAAGAAGAAAAACCAAGGTCGTGGATGATGATCGGCTAGTCTTCCATAAATTGAGTACTGTTCCCCTGCCGCATTAAATTCATAGGGGCCAAAAATTAATTCACTCTTAAATTGATGTGTCATGGGGCGTTCGGCCTCGTCTACCATCAGCATGAAGTGACGCAGGCCTCGGGAGACCTTGTGTGAGTTAATGACTCTGCCCTGATGATCGACAATATAAAAACGAACAGGCTTGTCGTTTCTATCTCTGATGTGAGTAAGGCGTTTGAATCGACTGTGATGAATCGCTTGGGGATCGTCTTCCAAACGTATACTGACCCGTTCGGCAACCTTGGCTAGCATCTTTGCGAGATGAGGAGGAAGCGGTGCTCTGTCATGGTTTTGCTGCAATAGAGGTAGCAGGCCCACAATGGCTATGATCAATGAGCTACAGAGCCAAAAGCCGAGTAACAATTTAATAAATATGCGGTTTGGAAGTTTACTCACTGGCATTAGGGTAACCAAATGTAGCCTTTGCCGCGAATGGTCTTGACTCTGGGTCTAGCATCCATACGTTGCGGTAGCTTCTTGCGTAGATTAGATAGATGCATATCTAAGCTTCGGTCAAATGGCATAAGCTTCTTATTAAGCACTTTTTCACTCAGGGTCTCTTTGCTTATCAAGTCGCCTGCATTTTGTATCATCTCAAATAACAAACCAAACTCAGTTCCGGTAAGTATCAGTAGCTGTTCCTGGCAATAGACTTCCTGACGGCTCGGGTCTAGCGTGATATCGCCATATTCATAAACACTGGCTTGTTTATCGTGGGGTAAAATATGACTACGACGAATAATGGCCTTAATACGTGCGACTAGCTCTCGATCGTTGAAAGGTTTAGGTAAATAGTCGTCGGCTCCGATCTCGAGTCCGACAACTCTATCAATCTCGTCACCACGAGCGGTGAGCATTAGCACTGGTGTCTGTTTGTTAGCTCGGAGAGATTTCAACACCTCGAAACCATTTAGCTTTGGCAGCATGACATCGAGAAGGATCAGGTCGTAATCTTTATCCAGAGCCAGCTCTAGACCCGATTGTCCATCATGGGCGAGTGTTAGCTGGAAGCCTTCCAACTCCAGAAGTTGTGCTAATAAGTCCGACAAGCCTAAGTCATCGTCTATCAGTAATAGATGGTTCATATGTGTCCTTACCTTAAATCTATATGCTAACAAGACGAGTATACCTTTTTAGATGTCAATTACAGTTTATCAATGTAAGTCTACGTAAAGATTGCTGTAGAGGCCGATTGAAGTCGGGATTGAAATATAATAGCTCAGTAAATTTACAGTGATTTACCTTGGACAAACCCTGGCTTACATTGAGAAGGCTAAACTAGATGGTGTTGAATGACGTGAAATAACTCACCCACAGATAGAGGTCAGTGATATGAAAACAAATACACTTAAAGCAGGTTTACTCGCTATTGTCGCAAGCACGGTGCTTATTACGTCTGCTGTATACGCGGAAGATGGAAAAAATGACTGTCAGCATCATATGAAGGGCGAGCGCATGGCTCACCATGGTGGTATGCGTCAAATGTTCAAAGGTCTAGATTTGACCGAGGAGCAGAAGTCAGAAATTAAGTTGCTTATAAAAGAGCAAAAGACGGCAATGAAACAGAATCGTCCGACCAAGGAAGAGCGTACAGCCAAGAAGGCCGAGTTCTTAAGCTTGATAACAGCCGATAACTTCGATGAGACTAAAGCACAAGAGCTGATGCAAGTGAGACAAGACAGGGCTAAATATACGAAGCTAGAGATGATGAAAGTTCAGAATAAGATATATAAGCTGCTGACGCCTGAGCAACAAGAAGCGTTCAAAGATAGCTTTGAAAAAAGCCATGCACGAAAAGGCGAACGTAAAGGTTGGCACTAGTCATCAGTTTTTAAAGGTGTATTGATATACACTTGAGGTCATAGGCTTCCCCTGCTTGCTATTTCTTAACAAGAAAGTTAATAGCTATATATAGTAGAAATATGATCTCATGAACCAAACTTCCCAGTACGATTTTTGGGTCAAGCTAGCTAGCCGCGCAGCAGTGGCTACAGCTTTGACCCTTATCATTATCAAGATGGCAGCCTGGATGTACTCAGGATCTGCTAGCATGCTAGCGTCATTGACTGATTCATTTGCCGATGCGCTCGCATCCATAGTTAACTTCATCGCAATTCGATACGCCATAGTCCCTGCAGACCAAGATCATAGATATGGCCATGGTAAAGCAGAGCCGTTAGCTGCATTAGCCCAGTCTGCATTTATTTTGGGTTCTGCCTTCTTACTGCTTTTTCATGGTGGGGACCGACTAATTAACCCGACACCCGTTCATCATGCCATGTTGGGCGTCCTGGTATCTATAGTGGCTATTATCTTAACCTTTGCTTTAGTTATTCTGCAGAAAAAAGCGTTAGCCGCTACATCTAGCACTATTATTGAGGCCGACGCACTTCACTATAAATCAGATCTATTCCTGAATGCAGCAGTATTAGTGGCGCTTGTTCTCTCACAATATGGTTGGTGGTGGGCTGACGGCTTGTTTGCAATCCTTATTGCAATCTTCATAGGGCAACAAGCTTTGGGCTTAGGGTATCGCTCAATTCAGTCTCTACTCGATAGAGAGTTGGATGATGACACTAGGTTAAAGATAATTGAGTTGGCCCAACAAGACCCACAAGTTAAAGGCATCCATGATTTAAGAACCCGAGAATCCGGCAAGACCACATTCATTCAATGTCATTTAGAACTGGATGGTTCTCTTAGCCTAAGAGAGGCACATGCGATAGCCGACAAGACTGAAGCGAGAATAAGAGCATCCTTTGATGACGCAGAAGTGATTATCCATCAAGACCCAGTTTAGCTATTTATCAGCTTAATGAGTGATAAATAAGCAAAAACCTAAGGTTTGTGGGTAAGTCTGGGGGTAACTAGTGCATAGGTTGTGCTTAAGCACCAACTTATAAAATATATCAGTTTTTATCTAAATAGCCCTTGTGCTCTGGGCTGACATCCCTATAATGCGCATCCACTGACACGGCAACCCAGTCTTGTTAAACCAAGCTGAAACGCAGTCAGGGCAACAAGTAAGCTTGTTTTTTCATCGTTTTAAACGATTGAAATTA